>NZ_WMKA01000050.1 GCF_009711085.1 Cellulosimicrobium composti
CGCGAGCGCGCGGGACGGGCCGTGCGCGACCTCCGCCGGTCGGCCTCGCGCGGCCCCGGCCGACCGGCTGCGCGCGGCGCCGGGTCGTCGGTCGGGGGCGGTTCCTGGCGACTGCCGGTGCGGGGTCCGTCGCGTCCGGCCGGTCGCCCGCCCGCGACGGCGCGTGCCGCGACCGTGCTCCTCGTCGCCGCGGTCGTCGTCGTGGTCGTCGTGCTCGTGCGGCCCGTGACGGTCGGGCGCGGTCCGGTGCCGCGGGACTGGGCGGTCGTGGCGTGCGACGTCGGTCAGGGTGACGCCCTCGTGCTCCGCTCGGGACCGCGCGCGGCGGTCGTCGTCGACGTCGGGCCGCCCGGTGACGCGGCGGGACGCTGCCTCGACGGTCTGGGGGTCGAGACGGTCGACCTGCTCGTGCTCAGCCACTTCCACGCCGATCACGTCGGCGGGCTCGACGCGGTGCTGCGAGGCCGGACCGTGGGGCTCGCGCTCGTCACGGCCACCGCGGACCCGGCGGAACAGGCGGAGCGCACGGTGGGCGCGCTCGCGGCAGCGGGCGTCCCGGTCCAGGTCGCGCGGGCGGGCGACGCGGGCACGGCCGGCGGAGCCGGAGAGCGTGGGAGCCCCGGCGCTGTGCACATCGGCGGACAGGCGGGAGCCGCCGGCGGCGCGGCACCCGGCGGCGCGTCACCGGGCGGCGCGTCACCGGGCGGCGCGGTGTGGGAGGTGCTGCAGGCCGGTCCGGGCGCGTCGTCCGACCGGGTCCCGCCCGGCCGCTCCGCCCGCGGCGCCGGCGAGGCCGACGGCGGCGCGAACGACGCGAGCGTCGTGCTCCGCGTGCGCGTGCAGGGTGTCGACGTCGTGGCGCTCGGCGACCTCGAGGACGCCGGGCAGAGCAGCCTCGCGCGCACGCTCACCCAGCAGGGGAGCGCGCCGGTCGACGTCGTCAAGGTCGCGCACCACGGCTCCGCGACCCAGTCCGACCGCCTCGCCGAGGTGCTGTCCCCGACGGTCGCGCTCGTGAGCTCAGGGGAGAACACCTACGGCCACCCCACCGACCGCGCGCTCGACCTCTACCGAGGCGTCGGCGCGACCGTGCTGCGCACCGACACGTGCGGGACGTTCGCGCTCGTCGTGCGGGACGGCGTCCTCGCGGCCTCGGGCTGCGGCTGACCGCGCGGCCCGCCACCGCGCTCCCGGTCGACGGACGGTCGGGAACCACGCGGTCGGGCACGCGGTCGGCCACCGGGCGAGCGGATGGTGTCCACCGTGAGATCGGCGCGTCCGCCGTGGTGGGCGGGGCGTGGCAGGCTGGTGCCATGCCCGCGCCGACACGCTCCGCCCGCCCGTCCGCCGGTCCGTCGCTCGCGTGGGACGACGTCCGGCTCGCGCCCGTCGTGCTCGTGCAGGGGCCGGAGTCGCTGCTGGCCGAGCGGGCCGTGGACGCGATCGTCGGGCTCGCGCGCGAGCGGGACCCCGAGGTCGAGAAGGTCACCATGGAGGGCTCGACGTACCAGGCGGGCATGCTCACCGTCGCGGCCAGCCCCTCGCTGTTCGGCGAGGCGAAGGTCGTGGTCGTCGAGGGCGCCGAGGCCGCGACGGACGCGCTCGTCGCGGACGTCGTGGACTACGTCCCCGTCGCGGACCCGGAGACGACGGTCGTCGTCGTGCACGGCGGCGGGGTGCGCGGCAAGCGCATGCTCGACGCGATCAAGGCGAGCGGGGCACCCGTCGTCGCTGCCGACGCGATCAAGAAGGACTCCGACAAGGCCGCGTTCGTCACGGCCGAGTTCCGCCGGGCGCACCGCCGGATCGACGCGTCCGGGGTGCGCGCGCTCGTCGAGGCGGTCGGTACCGACCTGCGCGAGCTGGCGGCCGCGTGCAGCCAGCTCGTCACGGACACCGACGGCACGGTGAGCGAGGCCGTCGTGGACCGCTACTACGGCGGACGGGTCGAGGCGACGGGTTTCCGCGTGGCCGACGCCGCGGTCGCAGGCCACGTGGGCGAGGCCGTCGCGCTCCTGCGGCACGCCCTCGCGACGGGCGCCGACCCGGTGCCCATCGTCGCCGCGCTCGCGATGAAGCTCCGTGCGCTCGCGAAGGTCGGAGCGATGCGCGGCCGTGGCGGGGCCGCGGCCAAGGACCTCGGCCTGGCGCCGTGGCAGGTCGACCGCGCGCGGCGCGAGCTCGCGGGCTGGACGCCCGAGGGCCTCGCGACGGCGATCAGCGCCGTGGCGCAGGCCGACGCCGAGGTCAAGGGTGCGGGCCGCGACCCGGTGTTCGCGGTCGAGCGCGCCGTCCTCACCATCGCGCGGGCGCACGGCCGCTGACGCGCCCGCGCCGTCCGGCGTCGGAGACCGGCGGCCCGGCGAGGTCCGGGCATGCACGAGGGGCGCCGACCCGTGCGGGTCGGCGCCCCTCGTGGGAAGCCTGTGCGGTCGTCGCGACGATCAGCGGGTCACAGCGACGCGGGCGAACCGTGCGCTCAGAGAGCGTTGACGGCCTTCGCGATGGCCGACTTGCGGTTCGCGGCCTGGTTCGCGTGGATGACGCCCTTCGAGACGGCCTTGTCGAGCTTGCGCGAGGCAGCCTGGAGCGCGGTGGTCGCCGCCTCCTTGTCGCCGGCGGCGACGGCCTCGCGCACGCGGCGCACGTACGTCTTGAGCTCGGACTTGACCGCCTTGTTGCGCAGGCGAGCCTTCTCGTTCGTACGGATGCGCTTGATCTGGGACTTGATGTTGGCCACGTGTGGACTTTCTGGTTCTGTTCGCCGGAGCGAGCGGATAGGTCGTAGAGGGCGGCTCCAGCTCCGGGACTGGGGTGGGGAACCCGTGGAGAGGGGCTGGGGCTGTGCCCGCCGACCTGGGCGGACACGCGACCAACAAGAATACCAGCGCGACCGCTCAGAGCCCAATCGGGCCCGAACGTCGTCAGCGGTGCTCGGCGATGCCCCGCACGACGCGGTCGAAGACGTCGCGGCCCACGACGGCGCCCTCGCGTCGGACCGCGTCCGGGTCGACCCGGATCACGCGGTCGAGCCGCACCTCGCTGTCCCGGCCCTTGGCGTCCCACGGGCCGGAGCCGATGTCGAGCCAGTAGCGGCCCCACCGCGCCTCGTCGTGCGCGTCGCGCGAGTGGTCCTTGCTCGTGAGCATGACGCCGAGGAGCCACGCGCCGTCGGACCCGACGAGGAGCACGGGGCGGTCCTTGCCCTGCGAGTGGTCCTCCTCGTACGGGACCCACGTCCACACGATCTCGCCCGGGTCCGGGTCGCCGTCGAGCTCGGGCGCGTACTGGGCGCGCACCGCGCCCTCGTAGTCGCCGGGGTACCCGCCCGCGCGGGTCGCGGTCCTCGCGGGCGCGCCGCCCTGGCGCGGAGGCGACGGCCGAGGGCCCGGGGTCGGGGTGCGGCCCGACGGCGCCCGGCCGCGCCCCGGCGCACGGGTCGCCGCGGCGCCGGAGCCCGTGGTGCTGCCCGTGCCGCGGCCCCGGGTGTCCGTGCCGCCCGGGGTTCCCTGCGAGCGCGTGAGCCCCGACGCGACGGCGCGCGCCACGTCGGTGAGGAGTCCGAGCCATCGGTTGCGAGTCACGCGCGCAATCTACCGGTCGCCCCGGCGCGACCCGCGCGCGTCAGGGGGTGATCCGGCCGTCGAGCGCCCTGGTCAGCGCTGCGGGGTCGCCCTCGACGACGACGCCGGCCTCCTCGGGCGTGCGGCGACCCCACAGCACGAGCGCGAGCTCGCGCGCGGGCGCGCGCACGGTCGCGACGGTGTCGCCGGCACCGAAGGTCCACGACCGCCCGGCGTCCGTCGCCTGCAGCGTGACGGGCCGCTCGACCGGCCCGACCCGGCCGAGGCGGACCTGGCGCGGCTGCATGACGGTGACGACCTCGTCGACGGTGTCCGCCCACACGGCCGGCGCGACGTCGTCGACCGCGCGGCCGCACGCGGCGTGCAGGTCGTGGAGGTGGACGAGCGTCTCGTGCGTCTGGCGCCGGTGCCAGAAGCGCACGGTCGAGCCGGGGTCGTCGGACTCGAGCAGGGTCCACGCCCGCGCGTCGGGGTCGAGCTCGGCGAGCGTCGCGCGCAGCTCGGCCGCGTGCTCGGCGTAGAACGGGGCGAGGTCGAACGGCCCGCGCCCGAGCGGCGTCTCGTGGCGCCGTCGTGCCTGGGCGGCCGCCCAGTGGTGGATGCGGCCCAGGTGCTCGACGAGGTTGCGGACCCGCCACCGTCCGCACGCGGGCACGGGAGCGCGCGGGTCGGCGTCGGGCACGAGCGCGAGGAACGCACCCTGGAACCGGGACAGGAGCGCGAGGTGGTCGAGGCCGTCGTCCATGGCCGGAGCCTGCCACGAGGCACCCACGCGCGGGGAGGCCCCCGTCAGCCGGCGAGGACGGCGTCCACCTCGCGGAGGAAGGCGTCCAGGTCGCCCGGGTCGCGCGAGGTGACGAGCGTGTAGCCGTCGTCGTCGCGCACGACCGGGCGGTCCACCCACGCGCCGCCCGCGTTGAGCACGTCGGTCTCCAGCGAGGGGTAGCTCGTGAGCGTCTTGCCCTCGACGGCGGCCGCCTCGATGAGCGCCCACGGGCCGTGGCAGATCGCGGCGACCGGCTTGCCCGACGTCGTGAACGCCCGTACGAGGCCGACCGCGTCGTCCTGCAGGCGCAGGGCGTCCGCGTTGATCGTCCCGCCGGGCACGAGCAGCAGGTCGTACGCGGCGGGGTCGGCGTCGGCGTGGGTGAGCGTCGGGCTGACGGTACGCCCGGGGTCCTTGTCGTCGACGAGCGTCTGCACGTCGTCGGAGGACGCGGCGGCGACGTCGACGGCAGCCCCCTTCTCGCGCAGGTGCTCCAGCGGGACGACGAGCTCGTCCTGCTCGACGCCGTAGTTGGTCACGATCGCCAGCACGCGGCGTCCGGCGAGGTCCCGGTCGGCCATGAGAGCTCCTCTCGTCGACGGTCCGGCGCGCGGCGCCGGCGGACCCTCCACGCTAGGCCGGGCCGCGCGGTCTCGCAGGGCGGCGGGACGAGGACCGGGCCGCCGCAGGACGTGGGACAATGGTCGTTCCCGCCCGCCCGAGAGCGACCGTCGGCGCGCCCCGCCCTCGCGGCGCGCGGCCCGACCCGCACGCCACTCCCAGGAGCGCACCCGCGTTGTCCCCGATCCCCAGCGCCCAGCCGAGCACCCGCATCCAGCCCGCGGCCACGCCGCCCGAGCTGATCCGGAACTTCTGCATCATCGCGCACATCGACCACGGCAAGTCGACCCTGGCCGACCGCATGCTGCAGCTCACCGGTGTCGTCGAGCCGCGCGCGATGCGCGCGCAGTACCTCGACCGCATGGACATCGAGCGCGAGCGCGGCATCACGATCAAGTCGCAGGCCGTGCGCATGCCGTGGGCCGTCGACGTGGACGGGGCCGAGACGCCGCACGCGCTCAACATGATCGACACCCCGGGCCACGTCGACTTCACCTACGAGGTCTCGCGCTCGCTCGCCGCGTGCGAGGGCGCCGTGCTGCTCGTCGACGCGGCGCAGGGCATCGAGGCGCAGACCCTCGCGAACCTCTACCTCGCGATGGAGAACGAGCTCGAGATCATCCCGGTCCTCAACAAGATCGACCTGCCCGCCGCGCAGCCCGAGAAGTACGCCGAGGAGCTCGCGAACCTCGTGGGCGGCGACCCGGACGACGTGCTCAAGGTCTCGGGCAAGACGGGCGCGGGCGTCGAGGCGCTGCTCGACCGCATCGTCGAGCGCGTGCCCGCCCCCGTCGGCGACCCCGACGCCCCGGCGCGCGCCATGATCTTCGACTCGGTGTACGACACGTACCGCGGCGTCGTCACGTACGTGCGCGTCGTCGACGGCAACCTCAACCCGCGCGAGCGCATCGTCATGATGTCGACGCGCGCGACGCACGAGCTCCTCGAGATCGGCGTCATCTCGCCCGAGCCGATCGTCACCAAGGGCCTCGGCGTGGGCGAGGTCGGCTACCTCATCACGGGCGTGAAGGACGTGCGCCAGTCCAAGGTCGGCGACACGGTGACGAACGCGGCCAAGCCCGCGGACGAGGCGCTCGGCGGCTACTCCGACCCGAAGCCCATGGTCTTCTCGGGCCTGTACCCGATCGACGGCACGGACTACCCGGTGCTGCGCGACGCGCTCGACAAGCTCAAGCTCAACGACGCCGCGCTCAACTACGAGCCCGAGACGTCGGTCGCTCTCGGCTTCGGCTTCCGCGTCGGGTTCCTCGGCCTGCTGCACCTGGAGATCGTGCGCGAGCGGCTCGAGCGCGAGTTCGACCTCGACCTCATCTCGACGGCGCCGAACGTCGTCTACGACGTCACGCTCGAGGACGGCACGGTCGTCAAGGTGACCAACCCGTCGGAGTTCCCGGGCGGCAAGATCAAGCAGGTCAGCGAGCCCGTCGTGCGCGCGACGATCCTCGCGCCGAGCGAGTTCGTCGGCACCGTCATGGGCCTGTGCAACGACCGCCGCGGGCAGATGCTCGGCATGGACTACCTCTCGGAGGACCGCGTCGAGCTGCGCTTCACGCTGCCGCTCGCCGAGATCGTGTTCGACTTCTTCGACCAGCTCAAGTCCCGCACGCGCGGGTACGCGTCGCTCGACTACGAGCCGTCGGGCGACCAGGTGGCCGACCTCGTCAAGGTGGACATCCTGCTCCAGGGCGAGCAGGTCGACGCCTTCAGCGCGATCGTGCACAAGGACAAGGCGTACGACTACGGCGTGATGATGACCGCCAAGCTCAAGGAGATCATCCCGCGCCAGCAGTTCGAGGTGCCGATCCAGGCGGCCGTCGGCGCGCGCGTCATCGCGCGCGAGACCGTGCGCGCGATGCGCAAGGACGTCCTCGCCAAGTGCTACGGCGGCGACATCAGCCGCAAGCGCAAGCTGCTCGAGAAGCAGAAGGAGGGCAAGAAGCGCATGAAGAACATCGGGTCCGTCGAGGTCCCGAAGGACGCCTTCATCGCCGCGCTCTCCTCCGACGCCGCGGGCGGCAAGGACGCCAAGGACAAGTCGAAGAAGTGAGCCCGGCGCTGCCCGAGGGCGAGCCGGTCCCGCCCGACGGCTCGCTGCCCGCGTGGGTCGCCGGGTCCGGCCCGTCGTCACCGGACGGCACGTCGGGCCCGACGGCGCGGCGCGGCTTCGGCGTGTACCTGCACGTCCCGTTCTGCTCGGTGCGGTGCGGGTACTGCGACTTCAACACGTACACGGCCTCCGAGCTCGGCGGGGGAGCGAGCCGGGCGTCGTACGCCACGACCGCGCTGCGCGAGGTCGACCTCGCGGTGCGCGTCCTGCGCGACGCCGGGCTGCCCGAGCGGCCCGTCTCGACCGTGTTCGTGGGCGGCGGCACGCCCACGCTCCTGCCCGCCGGGGACCTGGTCCGCCTGCTGGGCGGCGTGCGCGACGCGTGGGGTCTCGCGCCCGACGCGGAGGTCACGACCGAGGCCAACCCGGACTCCGTCACGCCGGCGTCCCTCACCGAGCTCGCCGACGCCGGGTTCACGCGCGTCTCGTTCGGCATGCAGTCGGCCGTGCCGCACGTGCTCGCGACCCTCGAGCGCACGCACGACCCGCGGCGCGTCCCCGACGTCGTGCGCTGGGCGCGCGACGCGGGCCTCCAGGTCTCGCTCGACCTCATCTACGGCACCCCGGGGGAGAGCCTCGACGACTGGCGGGCGAGCCTGGAGGCTGCGCTCGCGACCGGCGTCGACCACGTCTCCGCGTACGCGCTCGTCGTCGAGCCGGGCACCAGGATGGCCGCCCAGGTGCGCCGCGGCGAGCTCGCGCTGCCGAGCGAGGACGACCAGGCGACGAAGTACGAGCTGGCCGACGAGCTGCTCACCGCCGCCGGGCTCACCTGGTACGAGGTGAGCAACTGGGCCCGCACCGACGACGACCGCTGCCGCCACAACCTCGCGTACTGGCGCGGCGACGACTGGTGGGGGATCGGTCCTGGCGCGCACTCGTACGTCGCGGCGCCGGGTGCCCTCGCACCCTCGGCCGGTGGCGCGCCCGCGGCCTCGCCGGCGGGCCCGGGCGTCGTGACCGACGACACGGGCGCGTCGGCCGGGGACGCCGGGGTCGGCGTGCGATGGTGGAACGTGAAGCACCCGCGCCGGTACGCGGCGCTGCTCGAGGCGGGCACGAGCCCCGCCGCCGGGCGTGAGCTCCTCACGCGGGACCAGGGCCGGCTCGAGCAGGCGATGCTCGGCGTGCGGCTGCACGAGGGTCTCGACCTCGCGGTCCTGTCCCCGGCCGGACGGCGCGCCGTCGCCGGGCTCGTCGCGAACGGGCTCCTCGACGGCCGTGCGGCGGTCGCCGGACGCGCGGTGCTCACCCTGCGGGGACGGTTGCTGGCGGACACGGTGGTACGGGAGATCACGGACGAGTGACGACGACCCACGAGGCATCTCGGCACGGGACGACCCCCGCGGGGGACGGTCGTCCGACGCTCGAGGCTCCTCGGGTCCTCGGGCACGTGCGCGCCCCCGGCGCGCGCCGCCCCGGCCGCCCGACCGTGCGCTACCGGCGCATGCCGGGGCTGGACGGCCTGCGGGCGCTCGCGGTCGCCGTCGTCGTCGCGTTCCACGTCACCCCGGCCACGTTCCCGGGCGGGTACGTGGGCGTGGACGTCTTCTTCGTCCTGTCGGGCTTCCTCATCACGACCCTGCTCGTGCGCGAGCACCGCGACCGGCACCACGTGGGCCTGCGCGCGTTCTGGGCGCGCCGGGCCAGGCGCCTGCTCCCCACACTCGTCCTCGTGGTCGCGGTGTGCACGGCGGTCGCGGCCGTCGTCGGCGGGGACGTGCTCGTCGGCATCGGGCCGCAGCTGCTCGGCGCCGCGACGTTCACGAGCAACTGGGTCGACGTCGCGAGCGGCGCCACCTACTCGGGCGCGCTGCTGCCGCACCTGTTCGGCAACCTCTGGTCGCTCGCGGTCGAGGAGCAGTTCTACCTCCTGTGGCCCCTCGCGGTGGTGCTCCTGTGCGCCGTGCGCCCCCTGCGGCGCCACGCGCCGTGGGCCGCCGCCGGTCTCGCGCTCGCCTCCGCGGGACTCATGGCGCTCCTGTACGCGCCCGGCACCGACCCGACGCGCGTGTACGTCGGCACGGACACGCACCTCTTCGCGCTCATGGCCGGCGCGGCGCTCGCGTTCTGGCACGCGCGGCCCGTGACGGGTCCCCACGGCGGTGACCACGACGACGCGCACGCCCTCCTCCCCGGCGGTCCCCGCGTGCGCACGCCCCGCGGCCGGCTCGCCGTGCTCGTCGGCGGGGTGGCGGGCGCCGTCGTGCTCGTGGCCGCCGTCGCGACGCTGCGCTGGGACGACGCGCTCGCGTACCGCGGCGGACTGCTCGTGTGCGCCGTCGCCGCGACGGCGGTGCTCAACGCCGTCGTGTGCCTGCCGGGCGTGGGGGCACAGCTCGACCGCGGCCCGCTGGGGTGGGTCGGACGGCGCTCGTACGGGCTGTACCTGTGGCACTGGCCCGTGCTCGTCCTCGCGTCGGCCACGCTCGGCGCCGTCGTCGGCCCGGTGCCGCCCGGTGCGGTGCACCCGGCGGTGGTCGTCGTGACCCTCACCGTCACGGTCGTCGCGGCGGCGCTCTCCTTCCGGTACGTCGAGCGTCCCGTGCTGCGGCGCGGCCTGCGCGGCGCCGCGCGCGACCTCGCCCGGCGTCTGCAACCGGGACCCGACGACGCCGCGTCGCGGGCCCTCACGCGTCGGGGGTGGGCGCTCGCGGGGTCGTGCGCGCTCGTCGTCGGGCTCTGCGCCGCCGGCGTCGTCAACGCGCCCGCCACCACGAGCGTCGAGCGGCAGATCGCCGCGGGGGAGCAGGCTGCACGCGCGACGCAGGCCAGGCCCGACGCCGCGGCGCCGGCGCCGCAGCCGGACGCCGAGGAGCCCGCCCCGGGGGAGGGGGCCGCGACCGAGGAGCCCGCCCCGGCGGCGGCCGACGCGCCCGCGGAGACCGCCCCCGCCGTCGCCCCGCCGGGAGACCAGGTCACCGTCGTCGGGGACTCGGTGACGCTCGCGAGCGCCCCCGCGCTCACCGCGGCGCTGCCCGGCGCGTACGTCGACGGCGCGGTCTCGCGCCAGGTGAAGGACGGTCCGGCCGCGCTCGCCACGGCCCGCGACGCGGGCGCCCTGCGCCCCTACGTCGTCGTGTCGCTCGGCACGAACAGCACCGCGAACGCCGCCTCCCTCGACGAGCTGCTCGCGGCCGTCGGGCCCGGTCGTCGCGTCGTGCTCGTCACGGGGTACGCCGACCGCCCGTGGGTCCCCGGCACGAACGCCGAGATGGTCGCCGCCGCGGAGCGGCACCCCGGCGTCGTCGTCGCGGACTGGTCCGCGGCCGTCGCCGCCGACCCCGCGGTGCTCGGGCCGGACGGCGTGCACCCCACGGAGGCGGGCACGGCCGCGTACGCGAAGGTCGTCGTGGACGGGTTGACGCGCGCCGCCGGGCTCGGGTCGTCGACCGGCTGATCCCCGTGCCCGCCCCGTGCCCGCCCCGCGCCACGACCTCGCGCGCGACCGGGTGAGATCCGCGCGGGCCTGCGCAGATCCCGGCGTTTCCTCTAGCGGAACCGGACGAATCCCGCCAGGGTTGTCCTCACGGGCCACGAAATGTGCGACCGACACACGACGTCCACATCCGGGCGGGCTGCCCGCCCGCGCGTGGTCCACCGGAACCGACCGAGGAGACTCATGAGCGACAGCACCGCCGGCGGCCCGCCGCGGGACGAGAACGAGCCGCAGGCACCGCAGGACCCGTACGCGAGCGACCAGCCGGTCCCGCCCCGGGAGGCCGCCCCCGAGCCGCCGGCGTCGCCCGCCCCGCAGACGCCGGTGTCCCCGCCGCCCACGTCCCCGCAGGCCGCGCCGGCGGGCCCGCCCCCGGCGTCGCCGTACGGCGAGGCGCCCGGCGGGTACCAGCCGCCCGCGTCGCCCCCGCCCGCGCAGCCCCAGCCCTCGCCGTCCCAGCCCGCCCAGCCGTACGGTGCGCCCGCGGGCGCCGCGCCGACGGGCCCGGCGGCTCCGGGCGCGGGATACCCGCCGCCCGCCCAGCCGCCGTACGGGCAGCAGCCTCCCGCGCCGCAGACCCCCTACGGCCAGCAGGCCCCGCCGCAGGCCTCGTACGGGCAGCAGCCTCCGGGGCAGCCGCCGTACGGCCAGCAGCCTCCGGGGCAGCCGCCCTACGGTGGGCAGCCGGGCGGCTACCCGCCCCCGGCGGGGCCGTACGGGCAGCCGGGGCAGCCCGGCGCGGCGATCCAGGTCACCGACGCGTTCGGCTACGGCTGGAACAAGTTCACGCAGAACGCCGGGGTCATCATCGCGGGCGTCCTCACCTACGTGGCGGTGCTCGCGCTGCTGTCGGTCGCGTTCTGGGCGCTCCTCGTGGGGACCGCCACGACGACGGTCGACCCCGTGACCGGGGAGATCAGCACCGCGGGCGGGTTCGCGTTCGGCTTCGGCACGTTCCTGTTCGTCGGGGTCTTCGCCGTGCTGTCGTTCCTCGTCCAGGCCGCCGTGGTCAACGTCTCGCTGCTCGTCACACGGGGCAAGAAGCTGGAGTACGGGGACTTCTTCCGGTTCCCGAACCTGGGCACCGTCGTCCTCGTGGCGCTGCTCATCGGCGTCGCGACCAGCGTGCTGGCGATCACGGTGCTGGGGCCGCTCGTCTTCGTGTTCTTCGCCCAGTTCACGCTGTTCTACGTCATCGACAAGAACCTGGGCGTGTTCGACGCGTTCAAGGCGAGCTTCTCGGTCGTGAGCAAGAACCTCGGCGCCGTCGCGCTGCTGTTCCTCGGGGTGTACCTCGCGCAGCTCGTCGGCACGCTCCTGTGCTACGTGGGCCTGCTCGTCGCGCTGCCCGTCGCGCAGATCGCGACCGCCTGGGTGTACCGCCGCCTCAACGCGGAGCAGCCCGTCTGACGCCGCCCGCGGCGCGGCGCTCGCCGCGCACCCGGGCCGCTGAGCAGCCACGATAGGACCGAGCAGGTCGAGGGAGCGTGCTGACCGCGGCACGTGACGACGAGGAACGAGGTGCACCATGACGGACCCCACGAACCCCGGCGGTCAGCCGCCCCGCGACGACGAGCCCGCACCGGGCGACGGCTCCGGCCCGCAGGACCCGGCCGGGCCCCCGTCAGGCCCGCCCGCGTACGGGGCGCCGGACGCCTACGGCGCCCCGGCCGGTGCGCCCGGCGACCCGAACGCACCCGGCCCGACGGCCCCGCCGCCCGGGTCGTACCCGCCCCCGGCCGACGGCGGCTACCCGCCGCCCGGGTCGTACCCGCCGCCGGCGGGCGGCTACGGCGCCCCGCAGCCCGGCGTCGGCGGCCCGGCCTTCGCGGTGGGCGACGCGATCTCGTACGGCTGGCGCAAGGTGACGTCGAACCTCGGGCCGTGGATCCTCGTCGCGCTGATCTTCCTCGCGGTGAACGTCGCGTGGAACTGGATCACCGGCGGCTTCGACCAGGTCCAGGACCAGTTCGACTACACCGACACCAACGTGCTCGCCGTCACGGGCCTCACGTTCACGAACATCCTGCTCGGGATCGTGGGCACCGTGATCGGCTACCTCGTCACCGCGTTCTTCACGCGCGGCGCGCTCGACGAGGTGGACGGGCGCAAGCCGGACGTCGCGGCGTTCTTCCGCATCGGCAACGTCGTCAACGTGCTCCTCGCGGCGCTGATCGTCGGCATCCTCACCGGCGTGGGCCTGTTCCTGTGCATCCTGCCGGGACTCGCGGTGCTGCTGTTCTCCGCGTTCGTCTACTACGTCGCGCTCGACCAGGGCGTCGATGCGATCACGGCGGTCCGCACGAGCTTCTCGATGGTCGCGAAGAACTTCGGGCAGGTGTTCCTGCTGCTGCTCGCGCTGCTCGGCATCAACATCCTCGGCGCGATCCCCTGCGGTCTCGGCCTGTTCGTGACGATCCCGCTGAGCTACGTCGCGGTGGGCTACGCCTACCGGCGCCTGTCCGGGGGCGTCCCGGCCGCCTGACGCGGTCCGTCGTCCACCTCGTGCCCCGGCGCCGCCTCGCGACGCCGGGGCACAGGCGTTCCCGGCCCCGGTCTCAGGACGCGGTGACGAAGTCGATGAGCTCCTCGACGCGGCCCAGCAGCGAGGGCTCGAGGTCGGCGTAGGAGCGGACGGTCCCGAGGATGCGCTGCCACGCGCGCCCGACGTCCTCGGGGGACTCCGCGGGCCACCCGAGCTCGCGCAGGATCCCGCGCTTCCACTCGGTGCCCCGTTCGATCACGGGCCACCGCTCGAGGCCGATCCGCGCGGGCTTCACCGCCTGCCACACGTCGACGTACGGGTGGCCGAGCACGAGCACCGTGCCCGCGGGCGAGCGCCGCAGCGCCTCGTCGGCGATGCGGCGCTCCTTGCTCCCGGGCACGAGGTGGTCGACGAGGACGCCCACGCGGCGCTGCGGCGTCGGGCCGAAGTCGGCGAGCGCCGCCGCGAGGTCGTCGACGCCGTGCAGGGGCTCGACGACGACCCCCTCGACGCGCAGGTCGTCCCCCCACACCTTCTCGACGAGCTCGGCGTCGTGCTTGCCCTCGACCCAGATGCGGCTGCCGCGGGCCACGCGCGCCCGTTGCCCGACGACGGCGCGCGAGCCCGACGCCGTGCGCGCCGGGGCGGCGGGGGCGCGCGACGTCACGGGCGGCGTGAGGACGACGGGCTCGCCGTCGACCCAGAACCCCGGGCCGAGCGGGAACGTCCGCGTGCGGCCCGCGCGGTCCTCGAGCACGACGACGTGCATGCCGCCCGACTTCTCGACGCGGACCACGGCGCCGACCCATCCCGTCTGGACCTCCTCGACCACGAGCCCGCGGTCCGCGGTCTGCGGCCGAGACACCGGTCGCGCGCGGTGGTGGGAGGGGGCGGGCGTGCCGCCGAGGACGTCGGAGCCGTAGCGGTCGAAGGACACGACCGTCACCCTAGGACACCGTCCCCGCCGGTCCGCGGAGCCCGGGCGCGCGTGGCGCCCGGCGCGCGCGCACCGGGCACCGGGTGGTACCACGGAGCGATGAGCCCCACGCGCGCGGAGCCGGACCCGGCGCGCTGGCGCGTGCTCCCGGTCTGCCTCGGAGTGGGCTTCATCACGACGCTCGACGTGTCGATCGTCAACGTCGCCCTCCCGTCGATCGAGTCGTCGCTGCGCGCGGGCCCGACGCAGCTCCAGCTCGTCGTCGCGGGCTACACGCTCGCGTTCGGCCTCGCGCTCGTGCCGGCCGGCCGTCTCGGCGACGCCGGGTCGCGCCGGACGCTGTTCATGGTCGGCCTCGTCGGGTTCGCGCTCATGAGCCTCGCGTCGGGGCTCGCGCCGACCGACACGTGGCTGGGCGTGGCCCGCCTGCTCCAGGGCGTGAGCGCCGGGGTGCTCAACCCGCAGGTCGTCGGGATCATCCAGCAGCAGTTCTCGGGGAGCGAGCGCGGCCGGGCCTTCGGCGCGTTCGGCGCCACGATCGGGGTGTCGACGGCGCTCGGCCCGCTGCTCGGCGGGCTCCTCATCGCCGCGGCCGGCTCCGCGGCGGGCTGGCGGTGGGTGTTCCTCGTCAACATCCCCGTCGTCGCCGTCCTGCTCCCGTTCGCGTGGCGCCTCGTGCCCGGGCCGCCGCCGCGCGCGCCCGGGGCCGGCGCACGCCGTCTCGACCTCGTCGGGCTCGGCCTGCTCGGCGCTACCACGCTCGCCGTGATGATGCCCTTCGTCACGACGACGGGCCGGGGCGACGACGCGTCACGGTGGTGGTGGCTGGCGGCGGCGCTCGCCGCCGGGGTCGGCGCGGCCGCCTGGGAGCGGCGCTACCAGCGCCGCACGGGCGACGCCGTGCTCGACCCGCACGTCGTCGGGCTCGGCTCGTTCCGCAACGGCGCGCTGCTGGGTCTCGCGTACTTCGCGGGGTTCACGGGCCTCTTCCTCGTGATCACCCTCTACCTCCAGGACGAGCTCGGGTACACGCCGCTCCAGGCCGGGCTCGTCGGGACGCCGTTCGCGGTCGCGTCGGGCATCTCGGCGTGGTTCTCCGGTCGCTGGGTCGCGCGGTGGGGCAGGCAGCTCGTCGTGGGCGGCCTGCTCGTGGTCCTCGTCGGGGTGGTCGCGGCGGACGCCGTCGTGCGCGTGCTCGGCGACCGGCCGGGGGCGGTGGGCCCGGCGCTCGCGGCCGTGCTGCTCGTCGCGGGCGCGGGCAGCGGGACGATCATCGCCCCGAACCAGACGCTCACCCTGTCCGAGGTACCCGTGACGCGCGCCGGCGTGGCCGGGAGCATGCTCCAGCTCGGCCAGCGCATCGGCTCGGCGGTCGGCATCTCCGTCGTGCTCGCCGTGTACTACGGCGGCCTCGCGAGCGGGGAGCGCGCGGCGCACGCCGCGGGGCGCGCGCTCGTCGTGACGATCGCCCTCGTCGCGGTCGCGCTCGTCGTGGGGCTCCTGGACCTGCGTTCGCGGCGAGCGGAGGACCGCAGGACGCGCCGCGCGAACGCGTAGGATTGGCACTCGGAGGACGAGAGTGCCGACACCCGCCCGCCGACCGGGCGGGGGCGGCGCGGCACGCTGGAGGTGGACGTGAGCGAGGAGCGCCGGCTCGAGGTGCTGCGGGCGATCGTCGAGGACTACGTCCTCACGCGCGAGCCCGTGGGGTCGCGCGTGCTCACCGAGCGGCACGGCCTGGGCGTCTCGCCCGCGACGATCCGCAACGACATGGCCGCCCTCGAGGACGCCGGCTACATCGCCCAGCCGCACACGTCGGCCGGGCGCATCCCGACGGACAAGGGCTACCGGCTCTTCGTCGACCGCCTCTCGAGCGTCAAGCCGCTGTCCGCGCCGGAGAAGCGTGCGATCGAGACCTTCCTGTCCGAGGGCGTCGACCTCGACGACGTCATCGCCCGCGCCGGCCGCCTGCTCGCGCAGCTCACCGGCCAGGTCGCGGTCGTCCAGTACCCGTCCCTCAGCCGCTCCGGGCTGCGCCACCTCGAGCTCGTGCCCGTGGGGGAGACGCGCCTGCTCGTCGTCATCATCACGGACACGGGGCGCGTCGAGCAGCGCACGCTCGAGGTCGCGAGCGTGCCCGACGAGGGCACGCTCGCCGAGGTGCGCGCACGCCTCAACGCCGCGGCCGCGGGCAAGCGCCTCGCGGACCTCGCGCCGGCGCTCGCGGCCGTCACGGAGAGCTTCCACCCGGACGACGCACCGCTCGTGCGCGCGGTGGGCGACCTCGTCGCCCAGACGCTCGCCGAGGAGAGCGAGGAGCGCCTCGTGCTCGCGGGCACGGCGAACCTCGCCCGGGCGGGGATGCGGTTCGAGCACGCGCTGCGCCCCGTCCTCGAGGCGCTCGAGGAGCAGGTCGTCCTGCTCGGCCTCCTCACCGAGATGGCCGCCGAGTCGGGCGTGAGCGTCCGGATCGGGCACGAGACCCAGCTCGAGGGGCTCGCGGAGACCTCCGTCGTGACGACCGGTTACGGTAGCGACGGAGACACGGTCGCGCTCGTCGGCTCGATCGGGCCGACCCGCATGGACTACCCCGGGACGATCGCCGCGGTGCGCGCCGTGGCGCGCTACCTGTCGCGGGTGCTCGGCACGTGAGCCGCTCCGCGGCCACCCCGCCGGGAGCAGGCGCCGACGACGCCCGCCCCCGACCCTTCACGACCGGCCCCGCGCCGGCCTCACGACCCGCACCAGCAGAGAGTGACGTGTGAGCGACTACTACGAGATCCTCGGCGTGTCCCGTGACGCGAGCCAGGACCAGATCAAGAAGGCGTACCGCAGGCTCGCGCGCGAGCTGCACCCGGACGTCGCGGGCGAGGACGCGGGCGACCGCTTCAAGGACGTCGCGCGCGCGTACGAGGTGCTGTCCAACCCGGAGAAGCGCCAGCAGTACGACCTCGGCGTCGACCCGAGCGCACCGGGCGGCGGCACCGGCCCCATGGGCGGCGGGTTCGGCTTCCAGGACATCTTCGAGACGTTCTTCGGCGGCGGCCAGGCGCAGCAGGGCCCGATCCCGCGCGCCCGGCGCGGGCAGGACGCGCTCGTGCGGCTCGACATCGACCTCGCCGAGGCGACGTTCGGCGCGCAGCGCGAGCTCCAGGTCGACACGGCCGTCGTGTGCGGCACGTGCGGCGGCACGTGCTGCCGCCCCGGCACGTCGCCCCGCACGTGCGACGTGTGCCACGGCCGCGGCACGGTCCAGCGCGTCGCGCGCTCCTTCCTCGGCCAGGTCATGACGAGCGCGCCGTGCGCCGCGTGCCAGGGGTTCGGCACCGTCATCCCCGAGCCGTGCGCCGAGTGCTCCGGCGAGGGGCGCGTGCGCAGCCGTCGCACGATCACGGTCAACGTCCCCGCCGGCGTCGACACGGGCACGCGCATCAAGCTCACCGCGCAGGGCGAGGTCGGCCCGGCGGGCGGGCCCGCGGGCGACCTGTACGTCGAGATCCGCGAGCGCAACCACGACACGTTCGTGCGCCGCGGCGACGACCTGCACTGCACGCTCGAGGTGCCCATGACGGCGGCCGCGCTCGGGACGGTGCTCGAGCTCGAGACGCTCGACGGCCCCCAGGAGATCGACCTGCGCCCCGGCACGCAGCCGGGACAGATCGTCACGCTGAAGAACCTCGGCGTGGGTCACCTGCACGGCTCGGGGCGCGGCGACCTCAACGTCCACATCGAGGTCCAGGTGCCCACGGCGCTCGACCCGGAGCAGGAGCAGCTGCTGCGCTCGCTCGCGGCGCTGCGTGGCGAGGAGCGGCCCGAGCCGCGCCTCGCGGCCGCGCACCCGGGCGTGTTCTCGCGCCTGCGCGACAAGCTCTCCGGGCGCTGAGCGGGCGGCGCATGAGTGCTCCGGTGTTCCTCGCCGAGACGGGTCTCGACGCCGTCGCGCCGGGCGACCGCTACGTCCTCGACGGCGCCGAGGGCCGCCACGCGGGGGTGGTCCAACGGCGCGGCGCGGGCGAGCGGGTCGACGTGGTCGACGGCGACGGCCTGCGCCTGCGGTGCGTCGTCGAGCACGCCGACGCCGGTCGCGTCACGCTCCTCGTCCAGGAGGTGGACCGGGAGCCCGAGCCCGCCGTCGTCGTGACGCTCGTGCAGGCGCTCGCCAAGGGCGACCGGGACGAGATGGCCATCGAGGCCGCGACCGAGATCGGGGTCGACGTCGTCGTCCCGTGGCAGGCCGAGCGGTCGGTCGTCGTGTGGCGCGGCGAGCGCGCCGCGAAGTCCCGCGCGCGCTGGCTCGCGACGGTCCGCACCGCGACGAAGCAGGCGCGGCGCGCGCGCCTCCCGCACGTCGAGCTCGCGGTCGACTCGCGCGGGCTCGCGGCACGCGTGACGGACGTCGTCGCGGCCGGGGGCCGGGCGATCGTGCTGCACGAGGAGGCGACGACGCCGCTCGCCGACGTGGCGCTGCCCGGCGGTCCCGCGACCGAGGGAGGGACGCGGCCCGAGGTGCTCGTCGTCGTCGGCCCCGAGGGCGGCATCTCCGACCGCGAGCTCGACGACCTCACCGCGGCGGGCGCCGTCGCGGCGCGCCTGGGACCGCACGTCCTGCGCACGTCGACCGCGGGCCCGGTGGCCGTCGCGCTGCTCGCCGAGCGGCTCGGTCGCTGGGGCGTGCCCGACGGCGGTGGACTAGCCTCGGGGTCATGACGAGCACCGACGCGCGCACGGACCCGGACTGCCTCTTCTGCCGCATCGTCGCGGGCGAGCTGCCCGCGGACGTCGTGGCGACGAGCGAGCGCTCGGTCGCGTTCCGCGACATCGACCCCCAGGCCCCCGTGCACGTGCTCGTGGTGCCGCGCGACCACCACGGCGACATCGCGCAGCTCGCGGCGGCCGACCCCGAGCTGCTCAGCGACGTCGTGGCCCTCGCGGACGAGGTGGCGGGGGACCTGGCCGACGGCCAGTTCCGCCTCATCTTCAACTCGGGGCCGCGCGCGGGTCAGAGCGTGTTCCACGTGCACGGGCACGTGATCGCCGGTGCCGAGCTCGGGTGGTCCCCGGCCTGAGCCCTGCGCGAAAGGGCGTGTGGGCCGCGGCGCCGCTCGGTACGATGGAGGGGATCTGCGGGGCCCGCGCGGCCCCGGCACCACCGTCCGACCGAAGGAGCGCAGCGGCGCAAGCCGGCTCATGACCTCTCTGTCCCGAGAACCCGAACCCGCGCCGCACCGGGTCGAGCACCGCATCGTCATCCCGAACCACGTGCCGATGGTGGCGCTCCTCGGCAGCCGCGACTCCGTGCTCCGGGCCGTCGAGGAAGGGTTCCCCGCCGTCGACGTGCACGTGCGCGGCAACGAGATCGCCGTCTCCGGCCCGCCGGGGGACGTCGCGCTCGCGTCCCGCCTGCTCGACGAGCTCGTCGAGGTCGTCGAGGCGGGCACGCAGCTCACCGCGGACGTCGTCTCGCGGTCGATCGCGATGCTCACGGCCGCGACCGCGTCGCGACCGGCCGAGGTGCTGACGCTCAACATCCTGTCGAGCCGCGGCCGCACGATCCGCCCCAAGACGGTCGGCCAGAAGCGCTACGTCGAGGCGATCGACGCGAACACCATCACGTTCGGCATCGGCCCCGCGGGCACGGGCAAGACGTACCTCGCGATGGCCAAGGCCGTGCAGGCGCTGCAGTCCAAGCAGGTCAACCGCATCATCCTCACGCGCCCCGCCGTCGAGGCGGGCGAGCGGCTCGGGTTCCTGCCGGGCTCGCTCACCGAGAAGATCGACCCGTACCTGCGCCCGCTGTACGACGCGCTGCACGACATGATCGACCCGGACTCGATCCCCAAGCTCATCGAGGCGGGCACGATCGAGGTCGCGCCGCTCGCGTTCATGCGCGGTCGCTCGCTCAACGACTCGTTCATCATCCTCGACGAGGCGCAGAACACGACGACCGAGCAGATGAAGATGTTCCTCACGCGCCTCGGCTTCGGGTCGCGCATGGTCATCACCGGGGACGCGACGCAGGTCGACCTGCCGGGCGGCACCCAGTCGGGGCTGCGCGTCATCGAGGACGTCCTGACCGGCGTCGACGACGTCGAGTTCTGCCGCCTGACGTCGTCCGACGTCGTGCGGCACCGCCTCGTGAGCGAGATCATCGACGCGTACGCGCGGTGGGACCTGGCGGCGGGGAACGGCCCGCGCCGCCGCGACGACGAGCGGCGCGGGCGCCCCGCGAACCGCGACCGACGGACGAGGGACGACGCGTGAGCATCGAGGTCAACAACGAGACCGAGACCGAGGTCGACGAGGCCGAGTTCGCGGCGCTCGCGCGCTACGTGCTCGACGCGATGCGCGTGCACCCCCAGAGCGAGCTGTCGATCCTCTTCGTCGACACCGACGTGATGTCCGAGCTGCACGTGCGCTGGATGGACGAACCCGGCCCCACGGACGTGCTCTCGTTCCCGATGGACGAGCTCCGGCCCGGCCGCGACGGCGAGGTGTCCGGCCCGGGCCAGCTCGGCGACGTCGTGCTGTGCCCCGAGGTCGCCGCGCGCCAGGCGGTCGCCGCGGGCCACTCGACCGCGGAGGAGATGCTGCTGCTCACGACGCACGGCATCCTGCACCTGCTCGGCTACGACCACGCCGAGCCGGAGGAGGAGAAGGAGATGTTCGCGCTGCAGCGCAAGCTGCTCCTGACCTTCCTCGCCGGCCGGTGAGCGGCGAACCCGTCGCGCTCCTGGCGGCGCTGACCGTCGTCACGGTCGTGCTGGCCGCCGCCCTGAGCGCCGGTGAGGCCGCCGTGCTGCGCGTGACGCGCGCCGCGGTCGCGGAGGCGGCGCTCGGCGACGACCCGGCGACGCCGCCGCGCCCCTCGGGCCGGCGCGCGCTGTCCCTGCTCGCCGACCCGGCCGCGTCCGCGCGCTCGATCGGCTTCGTGCGCGTCGTCGCCGAGGTCGCGGGCATCACGTGCCTCACCCTGCTCGTCGCCGCGTGGCTCGAGCCGTGGTGGCAGGTCCTGCTCGTCGCGCTCGGCGTGAGCGTCGTCGTGGGGCTGCTCGTCGCGCGCGTCAGCCCGCGCTCGCTCGGGCGCCGCCACGCGGTGCGCGTGCTGCTCGGGCTGTCGACCCTCCTGGTCGGCGTCGTGGCGGCGACGCGCTGGCTCACGCGCCTCGCGCCGGCCCCCGACTCCGGGGCGCACGAGCGCGAGCTGCAGGACATGGTCGACCGCGTGAACGAGTCCGCGGCCATCGAGGAGGAGGAGCGCGAGCTCATCCGGTCGGTGTTCGGGCTCGGCAGCACGCTCACGCGCGAGGTCATGGTCCCGCGCACCGACATGATCACGACGTCGCGCGACACGCCGCTGCGCAAGACGCTCTCGCTGTTCCTGCGCTCGGGCTTCTCGCGCATCCCCGTCACGGGCACGTCCGCGGACGACCTCGTGGGCGTCGCGTACTTCAAGGACGTCGTGCGCGTGCTGCAGGGCGGGCCCGGGACGGACGCGCGACCCGTCGGCGACGTGGCGCGCGCGGCGATCTTCGTGCCCGAGTCCAAGCCCGTGGACGACCTCCTGCGCGAGATGCAGGCGTCGTCGTCGCACATCGCGATGGTCGTCGACGAGTACGGGGGCATCGCCGGGCTCGTGACGATCGAGGACGCGCTCGAGGAGATCGTGGGCGAGCTCACGGACGAGCACGACCGGCCCGAGCCCGAGGTCGAGGACCTCGGCGACGGCGTGCTGCGCGTCCCGGCGCGCCTGAACGTCGACGAGCTCGGCGAGCTCTTCGGCCTCGACCTGGACGACGACGACGTGGACACCGTCGGCGGCCTGCTCGCCAAGGTGCTCGGCAAGGTCCCGCTGCCCGGGTCGGTCGCCGAGGTGCACGGGCTGCGCCTCGAGGCCGACCGCGTGCAGGGGCGCCGAAAGCAGCTCGCGACCGTCCTCGTCTCCCACGCGGCGACCCCCGCCGTGCCCGGCGAGCCGGACACCCCGGCCGACGCCCGACCCTCCCTCCCGACCGTGAAGGACACCCCGTGAGCACGACCACCCCCGAGCACCGCTCCGGCTTCGCCTGCCTGGTCGGACGGCCCAACGCGGGCAAGTCGACCCTGACGAACGCGCTCGTCGGCCAGAAGGTCGCGATCACGTCGGGGCGCCCGCAGACGACGCGGCACACGATCCGCGGCATCGTGCACCGGCCCGACGCCCAGCTCGTGCTCGTCGACACGCCCGGTCTGCACCGACCGCGCACGCTGCTCGGCGAGCGCCTCAACGACCTCGTGCGCGAGACGCTCACCGAGGTCGACGTCATCGCGTTCTGCCTCCCGGCGGACCAGAAGATCGGCCCGGGCGACCGGTTCATCGCGAACGAGCTCGCGGAGCTCATGCGCGGGCGCCGCGGCACGCCCGTCGTCGCCGTCGTGACGAAGGCCGACCTCGTGGACCGCGCGACGCTGGCCGCGCACCTCCTCGCGGTGGACCGTCTCGGCGAGCAGGCCGGCGGCTGGGCCGACATCGTGCCCGTCTCCGCGCAGGACGGGTACCAGGTGGACGTGCTGACCGACGTCCTCGTCTCCCACCTTCCCGAGGGCCCCGAGCTCTACCCGGGCGGCGAGCTCACGGACGAGCCGGAGGCCGTCATGGTCGCCGAGCTCGTGCGCGAGGCCGCGCTCGAGGGCGTGCGCGACGAGCTGCCGCACTCGCTCGCCGTGCAGGTCGAGGAGATCGTGCCGCGCGAGGGCACCGACGACGAGGAGAAGGGCCGCCCGCCCCTGCTCGACGTGCGCGTCAACCTCTTCGTCGAGCGCGACTCGCAGAAGGCGATCGTCATCGGGCGCGGCGGGTCGCGCCTGCGTGACGTCGGCACCCGGGCCCGCAAGGGCATCGAGGCGCTGCTCGGCGCGCGCGTGTACCTCGACCTGCACGTCAAGGTCGCCAAGGACTGGCAGCGCGACCCGAAGCAGCTGCACCGGCTCGGGTTCTGACACGGGGGACGTCCCCCGCGCGGGCGTCGGGCCGGCACCAGGGATCCGCGCACGACGCGCGGCGTACGATTCCTCGGTGATCTTCCGGACCGCCGCGACCACGGCCGCGCTCGCGATCGTCCTGGCGATCGTCGGCGCCGTCACCGGACCGCAGTGGGACCCCGTGCCCGTCACCGAGCACCTGGAGCCCGCGACCTCCGACACGACGATCGGCGGCCAGCCCCCGGGCGGCGCCGACCCGGTCGGCACGTTCGACGTGCGCGAGACCGACGTGACGATCCGTCTCGACGGCGCGACCGTCGGCGGTCTCCTGCGCGAGCCCGTCGGCGCGGGAGACGACCTCCCGGGCGTCGTGTTCGTGCACGGCGCGGGCACGGGTCTCGCGTCGGAGGCGTTCGTGGACGTCGCGACCGACCTCGCGAGCGCTGGCGTCGTGACCCTCGTGCCGGACAAGCGGCTCGACACGTACACGACCCGCCACCGCGACTACGAGGCGATGGCGCGCGACTACGCGCGCTCGGTCGACCTGCTGCGCGCCCGCCCCGGCGTGGACCCGTACCGCGTGGGGCTCTACGGCGAGTCGGAGGGCACGTGGATCGTCCCGGTCATGGCGGTCGAGGACCCGGGGATCGCGTTCTCCGTGCTCGTGTCCGCGCCGGTCGTGCCCCCGCGCCAGCAGGCCGCGTTCGCCGTGGACAGCTACCTGCGCAACACGGACGTGCCGCACGGCGTGTTCCGCGCGATCCCGCGCGCGGTGGGCATGGCGATCCCGGGTGGTGGGTTCGAGTACGCCGACTTCGACGTCGAGCCGTTCCTCGAGCGGCTCACGCAGCCCGTGCTCGTGGTGTACGGCACCGACGACCCGTCGATGCCGGTGGAGCAGGGCGCGCGCCAGGTGATCGACGCGACGGGCCCCGCGTCGGTCGTGGGCGGCACGGACGTCACGGTGCGGTACTACGAGGGCGCCAACCACGGCATCAAGGTCGACGACGTCCTCGTGCCCGCGTTCCCGCGCGACGTCGCGGCGTGGGTGACGTCGCTGCCGGAGAGCGCCGCGGCGCAGCCGCAGGTCGCGGGTGCCCGCCCGAACCAGCAGTACCTCGCGGGCCCGGTGCCGACCCCGCGCTGGCTCGGCAACGGCGACGTCTTCGTCGGGCTCGTGCTCGTCGCGGTCGGCCTCCTCGTGCTCGGGCCCGTCGTCGGGCTCGCGGGCGGTCTGGTGCGGCGCCTGCGCCGGGTCGCGGGCCGTCCCGGCGCTCCGGCGGGCCTGGCCCCGGGGTTCCGCGTCCCGCTCGCCGGGCTCGGCGTGGGGGCCGCCGCCACGACGGTCGCGCTCGTGGCGTACCTCGTCGCGGTCGCGCGGCTCGCGCTCGACTACGAGAAGGACGCGTGGGTCGTGCAGGGCGGCTGGGTGGGCGTCCGGCTCGTCGGGCTCGCGACGCTCGTCGCTGCGGCGCTCCTGCTCAACCGGGCGGCCGAGGTGCGGGCGGCACGGCGCGCGGCGGCCGAGCGCGCCGACGCGTCGGTCGCGGTGGTCGCCGAGACCCGGGCGCTGCGGGTCGCGCGCGGCGTGTCGACGCGCGTCATGCTCGGGTGCGTCGTCGCCGGCTCGACGATCCTCCTCGTGATCCTCGCGTACTGGGGCGTCTACCAGCTCGGCATCTGACCCCGCCGGGACGCCCCGGGGCGGCCCACGGCCGGACCTGCGGACTCCCGCCCGTGCGTCGCGCGGCGACCGTGCCGTGCGTATCGTGGACGGGTGAGGCGCCGTCGGCTCGCGCAGGACCGGGCGGCTCGTGCAGGGCACGCGACCCACGAGCCGACGACGGGCGGTGCCGACGCTCCGGCGAGCCCCACGAGCTTCGTGAGCTTCGAGCTCCTGCCGCCCGAGCTGCGGTCCGAGGCCCGGTTCGACGCGGTCTTCGACGACGACCCGCCGGGTGCCCCGGACGGCTCGCGGGCGCACGGGGAGCGCCGCGGCGTCCCGCGTTCCGCAGCCCGGGGCCGCACGGGCGAGCCCGACGACGGCCCCCGCCGCGCGTGGTACGCGCACCCGGTGCCCTGGGTCGCCGTGGCCGTCGCGGCGGCGTTCGCCGGGTCGTTCGCCTTCACCGCGTCGATGGAGGACGCGCGGCCGGTCGACGTCACGGCGCTCGCCGGGGGCCTGCGCCCGCTCGAGGAGCCGCCCGAGGTGCGGTGGTCGGTCCCGGTCGAGCCGGGCACCGCGGTCGTGCCCGCCGTCGGGGCCGTCGTCACGGTCGACGACGCCCTCACCGGGTACGCCGTCGAGGACGGGTCGGTGCTGTGGCGGTCCGAGCCCCTGGGCGACCGCGCGACGTGCCTGCCCGGTCAGGGGGAGCCCGCGCGCGAGGTGGTCGTGTGCGTCGTCCCCACCGGGTGGCGCGAGCAGGCGGCCCGTCTGACGACCGTGCGGTCGGCGACCGGGGAGGTCCTGGGGGAGCGCGTCGTCGCGACCGCCGGTCGGCTGTCCGTCGTCCCCGTCGGCGACACCGACGTGGTGCGCGCGTGGTGGAGCGGCCGCGAGGTCCTCCTCGTGCGCGAGGACGCCGCGACGGGCGAGGTGCGCTGGGAGCGCACGTTCGTCCACGACGGCCTCGGGCGCGGGGCCGACGTCGTGCTCGACGTCCGTCGTGGCGTGGTCGACCTCATCGCGCCCGGGCTCGCCGCGGCGCTCACCGAGGACGGGCTCTCGCTCGTGGAGGACGACGTGTGGACGATCGTGCGCCTCCACGACGGCCGCTACGTCGGCAACGAGTACGGGCGGGGGACCGCGACGGTCTTCACCGCCGCGGGCGAGCCGGCGTTCCGCATCAAGGGCCGCGTGCTCGAGGCACCGCTGTCCGACGGGTCGGCGCCCGGCGTCATCGTCACGAACACGTTCGGGAGCGTCGTCGGCGTCGACGGGGCGACGGGCTCCGAGCTCTGGGCGCTGCCCGGGGCGGGCCTGCGCGCGGTGGCGCGCGTCGACGGGCGGGTCGTGGTGCAGACCGACTCGTCCTTCCGGAGCGTCGACACGCGCACGGGCGAGGAGGTCTGGGACGTCGAGATCGCGGACACCGGTCCCTGGCCGGTCCTCACGGACGGGGAGTCGCTCTTCGTCACCGAGCAGGGCCTCGCCGGGCCGGGGCTGGTCTCCGTCGCGCTCGACGACGGCGCGGTCGAGTGGCGCTGGACGCTGCCCGAGGACACGTACGACGTCGTCGCGGTCGAGGGCCGGCTCTTCCTCCTCGGGTCCGACCGGCTGGCGTCCGTGTCGTGAGCCGCGCCGCCGCCCTCCGTCGCGGTCCGGTCGCGGCCCCGCGTGGGCGCTTGAGACGCACGTGATGAACCGGTAGAAACGGTCGGGGCCTCTCGGCCCGGCGTGCGTGCGTCCGGCACCGCGCGACAGCGTAGGGAGTGCACGATGACCAACCAGACAGAGCCGGCCGAGGACCCGCAGCACGCTGCGGGCACCGGGCCGACGACGGCGCCGGGCGGCGTCGCGGCGGGTGGCGGGGACTCCACGGCCGAGGGCGCCGGCACCGGCGCGACGCCGGCGGTCGAGCCGGGCGCGGACGGGCCGGGGACGGACGGCCCGGGCACGGACGGCCCGGGCGCCGACGCCTCCGGGACCGCGGGGGACGGGTCGGCCACCACCGGGGACGAGGCCGCGGTCGCGTCGCCCTTCGCGGGGATCCCCGTGAGCGACTACGTGCGCGACGGCGTCGCCGCGCTCCTGCTCCTCGTGTCGCTCGCCCTGCCGTGGGACGTGGCGCACCGGGCCTCCGACAAGATCGAGGTCGTCCTGCTGACGATCCTCTCGCTCCTCACGCTCGCACTGCCGTACCTCGCGCGCACGGGCGTGCTGCCCACGACGTGGACCGTGCACACGACGCGCCGCGTCCGCCTGCTCGCCAACGCCCTTTACGTCCTGCTGGTCGGCGTCTACCTCGTGGTCGACGTCGTCGGCGGCGGGGACCTCGGCGACGGCTGGGGCGGGGTCGGCTCCGCGGCCGCGCTCGGGCTCGCGGGAGCGCTGCTCGCGGCCCAGCCGCGCGAGAGCGAGCTCGGCCCGCGGGACCAGGACCGCGCGGTCACCGACCGGTGGCTGCTCGCGCTCCTCGTTGTCGCGGCCGTCCTCGTGCTCGCGGTCCTGCTCACCGTGGTCCTCACGCTCACGGGCACGCGCCTCGGCGGCGCGCTCCTCGTCCTCCTCGTGCTCGTCTCGGCCGTGTTCGTGCTCGCGCTCGCCGGGCTGCCGACGTACGGGACGTGGCGCCGGTCCGAGGCGGCGCGCCTGACGCTCGTCGGGCTGGGCGTCATCCTCGCCGTCGCGTTCGTCCTGGGGTCGGGGAACAACGGGCTCGTGACGATCGAGAGCACGCACGGCGGCCGCTTCGGCCTCGTGCTCGTGCCCGCGCTCGCCGCGATCGCCGCGGCCCCGGCCGTCCACCGCGCGATGACCGCGGCCGACCCCGTGACCACGTGGGTGCGCGTCGCGGTCCACGCGCTCGACCTCGTCCTCGTCGTCGCGGGGTACGTCGCCGTGAGCGCGGTCCTCACGCTCGCCGACGGGCGCCGCGGCGTCCCGGTCGTCCTCGCCGTGGTGATCGGCGTGCTCGCGGCGGTCGTCGCGTTCGTCGCGCGCCGCGCGCTCGCGCGCGACGCGGCGACGGGACGCCCGCTCGCGCTCGGCGGCGCCGGCGTCGTCGCGCTCCTGGGCATCGTGCTGCTCGTCGTGACGGCGAACCGCGTGACCCTCGGCGGCGGCGTCGAGCACGTGCTGCTCGCGTTCGGCCTGCCGCTGCTCGTGGTGGGCGCCCTCACCGTCCCGCGCGAGGTCCGCGCCTACTTCGCGGAGCACCGGCCCGTGCCGGCGGCCGGCTCGGCACAGGCCGCGCGCGCGTACGTGTGGGAGCCGCCCGCGCCCAAGCCGGCGCGCCCGGCGCGCCCGGC
>NZ_WMKA01000051.1 GCF_009711085.1 Cellulosimicrobium composti
TCGAGAACACCGACACGGTGCTCACCGACGCCACGGTACGACGGTGTTCGCGCAGGCGCGCCAGGAAACCCACTAGACCTCCGAGGAGCCGGTTCGGGGGAGACGATCGGTCCCTCGTCCGGCCCCCTCGATCTCGCACTGGTTCAGGCGGCCCCACCGATCGCGCACTCGAGGATAGCCGGAGAGCGGGTGAAATCCGACACCCGCACGATGGTGAGAACTCCCCGGGCGAGGCCTGCCGCGCCTACCCGGGCCCTGCGCGGCGCGCGCCGAGGCGGACGTCCGGGCAGGTCACCTCGGTGTCCGAGGCAACGAATCTCGGCGCGCCCGGACGCGCACATCGCGCGCCGGGCGCGGCAAGTTCACCCCGCGGAGGCCGCTCAGGCGGCGCGGTCCGCGAGCGCCTCGGCGAACGAGCGCAGGGCGTCGGTCACCGGGCCCGCGGGGAGCGTGTCGAGCTCGGTCACGGCCGACCTCGCCCACCCGACCGCGAGCGCACGCGTCTCCGCGAGCACCTCGTGGCGCCGCAGCGCCGCGACGGCCTCGGCGAGCGCGTCGTCGTCGGTGAGGTCGGCGTCGAGGAGCTCGACGAGCGCGACGTCGTCCGGCGTCGCCGTCCCCTTCGCGATGCGCGCGCGCAGCAGGAGGACCGGCATGGTCGGCACCTTCTCGCGCAGGTCCGTGCCGGGCGTCTTGCCCGACTCGTCGCCCGTGGACGCGAGGTCGAGGACGTCGTCGGCGAGCTGGAACGCGACGCCGAGCTTCTCGCCGTAGGCCGCGACCGTCTCGACGACCTCGGCCGGGCACCCGGCGAACATCGCGCCGAGCCGGGCGGACGTCGACAGGAGCGACGCCGTCTTGTCGGCCAGCACCTCGAGGTAGTGCTCGACGGGGTCGGCGCCCTCCCCCGGCCCCGTCGTCTCGTGCAGCTGGCCCAGGCAGAGCCGCTCGAACGTGCGCGCCTGGATGAGCACGGCCTCCGGGCCGAGCGCCGCGACCGTCGAGGCGGCGCGCGCGAAGAGCAGGTCGCCGACCATGATCGCGACCGAGTTGCCCCACACCGCGTGCGCGGAGGGGGCGCCGCGGCGCACCGGCGCGGAGTCCATGACGTCGTCGTGGTAGAGCGACGCGAGGTGCGTGAGCTCGACGACGACCGCCGCCTCCTCGATCTCCGGGCGCGTCGCGTCGCCGAGCTCGGCGGCGAGGAGCGTCAGCAGCGGGCGCAGCCGCTTGCCCCCCGCGTTGACGAGGTGCCGGGACGCCGAGTCCGCGAGCGGGTCGGCGTGCGCGACGGCGGCCCGCAGCCGGGTCTCGACGCCCGCGAGCCGCTCGGTGAGGGCGGCCGCGAGCTCGGGGTCCGAGATCGGGATCGCGGTGGTCGTCACGGGCGCGGTCCGGTCGCGCGGGCCGCGCTGCCCGGCAGGCGCGGGGGGCACGGGAGGCACAGAGGTCACGGGACGAACTTAACCGCCTCGGCCGCCAGATCGAGAACCGGGGACGGGAACACACCGAGCAGGAGCACCCCGAGCGCGCACACGGCGATCGCCACGGTCGTCGGGCCGGCCGAGCGCACGACCGTCACGCCCGCCCCCTCGGAGGCTCCCGCGCCCTCGCCGGACCCCTCGTCCGCGCCGCCCGCGGGCGCCGTGAAGAACATCAGCACGATGATGCGGACGTAGAAGAACACGGCCACTGCCGAGGCGAGCACGCCGACCACGGCGAGGACCCACGTCGAGCCGCCGCCCTGGCCGTCCGGGCCCGCGATGGCCGCGCCGAACGCGGTGAACTTCGCGACGAAGCCCGCCGTGAGCGGGATGCCCGCCATCGAGAGCAGGAACAGCGAGAACGTGCCCGCGAGCCAGGGGCTGCGGCGTCCGAGACCCGCCCACTGGGCGAGGTGCGTGGCCTCGCCGAGCACCGCCACCGGCTGCTCGCCCGAGTCGTCGGAGGGGTTGTCCGGCGCCCCCGCCTCGCCCGCGCCCACGGTCGCGGGCACGCGCTCGCGCACCGGCGCCGTCTCGCGCACGAGCGTGACGACGGCGAACGCGCCGACGGTCGCGAGGCCGTACACGAGGAGGTAGAACACGGTCGCGCGCAGCGACAGCTGCGAGAACCCGACGACGCCGACGAGGATGAAGCCCGCGTGCGCGATCGACGAGTACGCGAGGAGCCGCTTGACGTCGGTCTGCACCGCGCCGACGACGGTGCCCACGACCATCGTGAGCAGCGTGACCACCCACAGCGCGACGAACAGGTCCTCGCGCGTGGCCGGGGACGACTGCGCGAGGCCGAGGCTCACGACGTACAGGACGCGCAGGAGCGCGCCGAACGCGGCGGCCTTGGTGCACGCGGCCATGAAGCCCGTGATCGGCGTCGGGGCGCCCTGGTACACGTCGGGCGTCCACGCGTGGAACGGCGCGGCGCCGATCTTGAAGAGCAGGCCCGCCAGGACGAGCAGGGCGCCCACGACGACCAGGCCCGGCATCGACGCGAGCGGGCCGCCCGGCGTCGCGAGCGACCGGTAGACCTCGACGAGGTCGACCGAGCCGGCGAACCCGTAGACGAGCGCGACGCCGAACACGAACAGCGCGGACGCGAACGCGCCGAGGAGGAAGTACTTGAACGACGCCTCCTGCGACAGCAGGCGACGGCGGCGCGCCATCGCGGAGAGCACGTACAGCGGGAGGGAGAGCACCTCGAGCGCGACGAACATCACGAGGAGGTTGCCCGTCGCGGGGAAGATCATCATGCCGCCGACGGCGAAGAGCACGAGCGGGTAGACCTCGGTCTGCTCCAGGCCCTTGCGCCGCGTGAGGTCCTCGTACGGCGAGCCGGGGACGGCGGCCGCCGACGGCGCGAACGCGTCCTGGCCGGTCGACGTCCGGTCGGCGATCACGAGGATCGCGAGGAACGCGAGCAGCACGACGATCCCCTGGACCGCGAGCCCGAACGGGTCGATCACCATCGACCCGCCGAGCACGCGCACGCCGTAGGGGGCGACGTCGCTCCCCTGGACGGCGGGGTCGCGCCACAGCACGACGACGAGCGCGAACGCCGCGGCGGTCGCGAGCAGGGCCAGGACCACCTGCACCGTGCGCCGGACGCGCGCGGGCACGAACGCCTCGATGAGCACGCCGACGACGCCGGCGCCGAGCACGACGAGGATCGGGGCGAGGTAGAGCCAGTCGACCGCGGGGGCCACGAAGGAGTCGTTCACGACTCGCTCCCTTCGTCGGTGCTACGGGTGACGTGCGACGCCTGGCCCTCGACGAGCGTGCCGTCGGCGTCCGCGAACGGGTCGGAGCGCGGCGGGTCCTCGACGCCCGCGACCGCGAGGTCGGACAGCGTGACCTCGGCGGGCTCGCGCACGAGGTCGAGCGCGGGCGCCGGGTACAGGCCGAGGACGAGGAGGACGACGACCAGCGGCGCGACGACCCACTTCTCGCGCGCGCCGAGGTCCGGGAGCTCGTCGAGGCCCTCGCGCGTGCCGCCCGTGAAGATCCGCTGGTAGGTGAGGAGCACGTAGAGCGCGGCGAGCACGACGCCGAGCACCGCGACGAGCGCGGCCCAGGGGCTGCGCGCGAACGTGCCGACGAGCACCATGATCTCGCTGACGAACGTCGACAGGCCCGGCAGCGACAGCGCCGAGAGGCCCGCCACGAGGAACGTCCCGGCGAGCACCGGGACCACCTTCTGGAGGCCGCCGTAGTCCGCGATGCGCTGCGAGCGCTCCGGGTGCCGGGCGATGAGGAAGCCCGCCAGGAGGAACAGCGCCCCGGTCGAGATGCCGTGGTTGACCATGTACAGCGACGAGCCCGAGACGCTGAGCGACGTGAACGCGAAGATGCCGAGCACGATGAACCCGAAGTGCGACACCGAGGTGTAGGCGATGAGTCGCATGAGGTCGCTCTGCCCGATCGCCATGAGCGCGCCGTACAGGATCGACACCACGGCGAGCACGACGACGACCGGTGCGGCCCACGTGCTCGCGTGCGGGAAGAGCGGAAGGCACAGCGTGAGCATCCCGAACGTGCCGACCTTGTCCAGCACGCCCACGAGGAGCGTGGAGGTGCCCGCGGGCGCGTGCTGCGCGGCGTCGGGCAGCCACGTGTGGACCGGGAAGAGCGGCGCCTTGATGGCGAACGCGAGGAAGAACCCGAGGAACAGCAGCCGCTCGGTCGTGACCGGCATCGGGTTCTCGGCGAAGTACCCCACGAGGTTCGACGTGAGGAACGCGTCCTCGGGCCGCGCGCCCGTCGCCGGGTCGATCGGCACCTGCACGTAGAGGGCGATGACCGCCGCGAGCATGATGAGCCCGCCCGCGAGCGAGAACAGCAGGAACTTCACGGCCGCGTACCGCCGCCGCGCGCCGACGCCGAACCCGCCGATCATGAAGTAGACCGGGACGAGCATCGCCTCGAACAGCACGTAGAAGAGGAACACGTCGCGCGCGACGAACACCGCGACCATGAACGCCTCGAGCAGGAGCACGAGCGCGAGGTAGTGGCGCAGGCGCCGCACGTCGCCGTCCTGCTCCTTCCACGCCGCGAGCACGACGAGCGGGACCAGCACGACGGACAGCGCGACGAGCGCGAGCGCGACGCCGTCGGCGCCGACCGCGTAGCTCGCGCCGATCTGCGGGATCCACGGGTACGTCTCGGTGAGCTGGTGCGTGCCGGCGGCGGACGTGTCGAACGCCGTGAACGTCGCGACGAGCAGGGCGACCTCGACGAGCGCCGCCGCGAGCGCGACGCCGCGCACGGCCCGCAGGGCGCCGGCGCCGACACCGCGCGTGCGGGCGGCGGCCGTGAGCCACACCGCCGCGGCGCCGACGAGCGGCCACGCGACGAGCAGGGACAGCCAGGGGACGGAGGTGGTCACGGGTGTCTCCCTCTCAGCTCGCGGAGCCGGTGGTCAGGGCGAGGACGACGGCGGCGATGACCACGAGGCCGCCGAGCATCGTCGCGCCGTACGAGCGCACGTAGCCGTTCTGCCACCCGCGCAGCCACTCCCCCACGCGACCGACCAGGCCGGCGAGGCCCATCCAGCCGCCGTCGACCATCTCCTTGTCGGCGTAGACGAGCGAGCGCGTGAGGTACTGGCCGGGGCGCATGAACACGGCCTCGTTGACGTCGTCCTGGTACAGGTCGCGGCGGGCGGCCCGCGTGAGCGCGGAGCCGCGCGGCGCACGGACCGGGACGCTCGCCATCGCGTACTCGCGCCACGCGAGCGCCGCACCGGCGAGCACGAGCACGAGCGTGAGCGTCATGAGCGCCCACACCGGCAGCACCGGCTCGGCGTGCTCGGCGTGGCCCGTCACGGGCTCGAGCCACGTGACGAAGCGCGAGCCCGCGGCGAGGAGGCCGCCGAGCGCGACCGACCCGACCGCGAGCACGATCATGGGCCACGTCATGAGGCGCGGGGACTCGTGCGGGTGGCGCACCGGGCCGTCCTGCGACCCGAGGCCGTCGAGGCTGCCGCCGCCGTCGTTCCAGCGACGGCGGCCCGAGAACGTCATGAAGAACAGGCGCGACATGTAGAACGCGGTGATCCCGGCGCCCAGCAGCGCCACGCCGCCGAACACCCACGCGCGCCACGGCTCGCCGTCCACGGGCACGAACGCGGCCTCGATGATCTTGTCCTTGCTCCAGAAGCCGGAGAAGGGCGGGATCCCGAGGATCGCGAGCCAGCCCGCCATGAACGTGATCCACGTGACCTTCATGTACCGGGCGAGCCCGCCGAACCGGCGCATGTCCACCTGGTCGTCCATGCCGTGCATGACCGAGCCCGCCCCGAGGAACATCCCGGCCTTGAAGAAGCCGTGGGTCACGAGGTGGAAGATCGCGAACGCGTACCCGATCGGGCCGAGGCCGGCCGCGAGGATCATGTACCCGATCTGGGACATGGTCGACGCGGCGAGCGCCTTCTTGATGTCGTCCTTCGCGCAGCCGACGATCGCCCCGAAGAGCAGCGTCACCGCGCCGACGACCACCACGACGAGCTGCGCGGTGGGCGCGCCCTCGAAGATCGGCGCGGACCGCACGACGAGGTAGACGCCCGCCGTGACCATGGTCGCCGCGTGGATGAGGGCCGAGACGGGCGTCGGGCCGGCCATCGCGTCCCCGAGCCACGCCTGCAGCGGGAACTGGGCCGACTTGCCGCACGCCGCGAGCAGGAGCGCGAGGCTCGTCGCGGTGAGCAGCGCCGTCGACGCCGCGGGAGCCTCGGCGAACACGGTCGTGAAGTCGACCGCGCCGAACGTCGCGAACATGAGCATGAGCGCGACGATGAGGCCGATGTCGCCCACGCGGTTCATGACGAACGCCTTCTTCGCCGCGACCGCGTAGGCCCGGTGGTGGTTCCAGAACCCGATGAGCAGGTACGACGCGAGGCCCACGCCCTCCCAGCCGACGAACAGCAGGAGGTAGGAGTCGGCCAGGACGAGCACGAGCATCGCCGCGACGAACAGGTTGAGGTAGGCGAAGAACCGGCGCCGGTCGCGGTCGTGCGCCATGTAGGCGACCGCGTACACGTGGATGAGCGTGCCGACGAACGTCACGAGCAGCACGAACGTCAGCGACAGCGGGTCGATCCGCAGCCCGACGGCGAGGTCGAGACCGCCCGCGACGATCCAGTCGAAGAGGTGGTGGTCGACCACGCGCTCGTCGACGGGCAGGCCCAGCATCGCGAGGAACAGGACCAGCCCCACGACGAACGCCGCGCCGGACATGAGGACGCCGAACCACGCGCCCCAGCGGTCGCTGCGGCGCCCGGCCAGCAGGAGGACGGCCGCGCCGAGGAGCGGGAGCAGCACGAGGAACGGCGCCGCGCGGAACACGTCGGGCACGGTCTCGGACACGGCCACGACGTCGGTCGCGGCCGGGAGCCCGCTCGCGGCGGGCAGGGCGGGAAGGAGCATCGTCATCGGTGCCGGCCCCTCAGCTCTTGAGCAGGTTGACGTCGTCGACCGAGGCGGACCGACGGGTGCGGAAGATGGACACGATGATCGCGAGGCCGACGACGACCTCCGCCGCCGCGACGACCATGACGAAGAACGCGAGCACCTGCCCGGTCACGTCGCCGTGCATGCGGGCGAACGTGACGAACGCGAGGTTGGTCGCGTTGAGCATGAGCTCGACGCCCATGAACACGATGATCGCGTTGCGTCGCAGCAGCACGGTCGCGGCGCCGATCGCGAAGAGGATCGCCGCGAGCACGAGGTAGTGGGTGAGCTCCATCAGTCCTCTCCTGCCTCGGTCGCCGCCGGCGTCCCGCCCGGGACGCGGGACCGACCCGGGTCGTCGGGCCCGGCGACGTCGCCGGCGGGCGCCTCGCCCTCGGGGTGCTCGGCGGTCGCCGCCTGCACGGTGCGCTCGTTCGCGTCCTGCGCCCGCAGGGCGGGCAGCGCGCGCTGCGGCTCGTGCTCGACGAGCACGTCGCGCTCGGCCGCGAGGATCGTGCCCGCGGAGCGCTCCTGGCCGCGGATCCGCAGGACGCGCGAGACCGACTCCTCGATGGGCCGGCCGTGCGCGTCGAGCGCCGGGGTGTCCATCGCGTTGTTCTGCGCGTACACGCCGGGCGCGGCGAGCGGCGTGAGCCGGCCGCCCGAGGGCAGCGCCGCGACCTTGGCCTCGGCCTGCTCGCGCTGGCCGACCTTCGGCGTGAGCCGCCGGCGGTGCGTGAGCACGAGCGCGGACACCGCCGCGGTGATGAGCAGGACGCCCACGACCTCCATCGCGAACACGTAGTCCGCGAAGAGCACGCGCGCCAGGGCGACGGGGTTCGTGGCCGCGTTCGCGAGCTCGAGGCCGACCGCCGGCGGGAACGCCGCCTGCGAGACGACGCCGACCAGCACGACCCCGAGCCCCAGCCCGAGCAGCACGCCGATCCACCGCTGGCCGCGGATCGTCTCGACGAGCGAGTCCGACGCGTCGACGCCCACGAGCATGAGCACGAAGAGGAACAGCATCATCACGGCACCCGTGTAGACGACCACCTGGACGACGCCGAGGAACGACGCCTCCTGCGCGATGTAGAGGATCGCGAGGTCGACCATGACGAACATGACCGCGATGGCGGCGTGCACCGCCTTGCGCGCGAAGAGCAGCGAGAGCGCCGCGAGCACCATGAGGGGGGCGAGGACCCAGAAGAGGACCGCCTCGCCGCCGCCCCCGGTCATCGCGCGCCCTTCCGGGCCGACGGACGGGCGGACCGCCCGGACGGCTGCGTGACCCGCCGGACCTCCGGCTGCGGGCCCGCGGGCTCGGGCGGCAGCGTCGGGTCGTCCGGGCGGTGCTCGCGCACCCACTCCACCTGCTCGGCCACCGGGCCGGTCACCTCCCCGCGGTAGTACTCGGTGTCCGACGTCCCGGGCACCATCGGGTGCGGCGCGGCGAGCATGCCCTCGCGCAGCGGCGCGAGCAGGTCCTGCTTCTCCCAGATCATGCCCTCGCGCGTCGGCCCGGCGAGCTCGTACTCGTTCGTCATCGTCAGCGCGCGCGTGGGGCACGCCTCGATGCACAGGCCGCAGAAGATGCAGCGCAGGTAGTTGATCTGGTAGACGCGGCCGTACCGCTCGCCCGGCGACATGTGGCCGCCGTCGGGCAGGTCGGCGTTGTCCGCGCCCTCGACGTAGATCGCGTCCGCCGGGCACGCCCACGCGCACAGCTCGCACCCGATGCACTTCTCCAGCCCGTCCGGGTACCGGTTGAGCTGGTGCCGCCCGTGGTAGCGCGGCTTCGTCGGCACCTTCTGGCGCGGGTACTGCTCCGTGACCGTCGGCCGGAACATCGAGGAGAACGTCACGCCGAACCCGGCGACGGGCGCGAGCGCCTCGCGCAGGCCCTTGGCCTGCGGCCGCCGCTGCGTGTACTCGCCCGGCGCCGACGGCCCCGGGCGGGGCTCGTGCTTCTGGTCGTCAGCCACGGTCGACCTCCTTGTCGTGGGGGGTGCCAGGTGACCCGGCGGCCCCGGGCGTGCCGGCGTCGTCGGGCACGAGCGCCCGGCGGCGCGGGGACGGCGGGAGCGACTGGCCCGGCAGCGGCGGGACGGGGAACCCGCCCGCGAACGCGTCGAACGGCTCGGGCGCGGCGCCCGCTGCGCGCGGGGCGGTGCCGGGCGGCGCCTTCTTCTCGGGCCAGAACCAGACGACGACCACGACCACGAGGGCGAGGGCGACGGCCACGCCGACGAACACGCGCAGGTCGACGTCCAGGAACTGGCGCACCGCCTGCGCGACCGCGAGCAGCACGAGCCACGCGAGCGCGAACGGGATGAGGACCTTCCAGCCGAACCGCATGAACTGGTCGTAGCGCAGGCGCAGCAGCGTGCCGCGCACCCACACGAAGAAGAACATGACGGCCCAGACCTTGACGAGGAACCAGAGGATGGGCCACCAGCCCTCGTTGAGCATCCCGTCGTTGATCGCCGAGAGCGGCCACGGGGCGCGCCACCCGCCGAGGAACAGCGTCGTCGCGACGGCGGAGACGTTGAGCATGTTGATGTACTCCGCGAGGAAGAACCACGCGAACTTCATCGACGAGTACTCCGTCATGTACCCGGACACGAGCTCGCCCTCGGCCTCGGGGAGGTCGAACGGGAGCCGGTTCGTCTCGCCGACCATCGAGATGACGTAGATGACGAACGCCGGCAGGAGCGGCAGGAACCACCACAGCTGCGTCTGCGAGTCGACGATGCGCGACGTCGACATCGACCCCGCCATGATGAAGACGGAGACGAGGGACAGGCCCATCGCGAGCTCGTAGCTGATGACCTGCGCCGTCGAGCGGACCGAGCCGAGCAGCGGGTACGTCGAGCCGGACGACCAGCCGCCGAGCACGATGCCGTACACGCCGAGCGACGCGCACGCCAGGATGTAGAGCGTCGCGACCGGGAAGTCGGTGAGCTGCGCGGGCGTCACGTAGTCCGTGAACGGGATCTGCACCTCGGGCCCGAACGGGACGACCGCGAACACGAGGAGCGCGCAGAACACGGAGATCATCGGCGCGAGCAGGTAGACGAACTTGTCCGCCGCCTTGACGGTGATGTCCTCCTTGAGCAGGAGCTTCATCGCGTCGGCGAGCGACTGGAGCAGGCCGAACGGCCCGTGCCAGTTCGGTCCCGGGCGCACCTGCATGCGCGCCACGACCTTGCGCTCGAACCAGATCGCGAACAGCACGCTCGTCAGCAGGAACACGAGGATGAGCACGGCCTTGACGAGGTACGTCCAGCCGTTGTCCTGCGAGAAGTCCGCCGTGATGCCGGGCACGGCCGGCGTCTCGGCCGCCAGCGCGTGGAACGCGTGGACGCCGCTCATGCGCCCTCCCCTCCGTCGGTGCTCCCGGGCTCGAGCCGGACGACGTCGCCCGGCACCGCGCCGAGCGTCGCGTGCACGGACGACCCCGGGGAGCGCATCGGCAGCCAGACCACGTGGTCGACCATGTCCGTCACGACGACCGGGAGCGTGACGGCCCCGCGGTCGGTCGAGACGCGCACGAGCTCGCCGTCGAAGACGTCGACCGCGGCGGCCGTCGCGGCGGACAGCCGCGCGACCGGGCGCTTGGCCGTCCCGGCGAGGTAGCGCTCGCCGTCCTGGCCGCGCGCGTCGTCGAGCAGGAGCCGCCAGCTCGCGAGGACCGCCGTGCCCGGCGCGACGGCCGGGGGCTCCGCGGTCTCCACGGCCGGCGCGGGGACGCGCGCGCCGTCCCACGCGCCCGCGTCGAGGAGCTGGTCCAGCTCGGCGCGCACGGCCTCGACCGTCGCGAGCCCGAGCGGCACGCCCGCGGCGTCCGCGAGCGCGTCGAGCACGCGGTGGTCGGGCATCGCGGTCGACGCGAGCGCGGCGGGGAAGCGGCGCACGCGCCCCTCCCAGCTGACGAAGGCGCCCTCGCGCTCGACGGGCGGCGCGACGGGGAGCACGACGTCGGCGAGCTCGGTCACCGCGGAGCGGCGCACCTCGAGCGAGACGACGACGTCCGCCGCCTCGAGCGCGCGGCGCGCATGCGCCGGGTCGGGCAGGTCGTCGAGCTCGAGCCCGCCGAGGAGGACGCCCGAGAGCTGGCCGACCGACAGCGCGTCGAGCATCTCGCCCGCGTCGCGCCCGGCCGTCGTCGGCAGCCCGGCGTGCGGGTCGTCGGCCGCGCCCACGCCCCACACCGTCGCGACGTCCACGCGTGCCGCGGGGTCGGCGACGGGGCGACCGCCCGGCAGGAGGTTCGGCAGGGTGCCCGCCTCGACGCCGCCCCGCTCGCCCGCGCGGCGCGGGACCCACGCGAGGCGCGCGCCCGTCGCGGCGGCGGCGCGCAGCAGCGCGGTGTACCCGCCGCGCGTCGCGGCGAGCCGCTCGCCCACGAGGATCACCGCGCCCGGCCGGCGCAGCGCGTCGCTCACGTCCGCGAGCACGTCCTCGGGCCCGCTCGCCTCGTCGAGCGTCCGCACGCGGTCGCCCGCGGCGATGCCGTCGAGCCACTCCCCCTCGGTGCCCGGCGCGGCGGGGAGCAACGTCCCGTGCATGCGCTGCAGGCCGCGCGACGCGTACGGCGCGACGGAGAACACGCGCACGCCGTGCCGCAGCGCGCCCTTGCGCAGGCGCAGGAACGTCACGCCCGCCTCCTCCTCGGCCTCCAGGCCGACGAGGAGCACGGCCGGGGCCTTCTCGAGGTCGGAGAACGTCACGCCGAGCCCGCTGCCCGCGACGGCGTGGGCGAGGAAGTCCGCCTCCTCCGCGCTGTGGGCGCGGGCGCGGTGGTCCACGTCGTTCGTGCGCAGCCACGTGCGCGCGAGCTTCGCGTACGCGTACGCGTCCTCGACGGTGAGCCGCCCGCCCGGGAGCACGCCGACGCCGGCGGCGTCGCGCGCCCGGGTGAGCGCGTCCGCCGCGACCTCGAGCGCCTCGGCCCACGACGCCGGGCGCAGCTCGCCGCGGGTCACCGTGCCGTCCGGCGCGACCTCGCGGTCGCGCACGAGCGGGTGCGTGAGGCGGTCCGGCGCGGACTGCCACGTGAACGCGAAGCGGTCGCGGTCGGTGATCCACTCCTCGTTGACGAGCGGGTCCTCGCCCGCGAGGCGGCGCAGCACGACGCCGCGCCGGTGGTCGACGCGGATCGCGGAGCCCGACGAGTCGTGCTCGGCCACCGACGGCGTCGAGACCAGGTCGAACGGGCGCGACCGGAACCGGTACGCGGCGCCCGTGAGCGCGCCCACGGGGCAGATCTGCACGGTGTTGCCCGAGAAGTACGACGCGAACGGGAGCCCCGACTCGTCCTCCAGGGCCAGTCCCACCGGACGGTCGCCGGGCGCCTCGCCCGCGGGCGGCGCGAAGTCGAGCACGGCCTCGTCGAAGCGCCCGATCTGCTGCGCGGCGCCGCGCTTCTGCAGGTCGATGAACGCGTCGCCCGCGATCTCCTGCGAGAACCGCGTGCAGCGCTGGCACAGGACGCACCGCTCGCGGTCGAGCAGGATCGTCGTCGAGACCGCGATCGGCTTGGGGAACGTGCGCTTGACGTCCACGAACCGGCTCGTCGCGCGCCCGTTGCTCATCGCCTGGTTCTGCAGCGGGCACTCGCCGCCCTTGTCGCACACCGGGCAGTCGAGCGGGTGGTTGATGAGCAGGAGCTCCATGATGCCGTGCTGCGCCTTGTCGGCGACGGCGCTCGTGCGCTGCGTGCGCACCACCATCCCGGGCGTCGCCTCGAGCGTGCACGACGCCTGCGGCTTCGGCATGGGCCGCACGTTGCCCTCGCGGTCCGGCGTCGCGACCTCGACGAGGCACTGCCGGCACGCGCCCGCGGGCTCGAGCAGCGGGTGGTCGCAGAACCGCGGGATCTGGATCCCGATCTGCTCGGCGGCGCGGATCACGAGCGTGCCCTTCGGCACCGACATCTCGATGTCGTCGATCGTGAACGTCACCTGGTCCGCCGGGGCGGGGGGCGTGGCCGCGCCGCCCGAGGGCGCGACGGCCGAGGAGCCGGTGCCCGGGGCGGGGGTCGTGGTCGTCATCAGTGCACTCCTGCCGTCAGGACGCGGGCCGGGCGGGGCGTGTGGTCGAAGAGCGCTGAGGCCGCCGGGTCGAACGGGCAGCGGTGCTCCGTGATGTGCGCCTCGTACTCGTCGCGGAACAGCTCGATGCTGCTCGTCACGGGAGACGTGGCACCGTCGCCCAGCGCGCAGAACGCGCGCCCCAGGATGTTGTCGCACGTGTCGAGGAGCAGGTCGAGGTCCGCCTCGGTGCCCTGGCCCGCCTCGATGCGCGCCAGCACCTGCTTCATCCAGTACGTGCCCTCGCGGCACGGCGTGCACTTGCCGCACGACTCGTGCGCGTAGAAGTCCGTCCACCGGCTCACCGCGCGCACGACGCACGTCGTCTCATCGAAGAGCTGCAGCGCGCGCGTGCCGAGCATCGAGCCCGCCGCGGCGACCGACTCGTAGTCGAGCGGGGTGTCGAGGTGGGCGTCGGTGAACAGCGGCGTCGACGACCCGCCCGGCGTCCAGAACTTCAGCGCCTTGCCGCCGCGCATCCCGCCCGCGAGGTCGAGCAGCTCGCGCAGCGTCGTGCCGAGCGGCGCCTCGTACTGGCCGGGCCGCGTCACGTGGCCCGAGAGCGAGAACAGGCCGAACCCGGCCGAGCGCTCCGTGCCCATCGACGTGAACCAGTCCGCGCCGCGCGCCACGATCGACGGCACGCTCGCGATCGACTCCACGTTGTTGACGACCGTCGGGCGCGCGTACAGGCCCGCGACCGCCGGGAACGGCGGCTTGAGCCGCGGCTGCCCGCGGCGCCCCTCGAGCGAGTCGAGCAGCGCCGTCTCCTCGCCGCAGATGTACGCGCCGGCCCCGGCGTGGACCGTGACGTCGAGGTCGAAGCCCGACCCGAGCACGTCCGTGCCGAGGTACCCCGCCTCGTACGCCTCCTCGACCGCGCGCAGCAGGCGGCGGTACACGTGCAGCACCTCGCCGCGCACGTAGATGAACGCGTGGTGGCACCCGATCGCGTACGACGTGATCGCGACGCCCTCCACGAGCGCCTGCGGGCTCGCGAGCATGAGCGGGATGTCCTTGCACGTGCCCGGCTCGGACTCGTCCGCGTTGACGACGAGGTACCGCGGGCCGCCGTCGGGCGCGGGCAGGAAGCCCCACTTCATGCCCGTCGGGAACCCCGCGCCGCCACGGCCGCGCAGGCCGGACGCCTTGACGGTCGCCACGACGTCGGCCGGGTCCTGGCCGAGCGCCGCGCGCAGGCCGGCGTAGCCGCCGCGGTCCAGGTACGACGCCAGGGTCCAGGACCGGTCCGCGTCCCACGTGTCCGACAGGACGGGGGTCAGCGGGTCGGGTGCCGGTCGGGCGGTCTGCTGCTCGCTCATGCGTCCGCTCCCTTCGACGGGTCGGGCTTCGTGCCGGGCGACTCGGCCTTGCCTCCCGGGTCGACGTCGGCCTCGGTGGTCGGCTTCCGGTCGGCGCTCGACTGCTCCGCGCCGGTGACCGGCTTCTCCGGTGCGCCCTCGGTGCCGCCGGTGGACGCGGCGTCGGCGGCCGACGGCGCGTCCCCCGCCTCGGCGGCCGTCTCGCCGGCGGGGGCGGTCCAGCCGTGCTCGCGCGCGAGGCGCAGGCCGGCGAGCGTGGGCTCGCCCGCCCCGACGCCCTCGTCGGCGCGGCCGTCGGTGAAGCCCGCGAGGACGCGGCTCATCTGCTTGAAGGTGCACACGCTCGCGGCGCCGCGCGTCGGGGCGACGGGCTCGCCCGCGCGGAGGCGGTCGACGACGTCGGTCGCGCTGGCCGGGGTCTGGTTGTCGAAGAACTCCCAGTTGACCATCATGACCGGCGCGTAGTCGCAGGCCGCGTTGCACTCGACGCGCTCGAGCGTGATCGCGCCGTCCTCGGTCGTCTCGTCGTGCCCGACGCCGAGGTGCTCCGACAGCTCGTCGAAGATCGCGTCGCCGCCCATGATCGCGCACAGCGTGTTCGTGCAGACGCCCACGGTGTAGGTGCCGTTCGGGTGCCGCTTGTACTGCGTGTAGAACGTCGCGACGGCGGACACCTCGGCCGCGGTGAGGCCGAGCTGCTCGGCGCAGAACAGGATCCCGTCGCGCGAGACGTAGCCGTCCTCGGACTGCACGAGGTGCAGCATCGGCAGCAGCGCCGAGCGCGGGTGCGGGTAACGCGCGACGATCTGCGCCGCGTCGGCGGCGAGCCGCGCGGCCGTCTCGGCGTCGTACCCGGGGCGCTGGCGCGGCGCGCCCGCGGGCGTGCCGTTCGTCGCAGGTCCGGCGTCGATGGTCATCGGTCCACCCCTCCCAGCACGGGGTCCAGCGACGCGACGGCGACCACGACGTCGGCCACCTGGCCGCCCTCGCACATCGCCGCCACGGCCTGGAGGTTGTTGAAGGACGGGTCGCGGAAGTGCGCCCGGTAGGGGCGGGTGCCGCCGTCGGAAACGAGGTGCACGCCGAGCTCGCCGCGCGGGTGCTCGACGGTCTGCCACGCCTGCCCCACCGGGACCCGGAAGCCCTCCGTGACGAGCTTGAAGTGGTGGATCAGGGCCTCCATGGAGGTGCCCATGATCTCCTTGATGTGCTCGAGCGAGTTGCCCTGGCCGTCGCTCCCGATCGCGAGCTGCGCGGGCCACGCGATCTTGCGGTCGCCCACCATGACGGGCTGGCCCGCGGTCGCCTCGAGGCGCTCGAGGCACTGCTCGACGATGTGCAGCGACTGGTAGCACTCCTCGAGCCGCAGCACGACACGGTCGTAGCAGTCCGCACCGGTCGCGGTCGGGACGTCGAAGTCGTACGTCTCGTAGCCGCAGTACGGGTCGGCCTTGCGCACGTCGTACGGGTGGCCGGTCGAGCGCAGCACCGGCCCGGTCACCCCGAGCGCCATGCAGCCCGCGAGGTTGAGGTGCCCGACCCCGACGAGGCGACCCTTGAAGATCGGGTTCGCGAGCATGAGGTCGCCGAGCTGGCCGAGGTAGCGGCGGACGAGCGGCTCCGCCGTGCGGACCTGCTCCACGAGGTCCGGCGGCACGTCCTGCGCGACGCCGCCGGGGCGCACGTACGCGTGGTTCATGCGCAGGCCCGTCACGGCCTCGAAGATCCGCAGGATCTCCTCGCGCGCGGTGAACGCGACGGTCATGACGGTCGTCGCGCCCATCTCGTTGCCGCCCGTGCCCAGGCACACGAGGTGGGACGCGATGCGGTTGAGCTCCATCATGAGCACGCGGATCACGCTCGCGCGCTCGGGCACGTCGTCGGTGATGCCGAGCAGCTTCTCGACCGCGAGGCAGTACGCCGTCTCCTGGAACAGCGGCGCGAGGTAGTCCATGCGCGTGCAGAACGTGACGCCCTGCGTCCACGTCCGGTACTCCATGTTCTTCTCGATGCCGGTGTGCAGGTAGCCGATGCCGCACCGCGCCTCGGTGACGGTCTCGCCGTCGATCTCCAGCATGAGGCGCAGCACGCCGTGCGTGGACGGGTGCTGCGGACCCATGTTGACGACGATGCGCTCCTCGCCGAGCGCGGCCGCGGCGACGGCGCTCTCCGCGACGTCCGCCCAGTCGCCGCCCGACGCCTCGAAGCTCGGGATGCCCGGCTCGAAGTCGCCGACGGGCGGGCGCGTGGCGTGCGGTGCGGCGCCGGGGGCGCCGGTGGTGTGCGTGCTCACGAGTACGACCTCCTCGTGTCCGGCGGGGGCACGGTCGCGCCCTTGTACTCGACGGGGATGCCGCCGAGGGGGTAGTCCTTGCGCTGCGGGTGGCCCGGCCAGTCGTCGGGCATCTCGATCCGCGCGAGGGACGGGTGGCCGTCGAAGACGATCCCGAAGAAGTCCCACGTCTCGCGCTCGTGCCAGTCGTTCGTCGGGTAGACGGACGTGGTGGACGGCACGTGCGGGTCGGCGTCGGGCACCGACACCTCGAGGCGCAGGCGGCGGCCGTGCGTGATCGACGTCAGGTGGTAGACGGCGTGCAGCTCGCGCCCCACGTCGTGCGGGAAGTGCACGCCGCTCACGCCCAGGCTCAGCTCGAAGCGCAGGTCCTGGTCGTCGCGCAGCGCACGGCACACGTCGACCAGGTGGTCGCGGTGCACGTGCAGCGTGAGCTCGGCGTGCGCGCCGGGCGGGTCCACGACGACGCGCTCGACCGCCGCGTCGAACGGGACGCCCGACGCGGCGAGCACCTCCGCGAGCACGTCGACGACCTCGTCGAACCAGCCGCCGTAGGGCCGCGGGCTCGCGCCGGGCATCGCCACGGGCTGCACGAGCCCGCCGTAGCCCGACGTGTCGCCCGAGCCGCGGACGCCGAACATGCCCTCGCGCACCTCGACGACCTCGAGCGTCCGCGGCGCGCCCGAGCCGCTCACGAGGTCGGACGACCGCGGGCCCTGCACCTCCTCGGGCTGGGGCACGGGCGTGCCCGCCCCCGACTTCTCGTCCGTCACCGCAGCAGCCCCTTCATCTGGAACGTCGGCGTGGCCTCGAGCGCCGCGGCCTCAGCGGCGCGCGCCGCCTCCTTGCGGTTCACCCCGAGCGGCTCGTGCTGGATCTGCTCGTGCAACGCGAGGATCGCGTTGATGAGCATCTCCGGCCGCGGCGGGCAGCCGGGCAGGTAGATGTCGACGGGCACGACGTGGTCGACGCCCTGCACGATCGCGTAGTTGTTGAACATCCCGCCGCTCGACGCGCACACGCCCATGGACAGGACCCACTTGGGCTCGCTCATCTGGTCGTAGACCTGGCGGACGACCGGAGCCATCTTCTGGCTCACGCGCCCGGCGACGATCATGAGGTCCGCCTGGCGCGGCGACGCGCGGAAGACCTCCATGCCGAACCGGGACAGGTCGAACCGCGACGCGCCGGCGGCCATCATCTCGATGGCGCAGCACGCGAGGCCGAACGTCACGGGCCACAGCGACGCCTTGCGCAGGTACCCCGCGAGGTCCTCGATCGTGGTGAGCAAGAAGCCCGAGGGAGCTTCCTCGATCCCCATGGTGTCTCTCCTAGTTCTCTCGCCGGTGCCCGCCGGGGCCCCCGCTGGGTGCCACCGTCAGTCCCACTCCAGGCCGCCGCGGCGCCACTCGTAGACGAACGGCACGGTGATGAGCGCGAGGAACGCGAGCATCGCCACGAGACCGAACGTCGCGAGCGTCGCGAAGTCGACGGCCCACGGGTAGAGGAAGACGACCTCGATGTCGAAGACGATGAACGTCATGGCGACGAGGTAGTACTTGATCGGGAAGCGCCCGCCCCCGACGGCGTGGGGCGTGGGCTCGATGCCGCACTCGTACGCGTCGAGCTTGGCGCGGTTGTAGCGCTTGGGTCCGATGACCGCGCTCGCGGCGACACCGCCGAGGGCCAGCACGGCGGCCACGCCCATGAGGACGAGCAGCGGGACGTACGGGTTGGTCATCGTCGACTCCTCGAGTGGGGGCTCGGGACGGGTTCTCCCGGACGACGTCGTCCGGGGTCACGGGAAGGTGGTGCGAGCGCCGGCCCCTCGTCCTGGCAGGGTGCCGGCCCACCTCGGTGGCTCATGACGACGGCACCACCCTCGTCAGCCCCGCGATCACGCGGTCGACCCAGTCGCCGCCGCGGGGCTCGTAGCAGTCGGACAGGAGCTTGAGCACGAACCGCATGACGACCGGGCGCGGGAGCCCGTAGCGCGTGCAGACCCGCATGATCTCGGGGTGCTCGATGAGCCTCACGAAGTACCGGCCGAGCGTGTAGTAGCCGCCCAGCTCGCGGCGCATGATCCGCGGGTACGTCTGCAGCGCGCGCTCGCGCCCCGGGTCGGTGAGGCGTGCGCGCGACTGCGCGACGACGTCGGCCGCCGTGCGGCCGGCCTGCATCGCGTACGCGATGCCCTCGCCGTTGAACGGGCTGACCATGCCGCCGGAGTCGCCCACGAGGAGCACGCCCCGCGTGTACAGCGGCGTGCGGTTGAACCCCATGGGGAGCGCGGCGCCGCGCACCGGGCCGAGGCGGTTCTCCTCGGTGAACTCCCACTCGGCGGGCGCGTTGCGCATCCACGTCGCGAACAGGTCCTTGTAGTCGACGTTCGCCGCGGACTGTCGCGCGGGCGTCGAGCTCACCGAGCCGAGGCCGACGTTCGCCGTGCCGTCGCCGAGGGAGAAGATCCAGCCGTAGCCCGGCAGGAGGTTCGACTCGCGGGGCGCGCCGTCCCACAGCTCGAGGTGGGACTCCATCCACGGGTCGTCGTGGCGGGGCGTGCGGAAGTAGGTGCGGACGGCGACGCCGATCGGGCGGTCCTCGCGGCGTGCGAGGCCGAGGGCGAGCGCGAAGCGCGACGAGACGCCGTCGGCCGCGATGACGACGGGCGCGCGGTAGGTGACCTCGTCGCCCGCGCGCCTGCCCTTGTCGTCCACGGGACGCGCGGTCACGCCCACGACGCGGCCCGTGCGCTCGTCGAGGACGGGACCGGTCACGGCGGTGCGTTCGAGCAGCTTGGCCCCGGTGCGCTGCGCGTGCTCGGCGAGGGTGCGGTCGAACGAGTGGCGCGCGCGTGCCATGCCGTAGCTGGGGTACGACGCGAGGTCCGGCCAGGCGAGCTCCCAGGAGCGCCCGCTCGCGACGACGCGCAGCCCGCGGTTGCGGATCCACCCGTCGTCCTCGCGCGTGGGGACGCCCATGCGCACGAGCTCGGCGACCGCGCGCGGGGTGAGTCCGTCGCCGCAGATCTTGTCGCGCGGGAACGAGGACTTCTCGAGGAGCAGCACGCTGAGGCCGGCGGCGGCGCAGTAGTGCGCGGCCGCGGAGCCGGCCGGGCCGGCGCCCACGACGATCACGTCGGCGTCGTCGAGCCTCGCGCCCACCGTGCTCACCCCTCCCCGTCCGGTCGTCGGGACATCTCGCGCCTCCACCGTGGCCGGGGTCCGGGCACGGTGCACCCACAGTCCTTGTGAAGTCGGTCACAATGGACGTCGCCACTCTAGTCACTCCCGGTGGGAGATGTGTAGCAAGGCGACCCTTCCTTGGGAGATCCCGTGACGAAGGTCCTCCCCGGCGACGACCACGGGCCCTGGGAGTCGGGACTCGCGGGCAACGGGGCCGGTGCGGCGATGGCCTAGCCTCCCGGGGCCGAGGGCGCGCGCGGGACGCGTCGACGCAGGTCAGGCCGACGGGTCGGACTCCGGGCGCGCGTCCGGCACCCGGTCTCGCGGGGCACGACCCGCCGACCCCGCACGCGCGAGCAGGACGCCCGCCCCCGCCGCGAGCGCCGCGACGGCGAGGACCGTCCACGCGTCGGCGCCCGTGCGCGGCAGGCTGCCCCGGCCGCCGCCCGGAGGTGCCGCCCCGTCCGCGACGGCGACGAGGTGCACGCTCTCGAGCACGCCCGCGACCGAGCGCCGCGTCGAGGACGGCGCGTCGGCGGACATCGCGACCCGCACCTCGACGCGCGTCGACTCGCCCGGGTCGAGGACCGGCCCGCGCCACGTGGCGCCGTCGGGCGTCGTGCCGTCGAGCGCGACGTCGAGCCACGCGCCGAGGCCGGTGCGCGCCCGCGCCGGGTCGACGTCGGGGGCGAGGTCGACGAGGACGCGCGCCGCGCCCGGGCCGTCGTTGCGGACCCACAGGTCGCGCACGACGGTCGCGCCGGGGACGACGAGTGCGTCCGCGCCGAAGAGGGACGTCGTGAGGTCCGCCGCCCACGCGGACCCGTCGGTGCTCAGGCGCACGGCGTCCTCGCCGCCCGCCGACGCGCGTGCGGGCCCGCCGAGCGCGACGGCGGCGACGAGCGCGAGCACGACCGCGAGGAGCGCGCGCAGCCGTCCGCTCCCACGGGCACCACGCGGGTCGCGCCGGAGCGGCCCGCGCCGGTGGCCCCGCGGGCTCACGGGACGGGCTCCGGGGCCGGTCGGGCATGCGTCCGCCCGCGCGACCGGGCCCGCTCGCGCACGCCCGCCACGACCTGCCAGGCGCCCCACCCGAGGAGGCCGGCCGCCGCGACCACCGCGACGGTGCGGCGCGTGTCCCCCGAGACCGCGGTGCTGACCCAGCCGAGCACGGGGACCGCGTAGACGACGGTCCCGCGGAGCTGGACGGGACGCACGGGCTCCGGGTCGGGCGAGGAGTTGGCGTCGCCGCGCGTCGTCAGGGTGCGCTCGCCGTCCGCCCCGACGCCGACGGCGACGACGCGGTGCGTCACGACCTCGGGCCGCCCCGAGGCGATCTGGTACGTCACCACGTCCCCCGGGGAGATGCGTGCCGCGTCGACGGGCCGTACGACGACCATCGTCCCCGGCGCGTAGGTGGGGCGCATCGACCCGGTGAGCACGGTGTACGGCGTCGCCCCGAGCACGAGCGGCACGACGACGCCCACGAGGGCCAGCCCGACGGCGGCCGCGAGCGCGACGGCGCCCAGCACCCGGGCGAGCGGCCCGTGGCGGCGCGTCCCGCGGTGCCGTGCGGGCGGCCGGCGCTCAGCCACAGGACACCCCGGCGAGGCCGGTGCCCGCGAGGAGCGCGCCGCGGACCGGCACGGCGTTGCTCGGGGCGGACGTCCAGCCGGAGGCGTGGACGGACTGGACGCTCACCTGGAGCGTCGTGCCGCCGAGCAGCAGGTCGAGGATCGACCCGAGCAGCCCGCCGAGCAGGCTCTCGGTGACGACGAGCTGGGTGGCGGTGGTCTCGGTCGTTGTGGACTGCCCGCCGCCCGCGATCGTCACGCGGTAGCGCGCGGGCGCGGGCGTGGGCGCGGCCCAGCTGACGGTCGCGCTGCGCAGCACGACCGAGCCGGTCGTCGTGCACGTCGTCGCGGTCGGCGGCGAGACCGTCCCGGCGGAGACGGTCGTCCACAGCGAGCCGTCCGCCGTCCACCACGCCGCGGCCGGCACGCCGACGAGCGCGAGCAGCACCGCGAGCACCGCGGCGACCCGGACCCGGACCGCGCGCGTCACGACGGCCTGCTCTCGAGCGTGGCGGTCACCGCGACCTGCGCGCTCTGCCCCTGCCACGCGTTCGGGCTGCCCGCGGGGAGCGTGTAGCGCACGCACACCTGGGTGGTCGCGCCGCGCGCGTACGTCAGCGGGCTGAGCGCCCCGGCGGCGAGCGGCGTCCCGGTGCACGTCGGGCGCGGGTAGAACGTCACGGTGGGCTGCACGGGGCCGTCGTACGCGACGGACAGCCGGTACCGCCACGTGCCGTCACCCGTGTGCGTGAGCGACGCGACGCCGTCGCGCGACTCGCCGGGCATCATGCCCGCGAGGTCGGGGAACGACTGCCACGACGTCTCGACGCCGAAGGTCCCCGAGCGCACGTCCGCGGTGCTCACGGCCTGCGAGGCCGACCACGTGGCCCACGCGGCGCCGGCCGAGAGCGGGAGCGCCGCGAGGACGAGCACGGCGACGGCGCGCGCGGCGCCCCGGCGGGCGCGCGCCGTGCGGCGCGCGCCCGGGCCGGGTGGCCGTGCGCGGCGGGAGCTCTCGACGCCCACCGCGGACCTCTCAGAGGTGCTGCTCGAGCGTGAAGGTCAGGCTCGACAGGTTGACGACGGCGTTCGTCGCGACCTGGTCGGGCGTCGCCTCGTCGAAGGTGAGCGTGACGTCGGCGTCGACGGGCGCGTACGCGGCCGTCGACGGCGCGACCTCGAACGTGCCGTCGCCGTTGTCCGTGGCCCACGACGGCGGGCCGTCGAGCTCGAACGTCACGTCGAGCGCGTCGAGCAGCGCCGCGTCGCCCGTGAGGGCGTCGGTGCCCGCGACGGAGAGCGTGGACTGCAGCGTGTCGCCGATCGCGGTCACCGTGACCGGCTGGGTGAGGGCGAGCACGTCGCCCGGGACGATGCGGACCGCCGTGACGTCCGCCACGGGAGTCCCGTTGAGCGTCCAGACGGGAGTGCCCATCGTGAGGTCCAGGTCGCCCGAGGTGATGTCGCCCGCCTCGGCGACGGCCTGCGAGTCGGACCACAGCGCGTACGTCCCGGCGCCTCCCAGGAGGAGCAGCGCTCCCGCCCCGATCGCCAGCGCGCCCTTCGTCAGCCGTTCCATGTCGTGCCCCTGTCGTACCGGCGCCCACCCCTGCGGCGGCGCTCGTGCCCCGACGGTAGGTCGTGCCCCGGGCAACGGCATGCGCAGGAGCCCGCTCCGCCGGGTGAATTCCGCTGCGCGGACGCGGGCCCGGGGGTGCGGCGCGCGGCCGTCAGGGGTGCGTCACGCGGGACGCGTCGCGCGGTGCAGCGCGACGATCCCGCCGGAGAGGTTGCGGTACGCGACCTTCTCCCAGCCCGTGCGCAGGAGCAGACGGCCGAGCCCGACCTGGTCCGGCCACGCCGCGATGGACTCGGCGAGGTACTGGTACGAGCCGCCCTCGCGCGTCACGGCGGCCGCGATGCGCGGGAGCGCCTGGACGAGGTACTCCTGGTAGACGACGCGGAACGGCGCCCACGTCGGGGTCGAGAACTCGCAGATCACGACGCGCCCGCCCGGCCGCACGACGCGCAGCATCTCGCGCAGCGCTCCCTCGGTGTCCACGACGTTGCGCAGCCCGAACGAGATCGTCACCGCGTCGAACGTCTCGTCGGCGAACGGGAGCCGCGTCGCGTCGCCCGCGACGAACGGGAGGTCCGGGCGCCGCTCCTTGCCGACCTGCAGCATCCCGAGCGAGAAGTCGCACGGGACGACGCGCACGCCGTCGTCGGCGAACGGCTCGGACGACGTGCCGGTCCCGGCGGCGAGGTCGAGGACCTTCTCCCCCGGCAGCGCGCCGACCGCACGCACCGCCGCGCGGCGCCACGACCGGTCCTGGCCGAGCGAGAGGATGTCGTTCGTCAGGTCGTACCGCGAGGCGATCCCGTCGAACATCGACGCGACCTCGGTGGGCTTCTTGTCCAGGGTGGCGCGGGGCATGCCCCCATGCTTCCACGTCCGCGCGCCGACGGGCGCGCCCCGGGGGCGACGGCGGGCGGGGCGGACCGGACCCGGCGGGCGCACCGCCGCGCGCGGCTTACGCTGGACGCGATGACTGCAGAACCGTCGGCCACGGCCGGACAGCCGCAACCCCGGCCGAGCATCGTCGTGCGGACCACCCCGATCCCCGACCTGCCCGGCGGTCTCGACGCCCTCGTGGACCTCCTGCCCGACGCGCGCCCGCACGCGTGGGTGCGCCGCGGCGACGGGATCGTGGGCTGGGGCGAGGCGCTGCGCCTCGAGACGTGGGGCCCGGGCCGGTTCGCCGACGCCGAGGCGGCGTGGCACGAGACGCTCGGGCGCGCCGTGGTGCGCGACGAGGTCGGGCTGCCCGGCACCGGACCGGTCGCGTTCGGCTCGTTCGCGTTCGACGACTCGGCGCCGGGCGACGACGCGCACGACCCCGTCCGCGCGGGCGGCGTGCTCGTCGTGCCGCGTGTCGTCGTGGGCCGCCGCGACGGGCGCGCGTGGCTCACGACGGTCGACACGGCCGGCTCGCTCTCCTCCTCCCCCGCGGACGCGCTCGCGCGCACGCCGCGCACTCCCGTCACGGCCCCCGGCGCGGTCGAGTGGCACGACGGCGCGCTGCGCGCCGACGACTGGGCGACCGTCGTCGCGGAGGGCGTCGAGCGGATCCGCTCGGGCGCGCTCGAGAAGGTCGTGCTCGCGCGCGACGTCGTCGCGCACACCGCCGAGCCCGTGGACCCGCGCTGGCTCCTCGCGCGCCTGGTCGCGGCGTACGAGGCGTGCTGGACCTTCTCCGTCGACGGCCTCGTCGGGGCGACCCCCGAGCTGCTGGTCCGCAGCGAGAAGGGCCTCGTGACCTCGCGCGTGCTCGCCGGCACGATCCGCCGCGGCGGGCTCTCCGACGACGAGGCGCTGCTGCGCGCCGCCCAGCTCGCGCGGTCCTCGAAGGACCTCGAGGAGCACGAGTACGCGGTGCGGTCGGTCGCGCAGGCGCTCGCGCCCTTCTGCTCGTCGATGAACGTGCCCGACGCGCCGTTCGTGCTGCACCTGCCGAACGTCATGCACCTCGCGTCCGACGTGACGGCGGTCCTCGCGCGCGGCGCCGGCGCGCCCGGGGCGGCGGCCGGCCCGACGAGCCTCGCGCTCGCCGCGGCGCTGCACCCCTCAGCCGCGGTGTGCGGGACGCCGACGAGCGTCGCGCGCGAGGTCATCCGCGAGATCGAGGGCATGGACCGCGGCCGGTACGCGGGCCCGGTCGGGTGGCTCGGGGCCGACGGCGACGGCGAGTGGGGCATCGCGCTACGGTCCGCCGAGCTCTCGGCGACCGACCCGCGGTCCGTCCGTCTGTTCGCCGGGTGCGGCATCGTCGCCGCGTCGGACCCTACGGCGGAGGTCGCGGAGTCCGAGGCGAAGCTCGAGCCGATGCGCTTCGCGCTCGGCGGCGGCTGACCGGCGGAAACGTCACCGTCGCGGCCTGTCGACCGGGGTCCGGACGGCCCGGTCCCCGCGCGGGCGCCGCTGCTACGTTCGCGGCGTGCCCGATTCCTCCCCCTCTCCCGCCGCCCGCCCGTCCGCCCCGTCCGGCGTCCTGGTCCGCCGTGCGACCGTGGCCGACCGCGACGACGTGTGGCCGCTCGTCCGCCTGCTGCCGCGCCACGACCCCGAGCGCGAGGCGTTCGAGCGGTCCTTCGGCCCGCTCCTCGCCGCGCTCGACACGTACTTCGCGGTGGCCGAGCTCCCGGACGACGGCGTGGTCGGCTACCTGCTCGCCAACCGTCACCTGACGTTCGCCTCGAACGGCGTCGTGTGCCGCGTCGAGGAGGTCGCCGTGCGGCCGACGCACCGCCGCCAGGGGATCGGCCGCGTCCTGCTCGAGGCCGCGGAGGCGTGGGCCGCGGAGGTGGGCGCGCGGCGCGTCGGGCTCGCCACGGGCCTGTCCAAGGAGTTCTACGTCTCGGGCGGGTACGTCGAGACGGCCGGCTTCTTCACCAAGCACGTCGACGCGCCCGCCGCCGCGGCCGACGAGGAGCCGGGCGCCACGTGGGAGCCGACGCGGCCCGCCGCCGGCTGACCGGGGACGACGGACGGCCGGCACGGGCGCTCCGTGCCGGCCGTCCGGTGTGCGGCGACCGCCCCGCGCGGGGACTCGCGGGCCGCTCGCCCGCCCGTCGCGGCAGGGGACGCGACGGGAGTCGGTGTGCGGGAGCGGGCCGCGCGTGCCGGCGCGTCGGCCCGCCCCCGGTGCCTCGGGACACCCGGCGGGCGTCCCGAGGGGTCAGCCCCGCCCGCCGAAGAACCAGTCGAACGGGTTCGGGACGTTGCCCGGGTCGGACGGGTCGGAGTCCTTCCCGCCGCCCTGCTCGCCGCCCTGGCCCTCGCCCTGGTCGCCCTGACCCGGGGTGCGGCCCTGGCCGGGCGCCTGGCCCTGCCCGTCAGTCCCGTCGTCGGCGGGGCGCGTCGCGAGCGTCACGTCGAGCTCGATCGTCTTCCCGTCGCGCACGACCGTCAGCGCGGACGTCTCGCCCGCGGCGCGCTCGCGCACGAACGCGGTGAGCGACTCGGCGCCGCCCACGGCGTGCCCGTCGATCGCGACGACGACGTCGCCGGAGCGGACCCCCGCCTCGGCGGCGGGCGACCCGTCGGTGATCTCCTGGACCTCCGCGCCGCGGCGCGTGACGCCGTCGGCGGTCGCGGTCGCGTCGGCGAGCGTCACGCCGAGGAACGCGTGCTCGGCGGTCCCGTCCTCGATGAGCTGCTCCCCGATCGACCTCGCGAGGTTCACGGGGATCGCGAACCCCAGGCCGATCGATCCTGACTGCCCGCCGCCGCTCGAGAGCGACGCGATCGACGACGTGATGCCGATGACGCGGCCCTGCGTGTCGAACAGCGGGCCGCCCGAGTTGCCGGGGTTGACCGCGGCGTCGATCTGGATCGCGTTGGTGACGACGGACGTGCCGCCGCCCTCGCCCGACGCGGAGACCGGACGGTCCACGGCCGACACGATGCCCGTCGTCGCCGTGTTCGCGAGACCGAGCGGGTTGCCGACCGCGAGCACGGCCTCCCCGACGCTCACGTCGTCCGAGTCGCCGAGCGTCGCGGGCCGGAGGTCGTCGGGCGCGTCGACGAGCTGCACGACCGCGAGGTCGGTCGCCGGGTCGAGCCCGACGATCTTCGCCTCGAACAGGCGGCCGTCGCTCAGCGTCACCTGGACGGTGTCGTCGACCGCGCCGGACACGACGTGGTTGTTCGTCAGGACGTGGCCCTGGTCGTCGATGACGACGCCCGACCCCTCGGCGCCGCCCTGCGGGGTCTGCACCTGGATCGCGACGACCGACGGCGCGACCGCCTGGGTCACGGCCTCCCAGTCCGGGTTCTGCGACGACGAGTCGGACACGGGCGCCGTGGTGCTCTGCTGGCGGCCGACGTCCGCGAGCGACGCCGGCGCCTGGTCGGGCGTCAGGGCCACGGTGAGGCCCGCGGTGCCGACGCTCGCGAGGACGGCGGCCGCGGCGGCCGCGCCGACGACGGGGACCCAGGTGCGGCGGCGGGGGCCGCCCTGGCCGCCCTGGCCGGCCGGGACGGGCGGC
>NZ_WMKA01000052.1 GCF_009711085.1 Cellulosimicrobium composti
CGCGCGCGCGACGGGTCCGGTCGACGAGCCCGCGCCGGGCGCGGCGGCGACCGGCCCGGCGTGGGCGGCGGGCTCGCGCCCGCTCGTGGTCGTCACCGCGACCGGGCGCGACGCCGACGAGCTCGCCGCGAGCGTGCGCGCCTACCTGCCGGACGAGCTGGCCGACGTCGTCGCCGTGCTGCCGAGCTGGGAGACGCTCCCGCACGAGCGGCTGAGCCCGCGCGCCGACACCGTCGCCAAGCGCATCGCGGTGTTCCGCCGCCTCGCGCACCCGGACGCCCAGATCGGCCCGTCGGGTCCGGTGCGCGTGCTCGTCATGCCCGTGCGCGCGCTCCTGCAGCCGGTCGTCGACGGCCTGGGCGAGCTCGAGCCGGTCGAGCTGCACGCCGGCACGACGGCCGACCTCACCGACGTCGCGGAACGCCTCGTCGGCGCCGCGTACACGCGCGTGGACATGGTCGAGCGCCGCGGCGAGTTCGCGGTGCGCGGCGGGATCCTCGACGTGTTCCCGCCCACCGAGGACCACCCGCTGCGCGTCGAGTTCTGGGGCGACGAGGTCTCGGAGATCCGGTGGTTCGCGGTCGCGGACCAGCGCAGCCTCGAGATCGCCGAGCACGGGCTGTGGGCGCCGCCGTGCCGGGAGATCCTGCTGACCGAGTCGGTGCGGGCGCGCGCCGCGGCCCTCGTCGAGGACCTGCCGGGCGCGACGGAGATGCTCGACAGGCTCGCCGCGGGCGTCGCGGTCGAGGGCATGGAGTCGCTCGCGCCGGTCCTCGTGGACCGCATGGTGCCGGTGCTCGAGCTCGTGCCCGACGACGCACTGCTCGTCGTGGACGACGCCGAGCGCGTGCGGCGCCGCGCGCACGACCTCGTGGCGACGACCGAGGAGTTCCTCGCCGCGGCCTGGACGGGCGCCGTCGCGGGCGGCAAGGCGCCGGTCGACCTGTCGGCGGCGTCGTTCGAGACGTTCGCCGAGGTGCGCACGGTCGCGCAGCGGCGCGGGCTCGGCTGGTGGACGTTCTCGTCCTTCGCGCTCGACAACCCCGACCTCGACGTCGCGCCCGACGACGACGCCCCCGGCGCGGGCGGGAACCGCGCGCCGGGGACCACGAGCGCGCACGTCGGCGAGAGCGCCGACGGCGTGCCGACCTTCACGATCGGGGCCCGCGACGTCGAGTCCTACCGCGGCGACGTGGCGCGCGCGCTCGACGACGTGCGCGGGCTCCAGCACGCCGGGTGGCGGCTCGTGCTCACGACCGAGGGCCACGGCCCGGCCAAGCGCATGGTCGAGCAGCTCGGCGCCGCGGACACGCCCGCGCGCCTCGTGCCGCGCCTCGACGACGAGCCCGAGGGCGGCATCGTCCTCGTCACGCCCGCGATGGTCGGCAAGGGGTTCGTGGCCCCGGACCTGCGCCTCGCCGTCTTCTCCGAGGCCGACCTCACGGGCCGCGCCGGCACGAGCACGCGCGACATGCGCAGGATGCCGAGCCGGCGCCGCAACGTCGTCGACCCGCTGCAGCTCAAGGCGGGCGACTTCGTCGTGCACGAGCAGCACGGCGTGGGGCGGTTCGTCGAGCTCGTGCAGCGCACGCTCGGCACGGGCGGCAACGCCGCGACGCGCGAGTACCTCGTCATCGAGTACGCGTCGAGCAAGCGCGGTCAGCCCGGCGACCGGCTGTTCGTCCCCATGGACCAGCTCGACCAGGTCACGAAGTACACGGGCGGCGAGTCGCCGAGCCTCAACAAGATGGGCGGCGCCGACTGGGCCAAGACGAAGTCGCGCGCGCGCAAGCACGTCAAGGAGATCGCGGGCGAGCTGATCCGCCTGTACTCGGCGCGCATGGCGACGCAGGGCCACGCGTTCGGCCCGGACACGCCGTGGCAGCGCGAGCTCGAGGACGCGTTCGCGTACGTCGAGACGCCCGACCAGCTCGCGACGATCGACGAGGTCAAGGCGGACATGGAGAAGTCGGTGCCCATGGACCGTCTCGTGTGCGGCGACGTCGGCTACGGCAAGACCGAGATCGCGATCCGCGCGGCCTTCAAGGCGGTGCAGGACGGCAAGCAGGTCGCGGTCCTCGTGCCGACGACGCTGCTCGTCCAGCAGCACTTCGAGACGTTCTCCGAGCGGTACGCGGGCTTCCCCGTGACGGTGAAGGCGCTCTCGCGCTTCCAGACGCCCAAGGAGTCCGAGGAGGTCGTCGACGGGCTGCGCAAGGGCACGGTCGACGTCGTCATCGGCACGCACCGGCTCATCACCGGCAGCGTCCGGTTCAAGGACCTGGGCCTCGTCATCATCGACGAGGAGCAGCGGTTCGGCGTCGAGCACAAGGAGACGCTCAAGCAGCTGCGCACGAACGTCGACGTGCTGGCGATGTCCGCGACGCCGATCCCGCGCACGCTCGAGATGGCGGTCACCGGCATCCGCGAGATGTCGACGCTCGCGACCCCGCCCGAGGAGCGCCACCCCGTCCTCACGTACGTGGGCGCGTACGAGGAGAAGCAGATCGCCGCCGCGCTGCGGCGCGAGCTCCTGCGCGAGGGCCAGGTGTTCTACGTGCACAACAAGGTCGAGACGATCGACCGCACGGCGTCGAGGCTGCGCGAGCTCGTGCCCGAGGCCCGCGTCGGCGTGGCCCACGGCAAGATGAACGAGCACCAGCTCGACCAGGTGATCCGGGCGTTCTGGGAGAAGGAGCTCGACGTCCTCGTCTGCACGACGATCATCGAGACGGGCCTGGACATCTCCAACGCGAACACGCTCATCCTCGAGCGCGCGGACATGCTCGGCCTGTCCCAGCTCCACCAGCTCCGCGGCCGCGTGGGCCGCGGCCGTGAGCGCGCGTACGCGTACTTCCTCTACCCGCCGGAGCGCCCGCTCACGGAGACCGCGCACGACCGCCTGGCGACGATCGCCGCGCACACCGACCTCGGCGCGGGCATGCAGGTCGCGATGAAGGACCTCGAGATCCGCGGCGCGGGCAACCTGCTCGGCGGCGAGCAGTCGGGGCACATCGCGGGCGTCGGGTTCGACCTCTACGTGCGCATGGTGGGGGAGGCGGTCGCGAACTACCGCGGCGACGGTCCCGAGGAGCAGCCGGAGGTCTCGATCGAGCTGCCGGTCGACGCGCACCTGCCCGAGTCGTACATCGCGACCGAGCGCCTGCGGCTCGAGGCGTACAAGAAGATCGCCGCGGCGACCGACGCGCCGCAGCTCGCCGAGGTGCGGGCCGAGCTCGTCGACCGCTACGGCGCGCTGCCGGACGTCGCGTCGGCGCTGTTCGACGTCGCGGACTTCCGCAACCACGCGCGCCGGGCGGGGCTCACGGACGTCACCGCGCAGGGCAAGTTCATCCGGTTCGCGCCCGTCGACCTGCCGGAGTCGGCGCAGCTGCGGCTCAAGCGCCTCTACCCGGGCACGCTGCTCAAGCCCGCGATCCGCGCGATCCTCGTGCCGTACCCGACGACGGCGCGCATCGGCGGGCGTCCGCTGCGCGGCGCCGAGGTGCTCGACTGGGCACGCCAGCTCATCGACGCGGTGATCCTCGGCGAGGTGAGCGCCGCGGCGACGGTCGGCACGGCGTCGGGCGGTCGCTGACCCCCTCACCCGCCGAGCATGCTGTCGTCGCCCGTCCCGACGCCGGGACGGGCGACGACAGCATGCTCGGCGCGGGGCGTCAGTCCTTGCGGCCGTCGAGGAAGTACGCGATGGGGCCGACCCAGTTCACGAGCAGCGCGAGACCCCACGCGAGCTTGGTGCCGTTGACCCGCTCGGCGGGCCGACGCAGGAGGTCGCGGTAGGCGGCGGCGGTGAGCGTGACCTGGGCCGCGCCCACGGCCCCGACGGCGATCTTCTGGCCCCTCGTGAGGTCCTTCCAGCGGCGCTTGTTCCCCATGGCGGCTCCTCCTGTGGTGCGGGTGCGCGTGCACGTGCACGACGACGGTATGCCGCCCTCGCGCCCCGCGCACGGGCGGTCAGCGCGTCAGGTGGTGACATCGCACGGGCTCCTCTGTAAGGTTGCAGCAAGTTCCGGAAACGCTCTGCAACGCTGCGGAGACTCCTCGCGCCCGTCACCCCGGGGCGCTCGTCAGCACCGTGTGGCCGCCACGCGCTCGGCGCCGAGCGCACGGCCGCCGCATCCCTCGAAGGAGCAGCAATGACGCGCACCACCGACCCCGCCGGACCTCCGGCGACCGCGTCCATCCCCGGGAGCGTCCCCGGCCCCGCCCCGAGACCTGGACGCCGCCTGCGGCGACTCGTCGCGACCGCCGCCTCGGCCGCGCTGGCGCTCGGCACGGCGCTCGCCGCCACGGCCCCGGTCGTCGCGCCGGCCGCGGCCGCACCTCCCGTGCCGGCGCCCGTCGTCGACTCCCCGAACGGCCGGGGCGACGTGATCCTCAACCTCTTCCAGTGGACGTGGGACTCCGTCGCCGCGGAGTGCACCAGCACGATCGGACCGGCCGGGTTCGGCTACGTCCAGGTCTCGCCGCCGCAGGAGACCGTCCAGGGCACCGCGTGGTGGACCTCGTACCAGCCCGTGAGCTACCGCATCGACTCGAAGCTCGGCACGCGGGCGGAGTTCGCGCACATGGTCGAGACGTGCCGTTCCGCCGGCGTCGGCGTCATCGCCGACGCGGTCGTCAACCACATGGCGGGCGCGGACCAGGGCGGCGGGACGGGAGTCGCGGGCTCGACGTACGGCGTCGAGAGCTACCCGGGCCTCTACGGGCCGGCCGACTTCAACGACTGCAAGGAGAACATCGGGGACCGGTACGGGGACCGGTACGTGGTGCAGCACTGCCGCCTCGTCTCGCTCCAGGACCTGCGGACGGGCTCGGACCACGTGCGCGACACGATCGCCGGGTACCTGAACGACCTCCTCTCGCTCGGCGTCGCCGGGTTCCGCATCGACGCCGCGAAGCACGTCCCGGCCGCCGACCTCGCCGCGATCAAGGCGAGGCTCACGGACCCGGACGTGTTCTGGGTGCACGAGGTCATCGGCGCCGGCGGCGAGCCGATCCAGCCCGTGGAGTACCTCGGCTCCGGCGACTCGCACGAGTTCTCCTACGCGCGCGAGCTCAAGTCTCGGTTCGACGGCCGGATCAAGGACCTGCGGACGATCGGCGACGGCAAGCTGCCCTCGGACCGCGCGGGCGTGTTCGTCGACAACCACGACACCGAGCGCAACGGCGAGACCATGAGCTACCGGTGGGGCGCCAAGTACGTGCTCGCGAACACCTTCATGCTCTCGTGGCCGTACGGCGCGCCGAGCGTCTACTCGGGGTACCGCTGGGACGACAAGGACGCCGGCGCCCCGGGCGCGACCGCGACGTCGGTCCCCGACGCGAGCTGCTCGGACCCGGCCTGGGTGTGCACCCAGAGATGGACCGAGATCGCGGGCATGGTCGGCTTCCACAACACCGTCGCGGGCACCGCGGTGACGCACTGGTGGGACGACGGGGACAACCACGTCGCGTACGGCCGCGGCAGCAAGGGCTACGTGACGATCAACAACTCCGCGCACGCCGTGACGCGCACGTACCAGACGTCGCTCCCCGCGGGGACGTACTGCGACGTCGTCGCGTCGAAGGACTGCTCGACGACGGTCACGGTCTCGGCGTCCGGCACGTTCACCGCGACGGTCCCGGCGTACGGCGCGCTCGCCCTGCACGTCGGCGCCCTGGCCGACGGCGGCACCGGCGGACCGGGGCCCGTCGACCCGGCCGGGACGACCGTCTACTACGCGACGGACAAGGGCTGGGACGCGTACCGCGTCCACTACCGCGTCGGCACGGGCGCCTGGACCGCCGTGCCCGGGATCGCGATGGCCCCCGCGTGCGAGGGCTGGGTCGCCCGCGAGATCGCCCTCCCGGACGGTGCCTCGGGCGCGGCCGCGACCGTCACCGCGGCCTTCACGAACGGCTCCGGCACCTGGGACAACAACGGCGGCGCGGACTACGCGCTGAGCGGCGCCGCCGTCGCCGTCTCCGGGGGGACGGTCACGGCGGGCGACCCGTGCGACGGCGGCGAGGGACCGGGCGGCGTCCAGGGCGACGCGTCGTTCTCCGTCACCGCGACCACCACGTGGGGTCAGGAGGTGTACGTCGTCGGCAGCGTCCCCGCGCTGGGCTCCTGGTCGCCCGCGCACGGCGTCCCGCTGTCGTCCGCGAGCTACCCGCTGTGGACCGCGAGCGTCGACCTCCCCGCGGGGACGACGTTCGAGTACAAGTACGTCCGGCGCGACGGCGCGGGGAACGTCGTCTGGGAGAGCGGCGGCAACCGCACGGCGACCGTCGGCGCGGACGGCTCCGTGACGCTGTCCGACACCTGGCGGTCGTGAGACGGGCAGCCTGAGCCGGCCCCGGGCGCGGCCCGTGCGCGTCCGGGGTCGGCGTGGCCGCGAACCTACGATGGGGCGGTGACCGACACCCAGCCCGCGGCCGGGGCCGCGCCCGCCCCGGAGCCCGCCACCGCCCCGGACCCCCTGCGCGACGTCGTCGCCGTGATGGACCGCCTCTACTCCCCGGGCGGGTGCCCGTGGGACCGCGAGCAGACGCACGAGTCGCTCGTGCGCTACCTGCTGGAGGAGGCGCACGAGCTCGCCGACGCCATCGAGACCGGCGACCGGGCCGGGATGCGCGAGGAGCTCGGCGACCTGCTGCTCCAGGTCCTGTTCCACGCGCGCATCGCGAGCGAGGAACCCGAGCCGTTCACCGTCGACGACGTCGCGGCGGACCTCGCGGCGAAGCTCGTCCGCCGCCACCCGCACGTGTTCGCCGACGCCGAGGTCACCGACCTGCACGAGCAGTGGGACGCGATCAAGAAGGCCGAGAAGCAGCGCTCGTCCGTGCTCGAGGGCATCTCCAGCACGCAGGGCGCGCTCGCCCGGGCGCAGAAGGTCCTCTCGCGCGCCGGGCGCGGGGGACTGGGCGACGCGGTCGCCGCGGCGCTCGCGGCGCCGTCGGACGACGCCGGGTCGGTGGCGCACGACGACGCGGGCCCCGCGGCGCAGGAGGCGCTCGGGCGCGAGCTGCTCGCGCTCGTGGCGCGCGCCGAGGCGAGCGGGCTCGACGCCGAGGCCGCGCTGCGTGGCGAGCTGCGCCGGGTCGAGGGCGCGATCCGGGCCGCGGAGTCGGCGCGGGCCTGAGCCGCCACGCACGAGCAGCGCGCACGACGAGGGGGCCCGTCGCCGTGGCGACGGGCCCCCTCGCCCCTCAGGTGCGGTCCGCGTGAGGACGGGTCCCGGTGCCGGCCGGGCCCTGCGGGCCGCCTACCCGGTCAGGGGCCGCCGGTCACGGTGGAGACGGTCGAGATCACCGTCTCCGCCGTGCCCTGGTCGTCGGTGTAGCCGACGACGACCCGGATCTGGTGCCCGGCCTCCGCGGCCGTCACGAGGTACGCGGTCGGCACCACGTTGTCCAGGACCCGGACGGTGGCGAAGCCGTCGGTCGACGCCTGCCACTCGTACGTGATCCCTGCCTCGGACGCCTCCTCGAGCCCGTCCCCGTCGGTGAAGCCGCCGAGGTTGAGCCCGCCGCCGACCGCCACCGACGCCGGCGAGAGCACCGGCTGGGTCGGGGCGTCGTTGATGTTCACGACCTCGGGCAGCGCGTCCGAGACGATCGAGCGCAGCTGACCCTGGTCGTCGCGGAACGTCACCACGACCCGGAGCAGCATCCCGCCGTCCCCGTCACCCGGGGTGAACGTGTCGACGCGACCGTTGGGCGCGTCCGGCAGGGTGTCGCCCGTGGCGGACGGCTCCCACTCCTCGCCGCCCTCGCCCAGCTGCCAGGCGAACCGGACGTTCGTCGGGTTCTGGACGAGCGACTCGTCGAAGACGACCGTCGCGGTGAGCGGCTGGTCCTCCGTCGGCGGGTCGATCTGGCCGGCGAAGGTGACGGTCCCGAAGGACGCGCACGCCTCCATCGTGGCCAGGACGAGGCAGCCGTCGCCGAACTGCAGCATCTCGACGTTGCGCAGGATGTCGCGCCCGTCGCTCTCCTCGAGCTCCGCGGCGCCCGTGTGCTCGACGGCGACGTAGCCGTCGCCGAGGTCGGTCACCTCGTACGCCTCGCGGTCGAACTGGTAGACCGCCGTGTCGAGCACGGTGTCGGGCTCGTCGTCCTCCACGATCTCGCGGACGATCGTGATGTCGCCCGGGTTGACCTCGCCCGCGAAGACGCGGGTCTGGAGCTGGGACGCGCTGTCGAAACGCTCGTCGCCGACGGCGAGCTGCACGCGCAGGTACGCGTCGCCGTCGATGAAGTCGTTCCCGCCACGACCCTCGACGAGGTCGCTGCCCGGCCCGCCGATGAGCAGGTTGCTCTGGCCGTCCTGGTCGGCGGCCAGCGGGTCGTCCATGAACCGCAGGGCGTAGTCCTCGTGCCCGCCGCCCGGTCGGAGGATCTCCTCCAGGCCGGGGAACAGGTCGAGGGTCTCCTGCGTCATCTTGTGCAGCGGCACCTCGTTCTCCGGGATGTCGTCGACGCCGACGCCCTGGCCACGCAGGACGTCGCTGCCGCCGCCGCCCGAGAGCGCCTCGACGAGGTCGTACCGGTCGCGGACGGCCTGGACGTCCGGGCGCTGCAGCGTCGAGAAGCGCAGGTCGGCGTCGACCCCGCCGTTCTCGCCGTAGTAGGTGACCCAGTCGTAGCCGATGGCGCCCTCGTGCCGATCGGTGCCGAAGGCCCGGCCGACGAGCACGTCGTCGCCGCCCTCGCCCTCGATGTCGTCGTTGCCCGCGCCGCCGATGACGACGTCGTTGCCTCCGATCGTGTCGTTCTGGAACTGGTTGGCGTTGTCCCCCTGGGCGAGGTCGGCGTGCGTGCCACCCTCGACCCAGTCGTCACCCTCGCCGGCGAAGATGTTCGTGCGCCCGGCGCCGCCGAGCACCACGTCGTTCCCCGTGCCGGCGAAGATGTCGTTCGGCGTGTCGTTGCCGCCCACCACGAAGTCGTTCCCGTGGCTCGCGAGCAGCAGGTTCACGCCGGGACCGCCGTTGATGGCGTCGTTGCCGAGACCGCCCTTGATGTTGTCGTCGCCGAAGCTGTCCGTAAGGATGTCGTCGCCCGGTCCGCCGATGATCTCGTCGTTCCCGGAACCACCCTCGATGCGGTCGTTCCCGCCGTAGCCCCACAGCGCGTCGTCACCCTGGCCGCCGCGGATGCGGTCGTCCCCGGTGCGGTTGCCGTGGATCTCGACGTGCTCGTCGCCGTCCCAGCGGTACGTGCCGTCACCCATCTGCGAGAGCTGCTCCGGCCACGGGTCGGGCAGGTTCTCGAGGTCGAGCGACGGGTCCGGGACGGAGAAGATGTCCGCCGGCAGGAGCGACGCGTCGGTGTTGCGCTGGATCAGCTTGGCGAACGAGTTCGCCTCGAGCGCCGCGAAGAGCTGGTTCCCCTGGTTGCGGAACAGGTAGTAGAACCGGTCGCCGAACTGCAGGTTCTCCAGCTGCTTCTCGAACACGAAGTTGAACGTCGAGCCGAGCATGCCGCCGAACGGGTCGAGCGCCTCGGCGAGGCCGCCCGTCCAGAAGTCGACGTCCTCGAGACCCGTCGTGGTGAGGCCGTCGGGCTGGTTCGCCCACGCGCCCGTGCTGTGCACGAAGTCGACGCGGTCGGCCGGGGCCTCCTGCGCGAGCGGTGCGAGCCCGGCGATGACGGCCTCGACCTCCGGGGACACGGCGAGCGTGCCACCGAGGACGACGATGCGACCGGGGTCGAGCTGCCCGATCGCGTCCACGACCACCTGCGGGACCGCGCCGGTCGGCGGGACCAGCAGGACCGGGGCACCGGACAGTCCGGCGACCGGACCCACGGCCAGGCCGTCGGGGAAGTTCGTGCCGGTGGTCAGGTACAGCGTGTCGACCGGTCCGGTGAACTCCGCGAGGGCGAGCATCGCCGCGGTGTCGTAGCGCGTGTCCCCGGCGACGCGGGTGACCGTGGCCGCGGGCAGGGCGGCACGGATCTGCGCCTCGGGCGTCGCGCCGATGGCGATCGGGCCACCGAGGACGACGACCCGGCTCGGTGCGAGCCGGACGAGCTCGGCCCGCGTGGCGGCAGGCAGGCCGTCGCGCGCCGTGAGCAGGATCGGGTGCCCGTCCCGCGACGCGAACGCCGACGCGGCGAGCGAGTCGGGGAAGTTCTCCCCGGTCGCGACGTACACCGTGTCGACCGACCCGCTCGGGATGAGGGCCTGGCTGATGAGCGCGGCCGTGTCGTACCGCGTCGTCCCCGCGACCCGCGTCACCGGGCCGGACGTGTAGCCACCCAGGTTGCTGACCACGGTGTCGAGGACGGCGAGCGGCCCGCCGAGCACCACGATGGTCTGCGGGCGCAGGCGCAGGAGCTCCGCGGCGGTGGCGGCCGGGACGGCGTCCCGGTCCACCAGGAGGATGGGCCCGTCGCCCGCCGCCGCAGCCGGTCCGCCGGCGAGGGCGTCGGGGAAGTTGTGGCCCGTCGTGATGTACACGACCGGCACCCCGGGCTCGCCCGCCGCGGGGGTGGGGAAGTGCGAGCTGCTGATCTGCGCCGCCGTGTGGAAGCGCGTGTCCCCGGCAAACCGCTGGACGAAGCCCTCGCCGGACGGCGTGCCGTTGACCAGCAGGGACGCCGCGTTCCGCTTCCCCTCGACCGTGGTCTCGGCGAGGATCGACGGGTGGGTGCCGTACGCGGCCACGAAGTTGATCAGCGACGCGTTGCTCCCGCCGCGACCGAAGTTGTTGCCGTTCTTGAGCCCGAGACCGAAGTCGAACCAGCTCTCGTACGGCTGGAGCGTCGGGGAGCCCGACGCGGCGTAGAACGTGCGGCGCGCCTCCTGGAGCCCCGGCGTCCCGGTGTCACGACCGCGCAGCATGTTGATCGTCGCGAGGTCGAGCGGCAGGCCGAGCAGGTTGTTGCGCAGGGTGCTGATGACGTGCTCGTCGATCTGGCCCGCGACCTGGTTGGTCGTGCCGTTGACGACGGCGCCCGCGGCCTGCTCGGGTGTCAGGGTCCCGTCGTCGTCGTACGTGCGTGGGTTGAGGAAGCCGTCGAGCAGGCTGACGCTCTCGGTCCCGAAGCCCACGCGTTCGATCTCCTCGGTGAGCATCGAGTGCCCGAACCGGTACACGACGTGCGCGTACTCGGCCACGATGGCCGGGTCGATCGTCGCGTCGTAGCTGTTCTCGTTGAAGACGATCGGGTCGACGTTCGGCTGGACCTTGCGGGCGAACTCCTCGAACACGAGGTGCTGGTACTGCATCTCGGTCGCGAAGCGGGCCGCCTGGAAGAGCCGCTGCTCGTACGACCAGTCGTCGTCCTCGGGCCCGGGGAGCTCGTCGCCCGCGCGCTTGGTCGGCCACTGGTGCTCGAGACCCTGGTAGGCCTTCTGCAGCTCAGGGTTCTCGGCGAGCACGCCGTCGATGTAGCCGACGAGCCGGTTGTGCTCGGAGTGGAACACGTGGTGCACGGCGGTGAGGCCGATGTTCTCGTTGCCGCGGCCGTCGCCGGTGACGAAGTGCTCGTCGAGGGAGACGTTGTCGTAGCCGGCGAGGGACTGGTCCGTGACCGGCGAGCCGTCGGCGTTGAACAGCGGCACGCCCGGCGGGATCGGGCTGCCCTCGTCGTCGAACTGCTGCGGCACGAGGTTGCCCTCGGCGTCGAACAGCGGCGTCGAGCCGTGCGCGATGTCGTCGAGGAAGGAGTGCGCGGTGCGCAGGGCGTTCGTGGTCGGGACCGGCTCGGCGGGGTTGCCCTCGACGTTCAGCGCGTCCTCGGTCTCGGGGTCGCCGTCCTCGTCCGTGACGAGGAGCGGGAACCCGCCCGGCCCGGGGATGAAGTTGCCGTAGAGGTCCACCGCGACCTGCGGCACGTTCAGCACGTCCGCGTCCGTGAGGTCGATGCCCAGGACCTCGCGCGCCTGCTGCTTCACGTCGGCCCACGTGGCGAGGCCGCCGCGTCCGCCGCCCGGGAGCGACCCGTCGAGGAGCCGCCCGGTGTCGTGCGGGACGCCGTCGCGCAGCTCGTACTCGCGCAGGAACACCTGGTGAGCGGGGTGCGACGTGTACGTCTGGTTCTGGTCGACGAACGGCGTCGTCTGGTTGTTGTGCTCGTCGTCGGCCGTGCCGATGACGCCGTCGGGCCCGGGAAGGCGCGTGGCGCGCGTGAGGACGAGGAAGTTGGTCTGCGACGCCGGGTCGTACAGCGGGTCGTCGGGCTGGAGCGGGACGACGAGCGTGCCGTTGCCGCCCTTGTTCACGAGGTCGAGGCCGTGGTCGAAGAACTGGCCGAAGAACGTGAACCAGGCGTTGAAAGGGGCGGAGAGGCCCTCGTCCGGCGCCGTGTTCGGGATGTACACGGAGCCGTCGGGACGGACCTCGCCGCCCTCGGTGCTCTCCGCCGCGTTGACGGCGGCGGGGTTGTCGGCGCTCTGGTCGACGATGAGGTTGGAGATGATGCGCGGGTCGGCGTCGTAGACGAAGCTGCCGGGCGCGAACATCGAGTAGCACGTGGTGCCCGCGGCGCACGGGTCGGTGGCGCCGGGCGGGTTCGGCGGCGAGAACGGGGGACCGGGGTCCGCCTCGCGCCACGTCGTCCCCAGGAGCCGCGGGAACGGGCGGTCGGCGCTGCCGTAGTCGGACTGCCCGGCGAGCAGGTTGTTGAACGAGCCGTCGACGGTGCGCAGGCCGAACGGCAGGGCCGGGCTCGGGACGCACTTGCCGCTCGTGTCGGTCGGGTCGTCGCAGAGCAGCGTGCCGCCGGCGGAGTGCGCCTCGGCGATGTGGATCTGCTTGAGGATGAACTCGAGGTCGTGCGCCGTGAGGCGGAACGACGGGTCGGGATCGGTGACGGCCGCGGCCGGGGTGCTCGCGAGGGTGCCCGCGAGGATAAAGGCGAAGAATGCGGCGACGAACTTTCTGGTGCGCCCATTCCGCCGCGCTCGTTCCGAGCGCAATTCATTGAGCTTCATGGCGTCTTGTACCCCTTTGAACGGTGCTGTCGTCGTTGGCAGCACAACGGTTCGTGGCGTCACGCTACTGCTCGGGTCAAGGTGAACGGTAGGTGAACACCGGGTGAACTCGACCGGCACGAAACGATGTTCGAGTGACAGCGCCAGACAGCAGTTGGACGATTGTCTGGGTCATTTGAGCCGATTATTTTCGCGTCCTACCTGGTCATGCGTCCGACTCCGCGTGCGTGCAGTCGGCCTCGGGACCAACGTCACCGGTCCGCCCACCGAGGTCCCGCGCACGGGCCCACGGAGCGGACGCAGCGGCGCACGTCACACACGGGCACTAGGCTGTGGGCGTAAACCCACCATCGTCGCGGGCGCGCACGCGGCGTCCCGGGTTTCCCTGCCCGGGTCGGCCGCACCCCATTGCCGAAGCGCCCGCAGCCCTGCCCCGAAGGAGCACCTGTGGCCAGCATCGAAGCCGTTGGAGCGCGCGAGATCCTCGACTCCCGCGGAAACCCGACCGTCGAGGTCGAGGTCGTCCTGGACGACGGGACGTTCGCCCGCGCCGCCGTGCCGTCGGGCGCGTCGACCGGTGCGTTCGAGGCCGTCGAGCGCCGTGACGGCGACAAGTCCCGCTACCTGGGCAAGGGTGTCGAGGGCGCGGTCAACTCCGTGATCGACGACATCGCCCCGGAGCTCATCGGCTTCGAGGCCGAGGACCAGCGCCTCATCGACGCCGCCCTCATCGACCTCGACGGCACCCCCAACAAGGGCAAGCTCGGCGCGAACGCGATCCTCGGCGTCTCGCTCGCCGTCGCGAAGGCCGCCGCGAAGAGCGCCGGTCTCGACCTGTACCGCTACGTCGGCGGCCCGAACGCGCACGTCCTGCCCGTGCCGATGATGAACATCCTCAACGGCGGGTCCCACGCGGACTCGAACGTCGACATCCAGGAGTTCATGGTCGCCCCGATCGGCGCGTCGTCGTTCCGCGAGGCGCTGCGCACCGGCGCCGAGGTCTACCACTCGCTCAAGTCCGTGCTCAAGGAGAAGGGCCTGGCCACGGGGCTCGGCGACGAGGGCGGCTTCGCGCCGAACCTCGCGAGCAACCGCGAGGCGCTCGACCTCATCCTCGTCGCGATCGAGAAGGCCGGCTTCACGCCGGGCACCGACGTGACGCTCGCGCTCGACGTGGCGTCGACCGAGTTCTTCTCCGACGGCGCGTACCAGTTCGAGGGCGGCGCGAAGACGCCGGCCGAGATGATCGCGTACTACGAGCAGCTCGTGCGCGACTACCCGCTGGTCTCCATCGAGGACCCGCTGTCCGAGGACGAGTGGGACAGCTGGGCGCAGCTCGTCTCCGAGGTCGGCGACAAGGTGCAGATCGTCGGCGACGACCTGTTCGTCACCAACCCCGAGCGCCTCGCGAAGGGCATCGAGCTCAAGGCCGCGAACTCGCTCCTGGTCAAGCTCAACCAGATCGGCACGCTCACGGAGACGCTCGACGCCGTCGAGCTCGCGCAGCGCAACGGCTTCACCGCGATGGTGTCGCACCGCTCGGGCGAGACCGAGGACACGACGATCGCCGACCTGTCCGTCGCGACGAACGCCGGCCAGATCAAGACCGGTGCCCCCGCCCGCGGCGAGCGCATCAACAAGTACAACCAGCTCCTGCGCATCGAGGAGGCGCTGGACGACGCCGCGCGCTACGCCGGCCGCGGCGCGTTCCCGCGCTGGTCGGCGCAGGCCTGACCGTCCGGTCACGCGCACGCCGCCGGGGTGACCCGGCACCCGGAGCCCGGTGGGCCGCACGTCGGCCCGCCGGGCTCCGGCGCGTCCGGGTGAAGATGTCGTGTCGATCGGCTCACGTTCGCGGACGCACCGCGCGTGCTCCCCGGCCGGTGCCTCCCGGGGCACCACAATCGACCCATGCCCTCCTCGCGCCGTCCTCCGCGTCCCGGCGCCGCCGCGCGGCCGGGGACCGGGCCGACCCGAGGGTCCTCGGGGACCAAGCCGACGTCGCGCGGGACCTCCGCGGGGTCGTCGGCGTCGCAGCCCGCGTCGGGCGCGCGGGGCGCGTCGGCGAGGAAGCCCGCGCGCTCGACGTCCGCGTCCGCGGCGTCCGCGGGTGCGCGCCGACCGGCCGCACGCCCGACCACGCCGCGCCGTGCTCCCGGCCCCGCGCGGGAGGACCGGCGCCGCAGCCGGCACGGATTCCTGCTGCCGGAGGTCGTCACGGTCCGCACGCTCGTGCTGTCCGTCGTCGTCCTCCTCGCCGTCGTGCTCCTGCTGCCCACGCTGCGCGCGTACGTCAACCAGACGGGCGAGCTGCGCGAGCTCCGGGGAGACCTGGAGCAGGCGCAGGCCGAGCACGACGAGCTCGAGGCCGAGCTCGCGCGGTGGGACGACCCGGCGTACGTGGTGCGTGAGGCGCGCGACCGGCTCAACTTCGTCATGCCGGGCGAGCGGCCGTGGCGCGTGCTCGACCCGGAGACCGTCGTCGACGACACCGACCCCCAGACGGGCCGGACGATCACCGACGGGCCGGTGCGCGGGTACGAGGCGGGCACGCCCTGGTACGAGGCGATCTGGGTGTCGGTGCAGGTCGCGGGCGGCCAGCCGGCGTCGTCGGGCCAGGAGGGCGACGGCGGGGGCGGCGCGGGCACGACGCCGTCCGAGGGCGCGCGGCAGCCCGACGACGGGACGTCGCCCGCGAGCGGGGAGAATGGGTGACGCGTCGACCCGACGCGACCGACCGACCCGGAGGACAACCCGTGCCCGACGCCCGCCTGGCCATCCCCGCCGACGACCCGGACGCCGTCGTCACCGAGCGTGACCTCGAGACGCTCGCGGAGCAGCTCGGGCGCACGCCGCGCGGCGTCGTCGGCATCGCCGCGCGGTGCGTGTGCGGGCGTCCGCTGGTCGTCCGCACGGCGCCGCGGCTCGAGAACGGGACACCGTTCCCGACGACCTTCTACCTCACGAGCCCCGGCGCGGTCGGGGCCGCGTCGACGCTCGAGGCGAACGGCGTCATGAAGGAGATGTCCCAGCGCCTCACCGAGGACGCCGAGCTCGCGGCCGCGTACCGCCGCGCGCACGAGCACTACCTCGCCGAGCGCGAGGCGCTCGGCCACGTCGAGGAGATCGACGGCATCTCGGCCGGCGGCATGCCGACGCGCGTCAAGTGCCTGCACGTGCTCGTCGGGCACGCGCTGGCCGCGGGGCCGGGCGTGAACCCGCTGGGCGACGAGGCGCTCGAGCGCGTGCGCGACGTGTGGCGGCCCGACCGCTGCACCTGCTGACCGCGTGGCACGCTTGGACGCATGACCTCAGGCTCCACCTCCGCGCCGGGCGCGCTCGCCGCCGGCTCCTCGACCGCACCCGTCCCGCCCGGCGCCTCGCGCGTCGCCGCGATCGACTGCGGCACCAACTCGATCCGCCTCCTCGTCGCGGACGTCGACCCGGCCGCGGGCACGCTCGTCGACCTCGATCGGCGCATGGAGGTCGTCCGGCTCGGCCAGGGCGTCGACCGCACGGGCCGCCTCGCACCCGAGGCGCTCGCGCGCACGCTCGACGCCGCGCGCCGCTACGCGGGCGTGATCACCGAGCTCGGTGCGACGCGGACGCGGTTCGTCGCGACGTCCGCCACGCGCGACGCCGAGAACCGCGACGAGTTCGTCGCGGGCGTGCTCGACGCGCTGGGCGTCGAGCCCGAGGTCGTCTCGGGCGAGGAGGAGGCGGCCCTGTCCTTCCGCGGCGCGACGTCGACCGTCGCGTCGGTGCGCCCCGGGCCGTACGTCGTCGTCGACCTCGGCGGCGGCTCCACGGAGCTCGTGCTCGGCACGGCGACGCCGGACGCCGCGTACTCGATGGACGTCGGGTGCGTGCGCATGACGGAGCGCCACCTGCGGTCGGACCCGCCGACGGCCGAGGAGGAGGCCGCGGCGCGTGCCGACGTGCGCGCCGCGCTCGACGACGCGGCGCGCGTCGTGCCGCTGGGGCGGGCCGCGACGCTCGTGGGGCTCGCGGGCTCGGTGACCACGGTGACCGCGCACGCCCTCGGTCTGGCGCAGTACGACCGCGACCGGATCAACGGCGCCGTGCTGTCGGTCGAGCAGGTCCTCGCGGCGTGCGACGACCTGCTGCACCGCACGCGCGCGGAGCGTGCGTCGCTCGGCTTCATGCACCCCGGGCGCGTGGACGTCATCGGCGCGGGCGCGCTCGTCTGGTCGGAGGTCGTGCGTCGGGTGCGCGACGACGTCGCGGCCGCGGGCGGCTCGCTCACCGACGTCGTGACGAGCGAGCACGACATCCTGGACGGCATCGCCTGGTCGATCGCCTGACGCTCTCGCGCCCCGGTCCGGCGCGCGCGGAACGTCGCGTCTGCGTGGTCGCCCGGGCCGGGCGTGGGGCGCGTCACGCCCGTCAGACGGACGCTCCGGCTCGCCAGTGCCGCGAGCGGTAATACTCTGGAACCATGCCTCAGAATGACCTGACCTCGGTCAGCCGTGCCCAGACCGCCTCGCCGCGGCCCCGGAAGGTGCCTCGGGTCGTCGTCCTCGGCGGCGGCTCCGTGGGTCTGTACGCCGCGCGCCGACTGCGCAAGAAGCTCGGGCGCCGCGAGGCGGCGATCGTCGTCGTGGACCCGCGCCCGTACATGACGTACGCGCCGTTCCTCCCCGAGGCGGCCGCGGGCTCGATCGACGGTCGCGACGTCGTCGCGCCGCACCGCCGCGCGCTCAAGGGTGTCGACGTGCTGCAGGGCAAGGTCGTCGCGGTCGACCACGCCGCGCGCCGCGTCACGATCCACCCGGAGGAGGGCGACGACTACTCGGTCACGTACGACCACCTCATCGTCGGCCTCGGCTCCGTCTCGCGCACGCTGCCCATCCCGGGCCTCGCGGAGAACGCGATCGGCTTCAAGAACGTGGAGGAGGCCATCGCGGTCCGCAACCACGTGCTCAACCGCATGGACGTCGCGTCGTCCACGTGGGACGAGAAGCTGCGTCGCCGCATGCTCACCTTCACGTTCGTCGGCGGCGGGTTCGCGGGCATCGAGGCGCTGGCCGAGATCGAGGACATGGCGCGCTACGCGACGCGCAACTACGCGACGATCGAGGAGAAGGACCTCCGCTTCGTCATGATCGAGGGCGCGGGCCGCATCCTGCCCGAGCTCAGCGAGCCCATGGCGGAGTACGCGCTGGAGGAGCTGAAGAAGCGCGGCATCGAGTTCCACCTCAGCACGTTCCTGTCGTCGTGCGTCGACGGCCACGTCGTCACGTCGACGGGCGTCGAGTTCGACTCCGACACGATCGTGTGGACCGCTGGCGTCAAGGCCAACCCGGTCATCAAGGAGGCGTCGGACCTCCCGGTCGACAAGCTCGGCCGCGTGATCGTGCTCCCGACGCTCCAGGTCGCGGACGCCGAGGGCAACGTCGTGCCGAACGCCTGGGCCGCGGGCGACTGCGCCGCCGTCCCGGACGTGCTCAACCCCGGCAAGTTCTGCCCGCCGAACGCCCAGCACGCGATCCGTGAGGCGACGCGCCTCGCGGACAACCTCGCGCTCGAGCTGCACAGCGAGCCGCCGGTCGAGTACCGCCACAAGAACGTCGGCACCGTGGCGTCGCTCGGCCTGTACAAGGGCGTCGCGGAGCTGTTCGGCGTGTTCAAGCTCCGCGGTACGCCCGCGTGGCTCATGCACCGCGGCTACCACGTCATGGCGATGCCGACGGGCAACCGCAAGATCCGCATCTTCATCGGCTGGATGGGCCAGTTCCTCATGGGCCGCGAGCTCGTCTCGCTCGGCTCGCTGCACGACCCGCGCGCCGAGTTCCGCGCCGCGTCCGTGCCGCCCAAGAAGGACGGCGAGCCGGTCAAGCAGACCGCGCAGGGGTCGGCCGCTGCGGCCGAGTCCGGCGCGGGCACGGTCGACGCGGACGACCGGACGCCTGCCGCCAAGGCGTCCTGACCGCACGCCGGGACTCCCGGCGTCCTGCCCGACGACGAGGGGCGAGCCGCACGTGCGGCTCGCCCCTCGTCGTGTCCCGTCCCCGGTCGGCGGCCGGGCCGAGGACGTCGCGGTAGATTCGGCGCGCGCCCCCATGGCCCAACTGGCAGAGGCAGCCGGCTTAAACCCGGCGTGTTCCGGGTTCGAGTCCCGGTGGGGGCACCACGAGCGGGTGCCACGCTACGAGAGCCCTGTCGGCCCCTCGGGCTCGGCGGGCGGCGTCGCCGCCTGGCCGAGGACGACGACCGTGCCGTCCGGGTCCTGCACGCGCGCCACGCGTTCGCCCCAGGGCTGGTCCGTCGGCGGCTCGAGCACGGGGACGCCCGCGGCGGCGAGGTGCTCGACGGCGCGGTCGCAGTCGTCGACGTAGACCCACAGCGCGGTGCGCGGCACGCCCGCGGGCGCCGTGCCGTCGTCGAGGCCGATCCCGAGCGGCGACCCGCCCACGTGCACGCTCACGTAGACGGGCGGCCCGTCGTCGGGAAAGGCGTGCTCGACCGTCCCGCGCAGCAGGTCGCGGTAGAAGCCGAGCGACCGCTCGACGTCGGCGACGGTCAGGATCGGGAAGAGGCTGCGGAACATGGCGTCGCTCCTCGGTGCGCGCTGCGGAACCTCCCCCATGGTGCGCGCCGGACGGCCGGACCGCCCTCCGAGCGGCCGCGACCGACGGGCGGGCCGTCAGGTGCCGGCCCGGCCCGACGGGCGGCCCGGCGCTCAGCGCGCGAGGAGCTCGTCGGTCGTCGTGCCGGGCAGGGACAGCGTGACGCGCGTGCCCCACGGGTCGTGCACGACGACCGAGCGACCGTCGTCGGCGTGCTGCAGCCCGCGGCTGCGCAGGCGCGCGACGAGGGCGTCGAGGTCCTCGCGGCCGGGCACGGTGATCGCGACGTCCCCGAGCCCGAGGCTCGCGGCCCGCGGCCCGGCGCCCGCGCTGTTCCAGACGTTCATCGCGACGTGGTGGTGGTAGCCGCCGGCGGACGCGAACAGGGCGCCGCTGTACCCGCTCAGCGTCGCCTCGAACCCGAGGGCGTCGACGTAGAAGTCGCGCGCCGTCGCGACGTCGCCCACCTGGAGGTGCACGTGGCCGACGCGCCCGGCGAGCGACGGGCCGGCGTCGTACGCGTCCTGGGTGAGGTGGGAGCGCAGGTAGGCGTTCGGGTCGAGGAACGTCGTGGTCATGAGGATCTGGCCGCGCTCGCGCACCCACGTCTCGCGCGGGCGGTCCGTGTAGAGCTCGACGCCGTTGCCCTCGGGGTCGGTGAAGTAGAACGCCTCGCTGACGAGGTGGTCGCTCGACCCGACGAAGGAGCCGCGGCGGTCCTGCGCGGCGCGGTAGACGGTCGCGGCGAGGCTCGGTGCGTCGTCGAAGAGGAACGCCGTGTGGAACAGCCCGGCCTGGCGCGGGTCGACGGGCGGCAGGCCCGGGGTGTGGACGAGGCGCAGCATCGGCGTCGTGCCGCGGCCGAGCACGCGGTGCACCTCGGTGCCGCGCGTGCGCTCCTCGAGCGGCGCGAGCGCGAACGCGCCCGTGTAGTAGGACGTCATCTGCTCGAGGTCGCCGACGCGCAGCGTGACGGCGTCCATGCTCGTGGACGGTGACAGGGACCGGTCGGTCGGGGTGCTCGTCATGGTGGCTCCAACTGTTGTCGCTACAACTATATTCCCACACTCGCGAGCGTGCTCCCGACGCGCGCCCGTCCTTGCTAGGGTCGCCCCGAACCACGCGGGGTGTCCCGTCCGGGCGTGCGCCGGGCCGAGGGACTGAGACGAGCGGTACGGCCGCCCGGACCCGTCGAACCTGATCTCGCTAGCACGAGCGGAGGAACGTGGGCATGACGACGCCTGCTGCCATCACCCGGACCCCTGTCCTCGCGGACGACCCGACCGCGCTCGTCCGGCCCGGGGAGGGCGGCTTCACGGCCGGCCTCGCCCGCCGGTACGCGCCCCTCTTCGACGCCTTCTACGACCACCCGTTCCTCGCCGGCCTGCGCGACGGGTCCGTCGACCCGGCGGCCGTGCGGCACTACGTGGGCCAGGACCACCAGTACCTCACGGCCTACCTGCGCTGCTACGGGCTCGGCATGGCCCTCGCGCCCGACCGGTCGTGGGCGCAGTACTTCCACGACAAGGCGGGGTTCCTCCTCGACGACGAGTCCCACGCGCACCACGCGATGTGCGACTTCCTCGGGGTGACGTACGAGGAGGCGCAGACGGACCGCCTCGCCCCGAGCGCGCAGGCGTACGTCGACCACATGCTCGCCGCCGGCCGCGACTCGCTCGGCGTCCTCCTCGCGGCGCTCCTGCCGTGCCCGTGGACCTACATCTGGTCCGCCCGGCGGTTCTGGCTCGCCGAGCGTGCGACGACACCGGGCGCGATCGGGGACGACCACCCCCTCGCCGGCTGGTGGGCGTTCTACGCCGCCGAGCGGACCGAGGGCGTCCTCGCGGACCTGCGCGCGCGCCTCGACGCGCTCGCCGCGGACGCGGGCGAGGCCGAGCGCGCCCGCATGGAGCGCGCGTTCGAGCAGAGCTGCCGCCACGAGACCCGGTTCTGGCAGATGGCCTGGTCGCTCGAGGACTGGTGACGGCGCCGCTTACGCCAGGAGCAGATCCGCGCCCGGGGGCCTCGGCACCCGGGCGCGGCGCGGGTAGCGTGACCGCATGGACGTGACGAGCGCCACGGCGGCGACCCACCGTTCCCGCGGCGACGGGCGGCCGGAGCCGCTCCTGCGGCACGTCATCGGCGGCATCCTGCGGCGGGCGCGGCTCGCGCAGGGACGCACGCTCGTCGACGTCGCGGCCGCCGCGCGCGTGTCCACCGCGTACCTCTCGGAGATCGAGCGTGGTCGCAAGGAGGCCTCCTCGGAGGTGCTCGCCGCGGTGTGCGGCGCGCTCGGCCTGCGGCTCGTCGACCTCGTGGCGCGCACGGGGGAGGAGCTGCGGCCGGTCGCGCCCGTGCGCGTCCTGTCCGCGGTCCGCGAGCGCGGCGCGCTCTCCGCGCCCCGGCACCCCGCCCCCGTGGGCGAGCCGGCGCGCGACCTGCCCGTCGCGCGCGCCGTGCGCACGCTGCCGTCAGGCGCGCGCACCCCGGACGCCCTCCTCGTCGCCGCCTGACCCGGACGGCGTGTCGCGCCGGGTCCGGAGGTGCGACGCGCGGTTACGGTCGGTCCATGACGGAGCCGCAGACCGACGGCGCGGCGGCGCCCGGTGCGCCGACCCTCCAGGACCTCGTCGACGAGGCCGCGTTCGTCTCGCACGAGCACCAGCTCCACCTCGCGGACCTCCACGGCGACGACGCCTGGAACGCCGACCTGGTCGCGGGCACGCTGACGTTCACCGCGCCCGACGGCGGGACGACGACGTGCCGGGTCCAGTTCCTCGGCACCGCGGCACCAGGTCCGGGGACCTGGATGTGGGCGTGGAACAACGTCAACGGCTTCCCCGACGCCGTGCTCGACGCCGCAGAGCGGACCCGTGCGACCGGGCTCCGCGAGGCCGAGGAACCCGAGCGCCCGCTCACCGACGACCTGCCGTACCGCTACACGCTCGCGGCGAAGGCGGTGACCCGGTCCTGGACCCACTACAGCGCGCCCGTCGGGGGCGGGACGCGCGCGTGGCTCCTCGTCGAGCACGACGACCTCGTCCTGCCCGCACCCACCGTGCCGCGGGTCGTGCGCACGCTCAGCGAGGGCCTGCTCTCCACGACGGTCGTCGACCACCGGCGCGCCCTCGCGTCCTACGCGTCGGTGCGCGGCCTCGAGACGTCGCAGGACGTGGCCGGGTCGGTGACGCTCGTCGTGCCCGACGGGACGGTGACCGTGAGCTTCGACGACGCCGGACGCCTCGCCGGCATCGCGGCGTCGTCGTCCCCGTCACCCGAGCCCGAGGCCGCTCCCGAGCCTGGGCCGGAGCCTGAGACGCCTCGGCCCACGACGCCGGACGCCGGCTCCGCGTCCGAGGAGCCGACCCCCGGCCCCGCGACGGACGCCGTCGTCGACCCGCCCGCCGACCGACCGGAGCCGCGCCGCCGGTCGTGGTTCCGGCGGCGCGGGTAGACCTCCGCGCCGAGCGCGTCACGACCTGGGCGTCACGCCGCCGTGGCGAGCTTGCGCGACGTCACGACGGCGTCGGCGATCCCGTACTCGACGGCCTGGCGCGCGGTGAGCACGAGGTCGCGGTCGGTGTCGGCGCGCAGGCGCTCGACGGTCTGGCCCGTGTGCCGCGACAGGACCTCCTCCGTCTCCGAGCGGATGCGCAGGATCTCCTCCGCCTGGATCGACAGGTCCGAGATCGTGCCCTCGCCGCCGCCGGACGGCTGGTGCAGCAGGACGCGCGAGTGCTCGAGCACGAACCGCTTGCCGGGCGTGCCCGCCGCGAGCAGCACGGCGGCGGCCGAGGCGGCCTGGCCCATGCAGATGGTCGAGACGTCGCAGCGGACGAACTGCATCGTGTCGTAGATCGCCATGAGCGCCGTCGCGGAGCCGCCCGGGGAGTTGATGTACAGGCCGATCTCCTGGTCGGGCGCGTCGGACTCGAGGTGCAGGAGCTGCGCCATGACGACGTTGGCGACGCCGTCGTCGATCTCCGTGCCGAGGAACACGATGCGCTCCGAGAGCAGGCGGGAGAAGACGTCGAACGCGCGCTCGCCGAGCGGGGTGCGCTCGACGACGGTCGGGATCGTGTAGCTCGCCATCACAGCCCCACCTTCCGGGCGGAGCGGGCGGGACGGACGTCGTCGACGGACTCGACGATCCGGTCGACCATGCCGTACTCGAGCGCCTGCTGGGCGGTGAACCAGCGGTCGCGGTCGGAGTCCTCCGCGATGGTCTCGACGCTCTGCCCCGTGCTCTCGGCGAGCAGCCGGTGCATGAGGCCCTTGGTGTACACGAGGTTCTCGGCCTGGATCGCGATGTCGACGGCGGTGCCGCCGATGCCGGCGGAGGGCTGGTGCATCATGATCCGCGCGTGCGGCAGCGCGTACCGCTTGCCGGGCGTGCCCGCGCACAGGAGGAACTGCCCCATGCTCGCGGCGAAGCCCATCGCGACGGTCGACACGTCGTTGGGGATGAGCCGCATCGTGTCGTAGATCGCGAGCCCGGCGCTCACCGAGCCGCCGGGGGAGTTGACGTAGAGCGCGACGTCCGCGCGCGGGTCCTCCGCGGAGAGCAGGAGGAGCTGCGCGCACAGCCGGTTCGCGACGGCGTCGTCCACGGCCGTGCCGAGGACGACGATGCGCTGGTGGAGCAGGCGCGTGGTGAGCTGGTCGTCGAAGGAGGAGGCGGCCACGGCGGCGGCCTCCGCGTGCGGGGTGCGTGCGGTGCTGGTCATGCCACCCACAGTGCCCCGCGGGGCGGCCCGGCGGACGGGCGATCTGCCGTCGGCACATCTGCCGACGGCAGAGCCGCCCGTCCGCCCGTCCGGCTAGCGGATCGGCCAGTCTCGTTGCTCGACCACGATCCCGCTCGGTGACGGGCTGATCGTGACGTACACCTTGGCGGTGCGCTGCGTCCCGTAGGGGTTCCCGAGGATGCACCCGAGGTCGACGTAGCCGCCGGCGGAGAGATGCTCGGTCCACGAGTAGCTACCGATGCGGTTGCCGTCGTAGTAGCACTGGAAGGTGTACGTGCCCGAGGGGAACGTCGCGTTGGCGTTGACGCGGAACACGGTGCACATGCTGCCGGTGCAGTTCCCGTAGCCGGGCTGGGTGTTGCGCTGGGGGCCACGCGTGACCCAGATCCGCGGCGGCTCGGGGCGCTTGTCCGTCGTGAACGTCGCCTGGCCGCTCCACGCGCCGCACCCGGCCGCGTTGCACGCGCGCGCCCGCAGCCGGTACGTCTGGTCGTAGTCGGACCCGACGTCCACGCTCTGGCCCGTGCCCGTCCGGTTCTGCGCGCCCGAGAGCTCCCACTCGTAGCGCGTGATCGCGTTGCCGCCGTTCGACGACGGCGCCGAGATCGTGAACCGGCCGCGGTTCTCGCCGGTGCGGGACGAGGAGACGCCGGGCGTGCCCGGCTTCTGGTAGGCGCTGACCTGTGCCGAGGCCGGGCTCGAGGTCGACGTCCCGCCGGCGTTCGTCGCGGTCACGGTGAACGTGTACGTGCCCGCGCTGAGGCCCGTGAAGTCCACCGACGTCCCGGAGACCTCGCGCTTGGCGCCGCCCGGCGACGCCGTGACGGTGTACTTCGTGATCGGGCTGCCGTTCGCGTCGGCGGCGCCCCACGAGACGCGCGGGATGCCGCTGTCCTGCGAGCTCGAGCCCACGTTCTGGACGCTCGGCCGCGGGGGCGCCTCGGGTCGGCCGTACGGCACGACGGCGGCCGAGGCCGGGCTGGCCGCGGTCACGCCCGCCTTGTTCTCGGCCGTCACCGTGAACGTGTACGACGACGCGTTGTCGAGGCCGGTCGCCTTGTGGCTGAGGCCCGTCAGCGTCAGCGGGGCCCCGTCCGGCGACCCGTTGCGGTACCGCTGGAGGTGGTAGGCCTTGATGGCGTCGCCGTTCTCGAACGGCTGCGCCCACGACACGTCGATCGAGCCGCCGTTGAGGGGCGAGTCCGCCGCGCGGCTCGCTGTCGGCGTCTTCGGGACGTCGGGCAGGCCCGCCGGGATCTCCTCGGCGGAGTACTCGCCCCACTCGGACGGGTCGGGCGCGAGGTTCACGGCCTGGACGCGCACCCGGTAGGCGACGCCGTTCTGCAGGCCTGTCCACACGACCTGGGTGCCGGCGAGCGCCTGCATCTGCACCGCGCCGCTCGGCGGTGCGGGCGAGATCTCCAGGTTGACCGTCTGGATGGGGGACCGGTCGGTGTAGGTCTTGTTGGTCCAGGTGACGGTGAGGGACTGGTCGCCGAACTCGAGGGTGGGTGCGGCGGGCGGATCGGGCTTCTCGTCGGGGCGTGCGACGGCGGACGGCGGCGAGGCGGGGCCGTCGCCGACGGCGTTGGTCGCGAAGACGGTGAAGGTGTACTCGACGTTGTTGGTGAGGCCGTCGAGCGTGCACGTGGTGGTGCCGCAGGCCTTCTCGTAGCCGTTCTGTNGAGCACGACGGTCTTCGAGCGGACCTCGAGCACCTGCGGGGTCGCGGGCGCCTCGGGCTTGCCCAGCACCTTGAGCTGGACGCGGCCCTCGACCATGCGGTCGGGGTCCTTCGTCGCGTCCTGGATGCGGTAGACGACGACCATGACGCCGACGAACGACTGCTCCGGCGTGACGACCACGTCGTTCCCGCTGTACGACACGTCACCGCTGCCCGTCTCCACGCTCGCACCCACGATCTCGAGCGGCGTGTCCGGGAACGGGTTCGAGTCGTTCGCCAGGACGGGGACCGTCGTCGGCTTGCCCTGGTGCGCGTCGTCGACGGTGTCCTGGTTGGCGCGGGCGAGCGGGCGGGTCGAGGCGACGACGGTGAGCGTCGCCGCGCCCTCGACGGGCGGGTGCTCGCCGTCGGTCACGGTGATCGGCACCTGCACGACGGAGCCCTTGGGCACGTCCGGGGTCGCCTGGGCGCGCAGCGTCGTGCCCTCGACGGTCACGGTCACGCCCTCGGCGCCTCCGGACGCGGCGAACGTCAGGGCGTCGCCGTCCGGGTCGGTCGCGAAGCGCGCGAGGTCGACCGTGGCCTCCTCGCCCGCCGCGACGTCGAGCGTCGGCGTGGAGAGCTCCGGGGGGAGGTTCTCCGGCGGGACGACGCTGATGGGGATCGTCAGCAGCGCCGTGTTGCCGTCGGGGTCGTCCGGACCGGACCCGTCGGTGACCTCGAACGTCACGGCCGCGGGGCCCACGTACCCGGCGTCCGAGGTGTAGACGATCTCTGTCGTGGACGTGACCTCGCGCGTGCCCTCGAGCGCCGTGACCTTCTCCTCCGTGGTGAGCCGGGGGGTCCTGCCCTCGACGACGAGCACGTGGTCCGTGACGTCGATCGCGAGCGGCTCCCCGCTCACGACCTCCAGGGGCGTGATGCCCGGTCGCAGCGTGGGCGCCTGGTCGGTGAGGCCGG
>NZ_WMKA01000053.1 GCF_009711085.1 Cellulosimicrobium composti
AGCAGTTCGCCGCCGTCGCCGCCGGCGTCCAGGGCTCGGGCTGGGCCATCCTCGCCTGGGACTCCATCGGCTCCAGGCTCGTCACCGTCCAGCTCTACGACCAGCAGGGCAACCTCACCCTCGGCCTGACCCCCATCGTCCTGCTCGACGTCTGGGAGCACGCCTACTACCTCGACTACCAGAACGTGCGCGCCGACTACGTCACCGCCTGGTGGAACCTCGTCAACTGGTCCGACGCCGAGGCCCGCCTCCAGCGCGCCAAGACCCAGACCGCCGGGCTCATCGTCCCCGCCTGACACCCCTCACGACCCGGACCCCGGNCCGGGGTCCCGTCGTGACTCGGGTCGGCCTCCGCACGTCTCTGCGGCGCGCTCCAGCCTTCCCGCACGGGGACGAGCGCACGATCGACGGCGCAGCCGTCGCGTCCTGAGAGGCCCGCTCGGGGTGCCCTGGGTGCGAGCCTTCTCCTGGGTCGGCAGCCGGCCCCGGGGTTCCGCGCGGATCCTCCCAGGGGCCGCTCGGCATCGATGCACGGACGCTCCCGTCGACGGGCCACGCCGGGTCGTGCGTCGGCGTCGTGGTGGAGCACAGGACGAGCCGGACCGTCCGGGCACCGTGGCCCTCGGTCCCGAGGCCGTCGACGACGAGGGCACCGTCGACCACGCGGTCCCGGCATCGCCTCCCCCCGTGGGCTGCCCGTGCGGTGCGTGTCCCGTGTGCGGGCGGAACGACGGACGGCCCGGTCCCTCCGAAGAGGAACCGGGCCGTCCGGTCGAGGATTGCCGCGAGGTCAGTGCGCGTGCTGCCCGCGGGAGAACTCGAAGACCCAGCCGACGAGCGAGACCGCGCCGAGGGCGAAGCCCACGTACACGAGCCACCAGCCGACCGCGAGGCCGAGGAAGACGACGGCCGCCGAGCCCGCGATCGCGAGCGGCCACCAGCTCCACGGGGCGTAGACGCCCTGGTCGCCGGCGCCCTGCTCGATGAGGCCGTCCGGGTCGTCCTCGGGGCGGGCGTCGATGCGCCGCGACGTGAGCATGAGGTACGCGCCGATCATCGCGACCAGGCCCCCGGTCAGGAGGATCGCGACCGAGCCGACCGGCTCCCAGTGGCTCCAGAAGCCGTAGACGAGACCCGCGGCGATGAAGAACGGCGTGCCGTAGAGGAACAGCTTGTACTCGATCTTCACTTCCCGGTCTCCTCGTCCGTCGTGCGGGGGTCGTCGACGATCGTCGTCGTCGTGGAGTCGCTCGCGGTCTCCGAGCCGCTCAGGCGGTCGAGCGCGACGCCCTTCTCACCGCGGCGGTCGGCCTCGCCGTAGACCTTCTCGAGGACGTTCGGGCTCGGCTCCGCGTGGTCCATCGCCGCGACCTCGGGGTGGTGCAGGTCGAACGCCGGCGACTCGGAGCGGATGCGGGGCAGCGAGGTGAAGTTGTGGCGCGGGGGCGGGCTCGACGTGGCCCACTCGAGGGAGCGGCCGTAGCCCCACGGGTCGTCGACCTCGACCTTGGGCGCGTTGCGCCAGGTCGTGTAGACGTTCCACAGGAACGGCAGGGTCGACGCGGCGAGGATGAACGCCCCGACCGTCGAGACCTGGTTCTCCCACGTGAAGCCGTCCGAGGGCGCGTAGTCCGCGTAGCGGCGGGGCATGCCCTCGACACCCAGCCAGTGCTGGATGAGGAACGTGGTGTGGAAGCCGATGAACAGCAGCCAGAAGTGCAGCTTGCCGAGGCGCTCGTTGAGCATGCGCCCGGTGAACTTGGGCCACCAGAAGTAGAAGCCCGCGAACATCGCGAACACGACGGTGCCGAACACGACGTAGTGGAAGTGCGCGACCACGAAGTACGAGTCGGACAGGTGGAAGTCGAGCGCCGGGCTGGACAGGATGACGCCCGTGAGACCACCGAAGAGGAAGGTCACGAGGAACCCGATGGACCACAGCATCGGCGTCTCGAACGTCAGCTTCCCTCGCCAGAGGGTGCCGATCCAGTTGAAGAACTTCACGCCGGTCGGGACCGCGATGAGCATCGTCATGAAGGCGAAGAACGGCAGCAGGACCGCACCGGTCACGTACATGTGGTGGGCCCACACGGTGACGGACAGCGCCGCGATCGCGATCGTCGCGTAGACGAGGCCCTTGTAGCCGAAGATCGGCTTGCGGGCGAAGACCGGGAAGATCTCCGACACGATGCCGAAGAACGGCAGCGCGATGATGTAGACCTCAGGGTGCCCGAAGAACCAGAACAGGTGCTGCCACAGGATCGCTCCCCCGTTCTCGGGGTTGAAGATCTGGGCACCGAACCGCCGGTCGGCGCCGAGCGCGAAGAGCGCGGCGGCCAGGGGCGGGAACGCCATGAGCACGAGGAGGCTCGTGATGAGCGTGTTCCACGTGAAGATCGGCATGCGGAACATCGTCATGCCGGGGGCGCGCATCGTGATGATCGTCGTGATGAAGTTGACGGCACCGAGGATCGTGCCGAAACCGGCGAGCGCGAGGCCGAACACCCACAGGTCTCCCCCGAGACCCGGACTGAACGTCGTGTTCGACAACGGCGCGTACGCGAACCACCCGAACGACGCGGCGCCCTGGGGGGTGAAGAAGCCCGCCGAGGCGATGAGCCCGCCGAAGAGGTAGAGCCAGTACGCGAACATGTTGAGTCGCGGGAAGGCGACGTCCGGCGCACCGATCTGCAGCGGCATCACGAAGTTGGCGAAGCCCGCGAACAGCGGCGTCGCGAACAGCAGCAGCATGATCGTGCCGTGCATCGTGAAGAGCTGGTTGTACTGCTCCTTGCTCTGCACGATCTGGATGCCGGGCTCGAAGAGCTCGGCACGGATCACGAGGGCCATGAGGCCGCCGATGCAGAAGAAGATGAACGAGGAGATCAGGTACAGGTACCCGATCGTCTTGTGGTCGGTGGACGTGACCCACTTGATCACGGTCCGCCCGAGGGTCTGACGCCGGGGGGCGAGACCGGGGATGACTTCGGCCTGCGCGACCATCAGTGCTCACCCTCCGTGCTAGCGGTGACGGGGTTCGGGTCCTGGAGGCGGCTGAAGCCCTCCACCGGGATCTGGCCTTCCTGGCCCTTCTCGCGGAGCGCCTCCATCTGCGCGTCGTACTCGGCGCGGTCGACGACCTCCACGTTGAACAGCATCCCGGAGTGGTGCTCGCCGCAGAGCTCGGCGCACTTGCCGGCGTAGACGCCCTCGCGCTCCGTCGTGACGACGAACTCGTTGGTGCGGTGCGGGATCATGTCCTGCTTGTAGAGGAACGCGGGGATCCAGAACGAGTGGATGACGTCGCGCGACTGCAGCTCGAAGCGGACGGTCTCGCCGACCGGCAGGTAGAGCGTGGGCAGCGCGGCCGCCGTGCCGGGGGCGCCGTCGATCGTGGCGTCCTCGGTCATCGTGTCGCCGACGTTCGCGAGGTGCTGGCCGGACTCGTAGACGTCGTCGTCCACGTAGTTGAAGTCCCAGCTCCACTGCTTGCCGATGACCTGGATGGTGAGGTCGGCCTCGCGGTCCGTGTCCTGGATCGCGCTCATGTCGCGGTCCGTGTAGTAGAAGAGCACGAGGACCATGACGATCGGCACGGCCGTGTACATGATCTCGAGCGGCAGGTGGTACCGCGTCTGGACCGGGAGCCGGTGGTCGTCCTTGCGCTTGCGGTAGGCGGCGACGCACCACAGCATGAGGCCCCACGTGATGATGCCGACGATGAGCGCGGCGATCCACGAGCCGGTCCACAGCGACGTGATCCGGGCGGTCTGGTTGGTCACCTCCCCGTCCTCGTAACCGGGCAGGAACCCGCGCTGGACCGTGTCGCTGGCGCAGCCGGACGCCACCGCAGCGACGGCGACGGCGAGGGCCGTCGCCCGCAGGATGGTGCGCCGTGTGCGGCTAGGGGGTTGCGAGTGCAAGGGGGGCCTTTCACGTCACGTCCTGCCCGTGCCCGTCTTTACGAGCCCAGCACAGGACCTTCGTCCTCGACACACGAAGCCTAGCGCGGGATTCCGCCCTTCGTGGCCCCGGACGCGCTCCGGACGGGCGAGATGCGGCACACGTCGTGGCCGGTCAGGACCGGTTGGGCACACCCGCGGCGCGTCTGTCAGATCCTTGCCACACGGACGGGTGGTGCGGCGAGGCGGTACCGTGCCCGATGAGCGCCCGCGCGCACGGCGGTCGCGTTCCGCGGACGGCGCGAGCGCAACGATCCGGCGGCCCGGCGCGGCCGGGACCACCGGCGGGCCGCGGGGCACGACACCCCGGCCGACCTCGGGCGCGACACCCCGCGCGCCGCGCACCCGCCCTGGAGGCCATGTGACACACACCACCCCCGATCGCCGGGTCCGGCTCGACAACGGCGGGCGCGCCCCGTGGCACCCGCTCGCACGCGAGGCGTTCGACCGCGCCCTCGACGACGGCTGGGCCGACCCGCGCCGCCTCCACGCCGAGGGCCGCCGCGCCGCCGCGCTGCTCGACGGCGCGCGCGAGGCCGTCGCGGGGGCGCTCGGCGCGCGGACGGAGGAGGTCGTCTTCACCGCGAACCACACGACGTCCCTGCACACGGGCGTCGCGGCCCTCGCCGCGGGCCGCTCGCGCGTCGGGAGCACCGTCGTCGTGAGCGCCGTCGAGCGCGCGGCGCTCCTCCACGCCGCGCACCACGGCGGTCTCGAACGCGACGTCGTCGGCGTGGACCGGGCGGGACGGGTCGACCCCGCCCGGATGGCCGACGCCGTCGCGCGCCCGGGCGTGGCGCTCGCCGCGCTGCAGCACGCCAACGGCGAGGTGGGGACGCGTCAGCCCGTCGAGGCGGTCCACGAGGCCGCGCGCGCAGCGGGGGTGCCGCTGCTCGTGGACGCGGGGGCGAGCGTCGGCCACGACGCCCTGCCGACCGCGTGGGACGCGCTCGCGGCCGACCCCGCGGACTGGGGCGGCGGCCCGGGCGTCGGGGTCCTCGCGATCCGGTCGCGTGTGCGCCGCCGGAGCCCGTTCCCGGAGGACCCCGACCCGCTGGCCCCGGGCGGGGTGTCCGTGCCCGCGGCCTTCGCCGCCGCCGTCGCGCTGCAGGCCGTGCTCGCCGACCGCGAGGCCGAGGACGCGCGCCGCCGTGCGCTCGTCGACCGGGTCCGCGCACGCGTCGCCGCGATCCCGGACGTCGAGGTCGTCGGCGACCCGGTCGACCGCCTCCCGCACGTCGTGACGTTCTCGTTCCTCTACGTGGACGGCGAGGCGCTGCTCACGGACCTCGACCGCGAGGGCGTCGCCGTCGGCTCCGGCTCGGCCTGCACGTCGAGCTCGCTCGAGCCGTCGCACGTCCTCGCCGCGATGGGCGTGCTCACGCACGGCAACGTCCGCGTCGCGCTCGACCGCTCCACGAGCGAGGCGGACGTCGACCGCCTCCTGGCGGTGCTGCCGGGCGCCGTCGAGCGCGTGCGGGCGACGCTCGGGGTGCAGGGCCTGTGACGGGCGCGGACCGCCCGCCCGCCGCGGAGGGCCGCGAGCACGGCGACGTCGTCGACGCCCGGGGCCTGCGGTGCCCGCTCCCCGTGATCCGGCTCGCGGCGGCCGCGCGCGACCGCGCCGCGGGCACGCGGCTCACCGTGTGGTCGACGGACCCCGCCGCGCGCCTCGACGTCCCCGCCTGGGCGCGGATGCGCGGGCACGCGGTCGTCGCGGAGGAGCCGCTCCCCCGCTCGGGCGACGCGGACGCCTGGGCGATCACCGTCGAGCTCGGCGGCTGAGACGGCACGAGCCCGGCCACCCGCAGGACGGGTCGCCGGGCTCGTGGTGTCCGGGTCGGCGTGCGCGCGGCACGCCGGGCGCGTCAGCTGAAGGAGCCGCCGCACGCGCAGGCGCTGCCCGCGTTCGGGTTGTCGATGGTGAAGCCCTGCTTCTCGATCGTGTCGGCGAAGTCGATCGTCGCGCCCTCGAGGTAGGGGACGCTCATCTTGTCGACCACGACCTCGACGCCGTCGTAGTCGCGCAGCGCGTCGCCGTCGAGCACGCGCTCGTCGAAGTAGAGCTGGTAGATCAGGCCGGAACAGCCGCCGGGCTGCACCGCGACACGCAGGCGCAGGTCGTCGCGGCCCTCCTGCTCGAGGAGGGTGCGGACCTTCTCCGCGGCCTCGTCGGTCAGGTTGACGCCGTGCGTGGCAATCTCGGTGGTCTCGCTCATCTCGTCTCCGCGCTGTCGGGGGCACTGGTGCCCCGGTGGTGGCCGGCTTCTCGGACCTCTCGAGAGAGATCTCGTCAGGTCCTCAACACCACACGTGCCGGTCGTGTTCCCGAGTCTACGACCACCGGGCGGCGTACGGTCGAACGGGCCCCCGCACGGGGGGCGCGACCGAGGACGACCGGAGGCCCCGTGGACCCGTCCGTGCACTTCATCACCGTCGCGGCGCGCGACCTCGACGCCGCCCGGCGCTTCTACGGCGCGCTCGGGTGGGAGCCGCGCCTCGACGTGCCGGGAGAGATCGTGTTCTACCGCTCGGCGGCCGGGCAGCTCCTGGGCTTCTTCGACGCGGAGAGCTTCGCGCGCGACGCCGGCACACCCGGCGCGGCGCCCGTGACGACGGGCCTGACGCTGTCCCACAACGTCGGGTCCCGCGAGGCGGTCGTCGCGCTCGTGGCGGCGATGGTCGCCGCGGGCGGGACGGTCCGCAAGGAGCCGCAGGAGGGCGAGTTCGGCGGGGTGTTCCACGCGCACGTCGCGGACCCCAACGGGCTCGTGTGGGAGGTCGCGCACAACCCCGCGTGGGCCGTCCGCGCGGACGGCGAGGTCGACCTGGGCTGACGGGTCAGCCGCGCGACCACGTGCGGGCGACGCGCTCCACGAGCGCGCGCGGGTCGCCGTCGTCCCACGCGTACGCGCCGCTCAGTCCCGCGGCGGCCTGCTCGCGGCGCCCGGCCACGACGCTCCGCGCGACCACGACGACCGGCAGCGCGTGGTGGCCCGCGCGCGCCGCGACCTCGCGGACCGTCCCGTCGCCGAGCTCGTGCGCCCCGAGCTCGTCCGCGAGCACGACGACGGCGTCCGCACCCGCGAGGCGCGCGTCGAGGCCGAGATCGTCGGCCAGGACGCGCAGCGCCGGCACGAGCCGGCCGCCGAGCGCGGCGACGGCGTGCCCGAGGCCTCCGCCGCTCCCCGCGCCCGGGAGGCCCGCGAGCCGTCGGCCCGTGGTCGCCGTCGCGAGGAGGTCCCGCCCCACGAGCGCGCCGCCCCCGCCCGTGCCGTCGGACGCGAGGCGGTCGACGGCCGCCGCGACGTCGTGCGCGACCGCCCCGAGCTCTCGTTCGAGGTGCTGCGCGACGGCCGCGTCGACCCCGCGGCCGTCGAGGGTCGCGCTCGCGCCGTGCAGGCCGAGCAGCGGGACGTCGGACGCGACCGCCGCGACGAGGTCGGTGCCGCCGAGCGCGGCACGGGCCGCGCGCAGGACCTCCTCGACGGCGGCGTCCCCCGCCACGCGCCCGACCTCCGCGCCGGCGAGCGCGCGCAGCGCCCCGAGCCCCGCGTCGTGGCTCGTGCTGCTGCCCGTCGCGAGCACGACGCGGCCGGGCGCTCCTGCGGCGTCGCGCGCGGCGTCGACCGCGAGCGCCAGCAGGTGCCCGACGGCGGTCGAGGAGCGGGCGGGGACGGTCGGGTCGGGTGAGCCGGGGCCGAGCGTCCCGGCGTCGCCGGCGGCGGGCACCTGGGACGCGTCGACGTAGACGGTCGGTCGCGTCGGGGCACCGCCCGCGTCCGCGGTCCGGCGGCGCAGCGCGACCGGCACCTCGGACCCGGCGGGCCCGGGGACGACGCCGGCGAGCACCTCGGGCGCGACGGGCGCGAGCGCGTCGAGGAACCCGGGGCCCTGCGCCGCGAGCGCCACGACGTCGAGGTCGGCGTGCGGTGCCCACCACGACGCGACGTCGGCGAGCGTGGGGACGCCCTGTCCTGCGGCGGGGGTGGCGACGCCGTGCGGCCACGCCCCGTCCGGCAGGGGCGGGGCGGCGGACCCGGTGAGCAGCACGCGCATGCCCGGATTGTGCCAGCCCGGGGGCACGGCGCCGGCACGGTCGCCGTGGCGCCGTGGGCGTGCGGGACGTCACGGCCCGTCGGGTCGGCCCTGTGCGACGATGGTGCCGTGAGCACTGGTAGCACCCTGCTGTCGTCCGTGACCGGACCGAACACTGCGCGCCGGGGCGGGTTCGTCGAGCCCAGTCCTTCTGCCCTGCTGCTCCTCGGCCAGGGCCGCGACCTCGCGTCCGAACGCGGGGTCGAGTGCGTGGGCGAGCTGCCCGCGCCGAGCGACCCGGACCTCGTCGAGCGGGCCCGTGCGGCACGCGCGGCGCTGGGCGACCGGGCGTTCGTCCTGGGTCACCACTACCAGCGCGACGAGGTCATCGACTTCGCCGACGTGACGGGTGACTCGTTCAAGCTCGCGCGCGAGGCCGCGGCGCGGCCCGAGGCGGAGTTCATCCTCTTCTGCGGCGTGCACTTCATGGCCGAGAGCGCGGACATCCTCACGTCCGACGCCCAGCAGGTCGTGCTGCCGGACCTCGCGGCCGGCTGCTCGATGGCGGACATGGCCGCGATCGACCAGGTCGAGGACGCGTGGGACGTGCTCGAGGAGGCCGGGATCGCCGACTCGACGATCCCCGTGACGTACATGAACTCCTCCGCCGCGATCAAGGCGTTCACGGGCCGTCACGGCGGCACGGTGTGCACGTCGTCGAACGCGGAGGTCGCGCTGCGCTGGGCGTTCGACCAGGTGGGCGGCGTCGAGGGCACGGGCAAGGTCCTGTTCCTCCCGGACCAGCACCTGGGTCGCAACACCGCCGTGCTCAAGCTCGCGATGTCGCTCGACGACTGCGTCGTGTTCGACCCGCGCAAGCCGAACGGCGGCCTCACGGACGCCGAGCTGCGCGGCGCGCGCATGATCCTGTGGCGCGGGCACTGCTCGGTGCACGGGCGGTTCTCGGCGAAGAACGTCGAGGACGTGCGCGCCGCGGTCCCGGACGTCAACGTGCTGGTGCACCCGGAGTGCAAGCACGAGGTCGTGACGGCCGCGGACTTCGTCGGGTCGACCGAGTACATCATCACGATGCTCGACGCGGCCGAGCCGGGGTCGTCGTGGGCGATCGGCACCGAGCTCAACCTCGTGCGCCGCGTCGCGCGCGAGCACCCGGACAAGCAGGTGCACTACCTCGACTCGACGGTGTGCTTCTGCTCGACGATGAACCGGATCGACCTGCCGCACCTCGTGTGGGCGATGGAGTCGCTCGTCGCGGGCCGCGTGGTCAACCGGATCGTCGTGGACGCGGACGACGCGCACTGGGCACGCGTCGCGCTCGACCAGATGCTCGCCCTGCCGGGCATCTAGCCAGGGTCCGCCGGCGCGCCCGCGGGCCGCGCCGGCGGGTGACGTCCGGGCCACGCGGAGGTGGGCATGAGCACCGGGAACGGCATGAACATCGGGATCCTCGTCTTCGACGAGGCGGAGGAGCTCGACGTCGCGGGGCCGTTCGAGGTGCTGACCGCGTGGGCCGAGCACTCGGCGCTCAAGCCGCACGTGTCGACGTTCTCGTGGGACGGCGGGGGCGTGCGCCTCGCGAAGGGCCTGCGACTCCTGCCGGACCGCTCGGCGGACGACGTCGGCCCCCTCCACCTGCTCGTCCACCCCGGGGGCTGGGGCACGCGCTCGCTCCTCGCGGACCGCGTCCATCTCGAGTGGCTGCGCGCGATGCGCGCGCAGACCCCGGTGATCGCGAGCGTGTGCACGGGGTCGCTCGTGCTCGCGGCGGCGGGGCTGCTGTCGGGCCGCCCGGCGACGACGCACTGGGCGCACTACGACGAGCTCGCGGAGATCGACCCGAGCGTCGTTCTCGACACCGAGGCGCGGTTCGTGGACGACGGCGACGTCGTCACGTCGGCGGGCGTGTCCGCGGGGATCGACATGGCGCTGCACCTCGTCGCGCGCCTGGAGGGCGACGACGTCGCGCGCGCCGTGCGGCGCGGGATCCAGTACGACCCGGACCCGCCCGTCTGACGCCGTCGGACGCCGCGCTCGGCACGCCCGGACTACCTGATACCGCAGGTGCCGGGTAGTAGCCTGCCCGGGTGACCCGCCAGATCCAGCTCCTCGTCGCCAGCACGATGCCACGCAAGCCCGTGCCGGGGCGCGGCGTCCTCGACCCGTCGATCACCCGGATGCGCGTGCGCCCCGGAGACCTCGACTTCTACCTGCACGTCAACAACGGCGTGTACCTGCAGATGATGGACGTCGCGCGCAGCAACTTCATCGCCGACCTCGGCGGCTTCCCCCTGCTCAAGGAGAAGGGCTGGTACCCCGTCGTCGCGGCGTCGACGATGAAGTACCGCCGGTCGCTGCAGCTCTGGGACCGCTTCGAGATCACCACGCGCGTGCTCGGGTGGGACGAGCGCGTGGTGTACCTCGAGCAGGTGTTCTCCCGCCGCGGCGACCTGTGCGCGCGCGGCCTCGTCGCCGGGCGGTTCCTCGCGCGCGGGTCCGGCGACCGGATCGCCGCGCCCGACGTCGTGGGCCTGCTCGGCGGCGACGTCACCTCGCCCGAGCTCCCGGACGACGTCGCCCGGTGGTCCCGCGCCGTCGACGTCGCGCACCGGGCCTGACGCGCCGGGGTCGCCGGGCCGCCGCGCACCGGGGCCGACCCGCGTCCTCGACCCGCGCCGGGCGGTCACCCACCCCCTGGGCACCGCGCGCGACGGGTGCTTCGATGGACGGATGCCCGCCGACCGCGCACCAGCCCCCGACGGCCCCGACCCCTTCGACGCGACGATGGTCCCGGCGCTGCCGTGCCAGGACGTCGACGAGCTGCGCGACTTCTGGACCGCGCTCGGCTTCGAGGTGACCTACCGCCAGCTCCGGCCGAACCCGTACGTCGCGCTGCGCCGCGGCGGCGTGGACCTGCACTACTTCGGGCTCGACGCGCTCGCGCCGCAGGACAACTTCAGCACGTGCATCGTGGTCGTGGAGGACACGGCCCCGGTGTTCGAGGCGTTCGCCGCGGGCCTGCGCGCCCGCTACGGTCGGCTGCCGCTCACCGGCTTCCCGCGCATCACGCGCCCGCGGCGGCGGGCCAACGCGGGCGGCACGACGGGCTTCAGCCTCGTGGACCCCGCCGGGAACTGGGTGCGCGTGATGCGCCGCTCCCCTGCGGCGCCCGTCTCCGGCACGGACGGCGACTCCTCGGCCTCCGCGTACGGGACCCGGCCGGAGGGCCGCCTCGCCCGCGCGCTCGACGACGCCGTCGTCCAGGCCGACTCGCACGGCGAGACCGCGCAGGCGCGCAAGATCCTCAGGGGCGCGCTACGGCGGGCGGGGGACGACGCGGACGCGGCCGACCGGGTGCGCGCGCTCGCCTACCTCGCCGAGCTCGCCGTCCGCGGCGGTGACCCCGACGCGGCCCGCGCGCACCTCGACGAGCTCGACGCCCTGACGGGCGCGCTGGACGTCGGGGTGCGCGACGCCGTCGGGCCGGTGCTCGCCGAGGCGGCGGACCTGCGGGCGGCGCTCCCCGGCTGACCGGGACGCGCCGCCCGCGGGCGACCGCGTCAGGCGACAGCGCCGCCCAGCCGCGCGAGCAGGAGCGCCTCGGCGAGCACGACCTTCTCGAGCTCGCCGAGGTGGACCGACTCGTTCGCGCCGTGGGCCCGCGAGTCGGGGTCCTCGACGCCCGTGACGAGGATCGCGGCGTCGGGGAACACCTCGAGCAGGTCGGCGATGAACGGGATCGACCCACCCACGCCGATGTCGACGGGCTCCGTGCCCCACGACGTCGCGAACGCCCACCGCGCGGCCCGCATCGCCTCGGAGTCGCCCGGCGCGAGGAACGGCTTGCCCTGCTCCCCGTCGCGCACGGTCACGCGCGCGCCGAGCGGCGCGTGGGACTCGAGGTGCGCGCGCAGCGCCGCCATGGCCGCGGCCGGGTCCTGCCCGGGCGCGAGGCGCACCGAGAGCTTCGCGGTGGCGCGCGGCGTGAGCGTGTTCGACGCGTGCGCGACGCTCGGGGCGTCGAGGCCGATGACGGCGATCGCCGGCTTGGCCCACAGCCGCCCGGCGATGCTCCCCTCGCCCGCGAGCGCTGCGCCGTCGAGGAGCGACGAGTCGGCCCGGAAGTCCGCCTCGGCGTAGTCGACCGTCGGCTCCGCGGCCGTCACGAGGCCGTCGACGGCCACGTTGCCCACGTCGTCGTGGAGGGTCGCGACGAGGCGTGCGAGCAGCGTCACCGCGTCGAGGACCGGGCCGCCGAACATGCCCGAGTGCACCGCGTGGTCGAGCACCGCGACCTCGACCTCGCAGTCCACGAGCCCGCGCAGCGACGTCGTGAGCGCGGGCACGCCGATCTTCCAGTTCGAGGAGTCGGCGACGACGATGACGTCCGCCGCGAGCAGGTCCCGGTGCTGCGTGAGGAACGGCAGGAACGTCGGCGAGCCGACCTCCTCCTCGCCCTCGACGAAGACCGTCACGCCCACCGGGAGGTCGCCGAGCTCGGTCAGGGCGCGCAGCGCGCCGAGGTGCGCGACGACGCCCGCCTTGTCGTCGGCCGCGCCGCGCCCGTAGAGGCGACCGTCGCGCTCGGTCGGCTCGAACGGGTCGGTGTCCCACGCGGCGGCGTCGCCCGGGGGCTGCACGTCGTGGTGGGCGTACAGCAGGACGGTCGGGGCCCCGGCGGGTGCGGGACGGCGCGCGACGACGGCGGGCGCGCCCTCGGCGCCGTCCTCGGTGCGGGCCCGCAGGATCTGCACCTCGGGCATGCCCGCGTCGCGCAGGAGCGCGGCCACGGCGTCCGCGCTCGCGGCGACGTGCGCCTGGTCGAACGCGGCGTTCGAGACGCTCGGCACGCGCACGAGCGACTCGAGGTCGGCGCGCAGCGCGGGGAACAGGCGCGCGACGGTCTCGCGGAGCGTGGTCGCGAGCGCGGGGTCGGTGGGTTCTGGTGAGTTCGTCACGACCAGCACCGTACGACACCGGGGACCGCCGGGCCCGCGCGTCGGGTCCGTAACCGCCCGCCCGGCGGCGCGTCCGGCCGTGGCACGCGTCCGGCGCCCGCGGACGGCACGCGAGGCACTCCCGCGGCTCGACTACGCTGGTGGGGTGTTCTCCCGCAACAAGCCCGCCGCGACGCCCGCCGCCCCCGACCCCGTCGAGCAGGCGGCCGAGATCGAGCGCGCCGGCAAGGGTCGGCCGACGCCCAAGCGCAAGGTCGCCGAGGCCGCGAACAAGCGACCCCTCGTGCCGGACGACCGCCGCGCCGCCGCGAAGGCCGCGCGGGAGAAGCAGCGCGAGATGCGCGACCGCCAGTACCAGGCCATGCAGACGGGCGACGAGCGCTACCTGCCCCCACGCGACAAGGGCCCGGTCAAGCGCTACGTGCGCGAGTACGTCGACGCGCGCTGGAACCTCGGCGAGTTCTTCCTCCCGGTCGCGCTCGTGTTCATCGTCTTCTCGTTCGTCACGGCGCAGAACCAGGACCTCGCGTTCCTGACCGTGATGACGCTCTACGTCATCGTGCTCCTCACGGTGATCGACGGCTTCATCATGTGGCGGCGCCTGCGCAAGCGCCTGCTCGCGAAGTTCGGCGAGATCCCCAAGGGCACGGTCATGTACGCCGTGATGCGCGCGTTCCAGCTCCGCCGCGCACGCCTGCCGAAGCCGACGCACAAGAAGCACGGCGTCTACCCGGAGTGACCGCCGTGTAGGTTCGTGGGGCAACGACCGGGGGGCTAGGTTGGGGCGCATGCCCACCTACCGCTACCTCGGCAACTCCGGTCTCAAGATCTCCGAGATCACCTACGGCAACTGGCTCACCCACGGCTCCCAGGTCGAGAACGACGTCGCGACGGCGTGCGTGCACGCCGCGCTGGACGCCGGCATCTCGACCTTCGACACGGCCGACGTCTACGCGAACACGAAGGCCGAGCAGGTGCTCGGCGACGCGCTCAAGGGGCAGCGCCGCGAGTCGCTCGAGATCTTCACCAAGGTCTACTGGCCGACGGGCCCCGGCGGCCCCAACGACACCGGCCTGTCCCGCAAGCACGTCATGGAGTCCATCAACGGCTCGCTGAAGCGCCTCGGCACCGACTACGTCGACCTCTACCAGGCGCACCGGTACGACACGGAGACGCCGCTCGAGGAGACGATGCAGGCGTTCGCCGACATCGTCCGCCAGGGCAAGGCCCTGTACATCGGCGTGTCCGAGTGGACGGCCGACCAGATCCGCGCGGGACACGCGCTCGCGAAGGACCTCGGGTTCCAGCTCATCTCGTCCCAGCCGCAGTACTCGATGCTGTGGCGCGTCATCGAGGACGAGGTCGTGCCGACGTCGCGCGAGCTCGGGCTGTCCCAGATCGTCTGGTCGCCCATGGCGCAGGGCGTGCTGTCCGGCAAGTACGTCCCCGGCCGCCCGCTGCCCCAGGGGTCGCGCGCGACCGACGACAAGGGCGGCGCACGGATGATCCAGCGCTTCATGACCGACGACGTGCTCACGCGCGTGCAGAACCTCAAGCCCGTCGCGGACGAGCTCGGGCTCACCATGCCCCAGCTCGCGGTCGCGTGGGTCCTGCAGAACGACAACGTCGCGGCGGCGCTCGTCGGGGCCTCGCGCCCCGAGCAGGTCGCGGAGAACGTCAAGGCGTCGGGCGTGACGATCCCTGCCGAGCTCATGGCCCGCATCGACGAGATCCTCGGCGGCGTGGTCGAGCGCGACCCGGGCAAGACGGCGGAGGACGCCCCGCAGGGCCGCGTCGCCTGACGCGGGACCTCATCCGCGACGACGGCTCCGGCGGTGCGCCGGGGCCGTCGTCGTCTCCTCACCGGCCGGGTGCGGGCATGCCTCCCTCGCCCGGCCGGGGGCCTGCGGCCGCAGCCACCGGCGCGTCCGGCGGTGCGGCGTCCGCGGCGCTCGCGCGGGCGCGCGGCGCGGCGACGAGCCCGCGCGGGGCGAACCAGCGCGCGGTGAGCTGGACGACCGGCCCGACGCCGAGCGCGTAGGCGACCGTGGCCCACCCGAGGGTTCCCCCGAGCGCCCAGCCCACCGCCACGACGACGACCTCGATCAGCGTGCGCACGAGCCGCACCGACCACCCGGTACGGGCCACGAGCCCCGTCATGAGGCCGTCGCGCGGACCGGGCCCGAGGCGCACGCCGAGGTACGCGGCCGTCGCGACGCCGTTGAGCACGACCCCGCCGAGCGCGAGCGCGACGCTCGCCGCGACGCCCGGGTCCGGTACGGCGCGCTCGACGAGCGCGATCGCGGGGTCGATCGTCAGGGTGATGACCACGACGTTCGCGACGGTCCCGACGCCGAGGCGCTGGCGCAGCGGGATCCACGCGAGGAGCGCGAGCACGCTGAGCGCGCCGACGACGACCCCGAACGGCAGGCCGGTGCGGCGCACGACGCCCTGGTGCAGGACGTCCCACGGCATGCCGCCCTGGCCCGCGTGGAGCAGCATCGCCATCGACAGCGCGTACGCGAGGAGGCCGAGGAGGAGCTGGGTCACGCGGCGGGCGGGAGTCACGCGTGCCATCCTCGCGACCAAGTGGCATCGACATCCATAGCCAATCGCGAGAGAGTGGCCTCATGAGCCTCGCCCCCTCCGGGACGGTCGACGTCCACCGGCACCTCTCCCCCGCCGCGGCGTCCCGGCTGCTCGGCCGCTGGCACGCCGGCGGTCCCGCGTACGTCGCGCTCGCCGACGCCCTGCGCGCCGCCGTGCTCGCCGGCACGCTCGCACCGCACACGCGCCTGCCGTCCGAGCGTGACCTCGCGGCCGCGCTCGGTGTCTCGCGCACGACGACGGCCGCGGCCTACGGGCGCCTGCGCGAGCTCGGCTTCGCCCGGTCGCGCACCGGCTCGGGCACCGTCGTCGTGCTCCCCCGCCCCTCCCGACCCCGGGCGGCGCACCGGGCCCCCGGCGGCGACGCGCCTCCCGCGCCCGCGCCGCACGCCGCACCGATCGACCTCGCGGACCTCTCCCAGGCGACCTCCGCCGCCCCCAGCGGCCTGCACGCCGCGTACTCGCGCGCGCTCGAGCGCCTCCCCGAGCACCTCGCCGGCGGCGGGTACGAGCCGTACGGCGTCGCGGCCCTGCGCGAGGCGCTCGCCGACCACCACACGCGGCGCGGCACACCCACGACGCCCGACGAGATCCTCGTGACGACGGGCGCGCAGCACGCCATCACGACGCTCGCGACGACGCTCCTCGGGGCGGGCGACCGCGCCGTCGTGCAGTCCCCGACGTACTACCACGCCATGGAGGCGCTGCGGCGCGCCGGGGCACGGCTCGTGCCCGTGCCCGTCGGCCGCCGCGACCGCGACGCGCGCACGGGCCGCGACCAGGACGCCCCGGGATTCGACGTCGACCTCTACGGCTCGACGCTCCGCCAGGTCTCGCCGCGCCTCGTCTACCTCGTCCCGGACTTCCACAACCCCACGGCGTACACGCTCTCGGCCGCGGAGCGGGCCGGCGTGCGCGACGCCGCGCAGCGCCACCGCGTGACCGTCGTCGGCGACGAGACCCTCACGGACCTCGACCTCGACGGCGACCCGGACGCCGCCGGGCCCGTCGCCGAGCCGCTCGCGGGCGACGGCACCTCGCCGTACGTCGTCACGGTCGGCTCGGCGTCCAAGTCGTTCTGGGGAGGGCTGCGCGTCGGCTGGGTCCGCGCCCACCCCGACCTCGTCGCGCGCCTCGCCCGCACGAGGCAGTCGGCGGACATCGCGACCGCCGTCCTCGAGCAGCTCACCGTCGTCGAGCTGCTCGACGACGCGCCGTCCGTGCTCGCGGAGCGGCGCCGGATGCTGCGGGCGCAGCGCGACCTGCTGTGCGGGCTGCTCGGTGCCGCGCTGCCCGACTGGCGCGTCCACGTGCCGGAGGGCGGGCTGTCGCTGTGGGTCGACGTCGGCGCCCCCGTCGCGCAGGCGTTCGCCGCGGCGGCGGCCGCCGAGGGCGTCCTCGTCAACGCCGGGCCGACGTTCACGCCCGACGGGAGCGCGGCCGACCGGCTGCGCCTGACGTTCTCGCGGCCGCCCGACGAGCTCGAGCACGCGGTGCCACGGCTCGTCGCGGCGTGGGCGCGCGTGACGGGCTGACGGGCGTCAGGGGACGCGCAGCTCCACCGTCGCGGTCGCCTGGGTGCCGTCGTGCAGGAGTCGCGCGGCCGCCGCGCCCTCGGCGGCGAGCGACCGCCACGTCTCGCCGAGCCACTGCTCGGCGTCGTACTGCGTGGTGAAGACCGGGCTCACGGGCGTCGCGAGCGCGCGGCCCTCGGCGTCGTCGAGCTCCCAGACCCACTGCGGCCGGATCATCGTGCCTCCCTCGCCTCGGCGCCCCGCACGTGCTCGCCCGGCTCGGGGTGACGCACGAGCGAGCGGTTGATGCGCGCGGCCCAGAACGGCCCCTGGTAGAGGAAGCCGGTGTACCCCTGGACGAGGTCGGCCCCCGCGTGCAGGTAGTCGCGGGCGTCGTGCGCGGTCGTGACGCCCCCGACGCCGATGATCGCCCGGTCCGCGCCGAGGCGCTCGCGCAGGCGCGCCACGACGGAGAGCCCCCGGGCACGGACGGGCGGGCCGGACAGCCCGCCCGGCCCCCGGTCGTGACCGATCGTCGTGTTCACCGCGACGACCCCGTCGAGGTCGAGCTCGTCGACAAGGTCGGCGACGGCGTCGACGTCCTCGTCGGCGAGGTCGGGCGCGATCTTGACGAGCAGCGGGACGCGCACGACGCCCGCACGCGCGGTCGCGGCGTCCGCCGCCTCGCGCACGGCGACGAGGATCGGGCGCAGGGACTCGACCTCCTGGAGGTCGCGCAGGCCGGGCGTGTTGGGCGAGGAGACGTTGACCACGAGGTAGTCGGCGTACGGCGCGAGGAGTCCCGCGCTCGTCGCGTAGTCCGCGGCCGCCTCCTCCGCGGGCGTGACCTTCGTCTTGCCGATGTTCGCGCCCACCAGCACCGCGCGGCCCGACCGGGTCGACCGCAGCGCCGCGAGCCGGCGCGCCGCCGCCTGCGCGCCCTCGTTGTTGAAGCCCATGCGGTTGCGCACGCCGCTCACGTCGAGCTCGCGCCACAGGCGCGGCTTCTCGTTGCCGGGCTGCGCGTGCGCGGTGACCGTCCCGATCTCGACGAACGCGAACCCGAGGGCCGTGAGCCCGCGCACGGCGCGCGCGTCCTTGTCGAAGCCGCCCGCGAGCCCGAACGGCGCGGGGAAGACCTTGCCGAGCACCTCGACGCTGCCGCGACCGCCCGCCCGGCGGCCCAGGTAGGGCGCGAGCGCGCCCTGCACGACGTCGCGCAGCACGGGCACGCGGCCGAGGGCGCCGATGAGGTCGAACGCGACGTGGTGCGCGCGCTCGGGGTCCATCCGCCGGAAGACGGCGTCGAAGAGCAGGCCGTAGAGGAACGGGCGGCTGCGAGTCATGCGGCGTCCTCCGGGGCGTCGGCGGGGCGGGTCGTGACGGGGGTGCCCGCGCCGGGGCGCGGCCGGGTGCGCCAGAGCCACCAGACGCCCACGAACGGCAGCATGAGCGGGACGTAGCCGTAGCCCTGGCCGAACCCGGACCACACGGTCGCGCGCGGGAACGCCTCCGGGTCGGCGAGCGAGAACGCCCCGACGGTGAGGACGCCGACGAGCTCGACGCCCACCGCGGCCCATGCGACCGCGCGCCCGACGCGGCCGTCCCGCGCGAGCGCGACCGTCGCGACGACGTACACCACGGCCGCGAGACCGGACAGCGCGTACGCGAGCGGCGCCTCGTCCCAGTCGCGCAGGATCTGCACCGCGGCGCGCGCCGTGGCGGCGAGCGCGAAGACGCCGTACACCGCGACGAGGAACCGGCCGAAGCCGGCGTTGGTGCGGCGCGTCCGGCCCGGCCCGCCGGACGGTCCGCCGCCCGGCGCGGGTGACGCGGACGGACCGGTGCCGTCCGGGGCGGCGGGTGCGCTCATGGCGAGGACCTCCAGGTCAGGCGTTCCAGATCTGCCACATGCGCACCTCGAGGAACGCGACCGTGAGCGCCGCGACGACGAGCACGACCGAGCTCCAGCGCGAGCGCTCGGCGAACGCCCACAGCGCGGCGACGGGCAGGATGACGAGCGTGGTCACGAGGTAGCCCCACAGGAGCACCGGGTCGCTCGGGGCGGTGCCGGTCGCGCCGAGGACGCCCAGCACGACGGCCTGCACGAGGACCAGCGCCTCGATCACGGCGGCGCCCCACAGCTGGCGCAGGATCACCGCACGGTCGCGGACGACGAACACGAGCGCCCAGCCCGCGAGCACGGCGCACGCCGCGACCACGAGCAGCACGAGGGGAAGGACCACGCGCCGAGCGTACCGGGGGCGGACGGCCGCCGAGGAATCGGTCCACCCGTCCCGACCCCTCGGGCGAGGGGCCGTGCGCGCAGGGATAGCATCGCGGGTGTGGCTGAACTGACCGTCTCCAGCAAGAGTCCCGCCGGTGCCAAGGTCGACGCTCTCGTCGTCGGCACCCACACGACGTCCGACGGCGTCGCGATCGTCGGGGGCGACCTGCCCCGACCGGTGGTCGCGGCCCTCGAGGACGTCGCCCCCGCGCTCGGCGTCACGGGCGCCGCCGACGAGGTGCGCAAGGTCCCCGCCGGTCCCGACCTCAAGGCCGGCGTGCTCGTCCTCGTGGGTCTCGGCGCCCGCCGCGCGGACGGCACCTTCAGCACCGAGGCGCTGCGCCGTGCCGCCGGGGCGGCCCTGCGCGCGCTCGCGGGGACGACGTCGGTCGCCGTCGCGCTCCCGGTCGACGACGAGGCCGAGCTCGGCGCGGTCGCCGAGGGCGCGCTGCTCGGCGCCTACGCGTTCTCCCGCTACCGCACGGGAGAGGCCGCGGCGTCCGACGCGAGCCGCCCGCCCGCGACCGTCGAGATCCTCGCGGCCGGCGCGCGAAGCTCCGCGGCCAAGGCGGCCGTCGAGCGCGCGAAGGTCGTCGCCGAGGCCGTCAACGCGACGCGCGACCTCGTCAACGCCGCGCCGAACGACCTCTACCCCGCCGCGTTCGCCGACGTCGCCAAGCAGGCCGTCAAGGACGCGGGCGCCAAGGGCCTCAAGGTCACGGTGCTCGACGACAAGGCGCTCGTCGCGGGCGGCTACGGCGGGCTCGTCGGCGTGGGCCAGGGCTCCGCGCGCGGGCCGCGGCTCGTCAAGGTGGCCTACGCGCCGTCGCGCCCGGCCGCGAAGGTCGCGCTCGTCGGCAAGGGCATCACGTTCGACTCGGGCGGCATCTCCATCAAGCCCGCCAAGGGCATGGAGGCGATGAAGTCCGACATGGCCGGCGCCGCCGCGGTGCTCCAGACGGTCGTGGCCGCCGCACGCCTCGGCCTGCCGGTCGCGGTCACGGGGTGGCTCTGCCTCGCCGAGAACATGCCGTCGGGCAGCGCGCAGCGCCCGTCCGACGTCATCACGATCCGCGGCGGCAAGACCGTCGAGGTGCTCAACACCGACGCCGAGGGCCGCCTCGTGATGGCCGACGGCCTCGTCGCCGCGGTCGAGGAGAAGCCCGACGTCGTGCTCGACGTCGCGACGCTCACCGGCGCCCAGATGATCGCGCTCGGCAACCGCGTCTCCGCGGTCATGGGCGCCGACGACGTGCGCGCGGAGGTCGTCGCGGCGGCCGAGGCCGCGGGCGAGCAGTTCTGGCCGATGCCGCTGCCCGAGGAGCTCGGCGCGTCGCTGAAGTCGAAGGTCGCGGACCTCGCCAACATCGGGGACCGGTTCGGCGGGATGCTCGTCGCCGGCCTGTTCCTCCAGGAGTTCGTCGGCGAGACGCCCTGGGCGCACCTGGACATCGCGGGCCCCGCGTTCAACGAGGGCTCGGCCCACGGGTACACCCCGGTCGGCGGGACGGGCGTCGCCGTGCGCACGCTCCTCGGACTCGTCGAGGGCCGCGCGCAGCGCTGACCCCGCGGCGAGCGGGTGGTCCTGGTGCGTCCGGTCGCCCGGACGGACCGGGACCGCCTGCTCGGCCCCGTCGAGGTGGCGGTGCTCAGCGCCGGCGCTGGCGCGAGTTCCAGTCCCGCATCCGCTGCGGGTAGCCCGTGAAGCGCACGTTGTAGACCGGCACGCCGAGCGAGCCGGCGACGTCGAACGCCGTCCGCTCGTCCGGGACGCGCCGGCGCGTCCACTCGCCCGTCGTCGCGATGAGCAGGAGCGTCGCGCCCGTGTCCGGCGTCGGCGGCTCGACGTACGCCTCGACCCCGACGCGCGTGCGCACGAAGTCCTGGAGGTGGGCGAGCGTCGCGCGGCGCGCGTCGGACGACGCGGGCGCGACGCCCGTCGCGGTCGAGGTCGTCGCGGGGCGTCGGGAGAACAGGCTGGACAGCCTGGGCAGCCGGGGCACAGCGGCAGGGTACAGCGTGACCCTGGTCATACGGTGGGCGTCGCTGTCTCCAGCGTCACAGCCGCGACGCCCGGGTTTCGATTGGGGTGGCCGTGGTCGAGGTGCCAAGATGGCACCCGGAGAACGTTCACGCACCGTGGGTCAGCGGATCCCCGTCCGGCCCGTCGACGTGCCGTGACGTCCGCCCCCGATCTCCCCTCGCTGAAGGAGTCGCACGTGGCCGAACCCGGCACACCATTCGACGTCGTCGTCCTGGGCGGAGGCAGCGCCGGCTACGCCACGGCGCTGCGTGCCGCCCAGCTCGGCCTCGACGTCGCGCTCGTCGAGTCGGGCAAGCTCGGCGGCACCTGCCTGCACAACGGGTGCATCCCTACCAAGGCCCTCCTGCACGCGGCCGAGCTGGCCGACGGCGCCCGCGAGGGCGCGCGGTTCGGCGTCCGCAGCACGTTCGAGGGCATCGACATGGCGGGCGTCAACTCCTACAAGGACGGCGTCGTCGCGGGCCTGTACAAGGGGCTGCAGGGCCTCGTCTCGTCGCGCGGCATCACGTTCGTGCAGGGGCACGGCCGCCTCGTGTCGCAGGACACCGTCGAGGTCGACGGGACCCGCTACACCGGCCGCCACGTCGTGCTCGCCACGGGCTCGTACTCGCGCTCGCTGCCCGGCCTCGAGATCGGCGGCCGCGTCATCACCTCCGACCAGGCGCTGCAGCTCGACCGCGTGCCGAAGTCCGTCGTGGTGCTCGGCGGCGGCGTGATCGGCGTCGAGTTCGCGAGCGTGTGGCGGTCGTTCGGCGCCGACGTCCAGATCGTCGAGGCGCTGCCCCACCTCGTGCCCAACGAGGACGAGGCGCTGTCGAAGGCGCTCGAGAGGGCGTTCCGCAAGCGCGGCATCGCGTTCTCGCTCGGCGACCGGTTCGCCGGCGTCAAGGAGACCGACTCCGGAGTGACCGTCACGCTCGAGTCCGGCACGACGTTCGACGCCGAGCTGCTGCTCGTGGCCGTCGGGCGCGGCCCGCGCACGGCCGACCTCGGGTACGAGGAGCAGGGCATCACGCTCGACCGCGGGTTCGTCGTCGTCGACGAGCGCCTGCACACGGGGGTCGGCAACGTCTGGGCCGCGGGCGACATCGTCCCCGGCCTCCAGCTCGCCCACCGCGGCTTCGCGCAGGGCATCTTCCTCGCGGAGCAGATCGCGGGTCTCGACCCGACGCCGGTCGTGGAGTCGTCGATCCCCCGCGTCACCTACAGCGAGCCCGAGATCGCGTCCGTGGGCGTGACCGAGGCCGCGGCGGCCGAGACGTGGGGCGCCGACCAGGTCGAGACCCTCGAGTACAACCTCGCCGGCAACGGCAAGAGCAAGATCCTCGCGACGAGCGGCTTCGTGAAGCTCGTGCGCCGCAAGGACGGGCCCGTCGTCGGCGTGCACATGGTCGGCGCACGCGTCGGCGAGCTCGTCGGCGAAGGACAGCTCATCGTGGGCTGGGAGGCGTACCCGGAGGACGTCGCCGCCCTGGTCCACGCCCACCCCACCCAGAACGAGGCACTCGGAGAGGCGCACCTGGCACTGGCCGGCAAGCCTCTGCACGCCCACAACTGACCCCAACGATCGAAGGAGACCAGGCAGGTCATGTCTGAGAACGTGCAGATGCCGGCCCTCGGCGAGTCCGTCACCGAAGGCACCGTCACCCGTTGGCTCAAGTCGGTCGGCGACACCGTCGCCGTCGACGAGCCGCTGCTCGAGGTCTCGACCGACAAGGTCGACACCGAGATCCCGTCGCCCGTCGCGGGCGTGCTCGAGCAGATCCTCGTCCAGGAGGACGAGACCGTGGAGGTCGGCGCCGACCTCGCCGTGATCGGCGACGGCTCCGGGGGTGGCGGCTCCGCGCCGGCGCCCGCCGAGGCCGAGGCTCCGGCCCCGCAGGCCGAGCCCGAGCCCGCGCAGCCCGCCGCCCAGGAGGAGCCGGCCGCCGAGCAGCCCGCCCCGGCCGAGCAGCCCGCGCCCTCGGGCGAGTCGTCCGGCGGCGAGGAGATCAAGCTCCCGGCGCTCGGCGAGTCCGTCACCGAGGGCACCGTGACGCGGTGGCTCAAGTCCGTCGGCGACACGGTCGAGGTCGACGAGCCGCTGCTCGAGGTCTCGACCGACAAGGTCGACACCGAGGTCCCGTCGCCCGTCGCGGGCACCGTCCAGCAGATCCTCGTCCAGGAGGACGAGACGGTCGAGGTCGGCACCGTGCTCGCGGTCGTCGGCTCGGGTGCCGCCCCGGCGGCGCCGCCCGCACCGGAGGCCCCGAAGCAGGAGGCGCCGAAGCAGGAGGCGCCCCAGCAGGAGGCGCCCCAGCAGGAGGCCCCGGAGCAGGAGGAGCCGGCCCCGACCGAGGCGCGCACCCCGGCGAGCGAGGCGGCCGTCCCCGCGCAGGCCGCGCAGGAGGAGACCCCCGCGCCGGCCACGAGCGCCCCCGCCGCGGCGCCGTCCGCCCCCGGCGCGACGCCCGCCCCGGCGACGAAGTCCGGCGGCACCTACCTCACGCCGCTCGTGCGCAAGCTCGCCGCGGACAAGGGCGTCGACCTGTCGACCGTCACGGGCACCGGCGTCGGCGGGCGCATCCGCAAGGAGGACGTGCTCGAGGCCGCCCGCAGGGCGGAGGAGGCCAAGGCCGCCCCGGCCGCCGCAGCCCCCGCCGCCGGCGGTGCCCCGAAGAAGGCGACCGTCCCCGCGGTCTCGCCGCTGCGCGGCACGACCGAGAAGACGAGCCGCCTGCGCAAGCTCGTCGCCAGCCGCATGGTCGAGGCGCTGAGCACCCAGGCCCAGCTCACCACGGCCGTCGAGGTGGACGTCACGCGCGTCGCCGCGCTGCGCAACCGTGCCAAGGCCGACTTCAAGGCGCGCGAGGGCGCGAACCTCACGTTCCTGCCGTTCTTCACGCTCGCCGCGGTCGAGGCGCTCAAGGCCTACCCGAAGATCAACGCGACGTTCGCCGAGGACGAGATCACCTACCACGGCCAGGAGAACGTCGGCATCGCGGTCGACACCGAGCGCGGCCTCGTCGTGCCGGTCATCAAGGACGCGGGCGACCTCAACCTCGCCGGCATCGCGCGCAAGATCGCGGACCTCGGTGCGCGCACGCGCGCCAACAAGGTCGGCCCCGACGAGCTCGCGGGCGCGACGTTCACGATCACCAACACGGGCTCGGGCGGCGCGGTCTTCGACACGCCGATCGTCCCGGTCGGCCAGGTCGCGATCCTCGGCACGGGCACGATCACGAAGCGGCCGGTCGTCGTCACGGACGCGGACGGGAACGACACGATCGGCATCCGCTCGACGTGCTTCATCTTCCTGTCCTACGACCACCGCCTGGTCGACGGTGCGGACGCCGCGCGCTTCCTCACCGCGATCAAGAACCGCATCGAGGAGGGCGCGTTCGAGGCCGAGGTCGGTCTCTGACGCCCGTCGCTCCCTGACGCGTCCCGAGAGGCCCCGACCGTCGCGGTCGGGGCCTCTCGTGCGTCCTGCCCGGGCTGCGCGTGGCCGGCGTCCGCGGCTGTCGGCACGGGCCGCGGACCCGTAGCGTGAGCCCATGGACATCGTCGTGGCGGGCTCGCACGGGCTCATCGGCTCCGAGCTGCTCGAACGCCTGCGCGAGGACGGGCACCACGTGCGACGCCTCGTGCGGCGCGCCCCGCAGACCTCGGACGAGCACGAGTGGGACCCGGACGCGGGAGCCCTGGACCCCGCGGCGCTCGACGGGGCGGACGCCGTGGTCAACCTCGCGGGCGCGGGGATCGGCGACCACCGCTGGACCGCCGCGTACAAGCGCACGCTCCTCACCTCCCGGACGCGCACGACGGGACTCCTCGCGCGGACGCTCGCGAGCCTCGACGCGCCGCCACCCGTGTGGGTCCAGGGCTCGGCGATCGGCTACTACGGCGACCGCGGCGCGCAGGTGCTCACGGAGACGTCGGCGTCCGGCGACGGCTTCCTCGCCCGGCTGGTCCGCGAGTGGGAGGCGGCGACGGCGCCCGCGGAGCAGGCCGGCGTGCGCGTCGTCCACGCCCGCACCGGGATCGTCCTGTCCCCCGAGGGCGGCGCGCTCGGACGGCTCCTGCCGCTGCTGCGGCTCGGCGTCGGTGGCCGGCTCGGGCCCGGCACGCAGTACTGGAGCTGGATCACGCTGCGCGACCAGGTCGACGCCCTGCGGCACCTGCTCACGGCACCCGTGCACGGCGCGGTGAATCTCTGCTCCCCCCACCCCGCGACGAACGCCGAGGTGACGCGCGCGCTCGCCCGCGCGCTGCACCGCCCGGCGGTCGTCGCGGTCCCCTCGGTGGCGCTGCGCGTCGTGCTGGGCGAGCTCGCGTCCGACATCCTCGGCTCCCAGCGCGCCCTGCCGACGGTCCTCGAGGCGAGCGGCTTCACGTGGTCCGAGCCACACGTCGCCGACGCCGCACGCTGGGTCGCCGAGGGCCTCTGACACCGTGGGCCGCTCGGGCCCGAGCCCGCTCGTCGCGGCTCAGCGCACCTCGACGACCCGCCACCCGTCGTCGGTCCAGCGCAGCACGAGCACGACCGTGGTGCGCGGGGTCGCGGGGACCTGGATCTCGCCGTCCGGCGTGCGCTGCCGGTGCGCCCCGACCGCGTAGTCGACCTCGACCGTCGCGTCCGCCGGGCCGGCGTCCGCGTCGGCCGCGGGTGGCGACCACGACCCGACGGGACGCGCGTCGAAGACCTCCGCGCGCGCGTCGAGCACGTCGACCCCGGCCAGCTCGGCGAGCAGCGCCTCGTCCTGCTCGTGCGCGGGCGATCCGGCGACGACGATCGACGCGAGGTCCCCGGTCCCGTCCGCGAGCAGGGCCAGCCGGCGCTCCGTGAGCACCCGGGCAGCGCCGAGAGGGTCCGCGGGGTCGCGCGTCGCCCCGTCGTGCGACAGTCCCGCCACGGCGGTGGGCGTCTCCGCGTCCGCGGCGCCCGGGGTCGCGCGCCCCGGGCCGAGGACCGCGAGGACGGCCACGAGGACCGCCGCCCCGACGACGATCGCGACGCTCGTCCCCACGGCCCGCGCGGTCGACGGCCGCGGCGCCGTGGCGCGACGACCGGGGGCCGGCGCCGTGGCGGCCACTCGCCGCCCGGTGCGCATCCGTCGTCCCGGCCTCGCCGGTCTCGCCACCCGCCG
>NZ_WMKA01000054.1 GCF_009711085.1 Cellulosimicrobium composti
CTGCCGCAGGTCGTCCGACACCCGCCCCCGCCGCAGGTGCTTGCCGAGCCGCAGCAGCGCGTCCTCGACCGGGCCGTCCGACGTGGTGGTCATGCCCCGCACCCGTCGTGCCCCGCGGCCGTCGCCGCGGCTCGACCGGGTGGAGCCGGCGCCGGCGACGTCGACGGCGCGGACACGTACGACATTCGAGCCTCCTGGAGCGAGCAGGGTGGGCGTTCGGTCGGTCCACTCGCCACTATGCCCACGGCGACCGGGAAGCGCGCGCCGAAACCTTCCCTCGCCCGGCCGTGCGCCGGGCCGGCGCGACGCTCGCTACGGTGACGGCATGACCGAGCGCCCTTCCCCGCCGACCGTCGCCGTCGTCACCGTGTCCGACCGCTGCTCGCGCGGCGAGGCCGAGGACCGGTCGGGGCCGCTCCTCGCGGGGCTGGTCGAGGCGGCGGGCTGGCCCGTGGCCCGGGACCTCGTGCCCGACGGCGCCGCGTCGGTGCGCGACGCCGTCACCCGGGCGGTCGCGGCGGGCGCGCGCGTGGTGCTCACGACGGGCGGGACCGGCGTCGGCCCGCGGGACGTCACGCCCGAGGGGACGCGCGAGGTCGTGGAGCAGGAGATCCCCGGCATCGCCGAGGAGCTGCGTCGGCGCGGCGCGGCGCACGTGCCCGCGGCGGTGCTGTCGCGCGGGATCGCGGGGCTGGTGCCGGGCCCGGCCGGGAGGGCGCTCGTCGTCAACCTGCCCGGCTCGACGGGCGGCGTGCGCGACGGCTGGGCGGTGCTGGAGCCGCTCGTGCCGCACGTGCTCGCCCAGCTCGACGGCGGCGACCACTGACGGTCGCGCGCGGGACCGGAGCGGGTCAGCCGCCGGCGAAGGGCGGGAGGACGTCGACGGTCTCGTCGGCGCCGACCGGGGCGTCGTCGCTCGACGCGCGCACGCCCCCGACGAGGAGCGAGCAGCGCGGCAGGACGTCCGCGAGGCCGGCGTGCCGCGCGACGAGGGCCGCGTGCAGCTCGCCGACCGTCGCGGCGTCGACGGTCTCGGTCTCGGTGCCGGCGGCGTCGCGCGCGCCGGCGAAGTAGCGGACGGTCGCCACGGTCACTCTCCGGGCGCGGTGCCGGGGAGCTCGGGCTCCGGCTCCCAGGCGAGCGCGAGCTCGGCGGCCCGGTCGAGGACCTCCTGCACGCCGCGGCCCGACCCGTCGTGCGCCGCGAGGCCCGCGACGTAGCCCGCGACGAACGTCGTGAGGGGCGCGGCGGGCCGCTCGATGCCGTGCGCGGCGTCGCGCGCGAGGTCGAGGATCGCGCCGATGTCGACGACCGCGGGGTCGAGGTCGAGGTCCTGCGCGAGCGCGTCGACCCAGCGTTCGAGGTTCGTCATCCAGACCTCCGGGTGTCGTCGGGGTGGCCGGGCGCCGGGCGTGCGTCCGCGCCGAGGCGGCGGTCGTGCTCGCGGGCATCCTCCCACGTGTCCACGTCGTCGGTGGCGCCGTCGTCGTCCGGGACGCCGAGCACCGGCAGGTCCGCGAGCAGGCGGCGCACCGACGCGCCGTGCACGGTGGGCAGCGCGTCGAGCGCGGCGTCGAGCGCGGCCCGTTCGTAGAGTCCCACGAGCCACTGCTCGCGTCCGTCGCGCACGGCGAGCACGCCCGCCTCGTCGTGCGTCCGGCGGCGCGCGGCGTCGAGCAGCGCCGGGACGGCCTGGGCCGCGCCGGGGACGTCGCACGCGAGGACGAGCACCCAGGGTGCGGCGCCGTCGTCGGGCAGCGCGGCGAGACCTGCGGCGATCCCGGCCACCGGCCCGCCGAACGGCGGGTCCTCGCGCGTCAGCGCGTAGCGGCCGGGGGCGGCGAGGTCCTCGGGCCCGACGACGACCGTCCGCCGCGCCCCGCGCGTCGCCGCGAGCGCGTGCTCCAGCAGGGGGCGACCCCCGACGACGACCCCCGGCTTGGGCGTCCCGAGGCGCGCCGCGCGGCCCCCGGCGAGCACGACGGCGTCGTGCACGACGGCGGTCGCCTCGCCCTCGGGAGCGGTCGTCACGGCGTGCGGTGCCAGTCGCCGGACTTGCCGCCCGTCTTGGCGACGAGGCGCACGTCCGTGAGCTCGACGGACTTGTCGAGGCCCTTGACCATGTCGACCACGGCGAGCCCGGCGACCGCGACGGCCGTGAGCGCCTCCATCTCGACGCCCGTGCGGTCCGCGGTCCGGACGGTCGCGGTGACGTCGACGCCGTGGTCGCCCACGACGAGGTCGACGACCGCCCCGTGCACCCCGATGACGTGCGCGAGCGGCAGGAGCTCGGCCGTCCGCTTCGCGCCCGCGATTCCGGCGATGCGCGCGACGGCGAGCACGTCGCCCTTGGGGACCGTGCCGTCGCGCAGCGCGGCGACGATCTCGGGCGAGCACCGCACGACCCCGGTGGCGGTCGCGGAGCGGACGGTCGGCTGCTTGGCGGTGACGTCGACCATGCGCGCGTGCCCGCGCTCGTCGAGGTGCGTGAAGCTCATGGCGCCACTCTCGCACGCGCGTCCCGCCCGGCACACGGGCCGTTCGGCCCGGCCCGTGGCGTCAGTCGAGCAGCAGCACGCGCACCGCGTCGCCCGGCTCGACCGCGGTGACGTCGGCGGGGACGACGGCGACGGCGTCGGCGTGCGCGAGCGCGCTCACGCGGTGGGAGCCGGAGCCGCGCGTGGGCGTCTCGCCCGGGCGCGGCTCGCGCGCGCGGCCGGCCGGGACGACCTCGGTCCCGTCGGGCGCGGTGTGCCGCACGAGGACGAGCTGCTCACGCCCGGCGGGCGACGGCCACCCCTCCCCGGCCACGCGCCCGACGAGCGCGCGCCGCGGCTCGGGGACGCCGCGCAGCCGGTCGAGCGCGGGCCGCACGAACAGCTCGAACGACACGAACGCGCTCACGGGGTTGCCCGGGAGCGCGAGCCACGGGATGCCGCGCCAGCGCGCGAGACCCTGCGGCTTGCCGGGCTGCATGCCGACGGCGACGAGCCGCGCGTCGGTCACGGCGCTCTCCCACGGCGTCCCCGCCCGGGTCGCGCCGTCGAGGACCTCGCGCACCACGTCGAACGCGCCCGCGCTCACCCCGCCCGTGCTCACGAGCAGGTCGGGCGCGGCGCCGTCGAACGCGGCGAGCACACCGTCGAGGGCCGTGACGAGCGCGCCCGCGGCGTCCCCGACGCCTCCCCGGCGCACGACGTCCGCCCCGGCCGCGCGCGCGGACGCCGCGAGCAGCACGGAGTTCGAGTCGGGGATCCGGCCCGGGCCCGGCGCGGTGCCGGCCGCGACGAGCTCGCTGCCCGTCGAGAGCACCGCCACGCGCGGGGCCCGGTGCACGGTGACGGTCGCGTGCCCGGCGGCCGCCGCGACGCTCACGTGGCGTGCGGTCAGGACGACGCCCGCCGCGACCACGACGTCGCCCCGGCGCACGTCCTCCCCGCGGGGGCGCACGTGCCGCCGCGACGCGTCGTGGATCGCGACCGTCGTGGGCGCGCCGCCCGTCGCGCCCGGCGCGAAGCGGCCCGTCGACGTGCGCTCGACGGGCACCACGACGTCCGCGCCCGCGGGGACGGGCGCGCCCGTCATGATCCGGACCGCCTCGCCCGGGCCGGGCCCGGCCCCGCCCGGGTCGCCGGCCGCGACGTCGCCCACGACGCGCAGCACCACGGGCGACACCGTCGTCGCCCCGGCCACGTCCGCGGACCGCACCGCGTAGCCGTCCATCGCGGACGCGTCGAACGGGGGCGCGTCGAGCGCCGAGACGACGTCGGCCGCGAGCACGGACCCGACCGCGGCGTCGAGCGGGACGGGCGCGGTCGGCGTCGGGCGGACGAGCGCGAGCGCGTCGTCGGCGTGCTGGGCGATCGTCCGGCGCGGCTCGCGGGTCATGTCCGCACCGTAGCCGAGCCCGGGTGCCGTCCGCGGGCGAGTGGGTTACGTTGGTGGGACGGAGTCATGAAGCGGCCCGAAGCCCCCCGAAACCTGGGAGGACACCATGGCCTCGATCTCCGTGAGCCCCACCACCACGCTCGACCAGACCGCCCCCGTACGCCCCGCAGCCCTCGCCGAGGTGCTCGCCGTCGGCACCCACCTCCTCGTGGGTCAGTACCGGGTCGAGCTGGCCACCGGGACCTGGTGGTGGTCGGACGAGGTGTACACCATGCACGGCTGGGAGCCGGGCGACGTCGTGCCGAGCCTCGACACGCTCCGCTCCCGCAAGCACCCCGACGACCGCGCCCGCGTGGTGCGCGCCGCGACGGACGCGATCCGCTCCGGCCGCCCCTTCTCGTGCGCGCACCGCATCGTCGACGGGCACGGCAAGGCCCGTTCCGTCGTCATCACCGGGCAGGGCCGCCGCGACGCGCGCGGCCGCGTCGTCGAGATCGCGGGCTACGTCGTGGACGTGAGCCCGAGCCACAAGGAGGCGCTCGAGCGCGAGTCGCAGCGCGCGGTGACGCGCGCGTTCGTCAGCCAGGCCGCCGTCGAGCAGGCCAAGGGCGTGCTCATGGCGGTCCACGGCGTCGACGACGTCGCGGCCGGCCAGCTCCTCGCGGAGGCCGCCGGCGAGGCCGGCGTCCCCGTCCAGGAGACCGCGGCCCAGGTGATGCGCGCGCTGAGCAAGGCCGGCGGCGTCGGCCCGACGGCGGAGGCGACGGTCGCGGGTGCGCTCGCCGCCGTGCGCCCGGTCGCCCGGCCCCGCGCGCACGAGGCGCAGCTCGCGCGTCGTCGCGAGCCGGCCCGCTCGTGAGCGCGGACCCCACCGGACGAGGAGGAACCCCATGACGGACGGTGCCGGCTTCCCGGCGCAGCAGCAGGAGCCCCCCGGCCTCACCCGGCCCATGGACCCCGTGCCCGACCACGGCGAGACGTCGTACCGCGGCAGCGGCCGCCTCGACGGCCGCAGGGCGCTCGTCACGGGCGGGGACTCGGGCATCGGCCGGGCGGTGGCCATCGCGTTCGCGCGCGAGGGCGCCGACGTCGCGATCGGCTACCTGCCCGAGGAGCAGGAGGACGCCGAGGAGACGGCGCGCTGGGTCCGCGACGCGGGCCGCACGTGCGTCCTCCTGCCGGGGGACGTGACCGACGAGGCGACCGCGCGGGCCCTGCCCGGGCGGGCGGCCGCGGAGCTCGGCGGGCTCGACGTGCTCGTCAACAACGCGGGGTTCCAGATGGCGCGGCGCGACGCGTTCGAGGACGTCACGACGGACGAGATCGACCGCGTCCTCAAGACCAACCTCTACGCGCTGCTGTGGATCACGCAGTCGGCGCTCGAGCACCTGGGCGAGGGCGCGGCGATCGTCAACAACTCGTCGATCCAGGCGTTCCAGCCCTCGACGTCCCTGCTCGACTACGCGGCGACGAAGGCCGCGATCAACAACCTCACGGTCAACCTCGCGGCGGAGCTCGGCCCGCGCGGCATCCGCGTGAACGCGGTCGCGCCCGGTCCGATCTGGACGCCGCTGCAGCCCGCGACCCAGCCCGAGGAGAAGATCGAGAAGTTCGGGCAGGACACGCCGCTCGGCCGGGCCGGGCAGCCCGCCGAGGTGGCGCCGGCGTTCGTCTTCCTCGCCTCGACGTCGGACGCGAGCTTCGTCTCGGGCACCGTCCTCGGGGTCACGGGGGGCAAGCCGGTGTTCTAGACGGGCACTCCTCCCCGGGCGGGCCGCGGACGGATCGGCCGAGGGCCGCGTCCCACCCGGGAGGGTCGGAGGGCGGGCGGCAGCGCCCGCCCGGGGGCGGGTCCTTCGCGAGAGCGACGGCGCCCGTGACGGGATCAGCCGCCACGCCTTGTGCGGGCGAGACGGCCACCGCCCCCGCCTCGCCCGGGCTCTCACGCCCGGGCGAGGTCCCCGGCGCGCTCGACGCCGCCGCGACGTACGCTGGCCGTCGGAACCGAGCCACGGCGGAGGAGGCGGCGCATGATCACCGAGCCCGGCACGAGCGGGACCGTGAGACCCCAGGGGGTCGGCGGACCGCTGACGGACGTTCCGCTCGCGGAGCTCATGGCCGAGGAGGCCACGGTCGCCGGGCTCATCGCCGAGGCCGCACGGACGCTCGCGGACGAGCCGACGCTCCAGCAGACCCTCGACCGGGTCGTCGAGCTCGCCGTGTCGATGGTCGACGGGTGCGAGTCCGCCGGCATCTCCCTCGTGACGCGCCGCAAGATCGAGAGCCCGTCGGTCTCCGACCCGCTCGTCGCCCGCGGCGACGCCCTCCAGTACGAGCTCGACGAGGGGCCGTGCCTCGACGCGATCCGCGAGCACGCGCTCGTGGAGTCGGGCGACGTCGCGGCCGACCCCCGCTGGCCCCGGTGGGCGCCGCGCGCCGCGGCCGACCTGGGCGTGCGCTCGATGCTGTGCGTCCAGCTCTACACGTCCGCGAACGCGCACGGCGCGCTCAACATGTACGCGACGACGCGCGACGCGTTCGGCCCGGACTCCCACCACCTCGCGTCGACGTTCGCCGCCGTCGCGGCGGCCGCGATCTCGGCCGCGCGCACGGAGGAGCAGCTGCAGTCGGCGGTGCAGACGCGCACCCTCATCGGCCAGGCGCAGGGCATCGTCATGGAGCGCTACTCGCTCACCGCGGCGCGCGCGTTCGCGGTCATGAGCCGCGTGTCGCAGGACGCGAACATCAAGATGGTCGATCTCGCGCGCGAGATCGTCGACACCCGCCGCATCCCCGGCGTCGGGGAGGCGCGGGACGACTGACGCGCGCGCCCGGTCTCCGGGGCGTGCTCCGGCCGCCCGTCGGCTCAGGCGCCGGCGCCGGTCCGCTCGTCGTGCGACGCCCCGGCGTCGGCCAGGATCGCGTCGACCCGGCGGCGCACGTCCTTGTCGACCAGGGGGTCGGGCTCGTCACCGTCCGCCGCGAGGCCGTCGACGAGGCGCCGCGAGAGCTCGCGCACCGGGACGTTGGCGACGTTCGAGCGGCGGCGCAGCACCGCGAACGCCTCGTCCGCGTCGATGCGCAGGGACGCCATGAGCACGCCCTTCGCCACGTCGATGACCGACCGCGACGCGTCCGACGCCTGGATCGAGGCCGTCGCCTCGCGGCGCGCGGCCTCGGCGTGCGCCGCCGTGAGGTCCACGAAGTAGCCGACGACCTGCGCCCACGGCAGGTCGCCGCCCGGGTGGGTGGCCTGCGCCGCGACCGCGAGCGTGCGAGTCACGCCCGACGCGTCGACGATGCGGTGCATGGACCCGAACGGCTCACCCGTGCGTGCCGCCTGGGCGAGCTCCCTCGCGACGCGCTCGCGGTCGTCGGGGTGCTTGTGGGAGAGGACGAGGGCGGTCGTCGGGACGACCTCGCCGGGAGAGAACCCGTGCATCACGTACACCTCGTCGGACCACCACCACGTGTCCGTCGCGACGTCCACGCGGAAGCGGCCCACCGGCTGCGGGTCGCCCGGGCCGAGTGCGGCGAGCAGGTCGGCGAGCGCCGGTGGGACGTCGTCGTCGGGAGCGGTGACGTCGTCGCGCATAGCAGAGTCCATCGATGGGGGGTCCCCGAGGGTCGAGCAGGACGGAGCCGATTCCTGACCCCAGCGGGAGGAAGATTGTCGCAGCGACGGCGCGAGGGAGGACCTGTGGACAACGATGTCACGGACGGCCGTGACGAGTCGCCGGACGAGCGCTCCGACCGCAACTGGGTCGAGCTGCTCCAGGAGCTGCGCGTCATGCAGATGGGCGTGCAGATCCTCACCGGGTTCCTCCTCACGCTGCCGTTCCAGCAGCGCTTCGGCGACCTCGACACCTTCCAGACCGGTGTCTACCTCACGCTCGTGGCGCTCGCCGTGCTCTCGACCGGCTTGTTCGTCACGCCCGTGAGCCTGCACCGCGCGCTGTTCCGCAAGCACCGCAAGACGGCGCTGGTCACCCTGAGCGACCGCATCGCCCGGGCCGGCGTGCTGGTCCTCGCGTTCGTCGTCACGGGGACGGTGCTGCTCGTCGTCGACGTCGTGGTGGACCGGACGGCGGCGCTGTGGTCGAGCACGGTGGCGCTCGTCCTGCTCGTCGGGCTGTGGTTCGTCATGCCGCGGCTCGTCGCGCACGGCCCGGCGGAGCACGTCTGAGCGCGGTGCGTCAGGGGGCGGCCGCCTCGGCGCGCGCCCGGACGCCGCGGCGCACCGGACCGAGCGTGAACAGCAGGGTGGCCAGGGCCGTGACGGCGAGCAGCGCGAACCCGAGCCCGTACGTGCCGTCGAGCTGGTAGACGGCGCCCATGAGCAGCGGCGGGATGAAGCCGCCGAGCCCGCCCGCGGCCCCCACGAGGCCCGTGACCGCACCCACCTTCTCGACCGGCGCGACCTTCGACACGAGCGCGAACGTCGCGCCCGACGACGCGCCGAGCGCCGCCGCGAGCCCGAGGAACGCGACCGTCCCGGCCGGCACGAGCGACGGCTGGAACGCGACGACCGCGGCGAGCGCCGTCACGACGGCGAAGCACCCCACCGAGACGGGCACGCCCCCGAACCGGTCGGACAGCGCGCCGCCGACGGGGCGCATGACCACGGCGAGCACGACGAACCCGGCGGTGCGGGCCGCGGCGTCGGTGGCGGTGAGGTCGTAGGCGTTGACGAGGAACGTCGGCAGGTAGACGGAGAACGCGACGAACCCGCCGAACCCGACCGCGTACAGCCACGAGAGCTGGAGGGTCGCGGGGAGGCGGAACGTCTGCCACGTGCGCGCCCAGAAGCCGCCCGCGGGCGCGGTGCCGCGACCGGGGGGCACGCGCAGCAGGAGCCACGCCACGACGGCGAACACGGCGAGCACGGCGGCGACGAGCAGGAACGGCGCGGCGTCGCCCCACGCGTCGCGGATGCGCACGGTCGTGAACGCCGAGATCGCGGTGCCGCCCATGCCCATGCCGAAGACGCCGACGGCCGTGCCCCGGCGCGCGGGCGGGTACCACGCGTTGACGAACGGGACCCCCACGGCGAACGCGGTGCCGCCGAGCCCGAGGAAGAACCCGCCGACCAGGAGCGCGCCGAAGCTGTCCGCGACGAGGCCCACGAAGAGCACGGGCAGGATCGTCAGCGCGCTCACGAGCGGGAACATCACGCGCGCGCCGAACCGGTCGGTGAGCGCCCCGACGGGGATGCGGCCGAGCGACCCGACCACGACCGGGACGGCGACGAGGACGGACACCTGGACGTCGGTGAGGTCGTAGAGCTGGCCGTACGCCGCGCCGAGCGGGCTGATGAGCGCCCACGCCCAGAAGTTCACGGCGAAGCCGATCGTCGCGAGGACGAGCATGAGCGTCGGGGACGCCGACGCGGGCGGCGGCTGCGCCGCGGAGGGTTCGACGGTCCCGCTCGCGTCGTGCTGCGCCATGGCGACTCCTGAGCCGAGGGTGCCCGCCGTCGGGCACGAGGGAGGTCGTTGCGTCCAGCGACTCCACGCTAACGACGCTCGTCGCGCCGCGCGCGCGGAACCCCCCGTACCGTGGGGGCGTGCTCGACTGGCTCTTCGGGGGCGTGGCCCTGCTCAACGTGTACGCGCTCGCCCTCGTGGTGCTGCGCGCCCCGCTCTACCGCACGCGCGTGTACCGCCCGATGCTGCTCAACATCGGCCTGTCCATCGCCCCCGTGATCGTGCTGGGTCTCGTCGTCCTCGTCGACGCCGTGCTCATCGCCGGCGGCGCGCCGCCCGCGGTCGTCTTCACCGTGGCCGGCGCGGGCCTCCTCGTCTGGCTCCTGCTCCTGCCCAACGCGGGCTACCTCGTCACGGAGCTCAACTACAGCCACCGGCGCGAGGACGAGCGCGTCCCGCTCTGGTACGACATCGTCGCGGTCCTCACGCTCGCGATGTCGGGCGTCATGAACACGGTCGTCAACGTGTTCCTCGCGCAGGCGCTGCTCGTCATCGTGCTGTACCCGAACGACGACGACCCGTTCCACCGGCCCGTCTCGTGGATCGTCGCGCTCGCGCTCCTCGCGCTCGTGACCGTGGGCATCTACCTCGGCCGGTACGTGCGCTTCAACAGCTGGGACCTGGCCCACCCGGTCCAGTTCGTGCGCAAGCTCGTGCGGCACTTCCGGACCCGCGGCACCGTGCGCGACGCGCTGCTCTTCGTCGTGCTGCACACCCTGTTCTTCGCGCTGATGTACGCGATCGTCATGGGCCCCGTGACGACGCTGCTCGTGCGCGGGGCCTGACGCCGCCCACCGCCCCCCGTAAGATGCGCGCCGTGACGACGACCGCGCCGAGGGCCGCCCGGGACGTGCCGCTGGTCCGCGCCGTCGTCGGGACGTGGCCCCGCCGCGTGGCGCTCGGCGTCGTCGTCGGCGTCGTGGCCGGCACGGTCGCCGCGGGCGGGCTCGCGCGCCACGTCGCCGCCGACGCCGGCCCGGCCCGCGCGGTCGCGGGCGAGGCCGTCGCGACGGGCCCCTTCGACGTCACGGTGCGGTCGTGGACCGTGACGGACGCCGTGCGGGCCGACGACCTCGAGGGTGCGGGCGCCGACGCGTGGCTCGTCGTGGTCGTGGGGGCCGACAACGCGGACCGCGAGTCGCGCCGCCTCGACCGCACGGCCGTGACGCTCCCGGACGCCCTGCCCGGCGGGCTGGCGCTCGCGGGGGACGCGGAGCCGGACCGGCCGGACCCGACGCTGCTCGTGCGCGACGCGTCGGCCTACCCGCTGCTGCAGCCCGGGCTGCCCGAGGACGTCGCCCTGCTGTGGCCGGTGACGCTGCCCGACGCCGAGGGTGCGGACCTCGACGGCGGGCCCGACGAGCCGCTCACGGTGACGGTCCCGGAGTTCCGGTACCGCGACATGACGGTCGGCGGGGGACGACGGTGGGCCGAGACCGGCGACGTCGTGCTCGTGGACGTCCCGCCCGGCGACGTGCCGCCCGGGATCGTGGACCCGCCCGAGGACGAGGAGGACTGGTGACCGAGCCCGCCGCGGCGACGACCGCCGTCGTGCACCCCGAGCCCGAGGGCGCTTCTGCCCCGCGTCCGCGGCGCGCCGACCGGGCCGCGACCGTCGTGCTGCTCGTCCTCGCCGTCGTCGTCGGGGCGGCCGTCGCGCGCGTCGACACGTGGTGGCCCACGCTCACGCCGACGACGACGCGCGGCGACGTGGGCGACGTCGTCACCGCGGGTCCGTTGCGCGTTCGGGTCGACGACGTGCGCACGGGCACCACGCTCGAGGACGGGTACGACACGCTCACGACGGGCGGCGTCTGGGTCGCCGTCGACCTCGCCGTGTCCGCCTCGACGCGCGAGGCGAGCATCGACACGCTCGAGCTGCGCGACGCCGCGGGTCGGGACCACGAGGCGTCGCAGCGCGCGGGGAACCGTATCCTCAGCCGGTACGTGGACCCGGACGTGCCCGAGGCGGGGACCGTGGTGGTCGAGGTGCCGGAGCGCGCGCTCGACGGCGACCTCGTGCTGCGCGTGCTCACCGAGCACCAGGACGCCGACCTCGACCGCCCGCAGGCGATCGCCGAGATCGACCTGGGCCGCGTCGAGGCGCCCGCGGCCGGGACGGTCGTCGAGGTGGTCGGTCCCGCGCTCGTCCCGGGCGGGTGGGACGCGTGACCGGCGGCTGGTGGCGCACGAACCGGTGGTGGCTCGTCGTGCTGGCGGGCGCGCTCGCGGCGCTGTGCACGATCACGTGGCGGTCGGACGCCGTGCAGGGGTGGTGGGCGAGAGAGCCGCACCGCGCGCACGGGGTCGACGCCGAGGGCTGGGCGCAGGTGGGGGACGTCCGGGCGCGCCTCGCGGGGCTGGAGCAGGTCGACTGGCTCGACGACGGGTACGGCGGTCGCATCGAGGTGCCCGACGGGTACACGCTGTGGGCGGCGGACGTGTCGCTGCGCTCGGACGCGCCCGACGCCCCGGCGAGCGAGGATGAGGAGTCCTTCTCGTCGTGCGAGGTCGTGCTCGTCGACACCGCCGGGCGCGAGTTCACCGCGGGCGCGTCGGCGCTGCCCGGGATGCCGTACCCCGAGGCCCCGTCCTGCACGGGCGCCGTCTCGAGCCGCAGCACGCAGCACTTCCTCACGCCCGACGACGCCGAGCCGGTCGAGGTCCGCCTCGTCGAGCCCGACCTCCTCCCGGACTACTGGGCGCTGCCGGTCCCCGCTCCGGCCTGACCCGTGCCGCCTCGTGCACGCCCTTGACACCGGGGCGATGAATGTTCATAGTGCATGATCAATACTCTCGATGGGAGGACGATCATGACCTGGGTGTCGTGGATGCTCGGAAGCCCGGTGCCGTTCGCTCTCGCTCTCGCGGTCGACCTCACCCTGCTCGCGACGGCCGCCGTCGCCGCGCTCGTGTGGTGGGACGGGCGGCGAGCCGTCTCGCCCAGCTCGGCCGGGCGACGCGCGGTGCGCCACGCGGCGGTGACGAGCGGCGGCGCCGCCGCGCTCGTCGTCGCCGGCGTGCTGGTGCCGCCGCTGTTCTTCGCCCTCGGGATCGTCTCGCTCGGGGCGCGCGGCACGGCGACCGTCCCCCTCGTCGCGCTCGTCGGCGCGCTCGCCGTCCACGCGGTGGGCGAGCTCACGTGGCCACGCCCGCGACACCGGCAGCGCGAGGCGCGGCTCGTCGCGCGCTCCACGGCCGACGTCGTCCCTGCGGCCACCCGGCGGCTCGCCTGGACCTGGGTCGCGGGGATCGCCGTCGTGGCGGCGTCCTTCGGGCTGCTCTCCGACGGCCCGCGCTCGATCTCCCGCGTCGTGACGCCGTACGAGGCGTACACGGTCGCGCCGTTCCCGGGCTGGTTGTGGACGGTGCCGATCGTCGTGGCGGCGGTCGTCGCCGTCGTGGCGTCGGAGGTGGTGCTGCGCCTGGTCGTGTCCCGACCGGCCGTCGAGGACGTGGACGAGGAGTGGGACATGTGGCTGCGGCGCCGGGTCGCCCGCCGCGTCGAGCGCGCCACGCAGCTCGTGCTCGGTCTGACCCTCGGGGGGCTCGTCGCCCTCGGCGGGCTCTCGCTGCGCTGGCTGGGCCTCGGGCTGGGCGACGGCGTCCGGACGGGACCCGGCCTCAGCCCCGGGCACGTGCTGGCGGGGAACGTGCTGCTCGCGGTCGCGTGCGGCGTCGTCCTCGTGGCGCTCGTCGCCCTGGTGTGGCCGGCGCGTGACCCGGCCCCGCGGGCAGCGGGAGCGCGGGTGGCCGAGGAGGCCGCCGCGTGAGCCTCGCCGTCCGCATCGACCTCGACTCCACCACCCCGCACTACGAGCAGCTCCGGGCGCAGATCGCGGCCCTCGTCGCGGCGGGCGACCTCACGGACGGTCAGCGGCTGCCGACCGTGCGCGCGCTCGCGAACGACCTCGGCATCGCGCCGGGGACGGTCGCGCGCACGTACCGGGACCTCGAGGCCGCGGGGCTCGTGACGACCCGTCGCCGCGTGGGGACCCTCGTGACGGCGCCCCCCGCCACGCTGTCGCGAGCCGCGGTGACGGAGGCCGCCGCCCGGTTCGTGCGGCTCGCGCGCGACCACGCCCTGACCGACACGGAGATCCGGGACGTCGTCGCGGCGGCGCTCATCGCCGGGGGGCGCCGCGCCGCCGACCCGGCCGCGTCAGACGACTGACGCGGCGGCGCGCGCCCGCGCGGAGCGCCGCGTGCGCAGCGCCGACGGGAGCCCGAGGTTCGCGAGCAGCGCGTCGGCGGCGGCCGCGAGCAGCGCGGTGGTGAGCACCTGGACGACGACGGTCGAGACGATCCCGAGCGGGTCGACGAGCGCGCGCCACGCGACGATCCCGGGCTGCCCGACGACCGCCTGCGCGACCGTGAGGACGACCTGCTCGCCGAGCGTCAGGAGCGCGAACGCGACGCAGAACAGCAGCACCGCGCCCCAGCGGCTGCGCCACAGCATGCCGAGCGCGCCGACGAGCCCGCCGAACCGGCGGCCCGGGTCGAGCATGAGCTCCCAGGCCCGCCGCGCACCCCGGTCGCCGAGCGTGCGGTTGAACCGGTCGACGACGCGCGTCGCGCGGTCGGCGGGCGTCGTCCCCGGGACGGTCGCGTGCGCGGGGTCGACGACGTCGATCGCCTCGACCCCGTAGACGATCGTCCCGAGCGTGAGCCACGCGAGCGGGACGACGAGGCCCGTGACGACGCCCGCCACGAGGAGCGACGTCGCGGGACCGAGGGCGTCGACGAGCGGCCGCAGCGCGTCGACGCGCGCGACGACGCCGTCCCACCACGCGCCGACCTCGACGACGACGACCCGCGTGCCCCACCACTCGCGCACCCGGCCCACGACGGCGGTCACGGTGAACGCGCCGACGACGATCCACACGACCTCGCAGTAGCCCGCCACGATGCGCACGGCGGCCGAGCGCGCGCTGTGCCGGGCGTCGGAGCCGGACGAGGCGACGCGGCGGTCGAGGCGCCTCGCGAGGCGGTCGAGGAGCGTGCGTGCCAGGAGCGCGCCGGCGACGACGGCGAGGACGGTGACCCCGAACCCCTCGGGGATCGGGCTGGCCGTCCGGATCCCCGACCCGGCGGCGAACGCGTGGTCGAGCGCCGCCGAGTCGACGTACGTCTGCCAGTCGGACGTCAGTCCGCCGTAGAACTCGTAGATGACGAGGTACGGGACGAGCACCGACGCGATCGAGCCGAGCAGCGTGCGGGCCTCCAGCCGGTCGCGCCCGGACCGCGGCTCGCGGCGCAGCACGTGCAGCATGACGACGATCCCGACGACCGTCGCGAGCGGGGAGAAGCACAGCACGAGGAGTCCGAGCACGCCGGACGACGGCGCGACCGCGAGCGCGGCGCGCAGCGCGAGCTCGTGCAGCACCTCCGCGACGACCGCGACGGCGACGAGCGCGGGCCAGTGCCGGGCGAGCAGCCGGCCGGTGTCGGCGAGCACGCGCAGACCCGCGCGCAGCACCGTGTCCCGGGTGCCCGGCGTCGGGCTCTGGGTGGTCGCCGTGGGGGCCGTCACGCGCGCCAGGGTACCCGCGCGACCGGGGACGTCCGCACCGGCGGGCCGGGCGTCCCCCTGGCCCCGGCGGCGTCGCGCGCGGGAGGATCGCCTCATGACACGTCACGCGATCGTCGTCGGCGCCGGGATCGCCGGCCTGACTTCCGCCGTCTCGCTCGCGCGCACGGGCTGGGACGTCACCGTGCTCGAGCGTGCGGCCGAGGCCGGCGAGGTCGGGGCGGGGTTCGCCATGTCGCGCAACGCCGTCGCGGCCTTCCGCGGGCTCGGGTTCGACGACGACGACGTCGCCGCACTCGGGTACGCCACGTGGGCGGGCGGCACGTGGGACCTGCACGGGCGCCCGATCCTCGCGCTGCCGGACACGTCGGAGATGCGGGCGTCGGTCGCTCTCGTCGGCGTGCACCGTCGTCGGCTCCACGCCGCCCTGCGGCGACGGGCTGCGGACCTCGGTGTCGAGGTCGTCACCGGCACCCCCGTCGAGGCGCTGGACCCGGGCGACCCCGAGGGTCGGCCGGCCGTCGTGGCCGGACGCGAGGCGGACCTCGTCGTCGGCGCCGACGGGATGCGCAGCGCCGTCCGCTCGGTCCTGTTCCCCGCCGTGCGGCCCGTGCACAGCGGGTACGCGAGCTGGCGCGCGGTCGTCCCCGGCGCGTACGGCGACGTCGCGCTGCGGCAGTACTGGGGGCCGCACGCGGAGTTCGGCGTGCTGCGCGTGGCCGCGGACGAGACGTACTGGTACGGGTACGTCGCGATGCCCGAGCGCACGCGGCTGCGCGACGAGCTCGCCGCCGCGCGGGCACGGTTCGACGGGTGGGCGGAGCCGGTGCGCGACGTCCTCGCCGCGACGCCGCCCGACGTGGTGCTGCGTCACGACGTGCACCACCTGCCCCGCGGCGTCCCGCGCTACGCGTCCGGGCGTGTGGTCCTTGCCGGCGACGCCGCGCACGGCACCCTGCCGACGATGGGTCAGGGCGCGGCCACCGCGCTCGAGGACGGGCTGTGCGTCGGCCTGCTCGTCGGGTCGCCCGTCGCCGCCGGCGGGCGGCTCGCGCCCGCCCTCGTCGGGTACGACGCCGCACGTCGGCCCCGGTGCCGGGCGCTCGCGCGGGCGTCGGTCGCGTCGGGCCGGTTCGGCGCCCACCTGGGCGGCGGGTGGCGCCAGACGGTGCGCAACGGGCTCATGCGGCTCACGCCCGTGGCCGCGATCGAGCGCGGGTCCCGGGCCGCGATGGGCTGGACCCCGCCCGAACCGGCGGCCCCGGTGCCCTGACGGCGGCGCGGACCGCCGCCGGGCGGGGCGAGGAGGGGCGACGAGGCTACGCGCGCGAGGCGAGGCGGGCGACGACGCGCTTGGCCTCCTTGCCCGCGAACCGGCGCGCGAGGACGCCGACGCCCGCGGCGACGGCCGCGAACGTCACGGCCGACACGATGCCGACCTCCTCGTCGTCGAGGTCCTTCGGGGCGTCGTGCCCGGTCACCTTGGCCCAGACGAACGTGACGAGCTTCTGCGCGGCCCAGCCCGCGGCGAACGTCAGCGCGACGGTGCCGACCTTCACGGCCAGGGTCTGGTCCTCGGTGTCTGCCACGGCGATCCTCCAGGTCAGGGGCGACGGTGTGCTGCGCACCACCGTAGTCGTCCCGCACCGGCCACGCCGCGCGTGCCGGGCCGCGGTGTAGGCTCGACGCGAACGACAGGGGAGCTCCTGGAGGAGCTGAGAGTGCGGACCACCGCAGACCCTCGAACCTGATCCGGTTAGCACCGGTGGAGGAAGTCGGGAATCTCGATCACCTGCTCGTGCGGTCCTCCGCGCTCCGACGGCGGCCGCGCGGGCCGGTGGACCCCTCCTGAACGTCCTGGGAGGACACATGCAGCGCACGACCACCGGCACCCGCCGACGCACCCTCGCGACCGGGGCCGCCACGACCCTCGCCCTCCTCGCCCTGACCGCGTGCAGCGGCGGCGACGACGCCGCAGGTGGCGACGACGCGTCGTCGGGCGGCACGGTGACCCTGGTGACGCACGACTCGTTCGCCGTGAGCGACGAGGTGCTCGCCGCGTTCGAGGAGGAGAGCGGGCTCACCGTGGAGCAGGTCGCGCCCGGCGACGGCGGCGCGCTCGTCAACCAGCTGATCCTCACGAAGGACTCGCCGCTCGGCGACGTCGTCTTCGGGATCGACAACACGTTCGCGTCGCGCGCGATCGACGAGGGGGTCCTCGACCCGTACACCCCGGCGGGACTCTCGGACTCCGCCGCGTCCTACGCCGTCGGCGACGGCGGCGAGCTCACCGCGATCGACCTCGGCGACGTGTGCGTCAACGTGGACCACGCGTGGTTCGACGAGGCCGGCGTCCCCGAGCCCGTCACGCTCGACGACCTCACGAGGCCCGAGTACGAGGACCTCCTCGTGGTGACCAACCCGGCCACGTCCTCGCCCGGGCTCGCGTTCCTCCTCGCGACCGTGGGCGCGTTCGGCGAGGACGGGTTCGAGGACTACTGGGCCGACCTGCGCGCCAACGGCGTGAAGGTCGTCGACGGCTGGTCGGACGCCTACTACGTCGACTTCTCCGGCTCCGAGGGCGCCGGCCCGCGCCCTCTGGTGCTGTCGTACTCGACGTCGCCCGCGTTCACGCTCACCGAGGACGGCACCGCCTCGACCACGGGGGCGCTGCTCGACACGTGCTTCCGCCAGGTCGAGTACGCGGGCGTGCTCGCGAACGCGAAGAACCCCGAGGGCGCGCAGCAGCTCCTCGACTTCCTCGTGAGCGAGCCGTTCCAGGCCGACGTCCCCGGGCAGATGTACATGTACCCCGCCGACGACTCCGTCGCGCTCCCCGACGGCTGGGCCGAGTTCGCGCCGCTCGCCGACGAGCCGTTCGAGGTCGCGCCCGAGGACGTCTCGGCGCACCGCGACGAGTGGATCAAGGCGTGGACGGCGACGGTCGTCGACTGACGGCGCAGGCACGCCCCGCGGCCGGGGGAGGTCTCGGGCGCGGGGCGCTGTGGGGTCTCGCGGCGGCGGTGCCCCTGGCGTTCCTCGGGGTGTTCTTCGCGTGGCCGGTGGTCACGCTCGTGGCGCGCGGGTTCGTCGGGGAGAGCGGCGGGCTCGACCTGTCGGGGTTCGCGGAGGTCTTCTCCCAGCCCCGGACGTGGCGGATCCTCGGGCTGACGCTGTGGCAGGCCGTGCTCGGCACGGCGTTCTCCGTGCTGCTCGGCGTGCCCGGGGCGTACGTGCTGTACCGGTGCCGGTTCCCCGGGCGACGGGTCGTGCGCGCGCTCGTCACGGTGCCGTTCGTGCTGCCGACCGTCGTCGTGGGCGTCGCGTTCCGGTCGCTGCTCGTGCAGGGCGGCCCGCTCGGGTTCCTGCGGCTCGACGAGACGTTCGCGGCGATCGTCGTCGCGCTCGTGTTCTTCAACTACTCGGTCGTCGTGCGCACGGTCGGCGGGCTGTGGGAGCACCTCGACCCGCGCGCCGAGCAGGCCGCCCGGGCGCTCGGCGCGACGCCGTGGCGCGCGTTCCGCACCGTGACCCTCCCGGCGCTGACTCCCGCGATCGCGAGCGCCGCGTCGATCGTCTTCCTCTTCTGCGCGACGGCGTTCGGCGTCGTGCTCGTGCTCGGCGGCATCCGCTACGGGACGATCGAGACGGAGATCTGGATCCAGACCACCCAGTTCCTCGACCTGCGCACCGCGGCGGTGCTCTCGGTCGTGCAGCTCGTGGTCGTCGCGGCGGCGCTCACGGTGGCGAACCGCACGCGGGCCCGGCGCGAGCGCGCCCTGAACCTGTCGTCCTCGGCGTCGTCCGCACACCCGCTCCGCCTGTGGCGCGACGGCCGCCCGACGGGCGACCTCGTGCCCGCGGCGCTCACCGCGGCCGTCGTCGTCGTGCTCGTCGGGCTGCCGCTCGGCACGCTCCTCGTGCGCTCGTTCCGCGTCCCGGGCGGCGGCTGGGGGCTCGACAACTACGCGAACCTCGGCACGACGGGCGGGCGCAACGCGCTGTCCGTCACGGTGTGGGAGGCGATGGGCAACTCGCTGCGTACGGCCGCGCTCGCGACCGTGCTCGCCGTCGTCATCGGCGGCCTCGTGGCGCTCGTCGTGTCCCGGCGCCCGCGCTCGCGCGGCGGTCGGCGCGCGATCTCTGTCCTCGACTCGGTGTTCATGCTGCCGCTCGGGGTGTCCGCCGTGACGGTCGGCTTCGGGTTCCTCGTCACGCTCGACCGGCCGCTCGGCCTGGACGTCGACCTGCGCACGTCCGGGCTGCTCGTGCCGATCGCGCAGGCCGTCGTCGCGATCCCGCTCGTCGTGCGCACCGTGCTGCCGACGCTGCGCGCGATCGACCCGCGCCTGCGCGAGGCCGCCGCGACCCTCGGCGCCGCGCCCGGGCGCGTGTTCCGCACGGTCGACGGCCCGATCGCCGCCCGGTCGCTCGGCCTCGCGGTCGGGTTCGCGTTCGCCGTCTCGCTCGGGGAGTTCGGCGCCACGTCGTTCCTCGCGCGCCCCGACACCGCGACCCTGCCGGTCGTGATCTTCCGTCTCATCGGGCGTCCCGGCGCCGAGAACTACGGCATGGCGCTCGCGGCGAGCGTCGTGCTCGCGCTGCTCACCGCGACCGTGATGCTGCTCGCCGAGCGGTTGCGCGGCGACCGACCCGGAGGAGAGTTCTGATGGTGCAGACCGACCCCGCCCCGTCGCGCACGGGTGCGCCGGAGCCGTCGCGACCCGACGCTGTGCCCGACCCCGACCCCGTGCCCGGGGAGGGCGCCGGGCTCGCGGTGCGCGACGTCGTCGTGCGCTACGGCGGGCACGGCACCGGGGGAGCGCGCACGGACCCCGGCACGACGGCGGTCGCGGGCGTCACGCTCGACGTCCCGCCCGGCGAGGTGCTCGCCCTGCTCGGGCCGAGCGGGTGCGGCAAGTCGAGCCTGCTGCGCGCGGTCGCGGGGCTCGAGCCCGTCGCCTCGGGCGCGGTCGCGTGGGACGGGCGCGACCTCGCGGGCGTCCCCGTGCACCGGCGCGGGTTCGGGCTCATGTTCCAGGAGGGCCAGCTCTTCCCGCACCGCGACGTCGCGGGCAACGTCGCCTACGGGATCGCGGGGCTGCCCCGCGCCGCGCGGGACGCGCGCGTGACCGAGCTGCTCGACGTCGTCGGGCTGGCCGGGTACGGGCGGCGCGCCGTCGCGACGCTCAGCGGGGGAGAGCGACAGCGGGTCGCGCTCGCGCGGTCGCTCGCGCCGCGGCCGCGGCTCCTGCTGCTCGACGAGCCGCTGTCCGCGCTCGACCGCGGGCTGCGCGAGCGCCTCGCGCTCGACCTGCGCGAGGCGCTGCGGGCGACCGGCACGACGGCCGTCTTCGTCACCCACGACCACGACGAGGCGTTCACCGTCGCCGACCGCGTCGCCGTCATGGACGCCGGCCGGCTCCTCCAGGTCGCGTCGCCCGAGGACCTGTGGCGCGCCCCCGCCTCGCGCCGCGTCGCAGAGTTCCTCGGCTACCAGGCGTTCGTCCCCGCCGAGCTGTCAGCAGCAGGTCGCTCCCTGGACCGACGAGGCGCTGACAACTCTGCGTACGACGGCTCGGACGAGCTGCTCGCTATCGGGCCGCGCGGGCTGCGCGTGGTCGGTACGTCCGGTGCGTCCGACGCCCAGGGCGGCTCGGCGTCGTCGGGCGCCGGCACCTGGGTCGCGACGGTCGTGGGCAGCGTGTTCCGGCGGGGCGCGGCCGAGATCACGGTCGATGTCGTCCTCCCCGGCGCCGACCCCGGCTCACCCGCCCGCCTCGTGGCGCTCGCCGGCACCGGCGGATCGGGCGGCGCCGACGAGGGGCCCGAACCCGGTGCCCGGGTGCACGTCGCGCCCGACCCGGCGGGGTGCGCCGTCGTCCGGGGCTGACGCCCTCACGGACGGCGCTCGCGGCCGTGCGACGGGCGAGAGAGCCGCAGCCGACCTAGCGTCGAAGCATGAGCGACGACGTGACGGCGGGGACGCATCCCCCGGAGAAGACCGGCGGCAAGGCCGCGAAGATCCTCTACCGCCCCGTGGGGCTCGCCAGCTCGATCGTGGGCGGGCTCGTCGCGGGGCAGGTGTTCAAGCAGGTCTACAAGCGCGTCACCCCGGGCCACCGGACCGACGCGCCCAAGCCGCTCGAGTCCGAGTACCGGCTCCGCGAGATCCTCGTCGCGGCGCTGATCCAGGGCGCGATCTTCGCGGCGGTGAAGGCGCTCATCGACCGCGGCGGCGCCCGGGCGTTCGAGCGCTGGACGGGGGAGTGGCCCGGCGACTGACGGTCAGTCCAGGCCGGCGGCGTGGACGAGCAGCGCGACCTGCGTCCGGTTCTCCAGGCCGAGCTTGAGCAGCACGTTCGACACGTGGGCCTTCACCGTCGGGACGCTGAGGAACAGTGCCGCCGCGATCTCGGCGTTCGCCGCGCCGCGGCCCAGCTCGACGGCGACGTCCCGCTCCCGGCCGGTGAGGGCGTCGAGCGCCGCCCGGGCGCGGTCGCGCTCGCCGCCCGCGTCGGCGACCGACGTCATGAGCCGCCGCGCGATCTCCGGCGACAGGACCGGCTCGCCCACGGCTGCCGCGCGCACCGCTGCGACGATCCGCTCCGGCGGCATGTCCTTGAGCAGGTAGCCCGACGCCCCGGCGTGCAGGGCACCGACGACCTCCTCGTCGCTGTCGAACGTCGTGAGTACGACGACGGCGGGCGCGCCCGCCCGCGACCGCACCCGCCGCGTGGCCTCGATCCCGTCGACCCGGGGCATCCGCAGGTCCATGAGCACGACGTCGGTCGGGTGGGCGTCGAGCACCGCCGTGACGTCGGCCCCGTCCGCGGCCTCGCCGACGACCTCGATGCCGTGGGCGCCATCGAGCATGAGGCGCAGCCCGGCGCGGACGAGCGCGTCGTCGTCGACGATCACGAGCCGGGTCCGTGCCGCGTCCCCCGGGCCGCTCCCGCCGTCGTGCCCGCGGTCCGGCCCGTCGTCCCGGGACTCGCTCGCGCGTGCGTCGGCCCCGTGCCCACCCTGCTCGTTCACGCGTCCCACGGTAGCCGGACGTCGAGGACGAACCCGTCGTCCCGCGCCCCGGCGTCGAGGGTCCCGCCGAGCAGGTCCACGCGCTCGCGCAGCCCGACGAGCCCGGTGCCGGTCCCGTCCCCGGACGCGCCGGCGGCCCCGCCCGCGGCGCCCTCGACGGGACCGCCGACCGCGACGAGGCGCGGGCCGCCGTCGGACACCGTGACGCGCACCTCGCCCGCCCGGGCCGTGACCCGCAGGACGACCGGGCTGCCCGGCGCGTGCCGGCGGGCGTTCGTCAGCCCCTCCTGCGCGACGCGGTAGGCCGCGACCTCGACGGTCCGCGGCACGTCCACGGACCCCGATCGCTCGTACGTGACGTCACCGCCTGCCTCGCGCGCCTCGGCGACGAGCCGGTCGACGTCGTCGAGCGTGGGCTGGGGTGCCGGGGCGCCCCCGTCGACGTCCTCGGGGTCGGCGCGCAGCACCCGCACGACGTCGCGCAGGTCGCCGAGCGCGGAGCTCACCCCGGCCCGGACCAGGCCCGCGGCCCGGGCGAGCTGCGCCGGGTCGGCGTCGGGACGGTACTCGAGCGCCCCGGCCGTCGCGGCGAGGAGCGACAGCCGGTGGGCGAGGGTGTCGTGCATCTCGCGGGCGATCCGCGTGCGCTCCGCGACCCGTGCCTCGGCGACGCGGCGCTCCTGCTCGCGCTCGGCGCGCCGGGCGCGGTCGCGCAACGACCACATGAGCTGGGCCCGCGCCTGCCAGTACATGCCCCAGCCGAGCAGGGCGGCGTGCACCGCGAGGTCGCACAGGAGCCACCAGCCGAGCGGCAGGGCCTGCGGCCGCCACAGCGCCTGCACGGCGTGGCCGAGGAACCCGGCGACCGCGACCGGGACCGCCGTGCGTGCCGGGTACCAGCGCGCGACCTGCAGGGTCGCGACCGTCGAGGCGGGGGTCGCGGCGCCGGAGTACGCGGCGAGCGACGCGAGCACCAGGGCGCCGAGCACGGGGGCGTTGCGCGGGGACCGCGACCACAGGAGCGGGAGGGCCGCGAGGGCCAGCACCGCGACGGCGACGTCGATCGCGGGCTGCGCGCCCGGCTCGTCCTGGCCGACGATCCCGGCCGTCGCGAGCACGGTGAGCGCCGCGACGGCGAGCCACGCGACGGCGAACGTCCACCAGGGGACGAGCGGACGGTTCCCGTCACGGCGGGCGGCGGCCGTCGCGAGGACGGGGCGTCGGGCGAGCGGTGGGCAGTCGGTCGGTGTGGTCATGCTCCGGACGTTAGGGGGCGGCGTCGCGGGTGACCACCGACCAAGGTCGGGGGTCGCGGTCCGGCGGGAGGGTGGGGGACCGACCGGGGTCGGGACGGCTCTCGCCCTCCGGCCGGTGCGGCCGACGTCGTGCGACCGCGAACGTGGGGACGTCGGCACCCCGCCGGCCGCGGCCCCGGTCGCGAGAGCCACGCGGCACCGTCGCGTGACGAAGGAGGAGTGTCATGTCCACGACGCCGACCACCACGTACCGCACCTCGGACGTCCCTCGCCGCGGCGCGTCCGCCGCGTCGGCCCGGTCGACGGTCCCCGGGGCCGCACCGGCCCGGCGCAGCGTCCCCCGCTGGTCCGTCCCGCTCGTCGCCGCGGTCGTGGCCGCGGCGGTGCTGCTCGTCGGGACGGCGCTCGGCGTCGACCCGGAGGTGCGCACCGCGACCGGCACCCAGACCGTCGGGGTCGTGGCCGCGGCCGTCACGGCGCTCGTCGTCGGGTACGCCGCGTGGGGCGTGCGCGCCCTGCTCGGCCGGCTGTCCGCCCGTCGGCCCCGCCGGGGCGAGCTCGCCTGGCTCGTGACGTGCGCCGTCGTGCTGCTCGTCTCGCTCCTGGGGCCCCTCGGAGCGGTGACGCCGGAAGCGGCGGCGCTCCTCGCCGTCGAGCACCTCGCGGTCGGCCTGACCCTCACGCTCGCCCTGCGCCGCTGACCCCACCCCCCGGCCACCCCGGCTCCCGCCCTCCGGCCCCCGCCGCCCGCCCCCCAGGATCAGCCGAGCACGACGTTGCTGTCGGTATCCGCCGGATAACGACGGCAACGTCGTGCTCGACCGCGCGCGAGGTCGTGCTCGGCGGGACGATGAGTTCGTGCGGGTGCGCCGGTCTGCCCCGACGTCTCGTCCTCGACCGGAAGGCCACCCCATGACCGCGACCCTCGTGTCCACGCTGTTCCTCTCGCTCGACGGCGTCGCCGAGATCGACCCGGTGTGGCACTTCCCGTACTTCGACGACAACATGGCGGCCGCCGTCGACGAGGACTACCAGGACGTCGACGCGCTGCTCCTCGGGCGCGTGACCTACGACAGCTTCGCGGGGGCATGGCCCGAGCGGGAGACCGCGGGGGGCGAGGACGCGTCGTTCGCGGCGCGGCTCGGCGACATGCGCAAGGTCGTCGCGACGCGCGGCGACCAGGACCTCGGGTGGCGGCACGTCGAGCGGCTCGACGGCGACCTCGTCGACGCCGTCCGTGCGCTCAAGGAGGAGCCGGGTCTGGGCAAGGTGCTCGTCGCCGGGTCGATCTCGGTGGTGCGCCAGCTCCTCGCCGCCGGGCTGCTCGACGAGCTGCGACTGCTCGTGCACCCCGTCGCGGCCCGCACGGGCGAGCGCCTCTTCGACGAGGGCGAGCCGTACTACGCGCTCACGCTCCTGCGGTCCGAGACGTTCCCGACGGGTGTCGTGCGCCTCGTCTACGCGCCCGCCGAGCCGCCCGCGGAGGTCACCTACGACGACGTCGCGGGCAAGGTGCCCTCCGGGGACGCGGGCTGATCCCCGGGCCCGGGCTCGACGCGCGTCGCCTCCGTCGTGACGACCGCCGTCGACCACCGGGAACGGGGACGAGGTGCAAGGTCGCGGGGTGTCACCACACGTCCCGGGTATGAGCCGGACGACGCGCGTCGTGATCCTGGTCCAGGTGCTGGGAGGGCTCCTCGTCGCGGGCGCGTGCGCGACGACGGGCTCGCAGCCGCCGGCCGACGGCGTACCCACGCCGTCGGGAGCCCGGGGTGCCGGCGACGCGGTCGCCCCGGCGGCGTTCGTCGGCCGGGAGCCGCTCCAGTCCTGCGGCGACGTGCGGCTCGACCAGGGCGAGTCCGTCCCGGACGACCTGTACCGCTGCCTCGACGAGGCCGCCGCGACGGGTGCGGAACTCGTGGTCACCATGCCGACGACGGAGGGCGACCCGATCGTGAGCTACTACCGGGTGGGGCCCCAGATCGACGGTGTGGAGATCTTCGTCGACGCGACCCGGGACGCGTACGGGCCGCGGGAGTGGGCGCACCTGCTCTGCCCGGACGCGACGTCGGCGGCGGCGCCGGGGACGTGCCAAGAGCCCTGACCCCGCCCGACCACGACCCTGCGCGCCCGCGAGAACGACCTTGGTGTCGTTGTCCGACGGATAACGACACCAAGGTCGTTCTCGGCGCGGAAGGGTGGGTCAGTTGCGCAGGTCGAGGTAGCGGTCGATGAGGGCCGCCGTCGACGGGTCCTGGGCGGCGAGGGCGTCCTCGTCGCCCGCGACGGCGGGCGCGATCTCGAGCGCGAGCTTCTTGCCGAGCTCGACGCCCCACTGGTCGAAGCTGTCGATGCCCCACACGACGCCCTGGACGAACGTGATGTGCTCGTACAGCGCGATGAGCTGCCCGAGGACCGACGGCGTGAGCGCCGGCGCGAGGATCGACGTCGTGGGGCGGTTCCCCGGGAACGTGCGCGCGCTGACGAGGTGCTCCGCCGTGCCCTCGGCGCGCACCTCGTCCGCGGTCTTGCCGAACGC
>NZ_WMKA01000055.1 GCF_009711085.1 Cellulosimicrobium composti
CGCCCGCCCGCCCCCGCCCGCTCGGCCGCGGGCGGTTCGCCGGGCTGCGGCCCCCGAGCTCACCCGAGACGACGCTGCGCGGCGGTGCCGGGAGGTGGTCGGCGCTGCCCCCGCGCGAGACGGACCCCACCCGCCGCGCGCACGCGCTCGCGCGCGTCCTGCTCGACCGGCACGGCGTGCTCACGCGCGCCGTCGCCCCGGCCGAGGGCGTGGCCGGCTCGTTCCGGGCCGTGTACCGCGTGCTCAGCGAGCTCGAGGCGACCGGCGCGGCGCGGCGCGGGTACTTCGTCGAGCACCTCGGCGGGTCGCAGTTCGCGCTCCCGGGCGCGGTCGACCAGCTCCGCACGGACGCGCAGGACCGCGAGCGCGCCCTCGAGGCCACCGGGCCGGCGGACGGGACGTTCCGCGACCCCTTCCGCGCCGAGGACCACCCGTCCCGCGGCGGACCGCGGCCGGGCACGGTCCTGCTCGCGGCGACGGACCCCGCCAACCCCTACGGGGCGGCGCTGCCGTGGCCCACGCGCCCGGCCGCGGGCGACCCGGGTGCGCCCGGCGGCGAGCAGACCGGCACCGACGCCCCGCGGGGCCACCGCCCCGGACGCAAGGCGGGAGCCGTCGTCGTGCTGAGCGACGGCGACCTCGCGCTCTACGTCGAGCGCGGCGGGCGCTCCGTCCTGTCGTTCCTCGACGGCCCGCGGCTCGCGGAGGCCAGCGCCGAGCTCGTGCGCGCGGTCCGGGCGGGCCGGCTGGGGAAGGTCGTCGTGCAGCGGGTCGACGGCGTCGAGGCCCTCGCCGGCGCCGGGACGAGCGCCACCCCGGCCGACGCCGCGGTCCGGGCGCTCATGGACGCCGGCTTCCGCGCGACGCCGCGCGGGCTGCGGGCCGCATGACACGCACCGCCCGCGCCGCCGTCGCACGCCCGGAGGGCCGCAGCCGCCCGGACGGGAGTCGCCGTGCCCGAGGGTGACATCCTGCGGCTCGTCTCCGCGCGGCTCGACGAGGCCCTCGCGGGCCGGGTCCTCGTGCGCTCCGAGCTCCGTTGGCCGAGCGCGGCCGAGATCGACCTCACGGGCCGGACCGTGGTCGACAACGTCGCGTACGGCAAGCACCTCTTCACACGCTTCGACGACGGCTGGTCCCTCCACACGCACCTGCGCATGGAGGGGTCGTGGCGCGTCGCGCGCACCGGCACGCGCGACGCGCGGGGGGTGGAGCCGAACGTCCGCGTGGTGCTCGCGAACGAGTGGTGGACCGCGGTCGGCAACCGCATCGGGATGCTGCACGTGCTCCGCACGCCCGACGAGCGCCTCGTCGTGGGACCGCTCGGGCCGGACGTGCTCGGCGACGACTTCCCGGAGGCGGGGCTCGCGGAGGCCGTGGCACGCATGCGGGCCGACGACGCGGCGGGCGGGAGCGGTCCGCGGCACCGGCCCGGGCGCGAGGCGACGGGCGTGCCCGTCGCCGAGGCCCTGCTCGACCAGCACCTCGTCGCGGGCATCGGGACGATCTACACCGCGGAGTCGCTGTTCGCGGAGCGGCTCTACCCGTGGACCGCGGTCCGCGACGTCGAGGACCTCGAGGGCCTGCTCCTCACGGCGCGCCGGCTCATGCAGCGGACCGTGCGGCACGGGTTCGACCCGCGCGCCGGGGTCGTGCGGCTCGTGCACGGGCGCACACGAAAGGCGTGCCACGTGTGTGGCACGCCTATCGCCGAGGGCACGGCGAACGAGCCGCCGTACGACCGACCGATCTTCTGGTGTCCCTCGTGCCAGTCGCCGCCCGGGGGCCGGTGACGGCGGGCGTCGCTGCCTCGCCACCTGCCCCGGGTCGGCCCCGGTGCCCGACCGTCAGCCGACGGGCTGCAGGTCCTCGCGCCGTGCCGTGCCGTCGGGGTTCTGCCGCCCGAGCACGGCCGTCGCGAAGTCGGCCGGGATGGTGTCCGGGATGAGCAGGCCCTCGGCGACGGCGACCCGGTCGCTGACCTCACGGAGCACCAACGACATCGGGATGTCGAGCGCCTCGCAGATCGAGCCGAGGAGCTCCGACGACGCTTCCTTCTGGCCGCGCTCGACCTCGCTGAGGTAGCCCAGCGAGACCCGTGCGGCGGAGGACACCTCTCGCAGGGTGCGCCCCTGTCGCTGGCGAGCGTCTCGCAGCACGTCTCCGATCTCACGTCGAAGAACAATCATCTGGCGACCCCCTTCCGTGTCCCGTGCGCTCCCGGGGGCCGGGGAGGCCCCCACCTGGGTGCGCGAACTGCTCGTACCGGTCTTCCTGTTCACTGCCCCGCGTGACGGGGTCGTCCTACCGTACCCCGACCGCGGCCCGCTCACGTCTCCTGCACGACGTGCCGGACGCGCCGCGGGGGCGTTGTCCGGGCGTCCCACCGGTCGGGTGGCGGTCCTGTTGGCGATCACGTGCTGTGCAACGTCCCGACGTGGGGCGTTGTTCCCGCGCGCGGAGCCGCCCCAAGCCCCCGCGCCACGTTCACGACGTCTCCACGAGCGGCCGCGCCGGCCGCGTCGACGGCGCCCGGGCGGACCCGCGAATCACCCGCCGTTTTCACCCGTGCCGGCGCCCTCGGCAGGCTCGGCGCCGACGACCGCCCGCGCGAGCGCGAGCGCCGCGGCGACCGTTCCCGCGCGCACCGCCGTGCGGTCGCCCGGGACGTGCAGGTGCCGCACCTCCGCCCCGCGGGGACTGCTCACGGCGACGTAGACCGTGCCGGGCGGCTGCCCGTCCTGCGGGTCGGGTCCCGCGACCCCGGTCGTCGCGACGCCGACGTCCGCGCCGAGCACCGCGCGCACGCGCTCCGCCATCTGGCGAGCGACCTCCGGGTGGACGGCCCCGTGCGCGGCGAGCAGGCCCGCGTCGACCCCGAGCACCGACTCCTTGACGTCCGTCGCGTACGCGACGACCGCGCCGCGGAGCACGCGCGACGCCCCCGGCACGTCGACGACCGTCGCCGAGAGCAGGCCCCCGGTGAGCGACTCGGCCGTCGCGAGCGACCACCCGCGGGCCTCGAGGTCGCGCAGCAGGGCGGCGACCTCGCCCGGTCCGGGCGTCCCCGCGGCGCCGGTCACGACGCCGACGCGCCGTCCGCGCCCGCGCCGGGCTCGACGAGCCGCGCGGCGCGGATCGCGTCGCGGCGCAGCCGCCACCCCTGGTAGGCGTACTCCAGGCCGGTCACGACCGTCACGAGGATCGCCGCCGCGAGCACGACCCAGGCCACGACCGCGACCCAGACGGGCAGGTGCGCGAGCGGCAGGAGGAACAGGGTGATGGCGACGGTCTGGAGCACCGTCTTGAGCTTGCCGCCGCGCGACGCGGGCATGACCGCGTACTTGAGGACCGCGAAGCGCAGGAGCGTCACGCCGAGCTCGCGTGCCAGCACGACCACCGGGACCCACCAGGGCAGCTCGCCCAGCGGCCACGCGAGCAGCACGAGCGCCGTGCCGACGAGGAGCTTGTCCGCGATCGGGTCGAGCAGCTTGCCGAGGTCCGTGACGAGGTCGTAGCGCCGCGCGAGGTACCCGTCGAGACGGTCCGATGTCGCGGCGACGACGAAGATCCCCGTGGCGACGAGGCGCCACGTGACGGACTCGCCACCGTCGACGAGGAGCGCCCACGCGAAGAACGGGACGAGCAGGATCCGCGCCATGGTGACGAGGTTCGCGGAGTTCCACGGCGAGGGGACGGCGGTGACCACGTCACCAGCCTAGGGGGTCGGCGCGGGTGCGACGGCCGTCGTCCACCGCGCGCGGGCGATCAGCGCCAGCCGGACTCGACGTCCGCGCCGTCGTGGTAGTCCGTCGCGACCGGCGGCATGTGGCCGTCCGTGCCCTCGCCGTAGTCGTGCCCGCCGCCCGCCGGCGCGGGCGCCGCCGCGGCGTCCGCCTGGCCGTCGAACACCTCCTGCGCCGGCTCCCCGCGGATCAGCGCGAGCGCCGAGGGCAGCTCCTCGGGCGTCACGAGCACCTCGCGCGCCTTGGAGCCCTCGGACGGCCCGACGATCTCGCGCGACTCCAGCAGGTCCATGAGGCGGCCCGCCTTGGCGAACCCGACGCGCAGCTTGCGCTGGAGCATCGACGTCGAGCCGAACTGCGACGTCACGACGAGCTCCGCGGCCTGCAGCAGCAGGTCGAGGTCGTCGCCGATGTCCTCGTCGACCTGCTTCTTCACCGCGGCCTGCGTCACGTCCTCGCGGTACACGGGCTTGAGCTGCGCCTTGACGTGCTCGACGACCGCGTGCACCTCGGACTCCGAGACCCACGCGCCCTGCACGCGCATCGGCTTCGCGGCGCCCATGGGCAGGAACAGCGCGTCGCCCTGGCCGATGAGCTTCTCGGCACCCGGCTGGTCGAGCACGACACGCGAGTCGGCGAGCGACGAGGTCGCGAACGCGAGGCGCGAAGGCACGTTGGCCTTGATGAGGCCCGTGACGACGTCGACCGACGGGCGCTGGGTCGCGAGCACGAGGTGGATCCCCGCGGCGCGCGCGAGCTGCGTGATGCGCTGGATCGACGCCTCGACGTCGCGCGGGGCGACCATCATGAGGTCGGCGAGCTCGTCGACGACGACGAGCAGGTACGGGTACGTCGCGATCTTGCGCTCGGAGCCCGGCAGCGGCTTGACCTTGCCCGAGCGGACGGCGGCGTTGAAGTCGTCGATGTGCTTGAACCCGAACGCGGCGAGGTCGTCGTAGCGCGCGTCCATCTCGCGCACGACCCAGTCGAGCGCCTCGGCCGCCTTCTTCGGGTTCGTGATGATCGGCGTGATGAGGTGCGGGATGCCCTCGTAGATCGTCAGCTCGACGCGCTTGGGGTCGACGAGCACGAGGCGCACCTGCTCGGGCGTCGCGCGCATGAGGATCGACGTGATCATCGAGTTGATGAAGCTCGACTTGCCGGCGCCCGTCGCGCCCGCGACGAGGATGTGCGGCATCTTCGCGAGGTTCGCGACGACGTAGCCGCCCTCGACGTCCTTGCCGACGCCCATGACCATGGGGTGCTCGGTGCGGCGCGCGGCCGACGAGCGCAGCACGTCGCCGAGCACGACCGTCTCGCGGTCGGTGTTGGGGATCTCGATGCCGATCGCGGACTTGCCGGGGATCGGGGCGAGGATGCGCACGTCGGCGCTCGCGACGGCGTACGCGATGTTGTTCGACAGCGACGTGATGCGCTCGACCTTGACCTTGGGCCCGACCTCGACCTCGTAGCGCGTCACGGTCGGGCCGCGCGTGAAGCCCGTGACCTTCGCGTCGACCTCGAACTGCTCGAACGTCTGGGTCAGCGCCTCGACGACGCGGTCGTTGGCGGCCGAGCGCACCTTGTGCGGAGCGCCCTTGACGAGCGAGTCCTCGCTCGGCAGGAGGTAGACCGTGTCGCCCTCGAGCATCGGCTGCACGCCGCGCGGCAGCGGCGCGCTCGGCGGGGGCGGCGGCACGCTGCCCGCGCCGTCGTCCGGCGCAGGCGCGACCGCGGCCATCGCCGCCGCCGCGGTGTCCTGGGCGGTGCCGCCGACGGCCGCGACGACCTCGGTCGGCGCGGTCCCGGCGGCGGGCTCGTCCCGGCGGCGCCTGGCGCCTCGGCCGCGTGGGGCGGCGTCCTCCTCGTAGTCGAGGAACGCCGCGGTCTCGAACGCCTCGTCGCCCGAGAACCCGCCCTCGGGCTTCTCGATCTCGGCGGCCTCCGCGGCGCGCTGCGCCTTCGTGCGGCGCGGCTTGCGCGGGCGTCGGGCGGGCGGCGCGTCGGTCCCGTCGTGGCGCGAGACGCCCTCGGCGAGCGGGAGGCCGTCGGCGTCCACCTCCTCCGGACGGTGGTTGCCGGTGAGCACGTCGTACAGGCCGCGCAGGCGGCTCGGGATGCGGTGCACCGGCGTCGCGGTGACGACGAGCAGACCGAAGAACCCGAGCAGCAGGAAGATCGGGACGGCGAACCAGGCCGTGAGCCCCGCCGTCACCGGGGTCGCGGCGAGGTAGCCGACGATGCCGCCCGCGTCCTGCACCGCCTCGAAGCCGTCGCGCGGGGCGGGCAGGTCCTCGGAGATGTGCACGAGCGAGCACACCGACACCACGATGAGCGTGAGCCCGATCGCGACGCGCGAGTTCGCCTGCGCGCGCTCGGGGTGGCGCATGATGCGCACGGCCAGCCACAGCAGCAGGACGGGCACCGCGACGCCCGCGAGCCCGAACGTGCCCGCGACGACCCCGTGCACGACCTTGCCGAACGTGCCCTGGATGCCCCACCACTCGCGCGCCGCGACGACGACCGCGAGGGCGATGAGGAAGAACGCGACGCCGTCGCGCCGGTGTGCCGGGTCCAGCTCTCTCGCTCCCTTTCCGATGGTGCGCACGAGTGCTCCCACGCCGTGCGCGGCGCCGAGCCAGACCGCCCGCACCGCGCGGACGGGCCACGGCGGCCCCGAGGCCGGGCGCCGGGCGGGACGGCGCCCGCTCGAGGAGGAGGACCGACCACGACCGGTGCCGGAGCGCGACGCGCCGCGGGCCGTGGACGAACCGCCGCGCGCCGCCGTGCGGGGCGCTGGCGTGCGGTTGCTCGCGGTCCGACGTGCCTGCGAGGACGTCCGGGTCGCCATAGTGGTCCTAACCTACCCGTGGGGGTCGGCGCGGACGCGGACCCCGCGGGCGCGTGTCCCTGCACGCCCGACCCCGAGCCGCCCGACCGCGAGCCGCCCGACCCCGAGCCGCCGACCCCGAGCCGCGACGGTTGCGGACCTCGACCCCGATCCACCCGACGACGGGAGACCCATGCACGACCCGGCGCAGCACGGAGCGCACGACCCGGCGCGACCCGACCCGCCCGGCACGCCGGCGGGGTCCGGCCCCGCCGGACCGCCGCGGTCGGCGACCGCCCCGGCCCGCGACCTCGTCGAGGTCGTCCCGGGGGTGTGGGTCGCGACGGCCGAGATCTGGACGACCACGTCGACGGTCGCCGTGGCGCCGGACGGCGAGGCGCTCGTCGTGGACCCGGCGGTGACGGTCGCCGAGGTCGAGGGGCTGGCCGCGGCGGTCGCGGAGCGCGGCTGGCGCGTGACCGCCGGATTCGCGACGCACGCGCACTGGGACCACGTCCTGTGGTCGGCGTCGCTCGGCGGCGCGCCCCACTGGGCGACGGCGCGCGCCGTCGCCGTCGTGCGCCGGCGCCGTGCCGAGGCCCTCGCGTCCGCCGACGCGGCCGCGCCCGGTCACGACCCCGGGCTCGTGGGTGCGCTGTCCCCGCTCCCCCGCGGCGCACGCCGGCTCCCCTGGCCCACCGGCGCCCCGACCGGCCGTCCGGCGGTGACCGTCGTCGAGCACGACGCGCACGCCCCGGGCCATGCGGCGCTCGTGGTCCGCACGGCGCACGGCAGCGTGCTCCTGGCGGGCGACATGCTCTCCGACACGGAGGTGCCGCTCGTCGACGGCGGCTCGCGCGACCCCGTCGGGGTGTACCGCGGCGCGCTCGACGTGCTCGGCCGCGCGGCACGCGACGTGGACGCCGTCGTCCCGGGCCACGGGCGCCCGGCCGTCGGCCGCACCGCGATCGACGAGCGCCTCGCGGCGGACCGGTCCTACCTCGACGCGCTGGCGGCGGCCGCGGCGGGTCGGGGCACGACGCCGGTCGACGACCCGCGCCTGACGGGCTACGTCGCGACGTGGCACGACGAGCAGCTCACGGCGCTCCGCGGGCGCTGACGCCGCGCGGACCCGCGGGCACGCCCCCGGGCACCGCCGACGCGCGGGCCGGGCTCGGTCGTCGCCCGAGCCCGGCCGGCCGGGCGGTCGCGGCGTCGAGCGCCCGCTCGTCGGTGACGAGGCGGTGCACGCGGCGCGCCGCGACGTGCAGCGCGTCGAGGTCGGAGTCGTGGACGCTCACCGTGCCACCCTCGCAGTCGAGCCCGACCGCGTCACGCTCGACCGCCCGGCGGCCTCAGGCGAGGAACAGCCCGATCGCGAGCGTCACGACTCCGGCGGCCAGCACGGCGCCGCCGACGGGGAGCAGCACGACCGCCCGGTTGGGCGCCTCGCGCCCGGTGCCCGCCGCAGACAGGAAGAACCCGCCGGGCAGGAGGATCGCCGCGACGAGCACCCCGGTGCCGGCGAGCCAGCGCCAGAAGCCCGTGAGGTCGGTGGCCTCCGCGAGGAGGAGGCACACGAGGCCGAGGATCACGAGGACGCCCGCGTGGGCGTGCCCCGCGCGGAAGAACGAGGTCTGGAAGCCCGTCGCGGGCACGCGCCGCGTGACGACCCTGACGAGGAACGCCCCGCCGGACTCGATCCCGACGACGGTGAGGAGGACGATGCCCGCGGTGATGCGGGCGGCGTCGGTGAGCTCGAGCACAGGGGCCTCCGAGGGCGAGGGTGCGCGGCGCGCACGTGTTTACGAACACTGTTATCGAACACCGTTCGCAAACATCCGTCAAGGCCCGTAGACTCGGCGCGTGGCCCGACCCCGACTGCACGACGACGCCCTGCGCGACCGCCTCCTCGACGTGGCGTCGCGCGCCATCTCCGAGCACGGCGAGAGCGCCGTGACCGTCCGCGCGGTCGCGACCGCCGCGGGCACCAGCGCGTCGGCCGTCTACGCGCTCTTCGGCAGCCGCGACGACCTCGTCGCGGCCGTCTCCGCCGAGGGGTTCCGGCGGTTCGCCGCGCACCTCGAAGCCGTCCCCCGGACCGCCGACCCGGCGGCCGACCTCGCAGCGCTCGGGCGCGCGTACCGGGCCTTCGCGCTCGCCGACCCGCACTTCTACGCGGTGATGTTCGCGCGCGGCGTCCGGCCGGGCGCGGACCGCACACGCGCGGTGGAGGAGCGCACCTTCGGCGTCCTGCGCGACGCCGTCGCGCGCCTCGTGCCCGACGCGGACGTCGCGCAGGACGTCTCCCTGGGGCTGTGGGGGCTCGTGCACGGGCTCGTGTCGCTCGAGCTCGCGGGCCTCGTCCCGGGCGACGAGGCCCAGCGGGCCGCGCACTACGCGGGTGCGCTCGGCGCCGTCGGGCCCGGCCTCGTCGCCGCGCGGCGGGCTCCCTGACGCGCCAGAACCGCGGACGGGGCGCGCCACGTCGCGGCGCGCCCCGTCCGGCGGGCTCAGCCCCCGGCGGGGCCGAGGTGGCGCGTCACCGCTGCCCGTCGGCGCCGAACGCGCGCTGCGCGGCCGTCGTCTCGCGCACCGTGCGCACCCAGAAGACGAGGGCGAGGACGACCCCGACCGTCGCGGCGGTCTCCAGGACCGGCAGCAGCACGAACGTCTCGGCGGGGCCCGCCGTCGTCAGGGTCGTCAGCTGCGCGGCGAGGTTGGACGCGACCGAGAACGTCAGCCACCCCGCCCACCACCACCCGAGCCCGGGACGGGGGCGGGAGGTCGTCGCGGCGCGGACGTCGCGCACCACCTGGTAGGGGAACCACAGCGAGACGACGGGCACGAACCACGCGAGCCAGACCCACACGCGGCTGCGCGCGTGGCGCGCCCCGGGCGAGACGGCCTCCGCGAAGGTGCGGCTCTGCCACAGCCACACGCACGTCACCACGCCCGCCGCGACCTGGAACGGGAGGAGCAGGAAGGACGTGCCGTCGTACGCGGTCACGACGTCGACGCTCGCGGTGCCCTCTCGCGCGGCGCTCGCGAAGTCGCCCGCCGCCGCGAAGGACGTGAGCCAGACGATCGCCTGCACGGCCGTGACGAGGATCGCGAGGGCCACGGTCGCCGTCGCGAGACTGCCGGGGACCGGCGGGCGCGGCGCCCACCCGGACCACGACCCGGGCGCGCCGTACGCAGGAGGCGGGACGGGCGCGTACTGCCCGTACGCGGGCGCCGGCCGCCCGTACACGGGAGCCGGGGTGTGCTGCCCGTAGGCGGGAGCCGGCTGCCCGTAGGCGGGAGCCGGGGCGTGCTGCCCGTACACCGGGACGGGCGGGTGCGGCCCGGGGGCTGCGGGCGGTCCGGGCTGGTCGCCGGACGGGCGGGCGTGCGGCGGGACCCCGTACGGGTCGTGGGCGGTCACAGAGCCTCCTGGGCTGGTCGGGGCGCCAGCATACTGACGCCCCGACCAGCGACGGGACCCGGTCCGCCGGTCGTCGGAGGACTACGCCTCGACGACGACCGGGACGATCATCGGACGACGGCGCAGGCGGTTCGACACCCACCGGCCGATGACGCGGCGCATGACCTGCTGGAGCTGGTGCGTGTCCGTCGCACCGCCCGCGATCGCGTCCTCGAGGGCCTGGACCACCTCGGGCCGGATGTCCTCGAACACGGTGTCGTCCTCGGCGAACCCGCGCGCCAGGATCTGCGGCCCGGCGAGGACCTTGCCCGTCGCGGAGTCGACGACGGCGAACACCGAGACGAAGCCCTCCTCGCCGAGGATCCGCCGGTCCTTGAGCTCGGCGTCGGTGAGCTCGCCGACGCTCGACCCGTCGACGTACACGTACCCGCACGGCACGGCGCCCACGACGGACGCCCTGCCGTCGACGAGGTCGACGACGACGCCGTCCTCGGCGAGCACGACGCGGTCGGCGGGCACACCCGTGCGGACCGCGAGCGCCCCGTTGGCGACGAGGTGGCGCACCTCGCCGTGCACGGGCATGACGTTCTTGGGCTTGAGCACGTTGTAGCAGTAGAGGAGCTCGCCCGCGCTCGCGTGCCCGGACACGTGCACCTTGGCGTTGCCGCCGTGCACGACGCGCGCGCCGAGGCGCGTGAGGCCGTTGATGATGCGGAACACGGCGTTCTCGTTGCCCGGGATGAGCGACGACGCGAGGATCACGGTGTCGCCGTGGCCGACCTGGACCTTGTGGTCCCCGTTCGCCATGCGCGACAGCGCCGCCATGGGCTCGCCCTGGGACCCGGTGCACATGAGGACGATCTCGTCGTCGCGCAGCGAGTCGACCTTCTTGAGGTCGATGAGCACGCCCTCCGGCACGTGGAGGTAGCCGAGCTCGGCCGCGATGGTCATGTTGCGGACCATCGACCGCCCGACGAGCGCGACGCGGCGCCCGTGGTGGTGCGCGGCGTTCAGCACCTGCTGGACGCGGTGCACGTGCGACGAGAAGGACGCGACGATGATGCGCTTCTCGGACGCGGCGAACACGTTGTCCAGCACCGGGCCGATCTCGACCTCGGGCGTGACGAAGCCGGGCACCTCGGCGTTGGTCGAGTCGACCATGAACAGGTCGACGCCCTGCTCACCGAGGCGCGCGAAGGCGCGCAGGTCGGTGATGCGCCCGTCGAGCGGGAGCTGGTCCATCTTGAAGTCGCCCGTGTGCAGCACGGTCCCGGCGCCGGTCGTCACCGCGACCGCGAGCGCGTCGGGGATCGAGTGGTTCACGGCGACGAACTCGCAGCGGAACACGCCGAGCTGCTCGACCTGCCCCTCCTTGACCGCGAGGGTCACGGGCGAGATGCGGTGCTCCTTGAGCTTCGCCTCGACGAACGCGAGCGTGAGCTGCGACCCGACGAGCGGGATGTCGCGGCGCAGGCGCAGCAGGTACGGCACCGCGCCGATGTGGTCCTCGTGGCCGTGCGTGAGGACGATGGCCTCGATGTCGTCGAGCCGGTCCGCGATGTAGTCGAAGTCCGGGAGGATGAGGTCGACGCCGGGCTGGTTGTCCTCGGGGAAGAGGACGCCGCAGTCGATGACGAGCAGTCGTCCGTCGTACTCCAGGACGGCCATGTTGCGGCCGACCTCGCCGAGCCCGCCGAGGGCGACGACGCGCAGCCCTCCGGCGGGGAGCTCGGGAGGCAGGGAGAGTTCGGGGTGGGGATGGCTCACGGGGCCTCCTGTCGTGGCTGAGCCGGGGTTTCGAGGGCTCCTGCCCTCGCTAGTTCGTGGTCACGGCGACCGCGGCCGCCGGGGTGCCCGCGCGCCCGAGCACGCCCGCGGCGGCGAGGGCGTCGCGCACGAGCGCGACCTCCTCCTCGCTCGCGGCGACGTTCGGCAGGCGCAGCGCGCGGTTGTCGGTGACGCCGAGCAGCTCGACGGCGGCCTTGGCCATCACGGCCTGGAAGCCCGTGCCGTTGAGCGCGTCGATGACGGGCGTCGTGGCGAGGAAGACGTCGAGGGCGCCCGCGTGGTCGCCCGCGTCGAAGCGGCGCACGACCTCGGCGAACGGCCCGGCGACCGCGTGCGCGGCGACCGACACGATGCCCGCGGCGCCGTGCGCGAGGAACGGCAGCAGCAGGCCGTCGTCACCGCTGTAGAACGCGAGACCGGTCGACGCCGCGAGCTTCGCGGCGGCGTACACGTCGCCCGTCGCGTCCTTGCTCGCGACGACGCGCTCGTGCTCCGCCAGCCGGGCGTACGTCGCGGGCGCGATCCGCACGCCGGTGCGCCCGGGGACGTCGTAGAGCATGACGGGCAGGTCCGCGGCGTCGGCGATCGCGACGACGTGGCGGTACACGCCCTCCTGGCTGGGGCGCGAGTAGTACGGCGCGACGACGAGCAGCCCGTCCGCGCCGGCCTCGGCCGCCTGCTCGGCCATGCGCACCGCGTGGTCCGTGTCGTTCGACCCGGCGCCGGCGACGACCGCCGCGCGGTCGCCGACCGCGTCGACGACGACGCGCACGAGGTCCTGCTTCTCCGGCGCGTGCGTCGTGGGCGACTCGCCCGTCGTGCCGCTGAGCACGAGGCCGTCGTTCCCGTCGTCCACCAGACGCTTCGCGAGCCGGGCCGCCGCGGCGAGGTCGACGGCGCCGTCGGGCGTCATCGGGGTGACCATGGCCGTGAGGACGGCACCGAACGGGCGCGCAGGGGTGGCGGGAAGGACCATGTGCACAAACTACCGTGCGGCGCGGGCGCGCACCGCGCCCGTCCGCGTCCGGCGCACGCGCGCCGCCGGGCGGGAGCCGACCGCCGCGGCCCGCCCGCGTGCGCCCTCGCGACCCGCAGGGCGATACTCGGAGCATGTCCCGCCCCGCCTCGACGTCGAGCCTCTCCCCCGCGCTCGTCGCGCACGTCCCCACCGGCCTGCTGATCGACGGGCACTGGGGTCCGGCGGAGGGCGGCGGGACGTTCGAGGTCGAGGACCCGGCGACGGAGGAGTCCCTGTTCGACGTCGCCGACGCGAGCCCCGCCGACGCGCTGCGCGCGCTCGACGCCGCGCACCGGGCCGCGCCCGCGTGGCGCGCGACGCCCCCGCGCGAGCGGGGAGAGGTGCTGCGCGCCGTCCACGACCGGGTCGTCGCGCGCGCCGACGACGTGGCCGCGCTCATCACCGCCGAGTGCGGCAAGCCGCGCGCGGAGGCGCGCGCCGAGGTCCTGTACGGCGCCGACTTCCTGCGCTGGTACGCCGAGCAGGCGGTGCGGGCCGAGGGGCTCGCCCGGACCGCACCGGCCGGCGGGAACCGCCAGCTCGTCTTCCGCCGGCCCGTGGGTCCGGCGCTGCTCGTCACGCCGTGGAACTTCCCCATCGCGATGGCGACCCGCAAGATCGCCCCGGCGCTCGCGGCCGGCTGCACGGTCGTGGTCAAGCCCGCGCGCCTCACGCCGCTCACGACGGCGCTCGTGGCCGAGGTGATCCGGTCCGAGCTCGCGGAGCGCGGTCTGCCGACGGGCGTCGTCAACGTCCTGCCCTCCTCGCGCGCCGCGGACGTCACCGAGCCGCTCCTGGCCGACGAGCGTCTGCGCAAGCTGTCGTTCACGGGCTCGACGGCCGTCGGGCGCACGCTGCTCGAGAAGGCCGCGCCGCAGGTGCTGCGCACGTCGATGGAGCTCGGCGGGAACGCGCCGTTCCTCGTGTTCGCCGACGCGGACCTCGACGCCGCGGTCGAGGGCGCGCTCGTCGCGAAGCTCCGCAACGCGGGCCAGTCGTGCGTCGCGGCGAACCGCTTCCTCGTGCACGACGCCGTCGCGCGCGAGTTCGCGCAGCGCCTCGCGACCGCGTTCGAGGGCCTGCGGGTGGGTCCCGGCGCGCAGGAGGGGACTCAGGTTGGGCCGCTCGTCGAGGCCAAGGCCGTCGACAAGGTCGCGGAGCTCGTCGACGCGGCGTCCGACGGCGGTGCGCAGGTCCTCACGGGCGCGGACCGGCCGCGCTCCCCCGGCCACTTCTACGCCCCGACCGTGCTGTCCGGCGTCGACCCCGACGCGCGCGTCGTCACCGAGGAGGTCTTCGGGCCCGTCGCCCCGGTCGTCGCGTTCGGCGACGACGACGAGGGCCTCGCGCTCGCGAACGCGACCGAGTACGGGCTCGCCGCGTACGCGTACACGGCGTCGCTGGACCGCGCCGTGCGCGTCGCGGAGGAGGTCGAGGCGGGCATGATCGGGATCAACCGCGGCATGGTGTCGGACGCGAGCGCCCCGTTCGGCGGGGTGAAGCAGTCCGGCCTCGGCCGCGAGGGCGGCGAGGCGGGTCTCGAGGAATACCTCGAGACGGTGTACGTCGCGCTCTGAGCACCGACGCGGCGTTGTAGCCTGGCGCTCCCCCGCCACCGACTCCCGGAGAGCCCACGCCCGTGCCCTCGACGCCCGTGCTGACCACCAGCCCGACCGCCCCCGCCCCCAGCGCCCGCGTCACGACCGTCGGGTACCTGATCTTCGCGTCCCGCTGGCTCCAGGCACCGCTCTACTTCGGCCTCATCGTCGCGCAGGTCGTCTACGTGTGGCAGTTCCTCAAGGAGCTGTGGCACCTCATCGTCGGCGGGTTCACGGGCGAGCACGTCACCGAGGACCCCCGCACCCACGAGATGGTGACGCACACGTTCGGCGCCGAGGAGATCATGCTCGCCGTCCTCGGCCTCGTGGACGTGGTCATGATCTCCAACCTCCTCATCATGGTCATCGTCGGCGGCTACGAGACCTTCGTGTCGCGCATCCGGCTCGACGGCCACCCGGACCAGCCCGAGTGGCTGAGCCACGTCAACGCGAACGTGCTCAAGACCAAGCTCGCGATGTCGATCATCGGGATCTCCTCGATCCACCTGCTGCGCACGTTCATCGACAGCGCGAGCTACACCCCGACGCAGATGATGTGGCAGACCTTCATCCACCTCGCGTTCGTGGTGTCCGCGCTCGCGCTCGCGCTCATCGACCGCATGTCCCTCACGGCGCACCAGCGCGCCGCGAACGCCGCCGCGGCGGGCGAGGGGCCCGCCGACCCGCACGCATGACCCGGCCCGACGACGTCCCGCACCCCGGGGCCGACGCCGCGCCCGGCCACGACCGGGCGCTCGACGCCGAGGTGGACGACGTCGTCGAGACGGCCGTCGAGGACGAGGTCCGCGCCGCCGTCCGCCAGGCCGTCTCGGTGTCCGTCGCGACCGGCCTGTACGGGATCTCGTTCGGTGCGCTGTCCGTCGTCGCCGGCCTCGACGTGGCGCAGACCATGGCGCTGAGCCTCCTGATGTTCTCCGGAGGGTCGCAGTTCGCGCTCATCGGCGTGGTCGGGGCGGGCGGGGCGGCCGGCGCCGCCGTCGCGACCGCGGGGTTCCTCGGCGTGCGCAACGCGCTGTACGGCGCGCAGCTCGGGCCGCTGCTCGCGCTGCGCTCGTGGCACAAGGTGCTCGCGGCCCAGTTCACGATCGACGAGTCGACCGCCGTCGCGACCGCCCAGCGCTCGCGCCGCGCGGTCCGCGCCGGGTTCTGGTGGACGGGCGTCGGGATCTTCGTGCTGTGGAACGCCATGACGCTCGTCGGGGCGCTCGCAGGCGATGCCCTCGGCGACCCGCGCGCGTGGGGTCTCGACGCAGCCGCAGCGGCGGCGTTCCTCGGTCTCCTGTGGCCGCGGCTCGCGGCCCGCGCCATGCAGCTCACGGCCGCGGCCGCAGTGGTCGTCGCAGCCGTGCTCGTGCCCCTCGCCCCGGGCGGCGTGCCGGTGCTCGCCGCGGCCGGCGTCGCGATCGTCGTCGGGCAGGTGGACGCCCGCCGCCGTCCGGCGCCCGGGCCACGGCCGGGGGCGGACCCAGGAGAGGAGAGGTCATGACCACGGCGACCGTGTGGGTCGTGGTGCTCGCCGCGTCGGCGGTGTGCTTCGCGCTCAAGCTCGCGGGGCACCTCGTGCCCGAGCACTGGCTCGCCGACGAACGCGTGGCGCGCACCGCCGCCCTCGTCACCGCGGCGCTCCTCGCCGCGCTCGTCACGGTGCAGACCGTCGGCGACGGCCAGGCGCTCGTGGTGGACGCCCGCCTGCCCGCGGTCGGCGTGGCCGCGGTCGCGCTCGCGCTGCGCGCGCCGTTCATCCTCGTGGTCGTGCTCGCCGCGGTCACCGCCGCGGGCCTGCGCGCCCTCGGCTGGGGCTGAGCACGACCCGTCCCCGGGGCCGGACGGTCGCCTCGGTCTCGTAGGGTGAACCCGTGAACCTGTTCCGCGAGACCGCCGACGTCTCCGTCCGCCCTGCCGTGCCCGGCGACGACGTCGCGATGACCGCGATCCAGGTCGGGGCGTGGCGCGCGTCGCACGCCGAGGTCCTGGGCGAGGACGTGCTCGACGCGCTCGACACCGTCCGGATGCGTGAGCAGTGGGCCGCGGCGATCTCGTCGCCCCCGGGCCCGGGCTTCGCCGTGCTCGTCGCGTGCGCGGGCGCCGACGTGGTCGGGTTCGCCGCCGTCTCCCCCGGGCAGGTCCTCGCGCTCGAGGTCGAGCCACGCCACCAGCGCGGCGGGCACGGCTCGCGGCTGCTGTCCGCCGCGGTCGACCGGCTGCGGCGCGACGGCGCGCACGAGGTCGTCACCTGGGTGCTCGACGGCGACGACGCGCGCGAGGCGTTCCTCGCCGGCGCCGGCCTCGGCCCCGACGGGCGCACCCGCACGCTCGCGACCGGGCTCCGCGACGTCGTCGAGCGCCGCTGGGTCGCCGAGATCTGAGCACGACGGCCGTCACACGCCCGTGACACGGCCGTGACCCGCCCGGCCCCCTGACCTGCGAGGATCGACCGCCATGGGCATCCTCACCGACTACTTCGCCGCCCCCGACGACGCGCGGGCGGCGGTCGCCGCGCCCACGGGCCCGAGCGCACCCGACTTCCTGACGTCCCAGCCCGGCTTCGCGACCGTGGAGCTCACGGGCATCGACCCGTTCGTCGTGCTGGGCAGCCTCGCGAGCCTGCTCACCGGCCGCCCCTACCGCGAGGTGACCGCCGACGCGCGCCACGGCTCGCTCGTCGCGTCGGTGGGCGACGAGGGGCCGTGGGTCGTCTCCGTGACCGACACGCTCGTCGCCGCGCTCGCGGGGTCGACGCCCGCCGCGCTCGAGCACGTGGCCGTGCGGTGGTCCGCGACCGAGGAGCTCGCCGGGTCCGACCCCGCGGCACTCGCCCGGGCGCTGCACCGGCTTGCGGCGCTGTGCGTGCGCGCGGACGACGCGGGCCACCGGGTGTACTGCTGGACGAGCCTGTGAGCCCGGCGCGGACCGGCCGTCAGCCCCGGCGCCGCGCTCGGTAGAGGGCCGCGGCCTTGCGCAGCGCCTCGCGCGCGCGCCGCCGGTCGCGCGCCGCGTCGTACGCGAACGCGAGGTGGTACCAGGCCTCCCAGCTCTGCGGGTCGGCGTCGACGGCGTCGCGGTAGCGGCCGAACGCCGCGTCGGCGGCCTCGCGGTCGATGCGGCCGCCCGGCGAGCGCGGCAGGTCGTCGACGGGGAGACGGTCACGCGCCGCGAGGTCGTCCGCCATGCCCTGCACGGTCCCGGCCAGGAGGAACTCGCGCCCCACCAGCCCGACGACGAGCAGGGGCAGCACGAGCACGCCCGCGCCGATCACCATGGCGACCGGCTCGCCCGTGCCGACGAGCGCCGCCGCGCGTCCCGCGACCTGCCACACGTACAGCGCGAGGAGGAGCGTGACGAGGACCGCGCCGACGATCGCCTTCCACGGCCGGCCGGCCCGCGCGCGCCCGCCCGCCCGCTCAGGACCGCCGTCGTGCGGGGCGCCGTCCGGGGTGCTCACGCGAGGTCCAGCACGTTCTCGAGACCGACGGTCAGGCCCGGCCGCGCGGAGACCTCGCGCACCGCGAGCAGGACGCCCGGCATGAACGAGACCCGGTCGAACGAGTCCTGGCGGATGACGAGCTGCTCCCCCGCGTTGCCGAAGAGGATCTCCTCGTGCGCGACGAGGCCGCGCAGGCGCACGGCGTGCACGCGCACGCCGTCGACGTCCGCCCCCCGCGCCTCCCAGCCCGACTCGGTCGCGTCCGGGCTCGGTCCGAGGCCCGCGTCCGCGCGCGCGGCCGCGATCGCGGCGGCGGTGTGCCGGGCCGTGCCCGACGGCGCGTCGACCTTGTCCGGGTGGTGGAGCTCGACGACCTCGGCGGACTCGAAGTACCGGGCGGCCTTCGCGGCGAACGTCATCGCGAGCACCGCGGACAGCCCGAAGTTCGGGGCGATGAGCACGCCGAGCGACGGCCCGCCGTCGGCGGCGACGCGCGCGAGGTGCTCGACGACCCGGCCGCGGCTCTCGTCCGTCCAGCCGGTCGTGCCGACGACGGCGTGCACCCCGGCGTCGATCAGCGCGTGCACGTTCGCCTCGGTCGCGGACGGGACGGTGAAGTCGACGGCGACCTGCGCGCCGCGCAGCGTCTGCGGGGTCACCTCGTCGCCCGCGTCGAGGCGCGCGACGAGCTCGAGGTCCGCGGCGCCCTCCACGGCGGCGCAGACCGTCGCCCCCATGCGGCCCGCGGCGCCGAGCACGGCGACGCGCAGCGGTCCGCCCGGGCCCCGGCCCGCGGCGGTCTCGTCGGTCGGGGACGCGGTCGTGTTCTGCTCGCTCACGCCCGTCACCCTATCGCCGCGCGGCGGGTCGCCCGCGGGGCATCCGCCGTCGCGGACGGAGGACGAGACGGCGGCCGGGTCGGCACGCGACGACCAGGCGCACGCAGGACGAGGGGCGCGAGGCGCAGCACGACGGCGGCCGCTCTCCCGCAGGAGGACGGCCGCCGTCGACGGAGTGTGCGCGAGGCCGGGCTCAGTCGCCGAACGGTCCCACGCGCACCACGGAGCGCGGACGCGAGGCGAGCTCGCCCGCGAGCTTGCGGACGTCGTCGGCCGTGACCGACCGGATCGCGTCGAGCGACTCCTCGACGCTCAGCAGCTCGCCGTACACGAGCTCGGCCTTGCCGAGCCGGCTCATGCGCGAGCCGGAGTCCTCGAGGCCGAGGACCATGCCGCCCGAGAGCTGGCCGATGCTGCGGTCGAGCTCGGCACCGGTGATGCCGTCGTCCGCGAGGCGGTCGAGCTCGGCGTGGAGCAGCGCCGTGACCTCGTCGACCTTCGACGGCGCGCACCCGGCGTAGAGGCCGAAGGTGCCGATGCCGCCGTGGCCGGACGCGAAGGAGTACGTCGAGTACGCGAGGCCGCGCCGCTCCCGGATCTCCTGGAAGAGGCGCGAGCTCATGCCGCCGCCCAGCACCGCGCTGAGCACGGAGAGCGTGAAGCGGCGGTCGTCCGTCGCGGACAGGCCCGTGCCGCCCACGACGACGTTCGCCTGCTCGACGGCCCGGTGGACCGACAGCTCGACACCCGTCGCCCCGACGCCCGCGAGCGCGGGGTCGTGCGGGTCGCGGCGCGCACGTGGCGCGGCGGCCGCGTCGAGCGACCAGCCCCCGTCGCGCAGCGCCTGCTCGACCTGGGCGACGAGCGTGTCGTGGTCCACGCCGCCCGCCGCCGCGACGACGAGCGTCTCGGGGCGGTAGTGCCAGCGGTAGTGCTCCCACACCGCGTCACGCGGGACGGCGTTGATCGTGTCGGGCGTGCCGCCGATGGGCCGGCCGAGCGGGTGGCCGCCGAGGACGGCTGCCGCGAACTCCTCGTGTACGACGTCCGACGGGTCGTCGTCGTTCATCGCGAGCTCTTCGAGGATCACGCCGCGCTCGGTCTCGAGCTCGTCGGGGTCGAGGCGCGCGGACGTCACCATGTCGGTGATGACGTCGACCGCCATCGGCAGGTCGGCGTCGAGCACGCGCGCGTAGTAGCACGTGTGCTCCTTGCCCGTCGCGGCGTTGGCCTCGCCGCCCACGGCGTCGAACGCCTCGGCGATGTCCATCGCCGAGCGGCGCTCGGTGCCCTTGAAGAGCAGGTGCTCGAGGAAGTGGGTCGAGCCGAAGTGGCCGTCGGTCTCGTCGCGCGACCCGACGCCCACCCACGCGCCCATCGTCGCCGAGCGCAGGCCCGGCATGGACTCGGTGAGCACGCGGACCCCGCCGGGCAGGACGGAGCGACGGATCGTCGCGCCGTCCTGCCCGGCGGTCAGCTCGGCCCCGGCGTCACCCGCCGGGACGAGCGGGAGGTCCCAGGGCACGTCAGGCGTCCGCGCCCTCGGTCGCGGGAGCGTCGGCCGGAGCCTCCTCCTCGACCACGGCGTGGAGCGAGAGCTTGCCGCGCGGGTCGATCTCGCCGATCTCGACCTGGACCTTCTGGCCGATGGACAGCACGTCCTCGACGTTCTCGACGCGCTTGCCGCCCACGAGCTTGCGGATCTGGCTGATGTGCAGCAGACCGTCCTTGCCCGGGGAGAGCGAGATGAACGCGCCGAACGACGTCGTCTTGACGACCGTGCCGACGAAGCGCTCGCCGATCTCCGGGACGTGCGGGTTGGCGATCGCGTTGATCGCCGCGCGGGCGGCCTCGGCCGACGGGCCGTCGGTGGCGCCGATGTAGACGGTGCCGTCGTCCTCGATGGAGATGTCCGCGCCCGTCTCCTCCTGGATCTGGTTGATCATCTTGCCCTTGGGGCCGATGACCTCGCCGATCTTGTCGACCGGCACCTTCACGGAGATGACGCGCGGGGCGTTCGGGGACATCTCGTCGGGCACGTCGATGGCCTCGGCGAGGACGTCGAGGATCGTCAGGCGCGCGTCACGCGCCTGCGTCAGCGCACCGGCGAGCACCGAGGCGGGGATGCCGTCGAGCTTCGTGTCGAGCTGGATGGCCGTGACGAACTCGCGCGTGCCGGCGACCTTGAAGTCCATGTCGCCGAACGCGTCCTCGGCACCGAGGATGTCGGTGAGCGCCGCGTAGCGGGTCTCGCCGTCCACCGTGTCGGAGATGAGGCCCATCGCGATGCCCGCGACGGGGGCGCGCAGCGGCACGCCCGCGTTGAGCAGCGAGAGCGTCGAGGCGCACACGGAGCCCATGGACGTCGAGCCGTTGGAGCCGAGCGCCTCGGACACCTGACGGATCGCGTACGGGAACTCCTCGCGGCTCGGGAGCACCGGCACGAGCGCACGCTCGGCGAGCGCGCCGTGGCCGATCTCGCGACGCTTCGGGCTGCCCACGCGGCCGGTCTCGCCGGTCGAGTAGGGCGGGAAGTTGTAGTTGTGCATGTAGCGCTTGCGCGTCTCCGGACCGAGCGAGTCGATCTGCTGCTCCATGCGGAGCATGTTCAGCGTGGTGACGCCCAGGATCTGGGTCTCGCCGCGCTCGAACAGCGCGGAGCCGTGGACGCGCGGCAGGACCTCGACCTCGGCCGAGAGGGTGCGGATGTCCGCGAGCCCACGGCCGTCGATGCGCACGCCCTCGGTGAGCACGCGCTGGCGCACGAGCTTCTTCTGGAGCGAGCGGTAGGCGGCGGAGAGCTCCTTCTCGCGGCCGTCGAACCCGGCCTGGAGCTTGCCGACCATCTCGTTCTTGATCTCGTCGAGGCGGTTCTCGCGCGCCTGCTTGTCCGCGATCGCGAGCGCCTCGCGCAGGTCCGCCGTGACCTCGGCCTCGACGGCCGCGAACGCGTCGTCCTGGTAGTCGAGGAACAGCGGGAACTCCTGGACCTGCTTCGCCGACTGCGCGGCGAGCGCCGACTGCGCGTCGCACAGGGCCTTGATGAACGGCTTGGCCGCCTCGATGCCCTCGGCGACGACCTCCTCCGTCGGCGCGGCCACGCCCTCGTCCTTGACGAGGCCCCAGGCGCCGTCGGTGGCCTCGGCCTCGATCATCGCGATCGCGACGTCGTCGCCGACGACACGGCCGGCCACGACCATGTCGAAGACCGCGCGCTCCTTGTCGGAGTACTTGGGGAACGCGACCCACTGGCCGTCGACGAGCGCGATGCGCACCGCGCCGACCGGGCCGGAGAACGGCAGGCCGGAGATCTGCGTCGACGCCGAGGCGGCGTTGATCGCGAGCGTGTCGTACGCGTCGTCCGGGTGGATCGCGAGGACGGTGATGACGACCTGGACCTCGTTGCGCAGGCCCTTGACGAAGAGCGGGCGCAGCGGGCGGTCGATGAGGCGGCACGCGAGGATCGCGTCCGTCGAGGGGCGGCCCTCGCGGCGGAAGAACGAGCCGGGGATGCGGCCCGCGGCGTACATGCGCTCCTCGACGTCCACCGTGAGGGGGAAGAAGTCGAACTGCTCCTTGGGGTGCTTGCCCGCCGACGTGGCGGACAGCAGCATCGTCTCGTCGTCGAGGTAGGCGGCGACGGAGCCCGCCGCCTGACGCGCGAGGCGCCCGGTCTCGAACCGGACGGTGCGGGTGCCGAAGCGACCGTTGTCGATCGTGGCCTCGGCGAACTGGATCTCGGGACCCTCCACGGGTGCCCTCCCTTTCTCGAAGCGCCGCCCGGGTAGCCCTGTCGAGGGTTCCGGTCCGTGCCCCGGCGCGTGGCGCGGGGGCTCCGGTCGCACTCGACGCTCGGCGGTCTTCGATCGAGGTCCACGGCGGTTCCCGTGCGCTCCGTCCGAGGACGGGGCCGAGGGGTCCGTGAGCCACTACCGAGGACCGAACGAGAGGCCGGCGGCGCGGTGGGTGGTGTGCGGCTGGGTGGTGCTCAGCCGGGGTGTGACGGGTACATCACACCAGACCAGCCCGGTCCCCGCAGGGACCGGGCTGGCGGTGTCGTGTCAGCGACGCAGACCGAGGCGCTCGATGAGGCTGCGGTAGCGGTTGATGTCGACCTTCTGCAGGTAGCCGAGCAGGCGACGGCGCTGGCCGACGAGGAGGAGCAGACCACGACGGCTGTGGTGGTCGTGCTTGTGCTCCTTGAGGTGCTCGGTGAGGTCCTTGATGCGCTGCGTGAGGAGCGCGATCTGCACCTCGGGCGAACCGGTGTCGCCCTCGCTCGTCGCGTACTCGGTCATGATGCGCTGCTTCGTGGCAGTGTCGAGCGGCACGGTTCTCCTTCGGGTTCGTTGCGCGGTGCGCCGGGACGGTTCTCCCGGGGCTCTCTCTGTCCGCGGCCGGTCAGACGGCGCATCCATCCTACCAGCGCACGGGCTCCCTCCCCGCATCCGTCCGCACGCCGCGGTCCGCGCCGCCGCCCGCGAGGAGCCGGGCGGCGGCGCGGACCTCCGGGCTCAGGCCCCGTCGTGCCCGGCGGGGCGGCCGTCGACGGTGCGGAACGTCGTCCCGTCGTCGAGGACCAGGACGCCCGCGAAGCGCAGCAGGTCCACGAGGGTCGTGATCATCCGTCCGTCCTCGAAACGCACACCGCTCGCCGGCGTCCAACCGGTGGCGCTGCGCAGGTACGACGTCTCGTCCTCGCGCAGGAGGTAGACGAAGGTCTCGCACACGACACGGCTGCCGACCTCACCGAGGAACGCGCCGTTGCCCTGGACCTCCGCCTCGCGCAGGACGTAGTACCACAGCGGGGTGCCGGCTCCTCCCGTCGCCTCGTCGAGCGCGGCGAGGGCGGCCCCGACGGCCGCGTCCTCCCCGGCCAGCTCCGCGCGCGAGAGAGGCGTCAGGCCGAGCTCCTCCGCGACGGCCTCGCCCGTGGGCAGCGCGAGCGCGTACCCGCGCAGCAGGTTCCGGCGCGCCAGGTGCTTCAGGAGCCTGACGACCACGTCGCCCGGAGGGTCGAGCTCGGGGTCCGGCGCTTCGTTGGGGAGGTCGTCGAGCCCGCTCGCGAGGAACGGGTCGATCCTGTGCGCCTTGCGCAGCGCGGCCGGGTCGCCCTTGTCGACGAAGCGCGCCCAGTCGATCGGCCAGTTCGACGGGATGAACTCGCGCGCGCCGCCCCCCTTGGACGTGAACCGGAAGAGGTCGCCCAGGCTCGCGAGCCGGGTCGGGTCGAACTGCCCGGCGTCGTCCAGACCGTCGAAGTTGAGGTTGTAGTCGTACCCGGCGCGCACCATCGAGTGGCCGAACCGGAACGCCGCCACCGCGAACTCGAGCGGCATGGAGACGCGCCGGCGCGGGCGGTACAGCAGGGCGTGCTCGACCAGCACCGCGTCGAGGACGCCCGGCTTGGTGAGCGTGCGCAGGTAGTCGTGCAGCACCAGCCACTGGTAGTGGAAGCGCACGAGCTCCTGCGCACGGTCGAACACGGCCTGCTCGTCGACGGCGAGCCAGGGCTCGACCCGCTTGACCCAGTCGACGACGGCGTTGTGGAACCGGATCATCGCCGTGTGGAGCTGCGCCACGACGAGGTTCTCGTCGTTGCGCCCGTCCGGGATCAGCGGGCTGCCGACCTTGTGCTGCTCCGTCGCGGGGTCCTCGAGGTCCTGCTCCTGGATGCGGGGCAGGTCGCGCTGGGCGTCGTCACCGGGCGGTACGAGCGCGAACGGGCCGATCGGGTCCGTCGACACGCGTCCGAGCGCCAGCTTCGCCGAGTGCGGGACGTACGCGGCCTCGCTCCGCGTGGGCAGCGCGTCCGCGGGCGGACGGTCCAGCTGCGGCCCGGACCCGTAGAGGCTGTCGAGGTTGAGCGCCGGGTGCCGCCCGTTGTGCAGGCTCGCCACCACGACGTCGGGCGCGAAGACCCGGAAGGGCGAGTCCACGATGTCTCCGAGCACCTGGTCCCCGGGCGTCGGTTCCTCCTGGGGACCCGGCGGCTTGTCGCGGCCGTTCGTGTTGAGCGTGATGTCGTGGTCGATGAACTGGCCCCAGTAGGTGTAGACGGCGGGTGCGGAGGAGTCGAACCCCACCGGGGTGGGTTCGGCCATCGCCGTCCCGAGCGCCTCGAGAGCCGCCTTGACGGCGTCGATCGTGGCCTGGTCCCCCGACGGGAGGTGGCGTGCGGGGAACGCGGCCCGCAGGTCGCGGAACAGGTAGTCGAACGGCGTCGTGGCGTCGAAGCGTCCGGTCTCGACGTCGGCGCGCACCGCCGCCTCGGTCCCGGGCAGGAACGGCGCCACGGACAGCCGCGGGTCGCCGTCGGGCTCCGCGTGCGCGACCGTCGGGACGAAGACGTGACCGTGGCCGACGGCTCGGACGGTTCGGCCCACGGGGTCCTGGGCCAGGTCCTCGGGACCCGCGGGGGGCGGGCCGGCAGCGTGGGACGTGTCGGTCGGGTGAGCCACCATGGCTCTGCCTCTCTGTGGGAGGTCCTGCGGCCCGCGCGCGGGCCGCCGAGCGCCCGCCGGCGGCTCGCGCTCGCGCAGGGGCGTGTGCGACCGCGCCCCCTGGACTGCGGCCCGGGGATCGCGCGGCCGCGACGGACGCCGTGCACGACGGCGCCGCTCACCCGGAGGGAGGGCGCGGCACCCGGGCCCGTGACACGCGACCGTCGGGCACGCGCGCGGGTGCGGGTCGACGCG
>NZ_WMKA01000056.1 GCF_009711085.1 Cellulosimicrobium composti
AGTCGTCGGTCGCGGGGTCGCCGAGGGGCGCGGGCGCGCCCGCGTGCTCGAGCCGGACCGCGAGCGGGAGCCGGCACCCGAGCGCGGCGAGCGCGCCGGCGTGCTCGCGCAGCACGTGGTCCGTCGGGCCGTGCGCGAGCACGCGACCGCCGCGGTCGAGCGCGAGCGTCGCCGCGGGCAGCGTGCCGAGCTCGTCGAGCCGGTGCTCGACGAGCACGACGGAGCGGCCCCGCCCCGCCGGGTCCCGCTGGTCGGACCCGCCGACCGGCGTCGTGGGCCGGGCGAGCCCGGCGACGAGGGTGCCGACGTCGTGCGCGGCGGCCGGGTCGAGGAGCGCCGTGGGCTCGTCGAGCACCACGAGACCCGGGTCGGCGACGAGCGCCGCGGCGAGGGCGACCCGCTGCGCCTCGCCCCCGGACAGGGCGTGCGTCGGCCGGTCGCGGAGGTGGGCGGCCCCGGCGGACTCCAGGGCCGCGGTCGAGCGCGCGTCCACGGTGGCCGGGTCGGTGCCGCGGTTCTCGAGCGCGAACCGCAGCTCGTCGTCCACGCGCGCCAGGCAGAGCTGGTCGCCCGGGCGCTGCTGCACGAGGCCGACGTGCGCGGCGAGCGCGGCCGGCGTCGTCTCGCGCGGGTCGGTGCCCGCGACGCGCAGGTGGCCGCGCACCACGCCGGGCAGGGTGTGCGGGACGACGCCGACGAGCGCGCGCACGAGCGTCGACTTCCCCGACCCGGAGGGGCCGACGACGAGCAGGGACGTGCCGGCGGGCACGACGACGTCGACGTCGTGGAGCACCGGGCGCGCGCGGTGGCCCAGGGCCACGTCCAGGTGCGCGGCCTCGACGGCGTGGGGCGCGCTGGACGCGTCAGTCACGGGTCGCGCCGATCGCGAAGGCGTCGAGCGCGCCGGTGCGTGCGAGCGCGTCGCCGAGCAGGCGCGCCGCGAGCCCGCACAGCACCACGCACGAGACGACCTGGACGCCCAGGCGCAGCATCGCGAGGTCCTGGCCGAGCCAGCCGAGGCGGACCGCGTTGAACGCGAACGTGACGAGCGCCGCGCTCACGCCCGACGCGACGAAGACGCCCCACCCGAACCGGCGGTAGCGGGTGAGCGCGAAGGGGAGCTCGGCGCCGGCGCCCTGGACGAGCCCCACGAGGAGGAGCAGCGGTCCTGCGGGCGAGGCGAGGAAGACGACCTCCACGAGCGCCGCGAGCGTCTCGGCGAGGACGCCCACGCCCGGCCGGCGCACGATGTAGGTGGCGAGCGGCCCGACGACGATCCACGCGCCCGCGAGCACGTTCGCCGCGAGGTCCGCGAGCGGGCCCATGAGGATCTGCAGCGGTGCCCAGAGCTGCACGAACGCCCAGTAGACGAAGCCGAAGACCACGCCGAGTACCGCGACGAGCACCGTCTCGTGCAGCGTCGGCCCGCACCGTCCGCCCCCGGCACCCGGCGGCCGGACCCTCGTGCCGGGCGCGCTCGCGGTCGGGGTCGTGGCCGGGGTCCGCGCGGCGGGCGGTGCGGGCGGGGGCGTCGTGCCGGGCTCGGTCATGCGGGTTCCCTCCGTCGGGCCCCCGGTCGAGGGGTGCACGACGACGCCGCCCGCCGCCCCGCGCGTCCGGCCGGGCGCGGGCGCGCGGGCACGGCGCGCAGGGGACGGTGACGTCGGCCCTGCTCCCTTCGCTGGTACGAACCAGATCAGGTTCCACGGGTCTGCGGGTGGGACGGGTGTCCGGCCTGCACTCTCAGCGCTCGTGCGCTCCCCGGGGGCGTTCGGCCCGACCCTAGGCCCGCCGGGCGCACGGGGGACACCGGCGTCTCACGCAGCGGGACGGTGCGCGGCACGTGTGCGAGGGTGGCCGGGGCCCCGCCGCCGGCGGACGGCCGGGACACGACGGGACGAGGCACGCATGACGACGGACAACGACCCCGCGGCGGTCGCCGAGCTGGACCGCCTCGACAGCGAGGTCCGCGCGGCCGCGCCGGGCGACACGACCGCGCAGGTCGCCCTGTGGCGACACGTGTCGCGCCTGGCGACGTGGTTCTTCGTCGCCCGTGGCGAGCCCGACCGGCCGAGGCCCTACGCGGTCGCCGCGCCGCAGGGGCCGATGGTCTGCCTCTACAGCAGCGCCACCCGCGCGCGCGACGCGGCGCACGCCCTCGGAGTCGTCCCGGCGGGCGAGCCGGTGCCGCTGCTCGCCGTGCCGATGCCGGACGCCGTCGGCTACGTCGCGTCGCTCGGTGCGGCCGGGGTCGTCGGCGTGGCGCTGGACCACCCCCGGATCGGTCACTTCGTCCCGCTCGCGAACCTCACGACGCTCCAGGCGTGGGTCGAGGAGGATGCGCGCTGACACCCACCGCGCGAGCGCCTTGACACCCGTTCGAACACCTGTTCGAATGGCGACGTGCGGTGGGACGGACAGGCGATCGGCGCGGACGACGGCGCGCTCCCGGGGCTGGAGCGCGCGGGCCTCGTGCGCAGCGTGCGCACGCCCGAGTTCGCGGGCATCACGTTCCACGAGGTGACGGCCAGGAGCGCGCTGTCCAAGGTCCCGGCGATGTCGCGCATGCCGTTCCGCTGGACCGTCAACCCCTACCGCGGCTGCAGCCACGCGTGCTCGTACTGCCTCGACCCGCGGACCCCCGTCCTGCTCGCCGACGGCACCCAGCGCCCCGTCGGGGACCTGCGCGTCGGCGACGAGATCGTCGGGACAGCCCCGCACGGGGCCTACCGCCGGTACGTGCGCACGCGCGTCCTCGACCGCTGGACCACGCGCAAGCGCGCCTACCGCGTCACCCTCGCGGACGGCACCCGGCTCGTCGCGAGCGGCGACCACCGCTTCCTCACCGAGCGCGGCTGGCGCCACGTCGTCGGCGGGGCGGGGCACCGCGCCCACCTCGCGCTCGGCGACGTGCTCGTCGGCCCGGGCGCCGCGGCGCTCGCGGGCGGCGACGCCGTGCTCGACGGCCGCGACGTGACCGGCAGCGACGGGCTGCGGGTCGACTCCCTCGAGGCCCTCGACGGCCCGGGCGAGGAGACCGAGCTCGTCGACATCACCACCGGCACGCGCGACTTCGTCGCCGCGGGCGTCGTGAGCCACAACTGCTTCGCCCGCCCGACCCACCAGTACCTCGACCTCGACGCAGGGGAGGACTTCGACCGCGAGGTCGTCGTCAAGGTCAACGTGGACGAGGTGCTGCGCGCCGAGCTCGCGCGCCGCTCCTGGGCCCACGAGCCGGTCGCGCTCGGCACCAACACGGACCCCTACCAGCGCGCGGAGGGCCGCTACCGGCTCATGCCCGGCATCATCGACGCGCTCGCCGGGTCCGGCACCCCGCTGTCGATCCTCACCAAGGGCACCCTCCTGCGCCGCGACCTCCCGCTCCTCGCCGACGCGTCCTCGCGCGTCGAGGTGGGGATCGGCGTCTCCCTCGCCCTCCTCGACCCCGCGCTCCAGGCGAGCGTCGAGCCCGGCACGCCCACGCCGCGCGCCCGGCTCGACCTGATCCGCGCGATCCGCGAGGCCGGCCTGCCGTGCGGCGTCATGGTCGCTCCCGTGCTGCCGTGGCTCACCGACTCGACGCGCGCGCTCACCGACCTGCTCGACGCCGTCAAGGACGCCGGCGCGACGGGGGTCACGGTGCTGCCCCTGCACCTCAAGCCCGGCACGCGCGAGTGGTACATGGGCTGGCTCGCGCGCGAGCACCCGCGGCTCGTGCCCGGGTACGAGCGTGTCTACGCGCGCGGCACGTACGCCTCGACGGCGTACCGGTCGTGGCTCTGGGACCGCGTGCGCCCCCTGCTCGAGGCGCGCGGCTTCGCCGTCTCGGGCCACCGCGGCCCCGCCGGCGTCGAGGGCCGGTACCGCCGCGGCGAGCTCGGCGGCCTCGGAGGCGGCCCGCGCGACGCCGGCCCGCCGGCGGACGGCGCCTACCCGGCCGGGAGCATCGCACGAGGTGACCGGGCCGCGGGGCACCGCGGCCACGACGGGGCGCTCGCGGGCATGCCGGTCGACGGCGGGGGGCTGGACGTCGTCGGCGGGGGAGTCGAGCAGGTCCTGTTCTGACGAGGCGCCGGGCCGGGAGGAGGCGTGACCGCGGCCGGTGCGCCCGGTAGGCGGGTCAGGAGGGCCGGTCGCGGTGCGGCACGGCGCTGACCCGGACGATGTCCGTCCGGGCCACGGCCCGGTCGCGGACGTCGGCCAGCGCGACGCGCGCGGGGTCGGCCAGGTACGCGGCGAGCGCGTCGTCGTCGGGCATCTCGATGACCTGCACCTCGGTCGGCAGCGACGCGTCCTGGCCGGGCAGCGCGCGGACGCGCGAGACCACGCGCCCGCCGTGGACCGGCACGAGGGCGAGGACGTCGTCCTCGTACGCGGTGAGCAGGTCGGCGCTGCCCGCGGTGGGCCACAGCAGGACGCACAGGGTGATCGGCATGCTCGGCGCGGTACGCCGCTGCGGCGTGCCGCCACGGCTCGGCCGTCAGCGCGCCGAGGCGCTCGCCCGTGCCCCTGCGGTCGCCCGTGCCCTTGCGGTCGCCGGTGCCCCAGCCGTCGCTCGGCGAGACCGTCAGGCGTCCGCGAGGCGCGCCGGGAAGCCGCCCGTCGCGACCGGGCCCCAGCGCGTGATCGTCAGGCGCACGAGCGACTTGCCCTGCGTGACCATCGCGGCACGGTACTCGTCCCAGTCCGGGTGCTCGCCGCTGATCGACCGGTAGTACTCGACGAGCGGCTCGACCGAGTCCGGCAGGTCGATGACCTCGGCCTCGCCGTCGACCTGCACCCACGGGTCCGAGAACCGCTCGCCGAGCGACAGCAGCGACGCCCGCGCGTCACGGCGCACGTTCACCGCCTTCGCGCGCTCCGGGTACGTCGACACGACCACCCGGCCCTCGGCGTCGACCCCGTACGTCACCGGGCTGAGCTGCGGGCGACCGTCCCGCCGGGTCGTCACGAGCACGCCGTCGTGGCGCGAACGCAGGAACTCCACGAGCTCGTCGCGCTCGACGCGCCGGTTCGTCGCGATGGTGCGTGCCACCAGGTCTCCCTCCTCGTGCGGGCGCGCACCGGCCGGTGCGCGCCGCCACCGGCCCACGGTGCCCGGCACCGCCCGGTGGCACCCGCCACGGTATCCCGGTCGAGCCCCGGCGCCCGCCCGCACTAGACTTCCCGGGACGCGCCCCCGTCCCGGGAGCGCGACCCCACCGCCCACCTGGAAGGAACCCTCCGTGCTGCGCACCCGAACGGCCGGCTCACTGCGGGCCGAGCACACCGGTCAGACCGTCACCCTCACGGGCTGGGTCGACCGTCGGCGCGACCACGGCGGCGTCGCCTTCATCGACCTGCGCGACGCGTCCGGCATCGCCCAGGTCGTCATCCGCGACGAGGCCGTCGCGCACCCGCTGCGCAACGAGTTCGTCCTCCAGGTCACCGGCGAGGTCTCGCGCCGCCCCGAGGGCAACGAGAACACGGCCCTGCCCACGGGCGAGATCGAGGTCGTCGCGAGCGACGTCGTCGTGCTCAACACGTCCGAGGCCCTGCCGTTCCAGGTCTCCACGGCGCTCGCGGACACCGAGACGATCGGCGAGGAGGCGCGCCTCAAGCACCGCTACCTCGACCTGCGCCGCCCCGCGCCCGCGCACGCGCTGCGCCTGCGCGCCAAGGTCAACCAGGCCGCGCGCCGCGTGCTCGACGCGGAGGACTTCGTCGAGATCGAGACGCCGACCCTCACGCGGTCGACCCCGGAGGGCGCGCGCGACTTCCTCGTGCCCGCGCGCCTCGCGCCCGGCTCCTGGTACGCGCTGCCGCAGTCGCCGCAGCTGTTCAAGCAGCTCCTCATGGTCGCGGGCATGGAGCGCTACTACCAGATCGCGCGCTGCTACCGCGACGAGGACTTCCGCGCCGACCGCCAGCCCGAGTTCACGCAGCTCGACGTGGAGATGAGCTTCGTCGAGCAGGACGACGTCATCGCCCTCGCGGAGAAGATCCTCGTCGCGCTGTGGGAGCTCGTCGGGTACACGATCCCGACGCCGATCCCGCGCATGACGTTCCACGACGCGATGCGCCTGTACGGCACGGACAAGCCCGACCTGCGCTTCGGCAACCCGCTCGTCGAGCTCACGGACTACTTCAAGGACACGCCGTTCCGCGTGTTCCAGGCCGAGTACGTCGGCGCCGTCGTCATGGCGGGCGGGGCGTCGCAGCCGCGTCGCCAGTTCGACGCGTGGCAGGAGTGGGCCAAGCAGCGCGGCGCCCGCGGCCTCGCGTACGTGACGTTCGGCGAGGACGGGACGCTCGGCGGCCCGGTCGCGAAGAACCTGTCCGACGCGGAGCGCGAGGGCCTGCGCGACGCGACGGGCGCCCAGCCGGGCGACGCCGTGTTCTTCGCCGCGGGCAAGACCTCGGACTCGCGCGCGCTGCTCGGCGCCGCGCGCCAGGAGATCGCCCGGCGCACGGGGCAGATCGACGAGGACGCGTGGGCGTTCGTGTGGGTCGTGGACGCGCCGCTGTTCAAGCCGACCGGCGAGGACGACGACGTCGACCTGGGCCACTCCGCCTGGACGGCCGTGCACCACGCGTTCACGTCCCCGACGCCGGAGTGGATCGACACGTTCGAGCAGAACCCGGGCGAGGCGCTCGCCTACGCGTACGACATCGTGTGCAACGGCAACGAGATCGGCGGCGGGTCCATCCGTATCCACCGCCGCGACGTGCAGGAGCGCGTCTTCGACGTCATGGGCATCGGTCCCGAGGAGGCGCAGGAGAAGTTCGGCTTCCTCCTCGACGCGTTCAAGTTCGGCGCGCCGCCGCACGGCGGGATCGCGTTCGGCTGGGACCGCATCGTGGCGCTGCTGACGAAGTCCGACTCGATCCGCGACGTCATCGCGTTCCCGAAGTCGGGCGGCGGGTTCGACCCGCTCACGCAGGCCCCCGCGCCGATCACGCCCGAGCAGCGCAAGGAGGCGGGCGTCGACGCGAAGCCCGCCGCCCCGGCCGTTGGGACGGACGGCGCGGCCGGCGCCTGACGCCGTCCGAGCCAGAGCGCCGAGGGCGCCCCACCCCGCACGCGGGTGGGGCGCCCTCGGCGCTCTGCGCTCCTCGGGGCGCGGCGCGAGCGTCCGTCAGTGGGTGATCGCGAGACGGCGGTGCACCCACCGCAGCGGCCGCGGCGCCCACCAGTTGTACCGGCCGAGGAGCGTCATCGTCGCCGGGACGAGGAGCAGACGCACGATCGTCGCGTCGACGAGCACCGCGACCGCGAGCGCGAAGCCGACCTCCTTGATGACGAGCAGGTCGCCCACGACGAACCCGGCGAAGACCACGATGATGATCGCGGCCGCCGACGTGATGATCCGCCCGGAGCGCTGCAGGCCGAGGCGCACCGCCTCGTCGTTCGTGGCGCCGGCGTCGTAGAGCTCCTTGATCCGCGCGAGGAGGAACACCTCGTAGTCCATCGCGAGGCCGAACGCGAACGCCACGACGAGCGCGACCACGTACGTCTCGATCCCCCCGACCGAGGTGAAGCCGAGCAGCCCCTCCAGGTGCCCGTCCTGGAACACCCACACGAGCACGCCGAGCGACGCCGCGAGCGAGAGCGCGTTCGTCAGCAGCGCCTTGACCGGTACGACGACCGAGCCCGTCATGAGGAACAGCAGCACGAGCGTCGCTCCGACGACGATCCCCACGGCCCACCACACGCGCTCGCCGAGCGCGTCGAGGAAGTCGACCTGACCCGCGGCCTGCCCGGTGACCCACACGTCGAAGCCGGCGTCGGTGGCCCGCACCTCCCGCACGACCGACACGGCCTCCGGGCTGCCCGCGTCTCCGGCCTCGACGTGCACGCCGACCACGGCGTACGGGCCCACCGGCGCGGCCGGGTCGACGCTCGCGACGCCGTCGAGCCGCGCGACGTCGTCGGCCCACGCCTGCGCGTCCGCGACGCTCGCGTCCACGACCGCGACCACCTGGGCGCTCTCGCTCGACGGGTACTGCGCCGCGAGCTCGTCGACGAACTCGCGCTGCGGCGAGCCCTGGGGGAGCAGCTCGATGCCCGAGTTGCGCATGTGCAGCCCGAGCACGGGCAGCGCGAGGACCACGAGCACGACGACCGTCGTGACGAGGACCCACACCGGGTGACGCTGCACGCGCGCCGCGAGCCGGGAGAACGCGCCCTCGTCCGACTGCACGTCCGCCGTGCGGGCGAGCAGCCGCCGCAGGCCGGGCACGCGGCCCAGCACGCCGGGCTGCGCGAGACGGCGCCCGGAGAACGCGAGCAGCGCGGGGACGAGCGTGAGCGCCGTCGCGACCGCGACGAGCACCACGCCCAGCCCGCCCGCGCCGACCGACCGCAGGATGTCCGGGCGGAACACCATGAGGCCCGCGATCGAGATCGCGACCGTGAGCGCGGAGAACGCGACGGTGCGTCCCGCCGTCGCCATCGTGCGCACGAGCGCCGCGTGCACCACGCCGTCCCCGCGCCGCCGGCGCAGCGCCGGGTCGTCGCCCGCCGCGATCAGGCGGTGCAGCTCCTCCCGGAACCGCGACACGACGAGCAGGCCGTAGTCGATCGACAGGCCCAGGCCCAGCAGGGTGACGACGTTGACCACCGAGGCGTCGACGTCGAGCACGTACGTCAGGCCCAGCAGCACGCCGAGCCCCGTCCCGATGGACGCGACCGCGCCCGCCATCGGCATCGCCGCGGCGAGGAACCCGCCGAACACCAGCACCATGATGAGCAGCGCGACCGGCAGGGCGACCTTCTCGCCCGTCGTGAGGTCCTCCTCGACCTGCCCCGTGATCGCCTCGACGATGAGGGCGTTCGAACCCACGAGCCCCGTCGCGTCACCGGCCGCGCCCGGGGCGGCCTGCGCGAGCGTGGCCGGGACCGCGTCGAGCTGCTCGACGACCCGCTCGGCCACCGCGTCCGTGCGCTCGGCGTCGATGTCGGTGCGCAGCGTCACCACCGACAGGAACCCCTCCCCGTCGCTCGCGACGAGCGACTGCGCCGCCGGGTCCTCGACCCCGCCCGGGATCACGTACGGGTTGATGACCGTGTCCACGCCCTCGATCGCCACGAGGTCCGCGTTGACCTCGGTCATCGCCTCGACGACCTCGGCGTCCGCCGGGTCGACCCCGCTCACGAGGAGCGTGATCTCCGGACCCCCCTCGTCGTTCTCGGCCAGGACCTGCGTCGCGCGCTCGCTGTCCGAGCCGGGGACGGTCGGCGCGCCCGTCGTCACCCGGTCGAACACGCCCTCGCCGTGCACGCCGAACAGCGCGAGCGCGAAACCGAGACCGGTGAGGACGACCCACACGACGACGGTCAGGCGGGGACGGCGGGCGACACGACGACCAAGGCTCTCGAACACGAGCGTCAGCATCCCACCCGCCCGTGCCGCCTGTCAGATCGCCCCGCACCGTGCGGACCGACGTTCACCCGACCTCCCCAGGACCCGGTCGGCACGACCCGTGGGCGGCGGTGCGTAGGCTCGGGCCCATGTCCACCGGTGATCTCTTCGGCGGCGACCTCTTCGGCGCCGCCACCTCCGGCGCGCAGGGCACGCCGCGACCCGGACCGGGGGCCCCGCTCGCCGTGCGCATGCGCCCCGCCGCCCTCGACGAGGTCGCGGGCCAGGCCCACCTGCTCGTGCCCGGCTCGCCCCTGCGGCGCCTCATCCAGTCCGGCACCGGGAGCGACGCGTCCGGCGGGCGCGCCGCACCCGGCTCCGTCATCCTCTGGGGCCCTCCCGGCACCGGCAAGACGACGCTCGCCTACCTCATCGCGACCGCCTCGGGCCGCCGCTTCGTCGAGCTCTCCGCCGTCACCGCGGGCGTCAAGGACGTCCGCACCGTCGTCGAGGACGCCCGCCGCCGCCTCGCCACGGGCGGCGAGGAGACCGTCCTGTTCATCGACGAGGTGCACCGCTTCTCCAAGTCGCAGCAGGACGCGCTCCTGCCGAGCGTCGAGAACCGCTGGGTCACCCTCGTCGCCGCGACGACGGAGAACCCGAGCTTCTCCGTCAACTCGCCCCTGCTCTCGCGCTCCCTCCTGCTCACGCTCCAGCCTCTCGGGGACGACGACGTCCGCGCGCTCGTGCGCCGCGCCGTCACCGACGAGCGCGGGCTCGGCGGCCTCGTCGCGCTCACCGACGAGGCCGAGGACCACCTCGTGCGCCTCGCCGGCGGCGACGCCCGCAAGGCCCTCACCGTCCTCGAGGCCGCGGCCGGCGCCGCCCTCTCCGACGCCCCCGCGCCCGCGACGCCCGCCGCGCCCGCCGCGTCCGAGGACGCCGACCCCGAGGACGCCGCGGCTCCCGACGCCACGACGGACGGCGACCCCGTGCGCGTCGACCTCGACGCGGTCGAGCGCGCCGTCGACGTCGCCGCCGTGCGCTACGACCGCGACGGCGACCAGCACTACGACGTCGTCTCCGCGTTCATCAAGTCGATGCGCGGCTCTGACGTCGACGCCGCCCTGCACTACCTCGCGCGCATGATCGCCGCGGGGGAGGACCCGCGGTTCATCGCGCGGCGCCTCGTCATCGCCGCGGCCGAGGACGTCGGCATGGCCGACCCGTCCGCCCTGCAGACCGCCGTCGCCGCCGCGCAGGCCGTCCAGCTCATCGGGATGCCCGAGGGGCGGATCGTCCTCGCGGAGGCCGTCGTGCACCTCGCGACCGCGCCGAAGTCCAACGCCGCCTACCTCGGCATCGACGCGGCGCTCGCGGACGTGCGGGCCGGCCGGGCGGGGTCCGTCCCGGCGCACCTGCGCGACGCGCACTACCCGGGAGCCAAGCAGCTGGGCCACGGCACCGGGTACGTCTACGCGCACGACGCCCCGCACGGCGTCGCCGCGCAGCAGTACCTGCCGGACACGCTCGTCGGGTCGCGGTACTACACGCCGACGGACCGCGGGTACGAGCGGCAGGTCGCCGACCGGCTGGGGCGCATCCGGGACATCCTCGCGCCCGGCGGCGCGGACGGCTCACGACCGTAGGGCGCACGCGCGGTCCGGACGGTCGGGCGCGACCCCGGCCCGCCCGCGCGACCGACCGCGCGACCGACCGGACCCGGCGGCTCCGGTGGTGCGGTAGACTTCTCAGGTTGCCTGCACGGCGACCACCTGGGACCTCGGCCCCGACCCGTACCTCTCCGGCGGAGAGACGCGCGGTCCATCGGCTGGTCCCGCACCCGGACCCGGCTCCTCGGGACCAGGTGTGACGTCAGTACACACACGACAGGAATGAGAGAACGCTGTGACGTCTGTCAAGCGCTCGCGCCGCCAGGTCCGCCTGAGCCGCGCCCTGGGCATCGCCCTCACCCCGAAGGCCGTCAAGCACTTCGAGAAGCGCCCGTACCCCCCGGGTGAGCACGGCCGGGCCCGCCGCCGCACCGAGTCCGACTACGCGGTCCGTCTGCGCGAGAAGCAGCGTCTGCGCGCCCAGTACATGCTCCGCGAGAAGCAGCTCGCGCGTGCGTACGAGGAGGCCCGCAAGGACAAGGGTCTGACCGGTGAGGCGCTCGTCGAGAACCTCGAGACCCGTCTCGACGCGCTCGTGCTGCGCGCCGGCTTCGCCCGCACCATCCTGCAGGCGCGCCAGGCGGTCACGCACCGCCACATCCTCGTCGACGGCAAGATCGTCGACCGCCCGTCGTTCCGCGTGAAGCCCGGCCAGACCCTCCAGGTCAAGCCGAAGAGCCAGGCGACGACGCCGTTCCAGGTCGCCGCCGCGGGCGCGCACCGCGACGTCCTCCCCGCCGTCCCGGGCTACCTGGACGTCCAGCTCGAGAAGCTGAGCGCGGTCCTCACGCGTCGCCCGAAGCGCGCCGAGGTCCCCGTGCAGTGCGAGGTCCAGCTCGTCGTCGAGTACTACGCTCGCTGAGTCCCGCTCCGGACGCCTCGCTCCCCGCTTCGTCGGCGAGCGAGGCGTTCGTGCGTCCGGGCGCTGCACCGATCCTTGCGGACTCGTCCGCGTCGACCCGTCGCGCCGTGCCGGACGCCGGTCCCCGCCCTGGTGCGGGTAGTGTTTCGCGGAGCCGCGCGTCGTCCGCGAGGACCCCGCGGCGACCCGCCCGGGGCGCGCGTCGGGCGGGCCCGGACAAGGCACCGTGACAGGCACTGGAGGAAGAATGTCCCTGGGAGATGTGGCCGGCCTCATCGCAGCCGTCGCGTTCGTGCTGCTCGTCGGTCTGCTCGCGGTGCCGCTCCTCAAGCTCGGCCGCGTGCTCGACGAGGCGCGCGCGAGCATCAAGGAGGTCACGGACCACTCCGTCCCGATCCTCGACGAGGCCGCCTCGACCGTGGCCACGACGAACAGCCAGCTCGTCAAGGTGGACACCATCACGACGTCGGCCGCGCAGGTGAGCGAGAACGTCTCCGCGCTCACCGGCCTGTACGCCGCGACGTTCGGCGCGCCGCTCGTCAAGGTCGCCGCGTTCACCTACGGCGTGCGGCAGGCCGCCGCGCGCTCGTTCGGCCGCGGCCGGTCCTCGGGCCGTGAGGGGGGTCGGCGCTGATGCGCCGCGTGCTCTGGGTCGGCGTCGGGGTCGCGATCACCGTGGTGGTCGTCGTCCGCGGCCGGCGGATCCTCGCGCGCCTCGCCCCCGCGTCGCTCGTGGACCAGGCGACCGAGCAGGTCAACGGCCTCGGCGAGCGCGTCGTCGAGATCGCCCGCGACTTCCGCGTCGAGTTCGCCGCGGCGCGCGACGCGCGCGAGCAGGAGCTCATGGCGGCGCTCCTCGCCGAGGGCCAGGAGGACCCCGAGGCGGTGCGAGCGCGCCGGGCGGCCGGCCGCCACGCGCGACCGTCCGCCGCAGCGGCACCCACCGACGACACGGACGACGTCGAGGACCTCCTCGGTTACTCCTTCTAGGACGCGGCGCCCCGCGCCGCGAGCCCCACCGCACGACCCCCGCACGACCCACCGACTGCCCCCGAAGGACATCATGCGCACCGCCGAGATCCGCAAGCGCTGGCTCGACTACTTCGCCGACCGCGACCACACCGTCGTGCCGTCGGCGTCGCTCGTCTCCCCGGACCCGTCCACGCTGTTCACCATCGCGGGCATGGTCCCGTTCATCCCGTACATGACGGGCGAGCAGACGCCGCCGTGGGACCGCGCGACGAGCGTCCAGAAGTGCGTGCGCACGCTCGACATCGACGAGGTCGGCAAGACGACCCGCCACGGCACGTTCTTCCAGATGAACGGCAACTTCTCGTTCGGGGACTACTTCAAGGAAGGCGCGATCACCTACGCCTGGGACCTCGTCACGGGCTCGCGCGAGGAGGGCAAGTACGGGTTCGACCCGGAGAGCGTCTGGGTCACCGTCTACCACGACGACGACGAGGCGCGGCAGCTGTGGAAGCGCATCGCCGGCCTGCCCGACGAGCGCATCCAGGCGCGCGGCAAGAAGGACAACTACTGGTCGACCGGCCAGCCCGGCCCCGCCGGCCCGTGCTCGGAGATCTACATCGACCGCGGCCCCGAGTTCGGCCGCGAGGGCGGGCCCGTCGTCGACGAGGACCGCTACCTCGAGATCTGGAACCTCGTGTTCATGCAGTACGCGATCGACGACGTGAAGTCCAAGGAGGACTTCCGCATCGTCTCCGAGCTCGCGCGCAAGAACATCGACACGGGCATGGGCCTGGAGCGCGTCGCGTACCTGCTCCAGGGCAAGGACAACCTCTACGAGATCGACGAGGTGTTCCCCGTCATCGCCGCGGCCGAGGAGCTCTCGGGCCGGCGGTACGGCGCGAACCACGAGGACGACGTGCGCATGCGCGTCGTCGCGGACCACGTGCGCTCGGCGCTCATGATCATGAGCGACGGCGTGCGCCCCTCGAACGAGGGCCGCGGCTACGTGCTGCGTCGCCTCCTGCGCCGCTCGGTGCGCGCGATGCGTCTGCTGGGCGTCGAGGACCGCGCGATGCCCGCGCTGCTGCCCGTGAGCCGCGACGCCATGGCGCCGTCGTACCCGGAGGTCGCGACCGACTTCGCGCGCATCTCCGACGTCGCCTACACGGAGGAGGACGCGTTCCGCCGCACGCTCACGGCCGGGACGACGATCCTCGACACCGCCGTGTCCAGGGCCAAGGCCGCGGCCGGCTCCGGCAGCACGCCGGTGCTGGGCGGCGACCAGGCGTTCGCGCTCCACGACACGTACGGCTTCCCGATCGACCTCACGCTCGAGATGGCCGCCGAGCAGGGCGTCCAGGTCGACGAGAAGGCGTTCCGCGCGCTCATGACCGAGCAGCGCCAGCGTGCGCGCGCCGACGCGCTCGCGAAGCGCTCGGGCGGCGTGGACACGGCGGCGTACGAGTCGCTCGCGTCCGGGCTCGCGGCTCCCGTCGAGTTCCTCGGGTACACCGAGTCGTCGGCGTCCGTGCGCGTCGAGGGCCTGCTCGTCGACGGCGTGCCCGCGCCCGCGGCGACGGCCCCCGCCGACGTCGAGGTCGTGCTCGACCGCACGCCGTTCTACGCCGAGGCCGGCGGCCAGCTCGCCGACCACGGCACGATCGTGCTCGACAGCGGGGCGACCATCGAGGTCGACGACGTCCAGCGCCCGATCAAGGGCCTGTCCGTGCACCGCGGCCGCCTCGTCGAGGGCACCGCGGCGCTCGGCGACCCCGGGACCGCGACGATCGACCGGGACCGCCGCAAGGCGATCAGCCGCGCCCACTCGGCGACGCACATGATCCACAAGGCGCTCCAGGAGTCGCTCGGCAAGGACGCGACCCAGGCCGGGTCCGAGAACGCGCCCAGCCGCATCCGCTTCGACTTCCGCCGCTCGTCCGCCGTGCCCTCGGGCGCGCTCTCGGAGATCGAGGAGCGGGTCAACACCCAGCTCCAGGAGAACCTCGAGGTCACGGACCAGCTCATGCCGATCGCCGAGGCGCGCGCCATGGGGGCCATGGCGCTGTTCGGCGAGAAGTACGGCGACGTCGTGCGCGTCGTGTCGATCGGCGGCGACTGGTCGCGCGAGCTCTGCGCGGGCACGCACGTGCAGCGCACGGGCCAGCTCGGCCTCGTGACGCTGCTCGGCGAGTCCTCGATCGGCTCGGGCGTGCGCCGCGTCGACGCGCTCGTCGGCGACGGAGCGTACGGCTTCCAGGCCAAGGAGCACGCGCTCGTGGGCCAGCTCACCGGCCTGCTCAACGTGCGCACCGACGAGCTCCCCGACCGCGTGAGCGCGCTCGTGTCGCGCCTGCGCGACGCGGAGAAGGAGCTCGCGCAGCTCCGCCAGGCCCAGCTGCTCGCGGTCGCGGGCACGCTCGCGGCGGGCGCGGAGCTCGTCGGCGGCACGCGCGTCGTCGTGCACGACGCCGGCGAGGTCGCCTCCGCGGACGACCTGCGCGCCCTCGCGCTCGACGTCCGCGGCCGTCTCGGCGAGGCCGACCCCACGGTCGTGGCCGTCGGCGGCGTCGCCAAGGGTCGCCCGCAGGTCGTCGTCGTGACGAACGCCTCCGCCCGCGCGGCGGGGCTGCGCGCCGGGGTGCTCGCCAAGGCTGCCGCCCAGACGCTCGGCGGCGGCGGCGGTGGCAAGGACGACATGGCGCAGGGCGGCGGCACGGACGCGTCCGCGCTCCCCGCGGCGCTGCAGGGCGTGCGCGACGGCGTCGCGGCGGCCGCGTGACGGGCGTCCCCCCGACCACCGGCGACGACGGGCGCGCCCCCCTCCCGCGGGGGGCGCGCCTCGGCGTCGACGTCGGGAGCGTGCGCGTCGGGCTCGCCGCGAGCGACCCGGACGGGCTCGTCGCGACACCCGTCGAGACGCTCGCCCGGGACACCCGCACGGGCGCCGCGGTGCCGGCGGACGTCGCCCGGATCGCCGCCGAGGTCGACGAGCGCGGCGCGCGCGTCGTCTACGTCGGCCTCCCGCGCCACCTCTCCGGGGGCGAGGGCGCCGCGGCCCAGAGCGCACGGGCGTACGCTGAACTGGTGGCACGCGTCGTCGCCCCGGTGCCGGTGCACCTCGTCGACGAGCGGATGACGACCGTCAGCGCGCACCAGGCGCTGCACGCGTCGGGACGCGCCGGGCGCAAGCACCGGAGCGTCGTCGACCAGGCCGCCGCCGTTATCATTCTGCAATCCGCTCTCGACGCCGAGCGGGGCGCGGGGGTGCGCGCCGGAGAACCTGTAGACCCGACAGGAGACCACCGACCGTGACCGACCTGTTCGATCGGCCCGCCGTCCAGGGCGAGCAGCAGCCTGCGCGCTCGTCGCGCGCGGAGCAGCGCGCCCGCCGGGCGGCGAAGAAGCGACGCCAGCGCCGGCGTCGCCGCGCGCTCGTCGTGCTGCTCGTCTCCGTCCTCGTCGTGGGCGGTGCCGGGTACCTCCTGCTCAACAACGCGTCGAGCCTGTTCGGCTTCGCGAACCCGCTCGAGGCCAAGGACTTCGAGGGACCGGGCACCGACCCGGTCGACGTCGTCATCGAGCCCGGCTCGACGGGTCGCGACATGGGTGCTGCGCTCACGGAGGCGGGCGTCGTCGCGAGCTCGGCCGCGTTCATCCAGGCGTTCGAGGCGAACCCGAACGCCGGCAAGATCCAGCCCGGCACCCACACGCTGCTCCTCGGCATGTCCGCCAAGGACGCCGTCGCGCGCCTCGTCGCGAACGACTCGCGCGTCGAGACCAAGATCACGATCCCCGAGGGCTTCACGGTCAAGCAGGTCCTCGAACGTGCCTCCTCGGTCACGGGCATCCCGGTCGCCGAGTTCGAGACGGCCATGGCCGACACCGCGGCGACGGGCCTGCCCGCCGAGGCGAACGGGAACTACGAGGGCTGGCTCTACCCGACGACGTACGTCCTCGAGCCGGGAGACGTGAGCGCGCAGGGCGTGATCCGGAACATGGTCTCGCAGACGGTGATGAAGCTCGACGAGCTGGGAGTGGCTCCGGCGGACCGCGAGTCGGTGCTGAACAAGGCCTCGCTCATCGAGCGCGAGGCGAAGTACGCCCCGGACCGGCCCAAGATGGCGCGGGCCATCGAGAATCGACTGGCGACCGACATGGCGCTCCAGATCGACGCGGCGGTGGCCTACGGGCTGGACAAGCCCGGGACCGAGTTGACGCGCGACGACACGCGCAACCCGGACAACCCGTACAACACCTACGTCCACAAGGGTCTCCCGCCGACGCCCATCGCGAGCCCGGGCCCGGACTCGTTGGCGGCCGTCGTCAACCCCGAGCCGGGTGACTGGATCTTCTGGACCGCCGTCAACCTCGAGACGGGCGAGACGAAGTTCGCCGTGACGTGGGACGAGCACGAGGCGAACGTCGCCGAGCTTCGTCGATGGCAGGCGGAGAACGGCGGGTGAGCGCGACGAGCTCGCCGCGCCGCGCGGCCGTCCTCGGGCACCCCGTCGCCCACTCGTTGTCCCCGGTGCTGCACCGCGCCGCGTACGCGGCGCTCGGCCTCGAGGGCTGGACGTACGACGCGATCGACACCACGGAGGAGCAGCTCCCGGCGCTGGTCAACGGGCTCGACGCGTCCTGGGCGGGCCTGAGCCTGACCATGCCGCTCAAGCACGCGGTGATCCCGCTGCTCGACCACGTCGATCCGCTCGCGAACGTCGTGGGCGCGGTCAACACGCTCGTCGTACAACCGACGGGCGGCCGGCGGCCGACCTTCGTCGGCACGAACACCGACGTGCACGGCCTCGTCGCGGCCCTGCGGGAGGGGCTGGGGGAGCGGGACGCGCGGACCGCCGTCGTGCTCGGCGCGGGCGCGACCGCCGCGTCGACGCTCGCGGCGCTCGCCCAGCTCGGCTGCACCGACCCGACGGTCCTCGTGCGGTCGCTCGGCCGCACCGGCACGCTCCAGCGCGCGGCGCACCGCATGGGTGTCGAGCCGCGCTTCGAGGTCCTCGACCCCGCGTCGCCCGCGCTCGCCGCGCGGCTCGCGGGGGCGGACGTCGTCGTCGCGACGCTGCCCTCGCGCGCCGCCGACCCCGTCGCGGACGCGGTGACCGCGTCCGGCGCGGCCCTGGCGGGAGTGCTGCTCGACGTCGTCTACGACCCGCGCCCCACCGCGCTGTCCGCGGCCTGGGCCCGGGCGGGCGGGACCGTCGTCGGCGGGGAGCGGATGCTCCTGCACCAGGCGGCCGAGCAGGTGCGCCTCATGACGGGCCGGGTCGCGCCGCTCGACGCGATGGACCGCGCCCTGGGCGCGGCGCTCGGCGTCCCGGCCTGACGCCGGGGGAGTCTCGCGGCTCAGCTGCCGGGTACCGCGCCACCGGGTATCGCGCCGCCGAGCGCCACGGCGAGCACCGCCCCGAGCACCATGGACGGCCCGAAGGGCACGGCTGTGTCGCGTCGCGCCCGGCGGACCGCCACGAGCACGAGAGCCCAGAGCCCGCCGAGCAAGAACGGCAGCACGAGCCCGACCGCGAGGGCGCTCCATCCGAGCCACCCGAGCGGCGTGCCGAGGAGCCCCGCGAGCTTGACGTCGCCGAACCCGAGCCCCGGCGGGTACGCGAGCCGTAGCACGGCGTAGGCCGCGAAGCCGGTCGCGCCACCCGCGAGCGCGCGCACGAGCCCCGCGCCGTCCCCGGTGGCGACCGCCGCGACGGCGAGCAGCAGCACGACGCCGGCCCACGCCGGGAGCACGACGGCGTCGGGAAGCCGGTGCGTGCGCGCGTCGACGACCGCGACGAGCCCGCCGGCCGCGGCGGCGAGCACGAGGGCCGGCGTCGCCCACACCGGTCCCGACCACCATGCCGCACCCACCGCTGCGACGACCGCCGTGCCGCGCGCGAGCGGCCCCGCGGCGCCGACCTCGTGCGCGACGCGGTCGCGGAGCGTGCGCCACGGCGCGCCCGGTCCTCCGGCCGTCGTGCCGTCCCCCTGCTCGACCATGCGCGGCACCGTAGCGGTCCGGCGCCAGGTCGCGGCGCCGTCGTCCACAGCGCCACCGCGCCCCGCGCCGCACCGGCGTCACCGCGAGGCGGCGCGGCGCCACGTCCCCGACCACGGGGACCACGGCCGCCCGTGCGGGGGCCCGGTCCGCAGTGCGGGCGCCCACCGGGAGGGGGCCGCCGACGTGGGAGGATGGCGATCATGCTGCGTTGGTTGACATCGGGTGAGTCGCACGGCGAGGCGCTGGTCGGGATCCTCGACGGGCTGCCCGCGGGCGTCGAGCTCACGACGGACGACGTGCGGTCCGCCCTCGCGCGCCGCCGCCTCGGGTACGGGCGGGGCTCGCGCCAGAAGTTCGAGCAGGACGAGCTGCGCGTCCTCGGCGGGCTGCGCCACGGCGTGACGCAGGGCGGCCCCCTCGCGGTCGAGATCGCGAACTCCGAGTGGCCCAAGTGGGTCGACGTCATGTCGGCGGACCCGGTGCCGCCCGAGGCGCTGCTCGTCGACGCGGGCACGGGCGACGTGCGCGAGATCGCGCGCAACCGGCCCCTCACGCGGCCCCGCCCCGGTCACGCCGACCTCGTGGGCATGCGCAAGTACGGCTTCGAGGATGCGCGCCCCGTGCTGGAGCGCGCCTCGGCGCGCGAGACCGCGACGCGCGTCGCGCTCGGCGCCGCGGCCGCGAAGTTCCTCGAGCAGGCGCTCGGCGTCCGGCTCGTCTCGCACGTCGTGGGGATCGGCCCCGTCGAGGTGCCCGAGGGCGCGCCGGTGCCCGGCCCCGACGACGTCGCGGCGCTCGACGCGGACCCCGTGCGCTGCTTCGACCCCGCGACGTCCGCCGCGATGGTCGCCGAGATCGACGACTGCCAGAAGGCCGGCGACACGCTCGGCGGCGTCGTCGAGGTGCTCGCGTACGGCGTCCCGTCCGGGCTCGGCACGTACGCGCAGAGCGACCGCCGGCTCGACGCGCGGCTCGCCGCCGTCCTCATGGGCATCCAGGCGATCAAGGGCGTCGAGGTCGGCGACGGCTTCCGCACCGCGCGCCGCCGCGGCTCGGCCGCGCACGACGAGATCGAGCGCGGCGCCGACGGCCGGATCCACCGCCGCAGCAACCGCGCCGGTGGCGTCGAGGGCGGCATGTCGAACGGCGAGGTCGTGCGCGTGCGCGCCGCGATGAAGCCGATCTCGACCGTGCCGCGCGCGCTCGCGACGGTCGACGTCGTCACGGGCGAGGAGGCCAAGGCCCAGCACCAGCGCTCCGACGTGTGCGCCGTCCCGCCCGCCGCGGTCGTCGCCGAGGCGATGGTCGCGCTCGTGCTCGCGGAGCAGGCGATCGAGAAGTTCGGGGGCGACTCGGTCGCCGAGGTCCGGCGCAACGCCGAGGCCTACCTCGCCGCGATCCCGGAGCTGCAGCGCTGATGACGCCCGTCCCCGCCGGCACGCGGCCGGTCGTCGTCCTCGTCGGCCCGCCCGGCAGCGGCAAGTCGACCGTCTCGCGGCACCTGGCCGAGCTGCTCGGGCTCGCGCAGCGTGACACGGACACCGACGTCGAGACCGTGGCGGGCAAGCCGGTCTCCGAGATCTTCGTCGACCACGGCGAGCCGCACTTCCGCGAGCTCGAGCGCGAGGCCGTGACGACGGCGCTCGCCACGCACGACGGCGTGCTCGCCCTGGGCGGCGGGGCCGTGCTCGACGAGCACACGCAGGCCGCGCTCGCGGCGTACGCGGCGGCGGGCGGCACGGTCGTGTTCCTCGACGTGAGCCTCGCCCACGCCGCGCCGCGCGTCGGCCTCAACCAGTCGCGGCCCCTGCTCCTCGGCAACCCCCGCGCGCGGTGGGCCGCCCTCATGGATGAGCGGCGCCCCGTCTACGAGCGGGTCGCGACCCTGCGCGTCCACACGGACGCGCGCACCCCGGCGCAGGTCGCCCAGGAGATCCGCCGCCACCTCGCCGAGCGCGACGCCGCCGGCACCCCGGACACCCAGGAGGACGCGTGAGCGACACGACCCCCGCCCCCGAGCCCGTCCCCGCCGCCGCACCGTCCACGCGCGTGCGGGTCGCGGGGGAGCAGCCCTACGACGTCGTCGTGGGGCGCCACCTGCTCGGCGAGCTGCCCGCGATGCTCGGCGACCGCGTGCGTCGCGTGCTCGTCGTGCACCCGGCCGCGCTCGCCGCGACCGCCGAGGTCGTGCACGAGGACCTCAAGGCGTCGGGCTACGAGGCGTTCGTCGCGGAGGTCCCGGACGCCGAGGAGGCGAAGACCGCCCAGGTCGCGGCGTTCCTGTGGGGCGTGCTCGGGCAGGCCGACTTCACGCGCTCGGACGCGATCGTCACCGTCGGCGGCGGCGCGACGACGGACCTGGGCGGGTTCGTCGCCGCGACGTGGCTGCGCGGGATCCGCGTCGTGCACGTGCCGACGACGCTCCTCGCGATGGTCGACGCGGCCGTGGGGGGCAAGACCGGCATCAACACCGCGGAGGGCAAGAACCTCGTCGGGTCGTTCCACCCTCCGGCGGGCGTGCTGTGCGACCTCGCCGCGCTGGAGTCGCTCGGGCGGTGGGACTTCGTCGCCGGGATGGCGGAGGTCGTCAAGACGGGCTTCATCGCGGACGAGCGCATCCTCGAGCTCGTCGAGGAGAACGCGGACGTGCTCGGCGCGTGGGGCACGCGCCCCACGACGGACGCGACGTGGGCCGTCGTGGCCGAGCTCGTCGAGCGCTCGATCGCGGTCAAGGCACGGGTCGTGGGGGAGGACCTCAAGGAGTCCGGCCTGCGCGAGATCCTCAACTACGGCCACACGCTCGGCCACGCGGTCGAGCTCACCGAGCGGTACCAGTGGCGCCACGGCGCGGCCGTGTCGGTCGGCATGGTGTTCGCCGCGGAGCTGTCGCGCCTCGCCGGGAAGCTCGACGACGCGGTCGTCGAGCGGCACCGCGCGATCCTCGGCTCGCTCGGCCTGCCCCTGACCTACCGGGGCGACCGGTGGGAGCAGCTGCTCTCCGCGATGCGGCGCGACAAGAAGTCGCGCGGCGACCTGCTGCGGTTCGTCGTGCTCGACGACGTCGCGCGCCCCACGCGCCTCGAGGGGCCGGACCCGACGCTGCTCGCCGCCGCCTACGCGGAGATCGCCGCGGAGGCCCCGGTCGGGCGGGGCCCCGTCACGCTCTGAGCCGCCGGGGCACCCTCACGCGGTGAGGGTGCCGCGGGCGGTCACGACCACATCCCGCGCGCGAGCAGCACGTCGCGCAGGAGGTCCGCGCGGTCGGTGACGATCCCGTCGACGCCGAGGTCGAGGAGCCGGTGCATCGTCGCGGTGTCGTTCACCGTCCACGCGTGCACCGCGACGCCCGCGCGGTGCGCCGCGCGGACGAACGCGGAGTCGACGACGCGCACCCACCCGCCGCGCACGGGCACCTGGAGGCAGTCGACGCCGCGCGTCGCGAGGCGCGCGAGCGCGTCGAGCCGTGCGCGACCCGCGACGAGCATGCCGAGCACCGCGCCGCGCGCGCCGGAGACCGTGACGGGCCGCGACAGGCGGGCGACCGTCGCGAGGCGGCGGGACGCCGAGAACGACGCGACGCAGACCCGGTCGTGCGCGCGCGTGCGCTCGATCGCCCGGGCGACGGGCTCGGCGGCCGCCGCCGACTTCACGTCGACGTTGACCCGCAGGTCGGGCCAGGTCCCGAGGACGTCCTCGAGCGCCGGGACCGGCTCCTCGCCGCCGATCCGCGCGGCGCGGACCGCGCGCCACGGGAGGTCGGCCACGCGGCCGTGCGCGTCCGTGGTGCGGTCCAGCGACGCGTCGTGCAGCGCGACGGCGACGCCGTCGGCCGTGGCGTGGGCGTCCGTCTCGACGTAGTGCAGCCCGAGGTCGCGGGCCGCCGCGAACGCCGCCATCGAGTTCTCGAGGCCGCGTCGCGAGAAGCCGCGGTGCGCGAGCGCGGCGAACGGGGCGTCCAGGTAGCCGCCCGCGAGGCGGCTCCCGGCGCTCAGGGCGGTCACGGCGCGACTCCTGCGACGGGCACCGGCCGACGGCCGAGGGCGCGGGCCGGTGGGCCCGACCTCCTCGCGCGTGCGGCGACCGGTGCGGCGGGCTCCGGGGTGGTGAGGGACGCGGTTCGGCTCACGTCGTCAGCCTGCCCGAGGCCGCGTCCGGTCGCTCGTCGAGGAGGTCGCGGGGCGGGCCGGCCACGGGACGGGCGGGTCCGGCGCCGCGACCCGGGGCACAGCTAGGCTCGGGCGCCATGGAACGCGTGCTGGTCCTCAACGGACCCAACCTCGGGCGGCTCGGTGTGCGCGAGCCGGAGATCTACGGCTCCGCGTCGATGGCCGACCTCCAGGAGTCGGCCCTCGCGTGGGGGAGCGGCCTCGGCCTCGCGGTCGACGTGCGCCAGACCGACGACGAGTCCGAGCTCGTGGGGTGGCTCCACGAAGCCGTGGACGCGCGCGCCCACGTGGTGCTCAACCCCGCCGCGTTCACGCACTACTCCTACGCGGTGCGCGACGCCGCGGCGCAGGTCACGACGTCGGGGCTCCTCCTCGTCGAGGTGCATCTGAGCAACCCCGCGGCGCGCGAGGCGTTCCGCGCGCACTCGGTCGTCGGCGCGGTCGCGACCGGCACCGTCGCGGGGTTCGGCTTCGACTCGTACCGCCTCGCGCTCGAGGCGGTCGCCGCGCGCCTCCGCACGACGACGCAGCCTTGATCCGCTCTCATCAAGCCCGTGCCCTTGATGGACGGGTATCCAGCGCGTAGGCTTGATCGCGTGTTCGTGCTCACCGTCGACCAGCGAGGGAGCACCGGTCGCCCCGACCGCGTGCCCGAGGTCCTCGCGCGCCTGGACTCGCTCCTGGCCGACCGCCCCGGCGTCGTCGTCCCGTTCGACCGCACGGTGGGCGACGAGGTCCAGGGCGTCCTCGACGACCCGGCCACCGTCGTCGACGTCGTGCTCGACCTGCTGCGCGACGGCGGCTGGAGCGTCGGGCTCGGCGCGGGAGGCGTCGACGAGCCGCTCCCGGCCGTCTCGCGCGAGGCGTCGGGCGAGGCGTTCGTGCGGGCGCGCGACGCCGTCGAGCAGGCCAAGTCCCGCGCCGCCACGGCCCCCGTCGCCGTCCGCGGGGAGCCCCCGGAGCGCGCCGCCGAGGTCGAGGCGCTGCTGCGGCTCCTGGCCGCCGTGGTCGAGCGGCGGACGGACCCGGGGTGGGAGGCGGTCGACACGCTCGCGCGTGTGGGCGGCACGCAGAAGGATGTGGCCCGTGCGCTCGGGGTGTCCGAGCAGGCGGTCAGCCAGCGGCTGCGCGCCGCGCTGTGGCCCGAGGAGGCGGCGGTGCGGCCCGTCGTCGCACGGCTGCTCGGCGAGCTCCAGGGGGAGCCGCCGCAGGATCGACGAGAGGGCAGGGGATGACGGACCCGGTGTCGGTGGTGCTGGTCGCGCTCGTGTGGGTCGTGGCGCTCGCCGCGAGCGTGCTCGGTGGCGGACCGGTGACGCAGGCGGTGCTGCGGGCCGCCGCGCGGTCCGGCGACCCGGCGCGCCCGCCCCGGCCCGGCCGGTCGGGC
>NZ_WMKA01000057.1 GCF_009711085.1 Cellulosimicrobium composti
TCGCGCACGCCGACGACTACCGGGCCGAGTACAACACTGAACCGTCACGGGTTTCGTGCCGTCTTCATGCTGGCTGCGGCTCCGGGTGGAGGGCAGTGGTTGCAGCGTAGTGGGCTGCTTCGGCCTCGGCCGGGGTGAGCATCGCGAGGGTGGAGTGCAGTCGGCGGTGGTTCCACCAGTCGACCCAGGCCATGGTCGCCATCTCGACGTCGGTCAGATTCTTCAGCGGCCCGGTCGTGAAGGGGCCGGGTTTGATGCACTCGTTCTTGAACAGCCCGATGATCGACTCCATCAGGCAGTTGTCGTAGGCGTCCCCGACGGTGCCGATCGACGCGGCGATGCCCTGCAGTGCCAGGTGCTCGGTGTAGCGCACGGACACATATTGAGACCCGGCGTCCGAGTGCGCCGTCAACTGCCCCGCGACGACGGGGTGCTGCTGCTGGTCACGGGCCCAGCAGGCCATGCGCAGCGGGACCAGGACGAGGTCGGTCGGGCGGGTGCTCATCGCGTGCCACCCGATGATGCGCTGGGCGAACACGTCGACGACGAACGCGACGTAGGCGAACCCGGCCCAGGTCCGGACGTAGGTGAAGTCGGCCACCCAGACCCGATTCGGCGCCGGCGCGCGGAAGTCGCGGTTGAGCAGGTCCCCGGCCCGCACCCCGTCCTTGGCCCGGATCGTGGTGCGGTGCGCCCGGCCGCGTCGCAGCCCGTTCCAGCCGTGCTCACGCATCAACCGGTCCACCGTGCAGTGCGCCACGACCAGACCCTGGCGGCGCAGCATCGCGGTCGTCTTGCGCCGCCCGTAGAGCGACTCCGGCGTCGCCCGCCCCTGGGCGTCTACGCGCAGCGAACGGATCGCGTCGACGACCGCCGCATCGGACACCGTCCGGGCTGCCGGTGGCGCCAGCGTCCAGGACCGGTAGGTTCTCGCGGCGACCTGCACTCCCTGCTCACGCAGGACGGTGCAGACCGACTCGACCGCGAAGCCCTGGCCTCTCATCTGGTCGATGAACCCCATGATCAGCGGCCGCGGGAGTCGAGCTCTCCCGCGAAGAAAATCGAGGCCGCACGCAGAATCGCGTTCGCCTCGGACAGGCGCTTGTTCTCCGCCTTGAGCCGGCGGATCTCCTCCGACTCCGCACTGGTCATACCAGGCCGGGCACCGTCGTCGATGTCGGCCTGCGCCACCCAGCGGCGCAACGACTCCCGCGCGATCCCGAGCTGGGCGCCGACCGCGACCGACGCCGCCGTCACCGACCCGTAGTCGCCCATGTGCTCACGCACCATCCGCACCGCCCGAGCCTTGACCTCGGGGTCATACTTCTTCGGCATCTCGCCATCCTTCATCACAAGGAAGCGGCAGAGAACCCGTGACGGTTCACACCGTGCGACCGCACGAGGCGATCGCCTGGAACCGGCCCCTGGAGGTCCACCTGGGCCTGGCCGACCCGCTGACCCCCAACTTTCCCGAGACCCAAAACCTGCCAGCAGCTTGACGCGGGACACTCCCACCGCACCGCGAGCTTGAACGCGAGGTTGAGCACAACCTTGGCCTTCTGCGCCCGGTCGTAGCTGCGCTTGCGCAGCTGCTTGAGGAGCTTGTCGACCCGCCGCACGGAGATCTCGCGCAGTGCGAGGTGCTCGAACGCCGGCAGCACGAGCGTGCGCATGTCCCGCTCGTACCGGTACCGGGTCGATGCGGCGAGCTTGCCGGCGTCGTCCAGGCTCTCCAGCCAGGCGTCGACCAGGTCACCGAACGGCGAGTCGGCCGTCAGGTCCTCCTCTCCGCCGGCGCGGACCGTCTCGTTGTTCGCGATCTTCCTCTTCAGCAGCCTCAGGGCTTCGGCACGCGTGCGACCGGTGGTCTTGATCGTGCGGACCCTGCCGTCCTGCTCGCGGTAGCGCACGCGGGCCTGGACCTTGCCGCTGGGGGTGTCGACGAAGTACTCGCCGCCGTAGGCGCCGATCGGTGTGCGGGGTCGTCCCATGGCCGATCACCGCTTCCCGCTCATCGCGGGGATTCCTGCGGACTGCTCCCGGCAGGACGCCAGCCAGGCGCGCACGTCGTCGGCGTCGTAGCGCAGGTGGTTGCCGATCTTGTAGGCGGCCGGGCCCTCGCCCTTGGTGCGCCAGTCCTTGATCGTCTTGATCGGGACCGCGATGAACTCCGACAGGTCCGCGATGCTCATGAGCGGCTCGAGCCCGCCGCCGGGCGTGGTGTCGTGCTTCATGCCAGGCAGGTGTGCGACCCGGCCCAACCGGATCAGCACGCCTCGGACCGCCGGCGTCAGGGCGGGCGTGGCGTAGGGCCGCGAGCGGCCTCTGCGACGGGGTTCTTGGTCCCTTTTTGGTCCCTGGATCAATTCTGGGCCACCTTTCGGTTGCGGCCACCGATCCGGCCCGACCCATGAGAATGGCCCCTGGCCTGCAGTGATGCAAGCCAGAGGCCCATTTCGGTTTGTCGGGCTGACAGGATTTGAACCTGCGACCCCCTGACCCCCAGTCAGGTGCGCTACCAAGCTGCGCCACAGCCCGTGGCGACGTCACAAGGCATCCCACTCGGCACAACACCGCGTGTCCTGGCCCCGTGAAGCCTCGGATACTCTACCCCATCCGCGACGCGCGCAGCGCACCGTTTGCCCCGGTCGGGGCTGTGCCGTCGGTCTCGGCGGGAGCCGCCGGTTCGGTGCCGCGCTCCCCCGTCGGCAGGTGGGCGCGCCACGCGAGCGCGACGACGGCCAGGCACAGCGCGGCGACGCCGAGCCCGCCGAGGAACATCTGGGTGTACGTCCACCGCACGGACAGCGCGGCGAGCGCGACGGGCACGAAGAACCCGAGGTACGTGAGCGAGTAGTAGACGGCGGTGAGGCCGGCGAGGTCGTCGGGGGTGGCGATGCGCTGGACCTCGCTGAGCCCGGCGACGAGCGCGAGCCCGTACCCGGCGCCGAGGACCATCGCGGCGAGGAGCGCGGTGACGAGGTCGAGCCGTGCCGCGGCGACGGCGCCGAGTCCCATGCCGACGACGACGATGGTCATCGCGACGACGGACGCCCGCGCGCTGTGCCGGGTGTCGATGAGCCGGCCGAGCACCTGGATGCCGACGCCGCAGCCGAGGGCGAGCACGGTCATGAGCCCGGAGAACGCGATGGGCGCTCCCCCGGCGCTGGCGGACACGAGTCCGGGCAGCACGGCGTACGCGCTCCCGGCGCAGCCGAACACCCACGGCGCGACGGGCACGACGACGCGCAGGAACCGCCGGTGCGCGACGGCCGGGACGCGCAGGTCGTCGCGCAGCCGGCCGCGCGCGGCGGCGTCGGGCGCGGGACGCGTCTCGGGCACGCGCAGCACCCACACCCCCGCGACTGCGGCGAGGGCCGCGTGCAGGAGGTAGGCGGTGTGCGTGGGCCCGGGTGCCCACTGCGCGAGGACGGCCGCGACGCCCGCCCCCACGAGGAAGCCCAGCGTGAGGGACAGCCCGGCGCGCCGGGCGCCGGAGCCGCCGTCGGACGTCCCGGACGTGCGCGCCGCGGCGTCGGTGAGCTCCGTGATCCACGTGGTCCCGACGGCCATGACGAGGCCGAGCGCGACCCCGCACAGCACGCGCCCCGCGGCGAGGAGGGCGGCGGACGACTCCCCGGCCGCGAGCACGAGCGACCCGGCGAGCGCGACGGGCGCGGCGGGCAGCAGCAGGGGGCGCCGGCCGTACCGGTCCGAGAGCGGGCCGCCGACCAGGAGCGCGGGCACGATCCCGAGGACGTACGCGGCGAGCAGCGCGTCGACGGTCACGGCGGAGAAGTGGCCGACCTCCCGGTACATGACGAGCAGCGGCGTGAACTCGTTGCCGCCCCACGCGACGGCGAACATCACCATCGCGACGGGCAGCCACGCCCGGCGCCCGACGACGGCCCGCGCCCCGGCCACCGACGCGGCGGCCTCGCCCTGGGTCGCCGTGGTCGTCGCCGCGCTCACAGGCCCGCCCTCGCGTCCTCGAGGTGGCGCTGGATGCGGCGCTTGTACGTGCGCGTGTCGCGGACCTCGAGGGCGTCGACGAGGCCGCGGTGCCCGGCGACGAACGTCGCGGCACGGCTCGGGTCCCATCGGACGCTGTGCGCGACCATGCGCTGCTGGCGTTCGCGCAGGCTCACGAAGAACGTGCTGAGCAGTCCGTTGCCGCCCGCGGCGACGATCTCGTGGTGGAAGCGCGCGTCGAGCGTCGCGTACTCGGCGACGTCTCCGTCGGCGACCGCGGCCTCCTGGGCCGTGACGAGGTCGCGCAGGAGCGCGACGAGCGTGGCGAGCTCGGCGTCGGGCAGGCGCACGACGGCCTGGGCGGCGTGGGTCTCTACGAGCAGGCGCGCGTCGAGCACCTCGTCCGCCTCCCCCGGCGCGACGGGCACGACGAGCGCGCCCCGCTTCGGGTAGAGGCGCAGCAGGCCCTCGGTCTCCAGGCGCAGGAACGCCTCCCGGACGGGAGTGCGGCTCACGCCGAGCTGCTCGGCGATCTCGCCCTCGCTCGTCATGGACCCGCCGGGCAGACTCCCGTCGAGGACGAGGGACTTCACGTGCCGGTACGCCTGCTCGGTGGCAGAACCGCTGGTCGTTCGAGGCATAGATACATGATGCATCTATGTGGTGCACGACATCGACCGGAGTCGCCCCCTCAGGCACGTGCCTCTCGTCACACCGCCCGGGCAACCCTCAAGCGACAGCTCATCCCTCGCCGTGCTGACACCTTCGCCCGGACTGTGAGCAAGGAGCGACGCCGAGTGCAGCGTCGCGACTCGTGTCCCCGCCCGTCGGCCCCGGTGCCGGAGGCGGCACGAACGGGCCTTCCCTCCCTCACGGGTGCATGCGGGATCCCTTGACGACCTTGTCGACGGCGTTGCGCGGCCCGCGCAGCCCGATGCCGACGAGGTCGAGGTCGTCGCCGCGCACGGCGGCGACCGCCGCGCGGTTCGCGGCGTCGTGCCCGGTCGCGAACAGGTCGCGCGTGTACACGACGAGCGGGATGCCGCGCCCGAGCGCGCGTACGCGTGCCGCCGCGAGCACGTCGGCCGAGGCGGTGAGCACGACGACGGGCTGGCGCAGCATGGGCAGGTACGCGGTGCCGTCCGCGTCCCGGTACGCCTCCCCGACGAGCCCGGGCGCGCTCGTCGCGATGCCGCTCACGAGGAACGCCGTGACGTTGAGCTCCTGCCACGGCAGGAGGTCGTCGCGCAGCACGACGGCGATCTTCGTGTCGAAGCGCACGGGTGCCGCGTCGGGCGCGCCCGGCGCGTCGGGGACGGGGGGGCGCGAGGGCGTCGTTCTGGTCCATGACCTCAGTGTTCGCCGGGCTCGTCGGCGGGTCTTGTACGTTTCTTGCATGGCCGACTCCGTGCGGGCCTGGCGCCCGGAGGTGCCGCTGGTGCGCGAGGTGCTCCACGCGACGTTCGAGCGGCACGCCTACCCGGCGCACACGCACGACGCCTGGACGGTCCTGCTCGTCGACGACGGCGCGGTGACCTACGCCCTCGACCGCGCGCCGCACGACGCCGTGCCCGCGACCCTCACGCTCCTGCCGCCGCACGTGCCGCACGACGGCCGGTCCGCCGTCCGGGGACGGCCGTTCCGCAAGCGCGTGCTGTACCTGGACCCGACGTGGCTGCCCGCGCCCGCCGCGGACGCCGCCGTCGCGGGGCCGCTGCTGCGCGACCCGGCCGCGCTCGCCGCCGTCGCCGACGTCCACGGCGCGCTCGACCACCCGGCGGACGCGATGGCCGCGGAGTGCGGCGTCCTCACGCTGCGCGACGTCGTCCGCTCCCACCTCGGCTCCCCCGCCTCGACCGCGCGCGACGCACCGCTCGCACGGCGGCTGCGCGCCCTCCTCGACGACCGCCTCGCCGAGTCGTTCACGATCGAGGAGGCGGCCCGCGTGCTCGGGGCGCACCCGAGCCACCTCGTGCGGGTCTTCTCGCAGACGTACGGGATCCCGCCGCACCGCTACGTCACCGGTCGCCGCGTGGACGACGCGCGGCGCCTGCTCCTGCAGGGGCGCTCACCCGCCGAGGCGGCCGCCGCGGTGGGCTTCCACGACCAGGCGCACCTCACGCGGCACTTCCGGCGCGTGCTCGGCACGACGCCGGGCGCGTTCGCCGCCTGACGCCGTCGTCCGTCGGCGCGCTCCGGGTCAGCGCTCCACCACGGGACGCACGTCCCGGCCCAGCACCGTGCCCAGCCGCGCGACCTCGACGGCGAGCGCGTCCCGCGGACCGTCGGCGCCGTCGAACCACGTGACGCGCACGTCGTCGCCCGTGAGCCTCCACGTGCCCGCGACGACGCCGCCCACCGTCACGACGGCCGCACCGCGGCTCACGATCCCGCGGTGCGCAGCCGGGACGACGCGCGGGTCCGCCGTGCCGGGACCGAGCACCCACTGGTCGAACGCGGGCAGCAGGCGCACCGCGTCGGTCGGGCGCGCGTCCGCGAGGTCGTCGGCGTGCTCGCGGGGCACGAGCGCGACGTCTCCCTCGACGTCGACCTCCACGAGCGCGTCCTCGCGCAGCTCCGCGAGCCACCGGTCGAGGCGCGCTCGCCCGGCGCCCAGTCCTTCGCCGAGCCAGTAGTGCACGCGGTCCGGCGTCGCCGGGCCGTACGTGCCGAGGTACGCGAGGACGGCGTGCCGGCCCGCGGCGTCGAGGTCCGGCCAGTCGACCCACGGCGGGTCCGTGTCGACGCGCTGGAACGCGGTCCGGCCGTCGCCGGCGGGCGCGAAGCACATGTCCCCGAACCAGGTGAGCGGCTTGAGCAGCGTGTCCGTGCCGTCGCCGAACCACGGCCGCAGGTGCGCGAACCGGTCGTGCGCCGCGACCGCGTCGCCGAGCTCGGACCGGGTGAGGGGGCCGTCCGCGAGCGCCTCGCGCACGACGGCGCGCAGGTCGGGCCAGTCGTCGGGTTCGAGACGGTAGGAGGTGCGCCAGGACGCGCGCTCCCACATGCGGCCCGCGCGGCGCAGCGCGAGGTACGCTCCGCCGTCCGCGGGCGTCAGCAGGTGCGTCGCGCCGCGGAACGCGTAGGTGCGCACGAGACGCCCCTCGGCGAGCGCCCGCCCGACCTCGCCCGGCTCGGACGTGCGCTGCCGCACGCGGACGGCGAGCTCGGCCGCGTCGTCGGAGGCCGCCGGGACCGCGCCGAGCCGCGCGACGACGCGGTCGGCCGGGTCGTCGCCGACCGGGTCGAGCAGGTGCCGTCGTGCGCGCCAGGCGAGGGCCTGGGCCCAGGTGAGGGGCACGTCCACGGGCCGGCCGACGGTGCCCACGCGACGCTCAGGAGACGGGGCCGGCACCCCGGGCGACCTGGAGCACGCGCGCGGTGCCGGGCTCGTCGGGGTCGTCGGTGATCGGACGGCCGTCGAGCCAGCACCCGACGACGTGCGCGAGCTCGCCGGGGTGGCTGAAGTTCATGGCGTGCGCGGCGCCGTCGATCGCGACGACGGTCACGTGCGGGGGCGCGAGCGAACCGACCTCGCGCACGCGCCACGGCGGTGGCATGAGCGGGTCCTGCGTGCCGATCACGGCGAGCGTCGGCACGGGGACGCGCAGCACGCGCTCGAGCGAGGGGAACCGGGCCAGCTCCGCGAAGAGCTGCAGGGCGTTGATCGGGCCGAACCGCACGTAGTCGGGCACCGCGACGCGGGCCATGCGGGGGCTCTCGCGCACGGCGTCGCGCGCGAGCTGCGCGACCGCCCGGGCGAACGGCTGGTTGTGCACGCCCCCGGCGGGCGAGGCGAGCACGACCCCGGCGACGCGCTCGGGCGCGGCGTGCGCGACCTCGAGGCTGATCGGGCCGCCCATGGAGTTGCCGACGAGGACGACGCGGTCGAGCTCGAGCGCGTCGAGCGTCGAGCGCAGCGCCCACGCGAGGGCGGGGATCCCGAGCGGGTGACCCCACTCCTCGCTGCGCCCGTAGCCCGGGAGGTCGGGCACGACGGCTGTCGCGCGGTGCGCGAGGCGTTCGGCGGTGGGCAGGAGGTAGGTCCCCGAGATCGCGAAGCCGTGCACGTGCACGAGCGGCGGCGCGCCAGGCACCTCGGGGCCCGTGCGCACGAACACCTCGCGGCCCTCCACCACGACGTGGCGGGAGCTCCACCCCTCGCCGGCCATAGGGCGATGGTCGCAGACCGGGCGCTCCGGGTCACCGGGTGCGCGGCGCAGGCACCCGCGGCGGGTGAGGTGCGTCGGCCTCAGATCGTGACCGGACCGAGACCCGGGTCGTTGCTCGTGCTAACCGTCGTGAAACGACGGGGAAACAGGGTCTTGTGAGCATCGCTGGCGGCAGGGGGCCCGATCAGCACGACCGGCGGCACCGTCCCACGGACGCGCCGCGAGGAAGGACCGCCCCATGACCCGTCCCGTCCCCCGCCGACGGCTGCGCCCGCGCGCGGCGCTCGTGGGCGGCCTCGCGCTGGCTGCGGCGGCGCTCGCCGCCCCCGCGCACGCCGCCCCGTCCGTCACCGCGGTCACGCTCGGCACACCGGCCTCCGTCGAGGTCGGCGCGGAGGTCACGGTCACGGTCGCCGCGACCGGCGCCGTCGACCTGTACGCGTACGACGTGGCCGTCGCCTACGACCCGGCGCTCGTCGCGCTCGTCGACGACTCGGTGGTCACGCCCGACGGCGGCTTCGCCGACGTGACCGACGACGCCGCCGGCACGGTCACCGTCGCGCACACGCGCCTGGGCACGTCGCCCGGGCTCGAGGGCGACGTCACCCTCGCGACCCTGACGTTCACGGCGGTCTCCGACGGCGTCGCGACGTTCGCCGTGCCCGCGGCCACGCTCGTCGGCGCGGACTCCGCCACGGTGACCCTCACGGACGCGGCGACCGGCACGACGACCGTCACCGCGGCCGCGGCCCCGCCCACCGACGAGCCGACCGACGAGCCGAGCGACCCGGCCGACGACGGCGGCACCCCGAGCCCCGGGGACGACGGCGCGTCCGACCCGTCGTCGTCCCCGACGGGGTCCGGCTCCACCGGGCCCCTCGCGACGACCGGCGCGAGCGTCGCGTGGTTCGCCGGGGCCGCGCTGCTCGCGGTCGTCGTGGGTTCCGGGATCCTGCTCGTGCGCCGGCGGGCGGCCACGCGATGACCGGCCCCCGCCCCGACCTCACGCGCGCGCACCGCGCGCCCGTCACCTCGAAGGAGTCGTCCGTGACCACCACCCACCGGCGCGCCGCCACGGGCGGGCTCGCCGCCCTGACGATCGGCGGTCTCGTGCTCGGCGCCGTGAGCGCGCCCGCCGCGACCGCGGCCCCGGAGCCGCGGACCGCGCCGCTCCTCGCGCCCTACTGGACCGAGCTCGACCTCACGGGTGACGCGCAGGTCACCACGGCCGACCTCGACGTCGTCGCCGCGGCGCTCGGCGCCACGTCCGGCGACGCGGGCTGGGACGACGTCGCGGCCGCCGACGCGGACGACGACGGCACGATCACGGTCGCCGACCTCGCCGCGGTCTCGCAGCGCATGGTGTACGACGACGGCCCGTTCGAGCTCGTCGAGGCGTCCGTCCTCGACATGCAGGCCGCGATGAACGCGGGCACGACGACGTCGGTCGAGATCACGCAGGCGTACCTCGACCGGATCGCGGCGTACGACGCGACGCTCGTGGACCCGGGCGCGGGCGGTCGGCCGCTGCACTCGATCATCACGACGAGCGACGTCGCGCTGGAGGCCGCCGCGCGCGCCGACGCGGTGCGCGCGAGCGACGGCATGACGAGCCTGCTGCTCGGCGTGCCCGTCGCGGTCAAGGACAACTACGACACGAGCGACATGCCCACGACGGGCGGCTGCGGGTGCTGGGACGCGAACCAGACCGCGACCGACGCCGCGATGGTCGAGGGCCTGCGCGCCGACGGCGCGGTCATCCTCGCGAAGGCCAGCCTGGACGAGTTCGCGTTCGGCTTCGTGTCCGAGCACTCCGCGTTCCAGGCGGCCGGGACGAGCACGCTCGTCGCAAGCCCCTACGTCACGAGCCGCACGGCCGGCGGGTCGAGCGGCGGGACGGGCGCGGCGATCGCGGCCAACCTCGCGGGCCTGGGCCTCGGCACGGACACCGGCGGCTCGATCCGCGTGCCGTCGTCGTACAACCAGCTCGTCGGCGTCCGACCGACGGTCGGGCTCGCGAGCCGGGACGGGATCATCCCGCTCGCGCTCAGCCAGGACACGGGCGGACCGATGGCGCGCAGCGTCCTCGACGCGGCCGTCGCGCTCGACGCGGTCGCGGGCGTCGACGCCGCGGACCCGGTGACGTCGCGTCAGGAGGGCAGGGTCCCGGCCTCGTACACGCAGTACCTCGACGCCGGCGCGCTCGACGGCGCGCGGATCGGCTACGTCCCGTCGATGATCGGCACGAACACGACCACGCGCCGGCTGTGGGAGGAGACCCGCGCGACGCTCGAGCGGCTCGGCGCGACCGTCGTCGAGGTCACGCCGCCCACGACGTGGTCGCCCGTGCTGCCGAACGGCTTCGCGAGCGTGCTGAACGAGGGCTCGGGCTCGACGAACGAGTTCAAGCACGACCTCGACGCGTACGTGGCCGCGCACCTCGCCCCGCAGGTCGAGGCCCGCTCGCTCGCGGGCATCGTGGAGTCCGGGCGCTACGTGCCCTCGCGCCGCAGCACCTACGTCTCGCGCGACGCGGTCACCGAGGAGACGTACCAGGCGTGGGCCGGGCCCGAGGGCAGCCACACGAAGGTGCTCGCCGAGGGCAAGGAGCTCGTCACCGCGATGCTCGACGACGCCGACCTCGACGCGCTCGTCTACCCGAGCGCGAACCCGTACGGCACGATCGGCACGAACCTGCGGCTCAGCCCCAACACCGGCCTGCCCGCGGTGTCGGTGCCGATCGGCCAGGCGGTCGAGTCCGACGCCACCGTGACGGGCGGCGGCGTCAACCTCGAGCTCCTCGGCCGCGACTTCGACGAGGGTCCGCTGCTCGGGCTCGCGTACGCGCTCGAGCAGGCGACGCACGCCCGCACGAGCCCGGCGCTCTACGGCCCGCTCGGCTGACTCGGGCGTCCCCGCGCGCGACGGCGGCCGGTCCCCTCGGGGCCGGTCGCCGTCGGCGCGTCCGTCCACCCGCCGTGACCGAAAAGCGGCTTTCCGTACCGGGGTGGTACTGTCCGCGCTGACACCGCTATCACCTCAGCGCCGAGGAGACGTACGGATGACCAGCAACGGCTTCATGTCCCGCAGGCCCGCGACCAGGACGGCGACGTCGTCCCGCCTCCGGCGGATCGCGCTCGCGGCGATGACCGCGGCGAGCCTCGCGCTCGGCGGCACGGCCGCCGCGGCCGCCGCCCCCGCACCGGCCGGCTCCGGCCCCGCGCCCGCCGCCCCTGCGCTCGCCGCCCCGGCCCTCGCCGCCGAGGACCTCGCGCTCCCCGCCGCCGAGGCCGACGACGACGGCTGGTTCACGAGCTGGGCGCAGTCGCAGCAGCGTGTGTCCACGAAGAACTTCGACAACCAGTCGTTGCGCATGGTGACGCGCCTGAGCCAGGGCGGCGACGCCGTGCGGATCCGGCTGCAGAACCAGTTCGGGACGGGACCGGTCGTCATCGACCAGACCAACCTGGCGCTGAGCGCCGGCGGCCCGGCGATCGTCCCCGGGACGGACCGCGTGCTCACGTTCGACGGCGCGCGGAGCGTGACGATCCCCGTGGGCGGCGAGGTCTGGAGCGACCCGACCACGATCGGCACCGCCGCGCAGGACGAGCTCGCCGTGACCTTCTACCTCGCGCGCCCGACCGTGACGAGCCTGCACGACCGCGCGGGCCGCAACAACTACGGCGCCCCGCTCGGATCGGGGAACCTCAACGGCTCGGTGTCCGGGGCGTCCTTCACGGAGAACCTGCCGTGGACGTACTTCGTCAGCGCCGTGGACGTCTACAACACCGACCTCGCGGGCACGGTCGTCGCGTACGGGAGCTCGGTCGTCGACGGCGTGGGCAGCGAGAACTGCGGCCCCGGCTGCGACGCGTTCGGGCAGGACCGGCGCTGGACCGACGAGCTCGCGCGCCGCGTCGTCGCCGAGCTGCCCGCGTCGCAGCAGGTCGCGGTCGTCAACGAGGGCATCAGCGGCACCACGAGCTCGCCCGTGTGCGGCGGGGGCGGCCTGGACGGCGTCTCGCGTCTGGAGCGCGACGTCCTCGCCCTCCACGGCGTCACCGGCGTGATCTTCTACTACGGCACCAACGACCTCGCGAACGGCTGCACCGACGAGACGATCCTCGCGAGCTACCGGCAGATCTTCGAGCGCCTGCGCGCCGCCGGGATCGAGGTGTACGTCACGCCCATCACGCCCCGTCCCGGGTACACCGCGCTGCAGAACCAGCGCCGCGCCGTCGTCAACGCGTTCGTCCGCGAGGGCGGGAACTGCAGCGGCACGTGCGACGCCGTCTTCGACTTCGACGCCGTCCTGCGGGACCCGGCGAACCCGAATTCGATCTACCCGCCGTACGACACGGGCGACGGCGTGCACGCGAACGTCGCGGGCCAGGAGGCCATCGCCGCCTCGATCCCGGTCGAGCGCCTCGTCCCCGCGGGCCCGGCGGTCACGACCGACGTCCGCGAGCGCTGCCTCGCCGGCACGCCCTACCTCGCCGTGCGCGTGACCAACGACGCGGACGTCGCGCTCGACGTCGACGTCGCGACCGCGTACGGGTCGCGGTCGTTCGCGGGCGTCGCTCCCGGGGCGAGCGCCTACCAGGCGTTCCCCGTGCGCGCCGAGCCCGCCGACGACACCACGGTGACGGTCACGGCCCGCGCCTCCGGGGGCGGGGTCCGCGAGACCGTCGAGGAGGTCGTGCACTCGGTGCCGGCGTGCTGAACGGCCCGGACCCGCGCTCGGGCGATGGCGACGGCGGCCCCGCGACCACGGCGACCGTCCGCCCCGCCCGGGCTCGGGCCCGGCGGACGAGCGGCTGCGGCACCGGCGTCTGACCCGGACGAGCCCTCCGTCCCGGTCAGGGCCGGGTGACGTCGAGCAGCGCGTCGACGGACCCGGCCGACTCGACGAGGCCCGCCCAGCCGGCGTCCGCGACGACCTGCGCCTCCGCGTCGGTGAGCAGCCGCAGGGTGCGCACGTGACCGACCACCGCGCCGTCCGCGTCGCGCACGTCGTCCAGCTCGGTGCCCCAGCGCGAGCCCGTCGCGACGATCGCGGAGATCCGCGTCCCCGTGAGGAAGGGGTCGCCGTTGCGCCACGGCGTCCCGAGCGGCGGGGTGCGGCGGTTGACCGCGACGTCGTCGCACACGATCCGCAGCGCGACCAGCCCGGCCCCCTCCTGTCCCTCGGCCACCTCGACGGCGAGCTCCACGGGCGGACCCGCGTCGACGGGGAGCCGTGAGACCCCGGCCGTGAGCAGCGTGGTCGGGCCGCCCGTCGGTCGCTTGACCACGACCATGACCGAGCCGCCGAGGCGTTCGTCGAGCAGGGCCGGTGGGACGCCGAACGCGTCGAAGACGTGGTTCGGGAAGGCGTCGTGGCTGGCGGCGAGCGGGACGTCGGTCATCGCGGCAGCCTAGCCGCGGCCCGGGTCGCGACCCGCGACGGACGCCGCTACGTGAGGTCGCCCACCTCGGCGACGACGCGCTCGGCGAGGGCTGCGAGCGCCGCGAGCTCGTCGGGCGTCGCGAGGTCGACGAGGTGGCGGCGCACGGACTCGACGTGCGCGGGGGCGGCGGCCTCGAGCGTCGCGAACCCGTGGTCGGTGAGCACGACGACGGCGTTGCGCCCGTCGCCCGGGTCGGGCTCGCGCGTGACGAGCCCGCGCGTCTCCATGCGTGCGAGGTGGTGCGAGAGCCGGCTGCGCGACCAGAGCATGCGCGCGGCGAGCTCGCGGAGCTGCCACCGGTGGTCGGGCTGCTCGGAGAGCGTCGACAGGACGTCGTAGTCGGGGTCGGACAGCCCGGAGTCGCGCGCGAGGTCGCGGGCGAGCGCGACGGGCAGCACGGTCTGCATGCGGCGGTAGGCGCGCCAGGCGCGCTCCTCGTCGGGCGTGAGCCAGCGGGGCGGTGCGGCGTCGGTCATGGGACCAGCATCCCACACTCGTTGACATGTCATCGAGTCCCGTGCTTGGATCGATGACATGTCAACGACACGGCGCATCGTCCAGCTCGTGGCCGGGCTCGCGCTCTTCGGCGCGAGCATCGCGCTGCTCGTGCGTGCCGAGCTGGGCCTGTTCCCGTGGGACGTGCTGCACCAGGGCGTGGCGCGCGCGACCGGCCTCCCGCTCGGCGTCGTCGTCATCCTCGCGAGCGTCGTCGTGCTGGCGCTCTGGGTCCCGCTGCGCCAGCGGCCGGGGCTGGGCACCGTCGCCAACGTGGTCCTCGTCGGAGTCTTCGTCGACCTCACGCTCGCCGTCCTGCCCCCGGTCGACGCGCTCGCGCCGCGCATCGGCCTGCTCGTCCTCGGCGTCGTGCTCAACGCCGCCGCGACGGGCCTGTACATCGGCGCCGGGTACGGGCCCGGGCCGCGCGACGGGCTCATGACCGGGCTCGCGGCGCGCGGCTGGCCGCTGGGCTGGTCGCGCCTCACTGTCGAGCTCGCCGTCCTCGGTGTCGGGCTCGTGCTCGGCGGCACGGTCGGCGTCGGGAGCGTCGTCTACGCCCTCGCGGTCGGACCGCTCGTCCAGCCGTTCCTCGCCCTGTTCACCGTCCGGGCGCCGCACTCCGCGGACCGCGCCGGTTCCGTCCCCACCCCCTCAGGAGACCCCTCGTGAAGCTGCTCGTCGTCGTCGCCAGCACCCGCCCCACGCGCGTCGGCCCGGCCGTGGCCGACTGGTTCCTCGCGCAGGTGCCCGCCGACCCGGACCTCGAGGTCGACGTCGCGGACCTCGCCGAGATCGCCCTGCCGTTCCTCGACGAGCCCGTGGACGCACACTCCGGGGGCTACGTGCACGCCCACACGCTCGCGTGGAGCGCGCGCGTGGACGCGGCGGACGCCGTCGTGCTCGTCATGCCGGAGTACAACCGCGGGTACACGGCCCCGCTGAAGAACGCGCTCGACTACCTGGCCGACGAGTGGCGCGACAAGCCGGTGGGCTTCGTGTCGTACGGGATGTCGTCGGGCGGGATGCGCGCCGTCGAGGCGATCACGCCCGTCGTCGTCGCGCTCGGCATGCTCCCGGTCGGGGCCGCGGTGACCGTGCACCTGCGCCGCTGGCTCGGCGAGGACGGCCGCGTCCACGACGACGGCACCCTCGCCCGCGCCGCGGCGCGCCTGCTCGGCGAGGTCCGCCGCCTCGCCGCGCTCCTGCGCCCCGCACCCGTCCCGGCCGCCTGAGCCGGTCCCGTCGCCGCCCGCGCGTGCCCCGTCGAGGCCGGACGTCCCCATGGCGGCTTCTCTCGAAGCCGCACAGCCTCGGTCAGCCCTCGGCCGGGTGAAGGTTGGCGAACAGGTCGTTGAGGGCTTCGGTCATGGACGGGTGGGTGTAGATCTCGTCGCGCAGCCGGCTGGCGGTGATGCCGTGGCGCATGGCGAGAGCCACGGTGTTGATCGTCTCGTGCGAGTCGTGGCTGAGCATGGTGACGCCGAGGACCCGGTCGGTCTCGGCGTCGACGACGGCTTTCATGACGCCGCGCGGGTCGTGCACGATGCGTGCGCGGGGCACGGTGGCCATGTCGGCGACGTTGCGGGTGGCGATGCGCAGGGGGCGGCCGGTCGCACGGGCCTCGGTCTCGGTGAGCCCCACGCGGGCCAGGGGCGGGGTCATGAAGAGGGCGAACGCGACGGCTCGACGGTCGGTCGTGGTGCGTCGCCCGGCGCCGGTGAGGTCGTCGAGGACGATGCGGTAGTCGTCGAGGGAGATGTAGGTGAACTGAGGGCCGCCGTTGACGTCGCCGACCGCGTAGACGTGGGGCTGGGTGGTGCGCAGGTGCTCGTCGACGACCACCGCGCCGTTCGCATCGGTCTGGATGCCGACCGCGTCGAGGCCGAGGTCGGCCGTGTGCGGGCGGCGCCCGAGTGCGGCCAGGACGGTGTCGGCGCGCACCGTCCGCTCGACGCCGGCCGGGTCGGTGAAGGTGACGACGGACGCGGCGTGGTCGTCCTTGACGTCGGTGACGACGACGCCGGTGTGGACGGTGACGCCCGCGGTCGTGAGGATCTCGGTGGCCGCGGCGGCGATGTCGTCGTCCTCGCTGCGCAGGATCCGGGGTCCGCGCTCGAGGAGCGTGACGCGGGTACCGAACGCGGCGTGCATCGAGGCGAACTCGACGGCGACGTAGCCGCCACCGATCACCACGAGGTCGTCGGGTCGTTCGGGTCGCGCGAGCAGCTGCGTGCTGGTGACGAGGTGGGAGCTGTCGCGCAGCCCGGGGACGGAGGGCAGGACCGGGTCCGCTCCGGTGTTGATGACGATCGTCCTCGCCGTCACGCGCAGGGTGTCGCCGCCGGCGCGCACCGTGAGGGTGTGCGGGTCGGCGAAACGCGCCGTGCCGGTGATCACGGTGACGGCGTCGAGGGTGTCGAGCATCGAGAAGTTCTTGCCGCGCAGCAGTGCGGTGAGGTCGGCGGTGCGGCGCGCGGCCTGCTGGTAGCGCCCGGGTCCGGGGCCGCTCAGGGTCTCGGCGTCGTAGACGAGGGCCTTGGTGGGGACGCAGCCGATGTTGATGCACGTGCCGCCGTACATCTGGTCGGACTGCTCGATCATGGCGACGCGCTGACCGCGTCGACCCAGGGCGGCGGCGAGGGTCTTGCCGCCCTTGCCGAACCCGATGACGGCGAGGTCGACGTCGAGCTCGGTGGGCAGAGCACTGCTGGTCTCGGGGGCGGGGGTGGTCATGGTCAGGTCCCGGTCTCCGGCGGTGCGTCGCTGCACAGGCTCACCTCGACCGGTGCACCGGACGCGATCGTGCTGGTCCGCCGGGTGATCTGCCGGATCATCGTCGCGAGCTCCTGCGGCGGCGGAGCGCCCGCCGCGGGATCGCCCCGAAGGCCTGGACGAGGTACGTCATGAGCCGACGGTAGGCCGGACCCTCCTGGTGCGCCAGATGTCGGAGCAGCTAGTGGCGCGCCGGCCGCCACCCGGTCCCGCGGCGCTCGTCGTCCCCTCCGAGGCCGGCGCCGAGCGCGGCGAGCACGAGCAGGTCGACCGTGAGCCCGGCGACCCCGACCCACTGCAGCGCGCGAAACACGAGGAGCTGCGTGAGCAGCAGCGAGACGAGCACGCCGCGCCGCACCCACACGGCACCGGCCCGGCGGTCCTCGGCCCGCCCGCCGCGCGCGACGACGACGCCCGCCACGACGCACGCGACCGTCGCCGACGCGCCCACGACGATCCCGACGCCGACCCAGCGGGGCACGTCGATGCCGCCGCCGAGCACGCGCAGCCCGGCCGCGAGCGACCCGAGCGCCGTACCGAGCACGAGGACCACCACGACGACGGCCGCCCAGCGCCGCTGGAGGGCGGCCGCGAACCACGACGACGCGCGCCGCACGAGGGCGCGCACCGGGTCGGGCACGTCGACGTCGTCGCGCGGCACGGCCTCGACGAGCACCGCCACCTCGTCCGCCGCGGGCTCGCCGCGCCCGAGCTCGACGAGCGCCCGGGCCTCGGCGCGCGCGTCGTCGGTGAATCCGCCCGCGACGCCGGCGACGGCCCGGTCCGTCGCGACCGCGAGGTACTCCGCCGGGTGGTGCCGACGCCGGCCGTGCAGGGCCTCCACGACGAGGACGAGCACGACGACGGTCGCGTAGATGAGCGCCGCCGTCGGCTCGTAGAAGTAGTCGTTGTCCGCCGTGACGAACTTGCCGATCTCGTCGACGAACAGGCCGAACCCGACGCCGCCGAGCACCGCTCCGAGCGAGCGCAGCGCCGGGCCGACGAACGACAGCAGCACGACCACGGCGAGCGCCATCCCGAGCCCGCCCCACAGCACGTGCGCGACGTGCAGGTCCCCGCCGCCGACCTGCGGGTACCCCGACGCGGCGAGGAGGAAGCGCGTGACGAGCACCGTCGCGACCGTGACGACGAGGAACGTCACCAGGTGCCGCACCGCGGCGGTGTCCCGGGCGACGCCGAGGCGCAGCACGCCGCCCCGCCGGGTCAGCCCGGCGGGAGCGGTGCGCGCGCGCTCGCTCACCGCTTGCGCTTCTCCCGCACGCGCACGCTGATCTCGATGGGGGTGCCCTCGAAGCCGAACGTCTCGCGCAGGCGACGCTCGATGAACCGGCGGTAGCCCGCCTCGAGGAAGCCCGTCGCGAAGACGACGAAGCGCGGCGGGCGCGTGGACGCCTGCGTCGCGAAGAGGATGCGGGGCTGCTTGCCGCCGCGCAGCGGGTGCGGGTGCGCCGCGACGAGCTCGCCGAGGAACGCGTTGAGGCGCCCCGTGGGGATGCGCATGTCCCACGACTCGAGCGAGCGCTGGATCGCGGGCACGAGCCGGTCGGTGTGCCAGCCGGTGCGCGCGGAGACGTTGACGCGCGGCGCCCACTGCACCTGCACGAGGTCCTTCTCGATCTCGCGCTCGAGGTACGGGCGACGGTCGTCGTCCATGAGGTCCCACTTGTTGTACGCGATGACGAGCGCGCGCCCCGCGTCCACGACCTGGGAGATGACGCGCGTGTCCTGCTCGGTCAGCGGCACGGACGCGTCGACGAGGACGACCGCGAGCTCGGCCTTCTCGATCGCGGCCTGCGTGCGCAGCGACGCGTAGAAGTCGGCGCCCTTCGTCTGGTGCACGCGGCGGCGGATGCCCGCGGTGTCCACGAGCACGTACGGGACGTCCTTGATCGTCACGAGCTCGTCGACCGGGTCGCGCGTGGTGCCCGCCGTCTCGTCCACGACGACGCGGTCGGATCCGGCGATCTTGTTGAGCAGCGACGACTTGCCGACGTTGGGGCGCCCGACGAGCGCGACGCGGCGCGGGCCGGTGGGCCGCACCTCGCCGTGCGCGGACTCGGTGGGCAGGGCCGCCATCGCTGCGTCGAGAAGGTCGCCCGTGCCGCGGCCGTGCAGGGCCGAGACGGGATGGGGCTCACCGAGGCCGAGGCTCCAGAGGTACGCGGCGTCCGCCTCGCCCGACTGCCCGTCGACCTTGTTGGCGCACAGCACGACGGGCTTGCCGGACTCGCGCAGCAGGCGCACGACGCGCTCGTCCGTGGCCGTCGCGCCGACGGTCGCGTCCACGACGAAGAGGACCGCGTCGGCGAGCGAGATCGCGACCTCCGCCTGGTCCGCGACCTTCGACTCGATCCCGGCGACGTCGACCTCCCAGCCGCCGGTGTCGACGAGCGTGAACCGGCGACCGGCCCACTCGGCGGGGTAGCTCACGCGGTCGCGCGTGACGCCAGGCTTGTCCTCGACGACGGCCTCGCGGCGGCCGAGGATGCGGTTGACGAGCGTCGACTTGCCGACGTTGGGCCGCCCGACGACGGCCAGCACGGGCAGCGGGGCCTCGAGCTCGTAGCCCTCGACGGGCTCGCCGTCGGCGTCGAGGAGGACGAGGTCGGTCTCCTCGAGCTCGTAGTCCTCGAGGCCGGCGCGCAGCGCGCGCTCGCGAGCCTCGTCGTCCGCGGAGTCCGCGAGCGCCAGGGGCTCCTCGGCCTGCCCGACGGCGTCGGTCTGTCCGGGCGTGCCGGTCTGGGCGGGGTCGGGTGTGGTCATGGGGTCCATTCTCCCAGGCCGCGCGCCGGGCTCCGAACGAAGCCCGGCCGGTGTGGCGCGCGGCACGCCGCCGGGCCCGCGATCCGTCAGCCGGCCGCGCCGTCCCGGAGGGCGGCGAGACGCTCGACGACGGCCCGCACGACGTCGTCCGGCACGGGCTCGGCGAGCGGGAACCGCAGCGTCCCCTTGCCGTCCTGGTAGCGCGCGACGCGGCGCGCGAGCGCGTCGTCGACCTCCGGCACGGGGTACAGCGACACGTGGTGCGCCCAGCCGGCGAGGTAGACGACGTACCGCCCGTCGCGCGTGAACGTCGGGATGCCGTAGCTGATCCGCTCCTCCAGCCCGGGCACCGTGTCGTGGACGACGGCCCGCAGGTGCGCGACGACGTCGCGCGCGTCCGGGGCGAGGGTCGCCAGGTACTCGTCCACGGTCGTGGGCTTGCCCGGTGCGTCGACCATCGGTCCTCCCCGTGCGCTGCGGTGCGCGCGCTCCACGACCGGACCGGGCGCCTGAGCGCGAACCTACCGCGCGGCGGGCGTGCCCGCGAGGCGCACGAGGACGACGCCCGCCACGACGAGGACACCGCCCGCGGCCTGCACGAGCGTCGGCGCCTCGCCGAGCAGGAGCCACGCGATGACGACGGCGAACAGGACCTCGGAGAGCCCCACGAACGACGCGAGGCGCTCCCCCATGCGCACCGTCGCGGCGACGCCGGACACGTACGCGAACGCCGTCGCGACGAGCACGACCACGGCGAGGGGGACGAACCACGGGACGGACGAGCCGAGGAGGGCCACCTCGTCGAACCGCGCGGCGAGGGGCAGCAGGCCCACGAGTCCCGCGGCGCCGAGCCCCGCCGCGCCCACGCCCAGCCCGGCGGCGGCGAGGGCGACGGGCGGCAGGCGCGTCGGGCGGGCCGAGAGCACGAAGTAGGTGCCCACGCCCACGGCCGCGCCGAGGGCCAGCAGGACGCCGACGAGGTCCGGGCGGGCGCCGCCCGGGTCGACGACGAGCACGAGCCCGGCGACCGCCACGACGCAGCCCGCGAGCGTGAGCCGGGGCGGGACGCGGCGCGTGCGCGCCCACGCCAGGCCCACGAGCAGGACCGGGGCGAGGTACTCGACGAGCAGCGCGACCCCGACGGGCATGCGCGCGACGGCCGCGAAGTAGCACAGCTGCGTCCCGGCGACCGCCACGAGGCCGAAGCCGAGGACGAGGCGCCACTCGGCGCGCAGCAGGCCGTGGCTGCCGCGCAGCGCGACGGCGGCGAGCGGCGCGAGGACGAGCGCGGAGCACAGCGCGCGGGCGAGCACGGCGGCGCCGGGCGACCAGCCGGCCTCGAGCAGCGGCTTGACGAACGGTCCGCTCGCGCCGAACGCGAGCGCGGAGGCGAGACCCACGAGGACGCCGGTGCCGGGCCGGTCGCCGACGACGTGCGCGACCGCCCCGTCCGCGCTCACGCCGCCGCCCGCCGCTCCCGGTTCGGGTCGTCCAGCGGCAGCGCGACGCCCGTGCGCGCGACGGTGTCCGCGACGAGCGCGGCGAGCGCCGTGCGGATCCGCTCGTTCGCGTCCTCGAGCGCCTGCTTGCCGCTCGTGCCCGGGGCGCGCTCGACCTCGAACGGCTCGCCGAACCGGACGACGAGGCGGCGCCGCAGTCCCGGGAGCCGGTTGACGCCCTCCCCCGTGCGGCGCGTGCCGAGCACCGCGACGGGCACGACGCGCGCGTGCCCGGTGAGCGCGAGCCACGCGGCGCCCGCGCGGGCCGACGTCGCGTCGCCGCGGCCGCGGTTGCCCTCGGGGAAGACGCCGACGGCCCCGCCGCGGCGCAGCACCGCGAGCCCGGTCGCGAGCGCCCGGCGCCCGCCGGCACGGTCGACGGGGATCTGGCCCGCCGCGCGCAGCACCCAGCCCACGGGCCCGACGAACATCTCCTCCTTGACGAGCACGTGCAGCGGGCGTGGCGCGACGCCGAGCACGACGGGCCCGTCGACGAAACCCGTGTGGTTGGCCGCGAGCACGACGGGTCCGTCCACCGGGACGTTCTCCGCGCCGATCACCTGCGTCGCCCACACGACGCGCGCGAGGAAGCGCCCGACCCAGCGCGACCACGCCGGCCCGGCCGGCGACGGCACGCGGTCGGCGGACGCCGCCGGACTCACGAGCCCTGGCGCGGGCCGACCACCCGCCCGGTGACCTGCGTGACGACGGCGAGCACGGCGTCGACCGTCTGCTCGAGGTCGAGGTCGGACGAGTCGACCGTCACGACGCCGTCGGCCGCGACGTGGAACTGCGAGACCGTCGCGTCGTCGCGGTCACGGCGCAGCACCTGGTCCTTCGTCGCCTCGACCGCGGCGGCGTCGGCCGTGCCGTGCACGTCGAGGGAGCGCCGTGCCAGGCGCGCCTCCTCGCTCGCCGTGAGCAGCACGCGCACGTCGGCGTCGGGCGCGACGACGGTCGTGATGTCGCGGCCCTCGGCCACGACGCCGCGCCCGCCCGCGTACCCCTCGGGCGTGCGCTCGGCGTCGATCACCGCGCGCTGCAGGCGCCGCAGCTCGGCCCGCACGTCGAGGTTCGTCGCGACCGCGCTCACGGCCGTCGAGATCTCGGTCGAGCGGATCGCCTCGCCCACGTCGGTGCCGTCCACGTGGACGGTCGGGGCCGACGGGTCGAGACCCATGACGAGCGGCATGACGCGCACCGCGCGCGCGACCGCGACCTGGTCCGTGAGGTCCTCGCCACGGTGCAGGCACCACCACGTCGCCGCGCGGTACATCGCGCCCGTGTCGAGGTACGCGAGCCCGAGCCGGCACGCGACCCCCTTCGAGACGCTCGACTTCCCCGACCCGGACGGGCCGTCGACGGCGATCGTCAGCGGGCCCTCGTGCGCTGCCGCGCCCCCCGCGCTCACTGGGCCAGGTCCTTGCGCAGCGTCGTCGCCCCGTGGAGGTACACGTGCTGGACGGCGGAGCGCTCGACGTCGAGCTCCGCGTGCGCCATGAGGCGCACGACGCGCGGGAGCGCGCCCGGCACCGCGATCTCCGTCGCGCACATGAGCGGCACGTCGCCGAGGCCCATCTCGCGCGCCGCCGCCGCCGGGAAGTCGGCGACGAGGTCGGGCGTGCACGTGAAGAGGATCGAGATGAGCGCGTCGGTGTCGACGGCGTTCGCGTCGAGGACCGCCCGCACGAGCTCTCGCGTGCGCTCGAAGAGGTGCTCGCGCTCGTCGGCGTCGAGCTGGGTCGCGCCCCGGATCGCCCGGACCGGCATGGATGGTGCTCCTTCGTGCGGGACGGCCCGCCTCGCGGCGGTCCGTCGGGGTGGTGGTGCGGCGGCGGGCTAGAGCCCGACGCTCGCCATGAGGGTGCCGAGCTCCGTGCGGCCGAGGACGCGCGTCGTGCCCGGGCGGAGGTTGCCGAGCGCGATCGGGCCGATGCGCGTGCGCACGAGGCGCGTCACGGGGTGCCCGACCTCGTCGAACATGCGGCGCACGACCCGGTTGCGGCCCGAGTGCAGCACGACCTCGATCATCGTCTGGTCGGCCACCTGGTCCACGACCTTGTACGCGTCCGCGCGCACGACGCCGTCCTCGAGCTCGATGCCGTGCAGGAACCGGTTGGCGACGTTGCCGGGCACCTTGCCGCGCACCGTGACGAGGTACGTCTTGGCGACCTCGTGCGACGGGTGGGCGAGGTGGTTGGCGAGCTCGCCGTCGTTCGTGAGCAGCAGCAGGCCCTCGCTGTCCGCGTCGAGGCGGCCCACGTGGAACAGCCGCTCGGACCGGTCGGCCACGAGGTCCGCGATCGACGGGCGGCCGTCCGGGTCGTGCATCGTCGACACGACGCCGCGCGGCTTGTTGAGCGCGAGCGTCACGCGCGACGAGTCGAGCTGCAGGCGCATGCCGTCCACGTGCACGACGGCGCTCGCCGGGTCGATCCGCACCCCGAGCTCGCTGACGCGCACGCCGTCGACCTCGACCCGGCCCTGGGTGATGAGCTCCTCGCACGCGCGGCGCGAGCCGAGGCCCGCGGACGCGAGCACCTTCTGCAGGCGCACACCGTCCTCGACGTGCACGTCGCGCTGCGGCTCCGCCGGCTTCCCGCGCCCCGCACCGCGCGGGGCGCCGCCGGCACGGCCCGCGCCCGGACGACCGCCGCCCGACGCGCCGCCGCTCCCGGCGG
>NZ_WMKA01000058.1 GCF_009711085.1 Cellulosimicrobium composti
ACGCTGACCGCCCTGGCCGCGCTGCGCCGTCGTGCCCGTGCCCTGCGCGGCCGGACGACCGCCCTGCGCCGCCGGACGACCGCCGCCCTGGCCGCGGCCGCGGCGCGACGCGCGCGACCCGCCGTTGGACGAGGCGGTGCCGCGCTTCGCCTGCGTCTGCGGCGGCGTGATGTCCGCCGGGCGCACGTACTGCGCGACCTCGCCGACGAGGCCCTTGATCGTCGCGTCGCCGGGCGCCACGGGCTTCGGCTGGGCCGTGATCTTCGCCTTGCGCGTGAGGTCGCGCACGTCGCCGCGCTGCTCCGGGAGCATGACGGTGACGACGACGCCCTCCGAGCCCGCGCGCGCCGTGCGGCCCGAGCGGTGCAGGTACGCCTTGTGCTCGGCCGGCGGGTCCACGTGCACGACCAGCTCGACGTCGTCGACGTGGATGCCGCGTGCGGCGATGTCCGTCGCGACGAGCACCTTGACCGCGCCCGAGGAGAACGCCTCGAGGTTGCGCTCGCGCGCGCCCTGGCCGAGGTTGCCGTGCAGGTCGACGGCGGGCACGCCCGCGGCCGTGAGCTGCTTGGCGAGCTTCTTCGCCTGGTGCTTGGTGCGCATGAACAGCACGCGGCGACCGGTGCCCGAGGCGAGCTCGTGCACGATCTGCTTCTTCGCGTCCGCGTCGCGCACCGCGAGGATGTGGTGCGTCATCTGCGGGGGCGCGGCCGCGGCGTCGTCCACCGAGTGGCGCACCGGGTTGCTGAGGTAGCGCTTGACGAGCTGGTCCACGCCGTTGTCGAGCGTCGCGGAGAACAGCATGCGCTGCCCGTGCTTCGGGGTCTTGTCCATGATGCGCTTCACGCCGGGCAGGAACCCGAGGTCGGCCATGTGGTCGGCCTCGTCGAGCACGGTGATCTCGATGCCGTCGAGCGTGAGCAGGCGCTGGTTGAGGAGGTCCTCGAGGCGGCCGGGGCACGCGATGACGATGTCCACGCCCTTGTCGAGCGCGGCGACCTGGCGCGACTGCGCGACGCCGCCGAAGATCGTCGTCGTCACGAGGCCGAGGGCCTTCGCGACCGGCTCCATGGTGGCGTTGATCTGGTTGGCGAGCTCGCGCGTCGGGCACAGCACGAGGGCGCGCGGCCGGCGCGGGTGGCGCGACGTCTTGGCCCACGACAGGCGCGAGACGGTCGGCAGCGAGAACGCGAGGGTCTTGCCGGAGCCGGTGCGGCCGCGGCCCAGGACGTCGCGGCCCTTGAGCGAGTCGGGCAGCGTGGCGGTCTGGATGGGGAAGGGGGAGTCGATCCCCTGGCGCGAGAGCTCGCGCACGACGGGGGTGGGCAGGCCGAAATCGGCAAAGGAAGTCACAGGTGATGGGCCTCTCGGGGCTCAAGGATCGGGGTCCGCCGCACGCAATCCGGGGGGATCTCCACGACGCGGGGCGCGCGGGATCGCGCTGCCCTCGAGCCTCCAGTGTCTCATGCCCGACGGCGAGGGGCCGGGTGAGGTGCGTCTCGCACCCTCCCGCGCCCGGTGCCACAGGCGGACCGGCGGCCCGCGGGGCCGTCGTCCGGGGTCGTCACCCGCGGCGGTCGGCACGCCCCGCGAACCCACCGCTGTGGTGGAATGGCGCGCGTGCACGCGCTCCTCTCGCCCACCCTCGCCGCGACCGCGGGCGACACGGCGTCCTCGGTCGGTGACGTCGTCGGGCAGGTCTGGCAGGCCGCGACGACACCCGTCGCTCCTCCGGACCCGGCCGTGGTCCTCGTCATGGGCGTCCTCGCGCTCGCCGTCGTGCTCGTGACGCCCGTGTGGCGCGTCGCGCGCCACGTGGTGACGATCGCGCACGAGGCGTCGCACGCGCTCGCCGCCCTGCTCACGGGCCGGCGCCTGTCCGGCATCCGGCTCCACTCCGACACCTCGGGGCTCACCGTGTCGTCCGGGAGGCCGCGCGGGTTCGGCATGATCCTCACGGCGTTCATGGGCTACGTGGGCCCGGGGCTCATCGGGCTCGGTGCGGCGGCGCTGCTGCGCCAGGGCTACGCCGTGGGGCTCCTGTGGCTCCTCGTGGCGCTGCTCGCCCTCATGCTCCTGCAGATCCGCAACTGGTTCGGGCTGTGGTCGGTCCTCGTCACGGGCGCCGCGCTCGTCGGGGTGTCGTGGTGGGCGACGCCGGACGTGCAGAGCGCTGTCGCCTACGCCGTCACGTGGTTCCTCCTGCTCGGCGCGGTCCGTCCCGTGCTCGAGCTGCAGGGCGAGCGCTCGCGCGGGCGGGCGGCGACGTCGGACGCGGACATCCTCGCCCGCCTCACCCACGTGCCCGGCCTGGTCTGGGTGGGCGTGTTCCTCGTCGTGACGCTCGGCGCCGCCGTGGTGGGCGGCTCCTGGATCGTCGGCCCCGCGGCCTGACGGGCCGGCCCGCCCAGGGGTGTCGCAGGAAATTCAGGGGCCCTCGGGTACCGCGGCGCCCTAGCCTCGCGGCATGGGGTCCGTCACGCCGCCGCCGTCGCCGTCCGTCGTCGTCCGCCCCGAGGTGCCCGACGACGCCGCGACCGTCCGCGACGTCGTGCTGCGGGCGTTCGGGCCCGGCGAGGAGGTCGTCGCCGACCTCGTGGACACGCTGCGCGCCTCGAGCGCGCACGTCCCCGGTCTGTCGTTCGTCGCGACCGCCCGGCGGCCGGACGGCACCGAGGAGGTCGTCGGGCACGTCATGCTCACGCACTCGTGGCTCGACGCACCCGATCGCCTCGTCGAGGTGCTCGTGCTCTCGCCGCTCGGCGTCGTCCCCGAGCGGCAGCGCACGGGCGTCGGCGGCGCGCTCGTGCGGCACGCGCTGGACGCGGCGGACGCCGCGGGGTGGCCGCTCGTCTTCCTCGAGGGCGACCCCGGCTACTACCCCCGGCACGGCTTCGTGGCCGGGGGCGGGCTCGGGTTCGTCGCGCCGTCGGACCGGATCCCGGCGCACGCCTTCCAGGTCGTGCCCCTCTCGGGCCACGCGCCCTGGATGCGCGGCCGGCTCGTGTACGCGGACGCGTTCTGGGCGCTCGACTGCGTGGGCCTGCGGCCCTGACGCGCCCGGGCCGGCCTCGTCGCCGCCCGGGCGCGCCGCTCGCGCGCAGGGCCCGGGCTACGAGGCGTCGGCGACGCGCTCGTCGGCGACCCGCTCCCGGAACGACTCGTACCGGCGTCGCTCGCTCTCGGTGCGCGAGCCGACCACGATGAAGACGAGCAGCAGGACCGTGCCGCCCGCGCCCAGGAGGAGCGCGCCGAGCAGGTCGATCATCGGGACGCCCGCGTCCGGCGCCCCCGTCTGGCCCGTCACCGAGATGCCCCACATGCCCGTGTAGTGCATGCCCGCGACCGCGACGCCCATGACGAGGGCCGACACGGTGAGCATCGTCCCGCCGCGCGCGTGGACGCACAGCCACAGCGCCACCGTCGCCGCGACGACCGCGATGGTCACCGCGAGCACGACCGACACGGGGCTGTAGTGCATCTCGCCGTTCATGCGCATCGCGGCCATGCCCATGTAGTGCATCCCCGCGACGCCCAGGCCCGCGATGACGCCGCCTGCGACGAGCCGGCCGAGCTGGTACCTGGCCATCATCACCAGGTGCAGGCCGATCGAGACGACCACGACGGCGACCGCCGCGGACGCGACGGTGAGCGGCACGTCGTAGTAGATCGGCATGCCGTCGACCGTGAACCCGAGCATCGCGACGAAGTGCATGACCCAGATGCCGGTGCCGCCGATCGCCGTCGCGCCGAGCCACAGCCACGCGGAGCGCACCTTCCACGACGCGTCCACGCGGGAACGGGAGACCGCCGAGAGGCCGCACGCCGACCCGACGACGGCGGCCAGGTAGGCGATGAGGGGCGTCACTGCCCCGTACGAGAAGTGATGTACCTCGTGCATGACGCATACCACCTAAAAGGGGAGAAAGGGATACGCATCATAAGCACACGGCCGCGCGGCGCGTCGAACGCGCTCACGGCGCAGCACCCACGGTGCGGGGGCGCGGCCGTGCCCCCGCACGACGACGGGCCGCCCGCCGAGGCGGACGGCCCGTCGTGCGATCGAGGACGACGTCCGGAGTAGGTGGACGCGTCGCCGAGATCAGCCGGCGCGGGCGCCGGAAGAACGAATCAGCCCTGAGGCGTCAGGACGAACGCCGGTCCCTGCGCGTTCGGGTCCGTGTCGAGCGTGAGGTTCGCGAGGGTCGGCGCCGTGGAGGACTCCACGAACACCTTCGCCTCACCGTCCTCGACGACCGTGTCGTCAGGCTGCGGGGCGGGCACGAGCGCGAGCTCGAAGCTGCCCGCCTGGTCCGCGGACTCGGCGATCCGCAGACCGCCTCCCTCGGGGACACCGGCCTGGGTCTGCAGGTCGTGGACAGCGGTACGTGCGTTGTCGGTCAGGGTGAGCACGAGAGCTCCTCTCGTCGCCGGGCGGAGCCTGCGGGACACGTCCGTGCGGCTCACGCCTGGAGAGCGTGACCTGCCGTCGGTGCACCCTCCCGCGGGCTCCTCGGTCTTCTCCACCGAAACAAGAACGCGTCCCGCTCGCAAGCGAATCGCCCGTTTCTCACCGAATTTCTCACGGAGCAAGACCCGGCGTGACACCGTTCCCCGACCCGCGTAGGGTCCGCGCCCGCGCGACTCCCAGTTCGGCAGCCGTCGTCGAGATCGGCATCCGCTGCCCAGATCGGCAGTCCGGACTGCCGATCCCAGCCGGAACTGCCGACCTCGGCGCGAGCTGCCGAACTCGGTACGCGGGTAGCCTGTGCGGGGACGCCGACCGGCGTCCTGGGCCTCTAGCTCAACTGGCAGAGCTGCGGACTTTTAATCCGTAGGTTGTGGGTTCGAACCCCACGGGGCCCACCGTCGCGCCGAGGCCGTGCAGGCGATCCGGAACCGGGGTCCGCCCGGCCTCAGGCGGTGAACGTCGCCCAGACGGTCTTGACGTCGTCGGTGCGGTACCAACCGACGTCGAGCGAGAGCTGACGCGCCATGTGCAGGCCCACGCCGCCGGCGCCGGGGATGCGGCGACCGGCGTAGACGGGCTCGGTCGAGGTGTCGTGGTCGGCGACCTCGAGGAGGAAGCGCTCGTGGTGGCGCGCGAGGCGCACGATCGTCGGGGGCAGGCCGTGGCGCAGGGCGTTGGTCGCGAGCTCGGACGCGATGAGCACGAGCTTGTCCGGGGTGGACGACAGCCGACCGGTCGACTCGGCACCACAGCGCTCGAGCGCGGCGACGAGACCCGCGCGCAGCGCGGACAGGTCCTCGGTGGAGGACAGGACCCACTCCTCCACGGGCTCGTACTCCGACGGCGGCATCGACGTGACGAGGTCGGCGTCGTCACCGGGGACGTCGATCGACGGGTGTTCGTCCACGCACGGACCTCCTGCGACTCGGGGCGAGCCGCCACAGTGCCACGACGGCCAGCACCCCGCACCCGGTCGCAGGGGGGAGCGACGACCCCCGGTGCGGGGCGCGGGCGAGCGATGAGTCCGGGAGTGGGCGGCCGTCGATAGGTTCGACGGCAGGTCGACCGACCGCCCCCGACGACGAGGAGCTCGCATGTCCTTCCAGGCCTATCTCGACGCGGTCGAGGACAAGACCGGACTGACCCCGCGCCAGATCGTCGACCTCGCGCACGAGCGCGGGTTCGACGAGACGACGAAGGCGGGGCCCATCCTCGAGTGGCTCAAGGACGAGTACGGCCTGGGCCGCGGTCACGGCATGGCGATGGTGCACGTCATCACCAAGGGCCCGCAGATCCCGTCGAAGCACGTGGGCTCGTCGGGCACGCACCGCGACGAGTCGGACACGTTGTGGCTCGACGGCAAGGCGACGAAGCCGGCCTGACCGCGCAGCACCACGCGGCGGGCCCCTCGCCTCCCCCGCACGCCGGTGCCCGACGACGCCCGCTCACGGGACGTCGTCGGGCACCGGGCTCAGCGCGACGTCAGAGCGTCCAGCGCTGGGCGGCGGTCTGGTTGCACGTCCACAGCTGCACCTTCTGGCCGTCGTGCAGCGGCGCGCCGCCCTGGGCGTCGAGGCACTTGCCGGACTGCGGGTTGCGCAGCGCCTTCGTCCCGTCGTCGTAGACCCACTGCTGGGCGCCCGTCCCGTTGCACGTGTAGATCCACACGACGGTGCCGTCGGCCGTGCCGCTGCCCGCGACGTCGAGGCACTTGCCGAGGGCGCGCACCGTCCCGTCGGAGCCGCGGGTCCACTGCTGCGCGGCGTTGCCGCTGCACGTGGCGAGCTGCACCTGGTTCCCGTCGCGAGGATCCGCCCACGGCACGTCGAGGCACAGCGTGCCGTCGACGCGGATCGTTCCGGTGCCGGTGGGCAGGCCGGTGCCGGGGTCGGGCTCGTTCGGCTCCTGGGTGGTCCCGCCGTCGCCGATGGGCGTGGCGGTCCCCGTGAACGGGTCGAGCCGGATGAACGCCGCCTGCGGGTCGCCGTCGTGCACGAGCGACTCGTGCGCGCCGACGTCGTCGAACGCGAACGCGTACGCCCGCCCGTTCGCCATCTGCTGGTGCGCGAGCTTCGCGTACACGTCGGTGCGCGGGTCCTGGTAGAAGCCGGCGCTGCTCGCGTCGGGCTGGTTCGGGTTGGTCAGCGCGGTGGTGCGGATGAGCGCCGCGCACAGCGTGCGCGCGATGGGTCCGACGACGTGGTCGTTCGGCGCCTGGAGGTCCTGGTGGCACCCGTACACGCTCGACGCGTCGGGCTTCGTGAAGGCCGCGACCTCCTGCCCGGACCCGTTCCTGAAACGGAACCAGTCGCCGTCGACCCGCCCGCGGAACTGCGTGCCGGGCTCGTGGGAGAACGGCGTGATCACCATGTCGCGCGTGCGGTAGGAGTTCCACACGTCGGTGACGTACGAGTCGATCGCGGCCGAGGATATCCGGCCGACGTCGATGCCGTGGGACGGGTTGAGCGCGCGCAGCACGCTGCCGTCGGGTGCGCGCTGGATCAGCCCGCCCCACCCTGCGGACTCCAGGGCGGTGTAGAACGCCTGGTACCCGTCCGGCTTGAGCATGCCCGTGGACAGGACGTGCCCGTCCGCGCGCTGGACGCCCACCTGGTACGGCGCCGACCAGTGGTCGACCTGCGTGCTGTTGATCCACAGCCCGTCGTCGTTGAGCGTGTACTCGGTCCAGTTGAAGAGGATGTCGCGGTTCGGGTCGGAGTCGTTCTGCACCGCGGGCTGGACGAGCTTCCCGTCGAGCACGATCTGGAACGACATCTTCTGGCCGTACGAGTAGTAGACGCGACCCGAGAGCTTCGGGAGCCGGATCGTCACCGACTGGCCCGGCCCGGGGCCTGCGATCGACGCGTCCGGCGCGGGGACGGGCACGGGACCGACCCCGCCGGGCCAGGAGTGGAACGTGCCGCCCGCGTCGGCCCAGCCCGCGACGCCGTCCCGCTCGCCGAGCACGTACAGGTAGATCGGCCCCCTGCCCGAGTCGTTGGTGATCGTGAGCGGGATCGTCGCCGGGACCGCGCTCGCGGGGGCCGCGCCGACGGCCGCCCCGGTCACCGCGAGGACCGCGGCGACCACCGCGGCCCACGCTCGCCTGCTTCTTCTCCGCCTGTCGTGAGTCATGCCGGATCTGCTCCTGTTCGGTTGCTTCGTCGGAACCGCAGTCGCCGGCTCGGCCGGCGACACCGCTGCCACAGGAGGTGTGGGAGCGCTGCCACGACCGTAGCGGAGGTTGCCGCGCGACGCCAGGGAGCGCTCCCACGACGTGATCGCGCGGTTCCGGGGCGCCCGTAGACTCGAACGAGTGCAGTGCCACCACTACGACGCCGGGCGGTGCCGGTCGTGCACCCTCCTCGATCTGGCGTACCCCGCGCAGGTCGCGGGCAAGCAGGAGCACTGCGCCGCGCTCCTCGGCCCGCTCGCCCCGGACCTGACCTGGCTGCCCACGGTCGAGTCCGCCGAGTCCGGCTTCCGCAACAAGGCGAAGATGGTCGTCACGGGCACGACCGACGCCCCGGTGCTCGGCATCCTGGCCGAGGGCGGCGGCGTCGACCTCACGGACTGCCCGCTCTACCCGCCCGCGCTCCAGGCGTCGTTCGGCGCGTTCGCGGACTTCGTCACGCGGGCCCGCCTCGTCCCCTACGACGTGCGCGCCCGCCGCGGCGAGCTCAAGTACGTCCTCGTGACGCTCTCCCCCGACGGCGACCTCATGGCCCGGTTCGTGCTCCGTTCGACGGAGAGCCTGCCGCGGATCCGCAAGCACCTCCCGACGCTGCTCGACGCCCTGCCGTCGCTGCGCGTCGTCTCCGTCAACCTCCACCCCGAGCACAAGGCCGTGGTCGAGGGCGACACGGAGGTCCTGCTCACCGAGGCCGAGACGCTGCGCATGCGCGTCAACGGGATCGACCTGCACCTGCGCCCGCAGAGCTTCTTCCAGACGAACACCGACGTCGCCGCCGCCCTGTACCGCCAGGGCCGGGAGTGGGTGGACGACGCCGCGCCCGCCACGGTCTGGGACCTCTACTGCGGCGTGGGCGGGTTCGCGCTGCACGTCGCGGGACCGGACCGGGACGTCGTGGGCGTCGAGACGAGCGCGGAGGCCGTCGCGAGCGCGCGGCTCACCGCGCGCGACGCCGGGCTGGACCGCACGACGTTCCTCGCGCAGGACGCGACGGCGTTCGCGCTCGCGCAGCGGACGGCGCCCGGCCTCGTCGTCGTGAACCCGCCGCGCCGCGGCATCGGCGAGACCCTCAGCACGTGGCTCGAGGACTCGGGCGTCCGGCACGTCGTCTACTCGAGCTGCAACGCGTCGTCGCTCGCGCGCGACCTGGCTCTCATGCCGTCGCTGCGTCCGCGCGCCGCGCGCGTGCTCGACATGTTCCCGCAGACGTCGCACTACGAGGTCGCGGTCCTCCTCGAGCGCGTCTGAGGACCGGGCTCAAGACCGCTCCCCCGCGCGCCGCGCCGCCTCGACCGCGGCACCCTCGACCTGCGCGCGGTACGCGGCCCACTCGACGTCGTCGAGGTCGGGCAGGTTGCCGCGGTCGTCGCCCGCCGCAGGTCGTGGTCGGCCGGTGTCGGGCTCATCCTCCGGACGCTCCTCCCGCCCGCCGACGCGGGTGCCAGACTGGCGCCATGGCGACGGTCCACCCCGAGATCACCGAGCGGCTCGCGCGGTTCGTGCTCGCGCAACCCGTGTTCTTCGTCGGCACGGCGCCGCTCGCGGCGGACGGTCACGTCAACGTGTCCCCCAAGGGGATGGCGGGGACGTTCGCGGTGCTCGACCCGCGCACGGTCGCCTACCTCGACTACACGGGGTCCGGCGCGGAGACCGCCGCGCACCTGCGCGAGAACGGGCGCGTCGTCCTCATGTTCTGCGCGTTCGACGGGCCGCCGAACATCGTGCGGCTGCACGGGCGCGGCCGGTACGTCGAGGTCGGCACGCCCGAGTTCGACGCGCTGCGCCCGGCGTTCGCCAAGGAGCGCGAGATCGGGCAGCGCGGGATCGTCCTGGTGGACGTGGAGCGCGTCTCCGACTCGTGCGGCTTCTCGGTGCCGCGGCTCGCGTTCGTCGAGGACCGCGACGTGCTCGACCGCGCGCACGAGCGCCGCGACCCCGCGTACTTCGACACGTACTGGCACGAGCGCAACGCCGCGAGCATCGACGGCCTGCCCGCGATCGGCGCGGACGTCTAGCCCGCCGGGTCGGCCGTCGCGTCGAGGTAGGCGCGCCCGCGCGGCGACAGGCGGTAGCCGACGTCGAGGCTCTCGGTGAGGCCCAGCTCCTTGAGCCGGCGCACCCGCACCTTGAAGTCGTCGCGCGCCATGCCGAGCCCGGCCGCGAGCTCGCGCGCGACGACGCCCTCGTGCGCCGCGATCAGCTCCAGGTACTGGCGGGTCCACGGCTCGGTGGCCGCGCGGTCCTTGCGCGCGAGCGCCGCGCGGATCTGCTCGACGGCGGTCGCGTCCAGGTCCGCGTCCTCGCGCAGCGCGACGCGCGGGTCCGGGCCCGCGAGCCGGATGCCCACGCGGTAGAGGTCGCCCTCGCGGGCCGCGCCCCGGGCGAGCACCGCGGTGGGCGAGGTCGCGCCCGCGCGCCGCGCGTCGTCGTCGGACAGCAGGGGCGCGCCGTCCGGGCCCGTCGCGACCCGCTCGACCGACGTCACCTCGACCACGCCGACCCGGGTGCGCTGCCGCGTGCCGACCCGCACGCGGGGCGTCGTCCAGCGGCGGAACGCGACCGTCACCGTCCCGTCCTGCAGGCCGCGCAGCGTGCGGGCGTCGAGGAGCACGCCTCCGAGCGTACGACGGCGACCCCGCGCGCTCACCCGGTCGCGCCGGGTCCCCGGGGTCGGTCAGCCGCCGAGCTCGGGGCGGCGCGCGACGGTGAGCACGTGCGTGTCCGGCCAGTCCACGGGCTCGCCCGTCGCGGCGTCGTGCAGCGCGGCGACGGGCGCGAAGGAGTGCTCGACGAGCCACTCGTTGCGCCACGCGCCGCTGCCCGGCTCGAGCGCGAACCCGGCCGCGGTGAGCAGGTCGGCCCAGCGCGGGCCGGTGAGGTCGCAGAACCGCTCGTGGTTCTCGGACAGCCAGTTGTCCACGTAGTCCTTGCGCGTGAGGAACTCCATCGCCTCGCGCAGCGTGAGACGCCACGACCCGGCCGCGAGTCGCTCGGGCGCGAACGCCGCTCCGGACAGGCGCGGGAAGTCGTGCGCGAACTGGGCCAGGCGCGCGTCCGTGGAGAGCGTCCCGACCCAGGCCGCGACGTCCTCGCGCGCGAGCGCGTCGAGGTCCGTGCGCGCGCCGTGCGGGCCGTCGCCGTCCGCGCGGGCGCCGTCGTCGGTGCGCAGCGTGAGCACGACGTCCCGGTCGGGCTCGGCGGGTCCGCACACGTCGGAGTTGATCCACACCCCGCCGGGCCGCGTGTGGTCGTGGACGCGGCGCGCGAAGGTCTCGACGTCGCGCACGCCGTCGCCGTAGGACGACACCTCGTGCGTGAGCGCGATCGTCAGGGTCGTGTCGACCGACGCGTCGGGCATCACCGACCGGTCGAGGATGTTGGCCTGCACGAACCACACGTGCGAGTTCGCGAACATGCCCTGCGCCTTCTTGTGCTCCGCCTCCGCGACGAGGTGGCGTGCGACGTCGACCCCGAACAGGTCGGACTCGTGCAGGCGCGGCTCGCGCGCGACGTGCTCGAGCAGGCCGCCCGTCGCGCAGCCGATGTCGACGATCCGGCCGGGCCGCACGTACGGGGCCACCTGGGCCCACTTGCGCGCGGACGCGTCCTCGAACGCCGCCGCGTACGTGCGGTAGTCGCGCGTCGACGTGAGGTCGCCGTCGCCGGACACGACCGGGTCGGCGAAGATGCGCCGCACGTCCTCGACGAACCGGTACCGCGCGAAGAACTCCGCCACCGCCGGGTGCGCGACGTCGCGCCAGCGCTCGTCGCCCGCGGCGATCTGCTCGACGACGTCCCACGGCCGGGCGGGCGCCTCGCCGTCGGGCTCGGCGGCGTCGAGCTCGACGCCCGCGACGCGGTAGCCGAGCGCGTGGTAGGCGTCGACGAGCGGCGGCGTGGAGCACGCGACGACGGTGTCGGCCGGGTCGGGCGCGACGCCGGTCGCCGTCGCGACGCTCGTGAGGACGAGCTGGGCGAACCGGTCGTCGGGCGCGACGTCGGGCACGGGCACGACGACGGACGCGAGCCCCTCGCGCGTCGTCACGTTCTCGACGAGCGCCTCGCGCCGGTGGCCCGGCAGCGGGTTGCGGCGCGTGCCCGCGTGGTTCGCGGACGTGACGACCCACACGACCTCGACCCCGGGGTCGCAGCGGACGCGGCGGCCGTCCAGGTCGCGCACCAGCCCGGCGCGCAGGGCGCGCAGGTAGTCCACCTGGTAGCGCGTGACGACGTGGTGGCGGCCGGGGAACAGGATGCGGCGGACGGGGCGCTCGGGCGTGGTGGGCACGCGCACACGGTGCGTTGCCGCACGGCCCGCGCGCAACCCGTCTCACGGGCCGTGTTCGCTCTCCGAGAAGACCGGCGGCCAGAACCCGCAGGTCGGGGCCGCGCGGCGCGGGGCCGCAGCCGGGCCGCCGCTCCTGGACGCTCGTTCACGATGCGCCGCAGGGGGGACGTATGGGACGGTACTCGCGATGTTCTGGATCGTGGCAGGGGCTGTGCTCGTCGTGTCCGGCCTCGCGATCGCCGCGACGGCCGCCCGAGGCGCGCGCCGATCCGCCTCGACGGGTGCCCACGGGATGGGGATCGCCGTCGGGGGCGGGCTCGCGATCTGGGGCACGATCGCCCTGGTGATCGGTCTGCTCACCCGCGGCTGAGCGCACCCTCGCGGACGTCGCGCACCTCGGCCCCGCTGACGACGCCCGACAGCCCCCGGCGCCCGCGTGTGCACGGCACCGCGACCACGGACACCACGGCGACGAGCACCGCGAGAGGCGCCGCGACGTCGCTCGCGACCGCGAGCGCCCCACCCGCCACGGGCACGCCCGCGAGGACGCCGAGCGCGCCCCACAGCGCGCCGCCGCTCGCCGCGCGCGCGACGCGGCGACCCACGGTGCCGCGCCGGTCCGACCACCGCGGGGCGAGCCACACAGTCCGCTGGCCCCACGACGCGCCGTCGCCGAGGAGCGTCGGCACGACGAACACCGCGACGAACGGGACGACGGTCCCCACGAGCCACTGCGTCGTGTCGGTGCCGTCGGGGAGCGGGCGGCCGAGCGCGGAGAGGAGGGTGCGGTAGCCCACCTGGAGCACCACGCCCAGGGCCGTCAGGAGCAGCGCGTCGAGCACCATCCCGAGCCAGCGTCGCCACACGGTCACGGGCCGGGCCTGGCCGCGCCCGGCCGCGAGCTCGCCCGCGCGCGGCATCCACCGCAGCAGGAGCGGCGCCAGGAGCGCGCCGAGGAGGGCGCCGAGCGTGTTCGCGAGCACGTCGTCGACGTCCGCGACCCGGTACGAGCACGGGACGAGCCCGAAGATCCCGGTGTACTGCGTCGTCTCGACGAGCAGCGAGGCGAGCAGGCCGGACAGCGTCGCGACGGCGAGCCCACGGCCGAGGTAGCGCCGCACGAGCATGCCCCACGGGACGAACAGCACGACGTTGAAGACGACCTGGAGCACGACGACGCTGCGCAGGGTCGCGCCGACGCCGAGCCCCGCGGTCTCGCGCCGCACGTCGTCGAGCGAGTGGCCCGGCACGAGCTCGGGCCGGGGCACCCCGTGCTGCGCGCACCAGGCGGCGAGGTCGCCTCCGGGCAGCGGCAGGAGCGTGTACGCGACGAGCGCGACGCCGTACACGGCGACCGCGGCGGCACCGAGGAGCCGGCGCCCGCTCAGCCGCCCGTAGCGGCGGTACTGCCACGCGAGCGCGGGGAGGAGGAACGCCGCAAAGAGCAGCGCTCCCCCGACCACGCCCACGTACGCCGGCCACGTCCAGCGGTCGGTCACGCGCGCACCTCACCGGGTCGGTCGGCGGGGCGGTGCGCGGGGGTGGGGCTCGGAGTCACGCGCCCCAGTATCGCGGGCCTGGCGCGTCGGCGTCGGCGCGAACGACGACGACCGTCCCCGTCGCGCGGGACCTTCGGCGGCGGGTCCGCGGGCGGGTCGTGCCTACCGTGGAGGTGCGGTCGGTCGCACGGCCCCGCCGAAGTCCTGCCGGGGTCGGTCCCGTGCCGGCCGCCGCGCACCGACCGGTGCGCGCGGCACGACGATCGAGGTGAGAAGCATGAAGGCGGCCCGGTACCACGGCAAGGAAGACCTCCGCGTCGAGGAGGTGCCGGAGCCCGTGACGCAGCCGGGCACCGTGAAGATCCGGCCCGCCTGGACGGGCATCTGCGGCTCGGACCTGCACCTGTTCCTCGAGGGCCCGTTCCCGCCGGCGCCGTCGCAGACGCAGCCGCACCCGCTGTCGGGCGAGACGTTGCCCGTCGTGTTCGGGCACGAGTTCTCCGGCGTGGTCGAGGAGCTCGGCGAGGGGGTCGAGGGCCTCGCGGTCGGGGACGCCGTCGTCGTCGAGCCGTTCATGGTGTGCGGCGAGTGCCCGCCGTGCCGCGACGGCCTCTACAACGCCTGCGTGAAGATGGGCTTCATCGGCATCTCCGGCCGCGGCGGCGGGCTGGCGGAGCACATCGTGGTCGAGCGGCGGTGGGTGCACCCGGTGGGCGACGTTCCGCTGGACCAGGCGGCGCTCGTCGAGCCGCTGGCCGTCGCGTACCACGGCGTCCGGCTCTCGGGGGCGAAGGCGGGCGACACGGTCCTCGTCGGCGGCGCGGGGCCGATCGGCCTGCTCACGTGCGCCGTGCTGCACGCGATCGGGGCGCGCGCGGTCGTCACCGAGGTGAGCGGGGCGCGCAAGGCCAAGGCGCTCGAGACGGGCGTCGCCGACGTCGTGCTCGACCCGCGCGAGGTCGACGTCGCCGCGCGCGTCCTCGAGCTCACCGACGGCCGCGGCGCCGACGTCGCGATCGAGTGCTCGGGCGCGCAGCCCGTGCTCGACACGCTGACCCGCGCGCTCAAGGCGGGCGGCACGCTCCAGATCGTCGCGCTGTTCTCCGAGCCGCCGACGCTCGACGTCATGACCGTGCTGCTGCGCGAGCTGACGATCAAGGGCGCGATCGGGTACGCGGACGACCACCCGGCCGCGATCCGCCTCGTGCAGGACGGCAAGGTGGACCTCGCGCCGTTCGTCACGGGCCGCATCGCGGTGGAGGACGTCGTGGAGAAGGGCTACCGCGAGCTGATCGACCACAAGGACGACCACGTGAAGATCGTCGTGTCGGTCTGAGACGTGCGGCCCGCGGTCCCCCGTCCCCGGGGCCGCGGGCCGCGCCACCCGGCCGGTCTCGACCTGCGCCGCGCGACCCGGCGTGCCACCGTGGAGGAGCCACGGCAGCACCCGCCACGGGAGGTTCGCATGGACGTCCTCGCCGCCCACGGCGACGCGATCGGTGCGGTCGACGCGCTCGTGCGACCGCTCGACGACGACGCCTGGGCCCTGCCCACGCCCGACTCGGACTGGACGGTGCGCGACCTCGTCAACCACCTCACCGTCGAGCAGCTCTGGGCGCCCGAGCTCCTCGCGGGGCGCTGGATCGAGGACGTGGGGACCGTGCTCGACGGCGACGTCCTCGGCGACGACCCCGTCGACCGGTGGGTCGACGCGTCCGTCCAGGCGCGCGAGGCGTTCCTCGCGCCCGGCGCGCTGGAGCGTCGCGTGCACCTGTCCTACGGCGACGAGTCGGGCGCGGAGTACTGCGCGCAGCTGACGTTCGACCTCGTGGTGCACGCGTGGGACCTCGCGCGCGCGACCGGTGCGCCCGAGGACGTGGACCCGGCGCTCGTCGCGTGGTCGCTGCACTACGCGCAGTCCCGCTCGACGCTCGACGAGCCCGGCCGGCTGCTCCGACCGCTCGACGTCGCCGACGACGCCGACGACCTCGCGCGACTCCTCGCGCTCACCGGCCGGCGCCGCTGACACCCGGGTGAAAGTCTGCGGCACGCGCGCCCGGGAAGGACGGCGGCGGGGTCGCGCGCGAGACTGACCCCATGTCGCCCGACCGCACCGCGACCGACGTGTCGCACGCCTCCCCCGGCCCACGGCTGCTCCGGCCGGCCGCCGAGCGCGCGGGCCGGCCGCTCGTCGTCGGTCACCGCGGCAACTCGTCCGTCGCGCCGCAGAACACGCTCGCGGCGTTCGAGGCGGCGTGTCGCGCCGGGGCGGACGCGATCGAGCTCGACGTGCGCCTCACGGCCGACCGCCGCACGGTCGTGCTGCACGACGACGTCGTGGACGTCACGACCGACGGGACGGGCCGTGTGGACGCCCTCACGCTCGCCGAGGTGCGCGCGCTCGACGCCGGGTCGTCGTTCTCGCGCGCGTTCGCGGGCCAGCGCGTGCCGACGTTCGAGGAGGTCGCGCGGTTCGCCGCGCAGCGACCGGGGCTGGAGCTCCTCGTGGAGCTCAAGGGCGTGTGGTCGGTCGATGACGTCCCGCTCGTCACCCGGCACGTCGACGCCGCCGGGCTCGCGGACCGCACCGTCGTCCAGTCGTTCTGGCCGCCCACGGTCGCCGCGCTGCGCGACGCGGCCGGGCACCTCGCGCGCGCCCTGCTCCTGGTGCTGCGCCCCGACAGCCTCGACGAGCTCGTCGCGGTGTGCGCGGACCTCGGCGTCGTCGCGTGCAACCCGGACGTCGCGCTCCTCGCGCACGAGCCGGGCCTCGTCGAGGCGGTGCGAGGGGCGGGACTGCGCGTGCACTGCTGGACGGCGAACACGACGGACGAGTGGGAGGACCTGCTCGGCCGGGGCGTCGACGCGATCATGACCGACCGCCCGGACCGCCTGGCCGGGTGGCTCGACGCGCGGCTCGGGCGGTCGCCCGAGCGCGCGGCCGACCCGCTCGCGCCCGGGGCTGCCGTGCACGCCGTGCCGTCGTTCGACGGGTGAGGCGCACGCCGCCGCCCTAGCCTCGACGGATGAGCGCCACCCCGCCGCCCGGGCCGCTCCCCGGCCCGTCCGACGAGCCCGCACGCACGCCGGCGGTGTGCGTGCTCGCCCTCACGCCGCTCCTCACGGTCGAGATCGAGCCGGCGGGCCCGTACGAGACGTCGCCCGAGGTCCACGTCCACCCGGGCGGCCAGGGCCTGTGGCTCGCGCGCATGGCGTACTCGCTCGGCGCGCACGTCGTCGTGTGCGGGCCGTTCGGCGGGGAGACCGGCAGCGTCGCGGCGCACCTCGCGCGCGCGGAGCACCTCGACCTGCGGGCGACGACGACCGGCGCGAACGGCGCGTACGTGCACGACCGGCGCGGCGGCTCGCGCGAGGAGGTCGTGAGCATGGACCCGTTCCCCCTCAACCGCCACGAGGTCGACGACCTGTACGGCACGGTCCTCGTCTCCGGGCTCGACGCCGCGGTGACCATCCTCACCGGGTCGGAGACCGCCGTCGGGGTCCCGGCGTCGTTCTTCGCGCGCCTCGCGCGCGACCTGCACGCGTCGGAGCGCCAGGTGGTCGCGGACCTCTCCGGGGAGCAGGCGCGCGCCGTCGCGTCCGCCCCCGGGGCGGTCCTCAAGATCAGCCACGAGGAGATGGTCGAGGGCGGGTTCGCCGACGACGACACGGAGGCGGCGCTCCTCGCCGCCGCACGCGCCATGGTCGACGCCGGGCCGCGCGCCCTCGTCGTCTCGCGCGCCCACGACCCGTCCCTGCTCGTGACGCGCGACCACACCTACACGGTGCGCACGCCGCGCATCACGACCGTCGACCACCGCGGCGCCGGGGACTCGATGACTGCCGGGATCGCCGTGGGGCTCGGGCGCGGGCTCGACCTGCCCGCCGCGGTGCGTCTCGGCGCGGCGGCCGGCGCGCTCAACGTGACCCGTCGCGGGCTCGGCACGGGCCGCCGCGACCAGATCGAGCGCCTCGCGTCCCGCATCACGGTGCGCGAGGCGCGGCCGTAGACCGACGACCAGGACCGACCCAGGAGGCATCGTGCGCGCGCTCGTGACGAACGACGACGGGATCGACTCGCCCGGGCTGGCGGTGCTCGCCGGCGCGGCGCTCGACGCGGGGTACGAGGTCGTCGTCGCCGCGCCCGCGCGCGAGTCGTCGGGCGCGAGCGCGTCGCTGCTCGGCGCGGAGCGCGACGGCCGGCTCGCCGTCGAGCCGCGGCGGGCGCCCGGCCTGCCCGACGAGGTCACGTCCTGGGCGGTGCGGGCCGCGCCCGCGCTCATCGCGTTCGTCGCCGCGTACGGCGGGTTCGGCCCGCGGCCGGACCTCCTGCTGTCGGGCGCCAACAAGGGCGCCAACACGGGCAACGCGATCCTCCACTCGGGGACGGTCGGCGCCGCGCTGTCCGCGATGACGCACGGCATCCGCTCGCTCGCGGTCTCCGTCGACGCGGCGGAGCCGCAGCACTGGGACACGGCGCGGCTCGTCACCGACCACGTGCTCGCGTGGATGGCGGGCGACGCGGCGGGCGACGTGCCGCTCGACCGGCGCACGCTCAACGTCAACGTCCCCGACGTCCCGCCGGACCGGCTGCGCGGGCTGCGCCAGGCGCCGCTCGCGAGCTTCGGCCTCGTCCAGGCCAACATCCACGAGGACGGCGACCGCCACCTCGTGCTCCAGTACTCCGGCACCGAGCGGCACTCCGAGCCCGACTCGGACACGGGCCTCCTCACACGCGGCTGGGCCACCGCGACGCTCCTCGTCGCCCCCTACGCCGACGCGACGGTCGAGGTCCCCGGGCTCGGCTGACCCGTCCACGCCGGGTCGGGGCCCGGCGCCGCCGACGCAGCGAGGCTCCGGTCCTCAGCCTCGGGCCCGGGCGTCGTCGTCCGCGGGGGCGTCGCCGTCGGGCGCGCCGGTCTCGTCGTCGCGCACGGCGCCGTGCTCCGCCGTGCGCTCGCGCTCGTCGATGACGTCCTGGCCCGGGCCCGCGAACGCGCGCGAGCGCTCCTCGCCCTCCGGGGTCCCGCTGAAGAACGCCGACTCCGCGGCCTCGGGCGTGGCCTCGTCCGGGGCGTCGCCGGGGTCGTCGTCCTGCCCGACGGCGGGCAGCGGCCGGGTGCGTCCCGGCGCCTCCGCGTCGTGGTCGACGCCCGGTCCCCGTGCGGGGTCGCCGTCGTGCGGACCGGGCGCACCGTCCGGCCCGGGGACGACCCCGACGACCCGGGTCGGGTCCTCGCTCGGCGCAGCGCCCGCGCCCCGGCCCGCGCGCCGGATCGTGCCGAGGACGACGGGCGCGTCCGCGCGACGCGACCCGCGGTCCACCGGCAGCCGGGGCGGGCGCGCGGGGGCGACGGGCGCCGACGTGCCGTCCCCCGAGTCCTCCTCGCGGCCGGGCGAGGCGGCGTCGTCCGCGAGCGCCGGGGCGTCGGCCGCGCGCTCGAGCCGTGTGCGCGGGAGCCCCTGCGGGGCCGCGCGCTGGAGCCAGTCGACGAGGCCCTCGCGCACGAAGCACCGCAGGTCGAACAGCGTCGGGGCGTCGCGCGCGCTGACGAGCGCGCGCACGCGGACCAGTCCCCCGACGGCGTCGGTGACCTGGAGGATGCCGACCCGCTCGTCCCAGAGCTCCGTGAGCGCGAGCAGCCGCCGGAGCTCGCCGCGCATCTCGCCGACGGGCACCTCGAAGTCGAGGTCGAGCTCGACCGTGCCGAGCAGGTCGGCGGCGCGCCGGGTCCAGTTCTGGAACGGGGTCGTCGTGAAGTACGTCGACGGCATGATGAGGCGGCGGTCGTCCCACAGGTGCACCACGACGTACGTCATGGTGATCTCCTCGATGCGGCCCCACTCGCCCTCGAGCACCACGACGTCGTCCACGCGGATCGCGTCCGTGAACGCGATCTGCATGCCCGCGAACACGTTCGCGAGGGACGTCTGCGCGGCGAGGCCCGCGACGATCGAGATGAGCCCCGCCGAGGCGAGCAGGCTCGCCCCCGCGGCGCGCGCGGCGGGGAACGTCAGGAGGATGCCCGCGACCGCGCACACGACGATCACGGCGACGGTGAGGCGGCGCAGCACCGTGATCTGGGTCCGGACGCGGCGCGCGTGCCGGTTGTCCGCCGTGTCCGTGCGGTAGCGCTGCAGCGCCGAGTCCTCCAGCACGAACGCGATCGCGCCGACCCACCACGCGCCCACCACGATGAACGCGATGAGCAGCAGGTGCTCCACGCCGGGTCGCCACGGGGTCGCGGCGTCCGTGGTGAGGCGCACCGCGACCCACACGGCGACGACGGTCAGGACCGCACGGTCGGGGCGTCGCAGCCGTCGCGACAGGTCCCGGGCGAGCTCGCTGCGCCGTCCCGCGCGGCGCACGACGGCCGAGATCACGGTGCCGAGGACGAACGCGAGCAGGGCGCCCGCCACGACCGCGCCGAGCGTGACGAGGACGTCGGTCGTGCTCTCGAGCTCGGTGTCCATCCCCCCAGGCTAGGCAGCGCGCGCGGCGGCCACCTCCGGGCCGTCGGACCCGCCGCGCGCCGGCCGCGCGAGCCACGGCGCGAGGAGGCGCGTCACGCGCGGCAGCACGAGGTACGTCATGACGGGGGTGAGGACGAGGGTCGTGGCGAGCACGCGCGGCACGACCGGGACGTCGTCCCACGCCGGGACGAGCGCGCCGACGAGGAGCGTGAACGCGAGGTTCACGGGGAAGAACCCGAGCCAGATGCTCACGGACTGCTTCCAGCGCGGCGGCGCGGGCGGCGCCGGCGCCGGGTCCGCGCCGGGCGCGGCCGCCGGGCTCGCGGCCGGGGCGTCGAACCACCCCTCGATACCCGTGCGGTGCTCGACGCGCGTCTCCTCGACGAGCCCGCGACCCTGCGCGAGCCACTCGCGGCGCTCGGCCGACGTCTGCCACGCGTCGAGCGTCGCCGCGTCCGCGAACCGGTAGAGCATGTGCCAGTCGTGCGACCCCGCGGACGCGCGGACCCAGCCCGACCCGAGGAACCCTGGGTAGCGGTTGGCGAGGTTGACGCCGGCCTGGACCCACCGCGTGACGGCGGGGACGTTCTCGGGCGCGACGCGCCGCTCGATCGCGACGGTCACGGGCCCGGAGCCGGGAGCGCGGGTCCCGGGCTCCCCCGGGCCCGGCGCGCGGGGTCCGGTCTCCGCGGCTGCGCCTTCGCGCGTGCGGGGAGCCGTCGGGTCGTGGTCGGGCCCGGCGCGGCGGCGGGACGGTCGGGCGGGCCGGAGACGCGCGGGGTGGGCGCCGCTCCGGTCCGCGCCCCGGGGGACGTCGTGGGTCATGGGGACGAGTGAACGTGCTCGGTGTTTCGGGGTCGTGAACGGCGTCGCCCGCGGGACGGATCGTCCCGCGGGTCGGACGCCGCCTGCCGGGTCCGCCCGCGCGCGGGCGCGAGCGGCCGGGCCTAGCGTGGCACGCATGATCTCCTGGGAGCTCGCGCTCGCGCTGCGGGACGCGGGCGTGCGGTGGTCGCCCGGTCCCGGCGACCGCTTCCGCCTGCTCGCGACGGGCGGCGACGGCGACGTCTACACCGTGAGCGACATGACGATCGAGCCGCACGAGTTCGACACGGGCGTCGTGCTGGGCTTCAACGGGACGACCGAGTGGGCGCTCGACTCCGTCGCGCTCGAGGACGCGCTGTGGCACCCGCTCGAGAGCCAGCTCCGCGAGCTCCTCGGCGGGACGTTCCGCGCGCTCGAGCGCACCGACGACGGCTACGTCGTGCGCACCGAGGTGCTGGGGGACGCGGCCGCGTTCGACGCGCCCGACCCGGAGGACGCCTACGCCCTCGCGCTGCTCGCGCTCGTCGCCGCGAGCGCCGGCGCGCCGTCGTGACGCGCGGTCCGGGACGCGAGGCACGTCCCCTCTTCACGTCCTGACCACAGGGTTCCCACCTCATTCCCGGCCCTCCCCCGCGGAACCGTCCCCCGCTGGACACACGTCTAGTTGAAGATGGAACAGCCGACGGATTCCGTGGTCCCCCCTGCGACCGCACCGCCGGCCTCGTGGTGAGAGGGCGCGCTCGCGTCCCGCCCGAACCGCACGCCGTCGTGGTCACCCAGCGCTTCCCGTTCTGCGCAGGTGCACCAGGCTCGGAAGCGCCCCGCGCTTCGACCGCCCGCGACCACGACCCGATGATCGGATCGTTCGCTTGACCTCTGCTCAGCTCTGCACGCCCGCACACCGTTCCCCCCGCACGACCGACGCGCGCCCCGCCCCCCGTGGCGAGGTGCGCTGATGGGGCGCCACACCGCGAGCCGCGCCTCGCTCCCCGCCCTCGTCGTCTCCGCCGCGCGCCGCTCGCACGTCGCCGCGCGCGCCGTGCGTCGTCCGCGCACCCTCGCGACCGGCGCCGCCGTGGCGGCCGTCGCGCTCACCGCGACGACCGCCGCCGCCGCGTTCGCCGAGGGGTCCGC
>NZ_WMKA01000059.1 GCF_009711085.1 Cellulosimicrobium composti
CGAGGCGGGCCCCCGCGGCGAGCAGGACGGCGGACGCGAGCGCGAACGGCACCGCGAGCGCGGCGGCGAGCGCCCCGCGCGGCAGGATGAGGCTCGCGACGGCACACGCCCCGGCGAGCGGCCAGGCCGCGCTGCGCGGCGCCGGGACGACCCGGGCGCCGAGCAGCCGCAGGCCGAGCGGGAGGACGACGACGGCCCCGACCGCGACGAGCAGCCCGACGAGCGCCGAGCCCGCGGGGCTCACGCGCGCTCGCCGCGGTCGGTCGTGGGCGCGGGCGAGACGTCGCGCACGAGCCGCAGGACGTCGTCGACCACCGCGCGCGCGACGGGCAGCCGTGCGAGCCGGACGAGGCTGCCGACGAGCGCCGCGCCGCCGTCGACGAGGCGACGCGTGCGGGTGAACCCGGGCGAGGTGTCGTAGACCCAGAACAGCGTGATCCCGAGGTGCGCGAGCCACAGGAGCTCGGGGAGCTGCGCGCGCAGGCGCTCGGGCAGGCGCGTGGAGGACCCGGCGACGACGTCCTCGAAGAGCGCGCGCGACAGGTCGCGCGACGTCGCCGAGGCCGCGGAGAACGGGCTCGCGTCCGACCCGGGCCGGATCGCGACGGAGACGAACTCCGCGCCGAACGCGTGGAACGGCGCGAACGCGTCGACGGAGGCGGCCCACACGCCGCGCAGCCGTTCGGTGAGCGAGCCTCCCGCCGCGAGCACGGGTGCGGACCGCTCGGCGTGCTCGCGCTGCACCTCGAGGTAGAGCTCCTGGACGAGCGCGTCCTTCGACGGGAAGTGGTAGTACGCGTTGCCCGTGCTCACGCCTGCCTCTGCGGCGACGGCGCGCATCGTCGTGCGCTCGTAGCCGACGTCCCTCAGCATCCGGATCGCGACCTCGCGCAGGTGCGCCCGCGTCCGCTCGGACTTCGGTGTCGCGCTCATGCTGGCGGGCCGTTTTTGAACATGTTCAAAAACTAGCACGCGCCCGGGCGGACGCCGCACACGACGGGCATGGGAGCGACTGTTGTTTTCTGTTGCCTCTTGTGGGAATCTGTGGCCGACAGCGCAGTCAGCCGGGCCGGTGCACGGACCGGCGCTCTTCGACGACGAAGGACCCGCATGCCCCGACCACGCTCGACGCGCGCGCTCGCGCTCGTCTCCGGACTCCTCGCGCTCGCGCTCGCGGCACCCGCCGCGGCAGCGACCACGCCGACCGCCCCCGCTCCCCCCGTCACGGCGGACGACGACCCGACCACCCCGCTCGACCGACCCGAGGTGGGGCCCGGCACGTCCTTCGTCGACGTGGCCACCAAGCTCGACGGGTACGCCGACCCCGACTGGTACGCGGCGAACGTCCCCGTCGTCGACCTGCCCGACGCGGACGCCGAGGCCGTGTACTACTACCGCTGGCGCGTGCTCAAGGAGCACCTGCGCTACACCGAGCCCGGGACCGGGTGGGTCCTCACGGAGTTCCTCGACTGCTGCGGGTACGCCGCGCCCTACCAGGCGATCAACGCCGCCGCAGGCCACCAGCTCGCCGAGGGCCGCTGGCTGCGCGACCAGCGCTATCTCGACGACTACGAGGACTACTGGCTCACCGGGCCCGGCCAGATCGAGCCCGCGCAGAACCCCGAGGCGGCCGACTGGGCGCACCAGTACTCCTTCTGGGCCGTGACCGCGATCGTCGAGCGCGCGAAGGTGACCGGCGACCTCGACCGGCTCCGGTCGCTCCAGCCCGAGCTCGAGACCTTCGTCGAGGACTGGGGCAACCAGTTCGACGCCGACCTCGGCCTCTACTGGCAGACGCCCGAGTACGACGCCAAGGAGAGCTCCCCGGCGTCGTACGCGACCGACCGCGACTACGCCGGGCGGCACACGTTCCGCCCGTCGATCAACGCCTACCTCTACGGCGACATGCTCGCGCTCGCCGAGGTCGCAACGCTCAACGGCGACGAGGCGACCGCGACCGAGTACCGCGACCGCGCCGCCGCGCTGCGCGAGGCCGTCGACACCTACCTCTGGGACGACGAACGGCAGTTCTTCTACGACGTCGTGGACTGGGAGAACCCCGGCCACGAGCGCCTGCGCGACCGCCTCGACGTCGGGTTCGTCCCGTGGAAGTTCGGCCTCGCCTCGCCCGAGCAGGCGGTCGCGCTCGACCAGCTCCTCGACCCGCAGGGCTTCGCCGCCCCGTTCGGGCCGACCGTGACCGAGCGCCGCTCCCCCGACTTCTGGCGCTCGGCCGACCAGGGCTGCTGCAAGTGGGACGGGCCGTCGTGGCCGTTCTCGACGTCGCTCACGCTCGACGGCCTCGCCACCGCGCTGCGGGACGACGCCGCGGGCGACCTCACGCGCGCCGACTACCTCGACCTGTTCGAGACGTACGTGCGCACCCAGTTCCGCGACGGCGAGCCATACGTCGCCGAGGCGCACCACCCCGACGAGGACCGCTGGATCTACGACGGGAGCAACCACTCCGAGGACTACCTGCACTCGAGCTACGTGGACCTCGTGCTCCAGGACGTTCTCGGCCTCCAGCCGCAGTCCGGCGACTCGCTCGTGCTCGACCCGCTCGTCCCGGCCGACTGGGACTGGTTCGCCGCGGAGAACGTGCCGTACCACGGGCGCAACGTCACGGTCCTGTTCGACCGCGACGGCACGCGCTACGGCGCGGGCACGGGCCTGCGGGTGTACGTCGACGGCGAGCAGGTGCTCCACGCAGGGGCCGTCGCGCTCGCCGAGGGCGCCGACCCCGTCGAGGTCCCGGTGCCCGCGGGGGACCCTCAGCGGCTCCCGCACGCGGTGAACACGTCCGCCAACCCGCTGCGCCACGAGTACCCGCGACCCCTCGCGTCGTACACGTGGCGCTACGACGACGCGTGGCGCGTCCTCGACGGCAAGGTCTGGTACGACGAGGTGCCGCAGAACACGCGCTGGACGAACTACTCCTCGCCGAACGCGACCGACTGGGTCGGTGTCGAGCTCGCCGAGCCGACGACGATCGGCGACGTCCGGTTCCACGGCTACCAGGACGCCGACGCGGTCCAGCCCGCCGCGGCCTACGAGCTCGAGTACTGGGACGGCGCGGCGTGGCAGGTCGTGCCCGACCAGACGCGCGTGCCCGAGCAGCCCGCCGGGAACGGCCTCAACCGGATCACGTTCCCGCCGCTCGAGACGACGCGCTACCGGGTCGTGTTCCAGGCGGCCCCCGGGAAGTCCGTCGGCGTGACCGAGCTCGAGTCCTGGAGCCCGGTCGCGCGCGACGTCACCGTCCGCGTCGACGCGGCACAGCCTGCGCCCGGCCAGGCGTCGCGCGTCGACGTGACCGTGACCTCGCGCGAGGACGCCGTGACCGGCGTCGACCTCGCCCCCGACCTCCCCGAGGGATGGACCGCCGTCGCCGTGGGCGACGACGGACCCGTCGACCTCGGCGCGTGGGACCGCGCGACACGGTCGTGGGACGTGACGCCGGCTCCCGACGCCGTCCCCGGCACCGAGGCGCGCATCGGCGCCGTCGCGCGCTGGGGCGGCGGCGACGCGCACGGGACGCGCGCGACGACGACCGTGCGGCTCGCGTTCGACCCCGCCTGGTACGACGACGTCGTGCTGCACGACGACTTCGACACCGACACGCTCGCGGACTGGACCACGATGCAGCCGTCCGCCGGCGAGGCGCTGCCCACGCTCGCCGCGGGCGACGGGTCGCTCTCCGCGACCGGCGGCGCGCGCTACTGGGGCCTGTACGGGCACCGCACGGCCCGCGCGACGTCGTCGTCCGTGGTCATCGCCGAGATCGGCGCGTTCTCCGGGCAGGGCACCGCCGAGGACTCGCTGTTCCTCGGGCTCGCCGGCGGCGACCGCACCTACGCGCTCGCGTGGTTCAACCACACGAACGTCGCGTCCGGCCTCGACTACGTGGGCGGCGCGAACGGGTCGTCACCGTACTTCGGCCTCCGCGGCTACGGGCCCGGCAGCCGGATCGCGCTCCAGGTGAACGGCGCACGGGTCGACGTCTTCGCCGAGGAGGACGGCACGTGGACCTGGTACGGCGGCACGACGACGGGCGGCACGCTCGACACGTCCGACCCCGACGTCCTCGCCGGTCTCCTGCCGACCATCGGCTTCCGGGCCGACCGCGGCACGGTGAGCATCGCGTCGTTCGAGGTGCGCGCGCGGTCCGCCGCGCCCGGCCCGCAGGTCGACGTCACCGCCACGTCGCGCTGCCTCGCCGGGACCGCGCACGTCGCGGTCCGGGCCGCGTACACCGGGACGGGCGGGGCCGGCCTCGGCGAGCCGGTCGACGTCGAGCTCGTCACGCCGTTCGGGACGCGCACCGTCACGGGCGTCGCCCCGGGCGAGAACGCCTACCAGTCGTTCTCCGCCCGGGCCGGCACCGTCACCGCGGGCGAGGCGACCGTGCGCGTGACCGACGCCGCCGGACGCGTCACGCAGCACACGGCGCCCTACCCGGCGACCACCTGCTGACCGACGCCCGCGGGGCGGGAGGTGGGCCGGGCAGGCCCACCTCCCGCCCGGAGGCCCGCGGGGCCAGGGCTCAGAAGAGGCGCGACTCCACGTCGTCCACGCCGCGCATCGCGTCGTAGTCGAGCACGAGGCAGCCGATCCCGCGGTCCGTCGCGAGCACGCGCGCCTGCGGCTTGATCNCGTCGTCCACGCCGCGCATCGCGTCGTAGTCGAGCACGAGGCAGCCGATCCCGCGGTCCGTCGCGAGCACGCGCGCCTGCGGCTTGATCTCCTGGGCGGCGAACACGCCCCGCACGGGCGCCAGGAGGGGGTCGCGGTTGAGCAGCTCGAGGTAGCGCGTGAGCTGCTCGACGCCGTCGATGTCGCCGCGGCGCTTGATCTCGACGGCCACGGTCCCGCCGTCGGCGTCCTTCGCGAGGATGTCGACCGGCCCGATCGCCGTGGGGTACTCGCGGCGCACCAGCGTGTGCCCGGAGCCCAGCAGCTCGATCTGCGCCGCGAGCATCTCCTGCAGGTGGGCCTCGACGCCGTCCTTGACGAGCCCGGGGTCGATGCCGAGCTCGTGCGAGCTGTCGTGCTGGACCTCGTGGAGCTCGATCTCCAGGCGGTCGTCGCTCTTCGCGTGCTGCACGGCCCAGACCTCGGTCACGCCGCGCTCGCGCGCCTCCTCGGACGGCTCGCGGACCGCGAGGGTGCACGGCGGGCTCATCCAGTTGAGGGGCTTGTACGAGCCGCCGTCGGAGTGGAGCAGCACGCTCCCGTCGGCCTTGACGATGAGCACGCGCGTCGCGAGCGGCAGGTGCGCGGAGAGGCGGCCGGTGTAGCGGGCGGAGCAGCGGGCGACGACGAGGCGCATGGGGCAGGTCCTCCGGGACGGGGGTGGGGCGGTCCGGTGGGGCGTCGGCCCGCGGGCGACGCGTCAGACGACGACGTCGCGGCGCCCGGGCGGCGCGGCCTCCAGCCAGGAGGCGAGCCCCTCGTAGGCGGCTCGCGACATCGTGAGCTCGAAGTCCTGGCCGCGGTAGCGGCAGCGGACGAGGTAGGCGTCGGGGCCGTCGCCGGAGAACGGCTCGCGGCCCGTGATGACGAGGTCGTAGCGCGACCAGGTGCGCGCGGGGCGCAGCGACACGGACCACAGGCGCCACCAGTCGATGCGCCCGACGCCGTAGTGCGCGATCCCGGCGACCCAGGGCGCCCCCGCGACGCCCGTGCGGCGCGCGGCGCACTCGAACGACCCGACGCGGTGCGACAGGGCGCGCAGACGCCACGCCCCCAGCCCGGTCGCGACGATCAGCAGGACGAGAAGTCCGATCGCGATCCAGGCCAGGGGCGTCATGGTCGTCCGAGGGTCAGCGCGAGGCCGGTACGGACTCGACCGAGTCCGCGACGATCGTCACCTGGTTCGAGTCGACGGAGAGGAACCCGCCGGTGACGCGCAGCTCGAGGGACTCACCCTCCGCGACGATGCGCACCGAGCCCTCGCGCAGCACGGAGAGCAGCGGCGAGTGGTCGGCGAGGATGCCGATCTCGCCGTCGGCCGCGGGGGCCGTGACCCGCTGCGCGCGGCCCGACCAGATCTTGCGGTCCGCCGCCACGAGGTCGACGTTCAGCTGTGCCACGGGAACTCCTTCGAAGGCGGTTCATGCCCGGCGTGGTGTCCGGGACGACGACCGGTCCGCGAGGCGCGGGCCGGGTCCGGGTGCGACGCCCGCGGGGCCGGACCGAGCGGCCCGGCCCCGCGTGTGCGTCGGATCAGGCGCCGTACTCCTTCTGGATGCGCGCCCAGTTGCGCTCGAGGTCCTCGAGCCCACCGATGTTGTAGAAGGCCTGCTCGGCGATGTGGTCGAACTCGCCGTCCGCGATCTTCTTGAACGCCTCGATGGTCTCGCTCAGCGGCACGGTCGAGCCCGCGACACCGGTGAACTTCTCGGCCATGTACGTGTTCTGGGAGAGGAACTGCTGGATGCGGCGCGCACGCGCGACGACCGTCTTGTCCTCCTCCGAGAGCTCGTCCACACCGAGGATCGCGATGATGTCCTGGAGCTCCTTGTTGCGCTGCAGGATCGACTTCACGCGCGTGGCGACGTCGTAGTGCTCCTGGCCCACGTAGCGCGGGTCGAGGATGCGGCTCGTCGAGGCGAGCGGGTCCACCGCGGGGTACAGACCGCGCGAGGCGATCTCACGGGAGAGCTCCGTCGTCGCGTCGAGGTGCGCGAACGTCGTGGCCGGGGCCGGGTCGGTGTAGTCGTCCGCCGGCACGTAGATCGCCTGGAGCGACGTGATCGAGTGACCGCGCGTCGAGGTGATGCGCTCCTGGAGGAGGCCCATCTCGTCGGCGAGGTTCGGCTGGTAGCCCACCGCGGACGGCATGCGGCCGAGCAGCGTCGACACCTCGGAGCCCGCCTGCGTGAAGCGGAAGATGTTGTCGATGAACAGCAGGACGTCCTGCTTCTTCACGTCGCGGAAGTACTCCGCCATCGTCAGCGCGGAGAGCGCGACGCGCAGACGCGTGCCCGGGGGCTCGTCCATCTGGCCGAAGACGAGGGCCGTCTTGTCGAAGACGCCCGCCTCCTCCATCTCGTGGATGAGGTCGTTGCCCTCACGCGTGCGCTCACCGACACCGGCGAACACCGAGACACCGCCGTGGTCCTGCGCGACGCGCTGGATCATCTCCTGGATGAGGACCGTCTTGCCGACGCCCGCACCGCCGAAGAGGCCGATCTTGCCACCCTGCACGTACGGGGTGAGGAGGTCGATGACCTTGATGCCCGTCTCGAACATCGTGGTCTTCGACTCGAGCTGGTCGAACGCCGGGGGCTTGCGGTGGATCGGCCAGCGCTCGGTGATCTCCACGGTCTCGCCCGGGGCGGCGTTGAGCACCTCGCCCGTGACGTTGAAGACCTTGCCCTTGGTGACGTCGCCCACGGGGACGCTGATGGGCGCGCCCGTGTCGGTCACCTGGGCACCACGGACGAGGCCGTCCGTCGGCTTGAGGGCGATCGCGCGGACGAGGGAGTCGCCCAGGTGCTGGGCGACCTCGAGCGTGAGCGTGAAGGACTTCTCGCCCTCGCCCTGCGACGAGAGGTCGATCTCGACGGTCAGCGCGTTGTAGATGTCGGGGATGGCGTCCGCCGGGAACTCGATGTCCACGACGGGGCCGATCACACGAGCGACTCGGCCCACGCCGGGACCGCTGGAGTGCTCGACCTGTGCTTCCACGGTGGTGGCGGTCATTGCTGGCCTCGCTTCGCAGTGCCGGGGAGGGCCCCGGCGGTGTCGGTCAGGATGTCGGTGTTGGTGCTGGCCGTGCGGGCCTCGCGGCCCGTCATGACGCCGCCAGGGCGTCGGCACCCGAGACGATCTCGCTGATCTCCTGGGTGATGTCCGCCTGGCGCGCCTGGTTGGCCAGCCGCGTGTAGTTGCGGATGAGGTCCTCCGCGTTGTCCGTCGCCGTGTGCATCGCCCGCTGGCGCGCCGCGAGCTCGGACGCCGCGGCGTCGAGGAGGCAGCTGAAGATCCGGCTGCGCACATAGCGCGGGAGCAGGGCGTCGAGCACGGCCTCGGGCGACGGCTCGAAGTCGTACAGCGGGAGCACGTCGTGCTTGCCCGCCGGGGCCACGCCCTCGACGACCTCGAGCGGGAGCATCCGCACCACGCGCGGGCGCTGCGTGACCATGTTGACGAACTGCGTGTACACGATGTGCAGCTCGCTCACACCGCCCTCCGCGACCGGCGCGAGGAACGCCCCGAGGAGGGCGTCGGCGATCTCGCCCGCGATCTCCGAGTTCGGCGCGTCCGACCCGTACGACCACGTGCCGGCGAGCGTGCGCCCGCGGAACGAGTAGTACGAGATGGCGCGGCGGCCCGCGGCGTAGAGCGCGACCTCCTTGCCCTCCGCGACGAGACGCTCGACGAGGCGCTCCGTCTCGCGGATGATCGACGCCGAGTAGGCGCCGGCCATGCCGCGGTCGGACGCGACGACGAGGACCGCGACGCGGTTGGTGTCCGTGCGCTCGCTCGTCAGCGGGTGCTGCGTCGTCGAGTGCGTCGCGACGGCCGAGACGGCCCGGGTGATCGCCCGGGCGTACGGCGACGCGGCCGCGGTGCGGTCGCGCGCCTTGCCGATGCGCGACGCGGCGATGAGCTCCTGCGCGCGGAACATCTTCTTGAGGGACTGCGTCGACTTGATCCGCTGCTTGTAGACGCGCTGGGATCCGGCCATGCTCAGGCCCTCTTCTGACGGACGATCTGCTCCTGCTCGATCTCCGTCTCGGCCTCGTCCTCGGTGTCGCCACCGACGAGCGGCGTGCCGTCGCCCTTGAGGAAGCCGGCACGGAAGGCGTCGACCGCCTGCGCGAGCTGCGCCTCGGTCTCCTCCTCGAGCTTGCCGGTCTCGGCGATCGTCGAGAAGACGTCCGTGTTGCGGCGCAGGTGGTCGAGCAGCTCGGACTCGAAGCGACGCACGTCCTCGACCGGGACGTCGTCGATCTTGCCCTTGGTGCCGGCCCAGATGGACGCGACCTGCTCCTCGACGGGGAACGGCGAGTACTGGCCCTGCTTGAGCAGCTCCATGAGGACCGCACCACGCTGGAGCTGGCCGCGCGAGGCCGCGTCGAGGTCGGACGCGAACATCGCGAACGCCTCGAGGGAGCGGTACTGCGCGAGCTCGAGCTTCAGGGTGCCGGAGACCTTCTTCATCGCCTTGACCTGGGCGTCACCACCGACGCGCGACACCGAGATGCCGACGTCGACGGCGGGGCGCTGGTCCGCGTTGAACAGGTCGGACTGGAGGAAGATCTGCCCGTCCGTGATGGAGATGACGTTCGTCGGGATGTACGCCGAGACGTCGTTCGCCTTCGTCTCGATGACCGGCAGACCCGTCATCGAGCCCGCGCCGAGCTCGTCGGAGAGCTTCGCGCAACGCTCGAGGAGGCGAGAGTGCAGGTAGAAGACGTCACCGGGGTACGCCTCGCGGCCCGGCGGGCGGCGCAGGAGCAGCGACACGGCACGGTAGGCCTCGGCCTGCTTCGACAGGTCGTCGAAGATGATGAGGACGTGCTTGCCGCCGTACATCCAGTGCTGGCCGATGGCCGAGCCGGTGTAGGGCGCGAGGTACTTGAAGCCGGCCGGGTCGGACGCGGGGGCCGCGACGATCGTCGTGTACTCCAGCGCGCCGGCGTCCTCGAGGGCGCCGCGGACCGACGCGATCGTCGAGCCCTTCTGACCGATGGCGACGTAGATGCAGCGGACCTGCTTCGTCGGGTCGCCCGACTCCCAGTTCGCCTTCTGGTTGATGATCGTGTCGATCGCGATCGCCGTCTTGCCGGTCTGGCGGTCGCCGATGATCAGCTGACGCTGGCCGCGGCCGATCGGGATCATCGAGTCGATCGCCTTGATGCCGGTCTGCAGCGGCTCGTGGACGGACTTGCGGGCCATGACGCCGGGAGCCTGGAGCTCCAGGGCGCGGCGACCCTCGGTCGCGACCTCGCCGAGGCCGTCGATCGGGTTGCCCAGCGGGTCGACGACGCGGCCGAGGTACCCGTCACCGACGGGGACCGAGAGGACCTCGCCCGTGCGACGGACCTCCTGACCCTCCTCGATGCCGGTGAACTCGCCCAGCACGACGACACCGATCTCGCGGACGTCGAGGTTGAGGGCGAGACCGAGGGTCCCGTCCTCGAAGCGCAGCAGCTCGTTGGCCATCGCGCCCGGCAGACCCTCGACCTGGGCGATGCCGTCGGCGGCCAGGGTGACCCGGCCCACCTCCTCGGACACGGCGCCCTCGGGCTCGTAGGACTTCACGAAGCTGTCCAGAGCGGCCCGGATCTCCTCCGGCCGGATCGTCAGCTCAGCCATTGCTCTTCTCCTGTCGTGGCCGCACCTCGTGGTTCGGGTGCGGTCGAACGTTTGTCGGTTGTGCGGCCGGTGGCCGGCAGGACGGTCGTCGGTCGGAAGGGTGGGCCGGTCAGCTCACGAGACGTCGGCGCGCGTCGGCCAGCCGGGCCAGCACCGTGGAGTCCACGACGTCGGCACCGACCTGGACGCGCATCCCGCCGAGGACGGCGGGGTCGACCGTGACGTTGAGCTGCACGGCACGCCCGTAGGCCCGCTCGAGCAGCGCCGCGAGGCGGTCGAGCTGTGCCTGCGTGAGCACCGTCGCCGACGTCACGGAGGCGACGAGCCGCTGCCGACGCTCGGCCGCGACCTCACCGATCCACCCCAGCGTCGGGACGAACCGGCGCCCGCGCAGCGCGCGCGTCGCGTGGACCGCGAGCACCTCGGTCGCACGGTCGGCCTTCCCGCCGAGCAGCGCGTGCACGAAGGCGGCGCGACGCTCGGGGTCGATCGTGTCGTCGGAGAGGATCTGCCGTGCCTCGCGCTGCCCGACGAGCGCGCGCGAGGTCCGGAAGAGCTCGTCCTCGACCTGCTCGAGCGCACCACGGGACTGGGCGGACGCGAGGACCGCCTCCAGGCCGAGGCGCTCGGTCGCGTCCGCGAGGTCGCTCTCCCGCGACCACCGCGACCGGACGAGGCCGGCCATGAGGTCGACGACGCGCTCGTCGAAGCCCGACGCGAGGACGGCCGTGACCAGCGCCGCCTTGTCCGCCCCGGAGCGGGACGGGTCCGCGAGCGAGCGCCGCAGCGGCGCCGACGCGTCGAGCGCCGCCGTGACCGCGAAGAGCTGCTCGCCGAGCGCGAGCGCGCTCTCGCCCGCCGAGCGCAGGACCGGCTCGAACCGGTCCCGCGCCTGCGTCAGGGACTCGCCGCTCGTTCCGCGCATCAGCGCTCCTCGGTGCCAGGACCGGTGCCCGCCGCGCTCGCCGCCGCGGGACCCGCGGCCTCGAGCTCGTCGAGGAAGCGGTCGACGACGCGGCTCTGGCGTGCCGAGTCGGCGAGCGACTCGCCCACGATCTTGGAGGCGAGCTCCGTCGCGAGCAGACCGACGTCGTTGCGCAGCGAGACCGCGGCCTGCTGGCGCTCGGCCTCGATCTGGCGGTGCGCCGTCTCGACGATGCGCGCGGCGTCGTCGGACGCCTTGGCCCGCAGGTCGGAGACGATCGCCGAGCCCTCGGCGCGCGCCTCCTCACGGATCTTCGCCGCCTCGGTGCGTGCCTCCTGGAGCTGCTGGTGGTACTCCGCCAGCGCCGCCGCGGCCTCGGCCTGGGCGGACTCCGCCTTGGCCAGACCGCCCTCGATCTTCGCGGTGCGCTCGTCCAGGACCGCCTGGAACTTCGGCAGGACCGCCTTGTAGAAGACGACCGCGATGATGACGAGGACGACGGCCGACCACAGGATGTCGTAGCCGGCGGGGAGGAACAGGTCGATGCCTGCCGGCTCCTCGCCGGTCTCCGCCGCGAGGGTCAGCGCGGCGTCAGCCAGCGCCGTCATCACTGGAAGAGGAAGCCGGCGACGAGCCCGAGCAGCGCGAGCAGCTCGACGAACGCGACACCGAGGAACATGGTGGCGCGGAGCTGGCCGGCGACCTCAGGCTGGCGGGCCATGCCCTCGACGGTCTTGCCGATAAGGATGCCGAGGCCGATGCCCGGGCCGATCGCGGCGATGCCGTAGCCGATCGTGTTGATGCTGCCGGAGACCTCGGCGAGGGTGGTGACGTCCACGTGTGCTCGTTCCTTCCGTTGGGCGCCCGACCGGTCGGCCGGGCGTCACATTGAGTGGTGCGTGGTGGGAGAGGGTCGGTCGGGGCGCGCGGTGCGGCCTCGGGTCAGTGCTCCTCTTCGAGCGCGATGTTCAGGTACACCGACGCGAGGAGCGCGAAGATGTAGGCCTGCAGGGCCGCGACGAGGAGCTCGAAGAGCGTGAAGATCAGCCCGCCGGCGAGCGTCAGGACGCCGAAGGCCTTCATCGCGGGGACCGCCTCGAAGACGAAGTACTGCGTCGCGGCGAAGCACAGGACCAGCATGATGTGGCCGGCGACCATGTTGGCGACGAGACGGATCGCGAGCGAGGCCGGCCGGATGATGAGGATCTGGAGCAGCTCGATCGGGGTGACGATCAGGTAGATCGGCGCCGGGATCCCCGGGGGGAAGAGGCTGTTCTTGAGGTAGCCGCCGAGGCCGTGCGCCTTGATGCCCACGGCCCAGTAGGTGACGAGCACCCACAGCGCGAGCAGGAAGGGCAGGCCCATGCGGGCGGTACCGGCCATGTTGAGGCCGGGGATGATGCCCGTGAGGTTGAAGGCGAGGACCGCGAAGAAGATCGTCGTGATCATCGGGACGAAGCGCTTGGCGTGCTCCTTGCCCATGATCTCCTCGACGATCTGGACCCGGACGAAGTCCAGCATCATCTCGATCGCGTTCTGGAAGCGCCCGGGGACCAGGCGCGCCCGACGCGCGGCGACGACGAAGATCGTCAGCAGGACGATCGTCGCGACGATCCGGATGATCCAGATGCGGTCGATCTGGAAGATCGTGCCCTCGAAGAGGATGGCCGGCGGGAAGAAGTCGGCGATCGACGGCGCGTGGAAGCCACCTTCGCTCTCGGAAGCAGCGAGGAGCACGGGGGTCGCAAGCGTGGACAGGGTGGACTCCCAATGGTCGTGTGGTCCGGGCAGCCCTCACCCGATGGGTGGGCACGCCGTCGGACCTGGCCGTCATGGATTCGCCAGTAGCCTAACGTATGGACCGGCGTGCTCAGGCCGCTCCGGGGCCGCTTGTGACATTTTGCTCATGCCGTCCGGGACCTGGGGCCCTGGACGGACCGGGCCCGGCGTACCGGGTCAGCGGGCGCCGGGCTCCACGTACGGGACGCGGCCCCTGGTCACGGCGCGGTAGTCGAGCACCGCGGAGCCGATCACGCCGACGAGGAGCACGCCCGCGAAGACCCAGCGGTCGTAGAAGTCCATGCCGCGCAGCACGACGAGGATGACGATCAGCACGACCATCTTCGCGAGCCAGCTGCCCATGACGACCGCGGCGGTCGTCGTCGGGGTCGCGTCCACCGTGCGGAGCATCGCCCAGACGGTGGTCGCGGAGAAGAGCAGCGCGACGCCCACGCCGAGGAGCGCGCCCCACACGCCGGGCAGCCCGGCCACGAGCGCCCCGACCGCGACGCCGAGCACCGTGAGCGCACCGAGCAGCACGAGCACGTCGCGCAGCGCTGTGCGGAACACCGCGCGCACCGCCTCGCCCTGCGGACCGACGGTCTGCTCCGTGGACGGCGCTCCTGCCGGCGCGGCGGGGTCGGTCGTCCCGGCGGGGGTCTCGTCGGGGCGGGCGGGGTCGGGCTGGCTCGTCGTCATCTCAGGGCTTCCTTCGGCGGTGAGGGCACGGCGGGGGACGCCGCCGGGGCGGCGGGCGGTGGGTCGGCGGGGGGCTGCGCGGGTGGCTCCTCGACGGCGGGCGTGGCGTCGTCGTCGAGGAAGCGCCCGCGCGTGCGCAGGGGGCCGAGCGTGAGGAGCGCGGCCACCACGACGGCGGCCCCGAGCCCCGCGGCCACGCCGTGCCAGTGCCACTGGACGAGCGCGACGGCGGCGAACGCGAACACCGCCGTCCACACGTAGAGGATGAGCACGGCGCGACGGTGCGAGTGGCCGAGCGCGAGCATCCGGTGGTGCAGGTGCATGCGGTCGGGGTGGAACGGCGACCTCCCGCGCGCGACGCGGCGCACCACGGCCATGCCCATGTCGAGCAGCGGCAGGAGGATGACCGCGAGCGGCAGGAGGATCGGGATGAACGCCGGGATCTGCTGCGCGCCGGAGAGGGCGCTCGTGTCGATCTTGCCCGTCACGACGATCGCGGCGGCGGACATGACGAGGCCGAGGACCATCGAGCCCGAGTCGCCCATGAAGATGCGGGCCGGGTGGAAGTTGTGCGGCAGGAAGCCGACGCAGATGCCGACGAGCGCGGCGATGACGAGCGTCGCGAGGCTCGAGTAGTCGTCGGCGCTCGCCTTCTGGGTGAGCACGTAGGAGTACACGAAGAACGCGGAGCCGCCGATCGCGACGAGGCCCGCGGCGAGCCCGTCGAGGCCGTCGACGAAGTTCACGGCGTTCATCGCGACGACGACCACGAGGATCGTCGCGGCGAGCTGGAGGCGCGAGGACCAGATGAGCTGCTGGTCGCCGATCCCGATGGGGAGCGTGAACAGCACGACGCCCTGCGTCGCCATGAGGCCCGCCGCGAGCACCTGGCCCGCGAGCTTCGTCATCCAGTCGAGGTCCCAGATGTCGTCCGCGACGCCCAGCACGCACACGATCGCCGCCGCGCCGACGATCCCCCACGCGCGGGGGTCGGCGACGAGCCGTCCCGCGACCTCCCCCACGAACACGCCCTCGAGGAACGGCATCTGCGACGCGAAGACCACGGCCACGACGAGGCCGAGGAGCATCGCGACCCCGCCGAGCCGGGGCGTCGGGATCGTGTGGACGTCGCGGTCGCGCACCGCGGTGATGGCGCCGGTGCGCAGCGCGACCCAGCGGGCGAAGGGCGTCGCGAGGAACGTCACCGTCGCGGCGACGAGCATCACGAGCAGGTAGACCCTCACCCGCCGTTCGCCTCCGGCTCCCCGGGGGCGTCGGCACCCGCGCCGGCGGTCGCGTCCGCGGGCTCGTCGGCGGGCGCGTCCGGGGTCGTGGCCGCGGGCGGGTCGTCCGGCCCGGCGACGTCGGCGACCTCCCGGAGCCGCTCGAGCGTGACCGCTCCCTGGCGCACGACCCGGAGGGTGCCCGACGTCGCGTCGACGATCGTCGAGGCCACTCCCCCGGGCGCCGTCCCGCCGTCGAGGTAGACGGCGACCGCGCTGCCGAGCTGCTCGCGCGCGTCGTCGACGTCGAGCGCCGCGGGGTGGCCCGTCGCGTTCGCGGACGACACGGCGAGCGGGCCGGTGCGGCGCAGCAGCGCGAGCGCGGCCGGGTGGTCGGGCATCCGCAGCGCGACCGTGCCGTGGGTCTCGCCGAGGTCCCACGCGAGCGACGGCTGGGCCCGCAGGATGATCGTGAACCCGCCGGGCCAGAACGCCTCGACGAGCCGGCGCGCGGCGTCCGGCACCTCGGTCGCGAGGCCGTCGAGCGTGCGCGCGTCGGGCACGAGGACGGGTGGCGGCATGTGGCGGCCGCGGCCCTTGGCGGCGAGGAGCGCGGAGACCGCCTCCGCGTCGAAGGCGTCGGCGCCGATGCCGTAGACGGTGTCGGTCGGCAGCACGACGAGGCCACCGCGGGAGATCGCGTTGACCGCCTCGTCGATGCCGGCGCCCCAGGTGTTCGGGTCGGTCACGGGGTGGACGGAGCTCACGTGTCCATCCTTCCACGCCCGTGCGCCGGTCCCGGGCCGTCCGGCGCGCCGCCGCGGCGCGCGACGACCATCCGGTCGCGCCGCGTGAGGTCGGGCAGCGTGCGCACGTCGACGAACGCGCCGGTCGCGGTCGCGGCCTCGCGCACGGCGGCAGCCTGGACCTCGGCGTGCTCCATGACGAGCAGCCCGCCCGGGCGCAGCAGTCGTGCCGCGGCCAGCACGACGGCGCGCGGCACCTCGAGCCCGTCCGCGCCGCGCCCGTACAGCGCGAGGTCCGGGTCGTGGTCGCGGACCTCGGGGTCCACGGGCACCGCGTCCGGCGGGATGTACGGCGGGTTGGACACGACGACGTCGACGGTGCCGTCGAGCTCGGCGAGGAGCGCCGGGTCCGTCACGTCGCCGACGAGCGTGCGCTGGGTGCCCGACCCGACGCGCGCGGCGTTCGCCGTGGTCGCGCGCACCGCCTCGGGCGAGAGGTCGACCGCGACGACCTGCGTGCCGGGGACCTCGACGTCGACGCTCACGCCGATGACGCCCGAGCCGCAGCACAGGTCGACCACGAGCGGGGGGCGCCCGGCGCGCGCCGGGTCGTCGCGCAGCCGCGCCGCCTCGTCGATCGCGACCTGCGCGACCGTCTCCGTCTCGGGACGCGGCACGAACACGTCGTCGACGACCTCGACCGTGACGTGGCGGAACACGGCGTGCCCGAGGATGCGCTGCAGGGGCTCGCGCGCGCGGCGCCGCTCGACGGCCTGCGCGTAGGCCGCGAGGAACCCGTCCGCCGTGCCGCCGGGCAGGGCGGGGCCGAGGTCGGCGCCGCCCGCGGGGAGGCGGTACCACTCGAGCCGCGGGAGGCCGAGGCACCACGCGGCGAGCGCCTCCGCGTCGTGCCGCGCGGACGGCACGCCCGCCTCGGCGAGGATGCCCTCGGCGGCGCGGACGGCGCGCCGCAGGTCGTCGGCGGAGAACGCCGTGCCCGGTGCGGCGGGCTCGGGCCTGGTCCCCGCGCGCGGGTCGTGCACGTCAGGCCTCGCCCGCGGCCGCGAGGCGCGCGGCCTCGTCCGCCTCGACGGCCGAGCGCACGACCGGGTCGAGGTCGCCGTCGAGCACCTGGTCGAGGTTGTAGGCCTTGTAGCCCGTGCGGTGGTCCGCGATCCGGTTCTCCGGGAAGTTGTACGTCCGGATCCGCTCGGAGCGGTCGACCGTGCGGACCTGCGAGCGCCGCAGGTCCGCGGCCTCGGCGGCCGCGGCCTCCTGCTGGGCCGCGAGCAGCCGCGCCCGCAGCACGCGCATGGCCTGCTCGCGGTTCTGGAGCTGGGACTTCTCGTTCTGCATCGACACGACGATGCCCGTGGGCAGGTGCGTGATCCGCACCGCCGAGTCGGTCGTGTTGACCGACTGCCCGCCGGGGCCCGACGACCGGTAGACGTCGATGCGCAGGTCGCTCGGGTCGATCTCGACCTCGCCCGCGTCCTCGACCTCGGGGAACACGAGCACGCCCGCCGCGGACGTGTGGATGCGCCCCTGCGACTCCGTCACGGGGACGCGCTGGACGCGGTGCACGCCGCCCTCGTACTTGAGGTTCGCCCAGACCCCGTCGGCCGGGTCCGACGGCGTGCTGCGCGCCTTGACCGCGACCTGGACGTCCTTGTAGCCGCCGAGGTCGGACTCCGTGGACTCGAGCACCTCGGTCTTCCACCCCCGGCGCTCCGCGTACCGCAGGTACATCCGCAGCAGGTCGCCCGCGAACAGCGCCGACTCCTCGCCGCCCTCGCCCGCCTTGATCTCGAGGATGACGTCGCGCCCGTCGTCGGGGTCGCGCGGCACGAGCACGCGGCGCAGGCGCTCGCGCGCCTCCTCCTCGGCGGCGCGCAGCGCCGGGAGCTCCGCGGCGAACGCCTCGCCGTCCTCGCCCCCGAGCGCCGCGAGCTCCGCGGCGGCCTCGGCGTCGCCGCTCGCCTCGCGCCACGCCCGGTAGGCGCTGACGACCTGGTTGAGCTCGGCGTAGCGCCGCCCGAGCGTGCGCGCGCGGCCCGCGTCGGCGTGGACGGCGGGGTCGGCGAGCTGGGCCTCGATGTCGGCGTGCTCGGCGAGCAGCGGCTCGACGGCGGCGAACGACTCGGTCACGGACGGCTCCTCGGGCGGTGCGACGGTTCGGTACGACGGCGGGTGCGACGACGGCGGCCCGGCGGCGGCGCGACGGCACCGCCCCCGGACAACGCGACAGCGCCGGTGGTCCGAGCGCACCGACTGCCCCTGGAGAGGTTGTCGGGCTCGGACCACCGGCGCTGCGGTGTCGCTACTTGCCGGCGGCCTTCTTGCCGTAGCGGGCCTCGAAGCGGGCCACACGGCCACCGGTGTCGAGGATCTTCTGCTTGCCCGTGTAGAACGGGTGGCAGGCGCTGCACACGTCGGCGCTGATCTTGCCGGACGTCTCCGTGCTGCGCGTCACGAAGGTGTTCCCACAGGTGCAGGTCACCTCGGTGACGACGTACTCGGGGTGGATACCAGACTTCACGGTTTTCTCCTTGGGGTGACGTCTCCGGGTCAGGTGCGGCTACCGCACCTGTGAACCGGCGACAGGCGGCCTGACGAGCGCAGGCCGACGAACCATTGTGCCAGATCGTCCGGGCGCCCCGGGAACGCTCCCGGGGACGCCCGGCACCCGTGCCGTGCGGCGCGGGTCAGATCGTGCGTCCCACGTTCTCGTCGTCGGCGAGACCGCCGGGCGTCGTCTTCTGGACGTGCAGCAGGAACTCGACGTTGGTCTGCGTCTTCTTGAGCTGGCCGAGCAGCAGCTCGATCGCCTGCTGCTGGTCGAGCGCGCCCATGACGCGACGGAGCTTGTAGATGATCTTCAGCTCGTCGTTCGACATGAGGATCTCCTCGCGGCGCGTGCCGGACGCGTTGACGTCCACGGCCGGGAAGATGCGCTTGTCGGCGAGGTTCCGGGACAGGCGGAGCTCCATGTTCCCCGTGCCCTTGAACTCCTCGAAGATGACCTCGTCCATCTTGGAGCCGGTCTCGACGAGCGCCGAGGCGAGGATCGTCAGGGAGCCGCCGTTCTCGATGTTGCGCGCCGCGCCGAAGAACCGCTTGGGCGGGTAGAGCGCCGAGGCGTCCACACCACCGGACAGGATGCGGCCCGAGGCCGGCGCCGCGAGGTTGTAGGCGCGCGACAGGCGGGTCAGCGAGTCGAGCAGCACGACGACGTCCTGACCGAGCTCGACCAGGCGCTTCGCGCGCTCGATCGCGAGCTCGGCGACGATCGTGTGGTCCGAGGCGGGGCGGTCGAACGTCGAGGCGATGACCTCGCCCTTGACCGTCCGCTCCATGTCCGTGACCTCTTCGGGCCGCTCGTCCACGAGCACCACCATGAGGTGGACCTCGGGGTTGTTCGCGGCGATCGAGTTCGCGATCTGCTGCATGATGATCGTCTTGCCGGCCTTGGGCGGCGCGACGATGAGGCCGCGCTGGCCCTTGCCGATCGGCGCGACGATGTCGATCACGCGCGGCGTGAGGCGCGTCGCCTCGGGGTTCTCGAGGCGCAGGCGCTCCTGCGGGTACAGCGGCGTGAGCTTGGTGAACTCGGGGCGCTGGCGCGCCTCCTCGGGCGACATGCCGTTCACCGTGTCGAGGCGCACGAGCGCGTTGAACTTCTGGCGCGCCGAGCTGCCCTGGTTCTCGCCCTCGCGCGGCTGGCGCACGGCGCCGGTGACGGCGTCACCGCGGCGCAGGCCCGCCTTCTTGACCTGCCCGAGCGAGACGTAGACGTCGTTCTGGCCCGGGAGGTACCCGCTCGTGCGCACGAACGCGTAGTTGTCGAGGATGTCGAGGATGCCCGCGACCGGCAGCAGCACGTCGTCCTCGCTGACCTCGATGTCGTCGAGGCCCGCGAGATCCGGGTTCTGGCGGTTGCGGCCGCGCTTGCGGTCGCGGTCACGACCGCGGTCGCGACCCCGGCGGCGGCGGCCGCCGCGCTCGTCGTCCAGCTGCTGGCGGTCGTCGCGACGGTCGCCCTGGCGCTCGCCGCGGCCCTGCTGGCCGCCCTGCTCGCGCTGGCGGTCGCCGCCCTGCTGGTCGCGCTGGCGCTCGCCGCGCGGCGCGTCGCCGTCACCCTCGGTGCGGGGCGCGCCCGCGCCCCGGCCCGAGCGGCGCGACCCGCGGTCGCCCGTCACGAGGCCGACGGCCGCCGCGGCACGCGCCGCACGCTCGTCGGGCGTCTCGTTCGAGGTGTCGCGCGTGCGGACGCCCTCGCCGAGCGCCTCGGCCACCGCGGCGGCGGCCTCGGAGCGCGCGTCGCGACGGCCCTCGCGGCGCTCGGCCCGCGGCTCGTCGGAGCGCACGGGCAGGTCGAGCACGGGAGCGGCGGTGCGCTCCTCGCGGCTCGCGGCCGACGGCGCGTCGTGGCGCGCCGGGGTCTCGGTGCCCGCGGGGCTCGCCGC
>NZ_WMKA01000006.1 GCF_009711085.1 Cellulosimicrobium composti
GCCGGGCCCGGCGCCCGCGGCGCCGTCGGCGCCCGAGAGCGACCCCTGGGCCTTCCCCTCGACGCCCGCACCCGCCTCCGGCGGCCTCATCACCGGCGTCCCGGGCGTCGGCGGCGGCGCGCCCTCCGCGCCCTCCGCGCCCTCCGCGCCCTCCGCGCCGGCACCTGCTCCCGCGACCCCCGCACCGGCCGCCGTGCCGCCCACGGCCGCGCCCGCCGCACCCACGGCCGAGCCGGACGAGGCGGAGTGGGACAGCACGCGCCTCACCGCGAGGGACGTGCGGGCGATGGACCCCGCGCCCGACGTCGCGGTCGTCATCGAGCTCGAGTCCGGCGAGCGCCGCCCGGTCGACCGCCCGACGCTCCTGGGCCGCAACCCGCAGGCTCCCGACGACGGCCCGTGGAACCTCGTCGCCGTCGACGACCCCACGCGCTCCGTCTCCAAGACGCACGCCGAGCTGCGCGTCGACCCGAGCGGCCTGTGGCTCACGGACCGCGGCTCGACCAACGGGACCGTCGTCTCCGTCCCCGGGGCCCCGCCGCGCGTCGCCGAGCCGGGCGCGCGCGTGCGCGTCCCCGTCGGCGCGACCATCCACGTGGGCGACCGGCGCATCGTCGTGCACCCGGGGGCCTCGTGACGAGCGACCAGCCCGCCGAGGTCCACCTCGCCTGGGGCGCGGCGTCGCACCGGGGCGCGCGGCGCCTGCTCAACGAGGACCGCTTCCTCGTCTCGCGCTCCGTCTTCTTCGTCGCCGACGGCATGGGCGGGCACGAGGCCGGCGAGGTCGCGAGCGCCACGGCCGTCGAGGCCCTGCGCCCGCTCGCCGACCTCGACGTCGTCACGCCCGACGCGGTGCGCGAGCGGATCGCCGTCGCGCAGGAGAACGTGCAGGCGATCGTCACCGAGCCCGGCCGGGGCGCCGGCACGACCGTGACGGGCGTCGTGGTCTCCGAGCAGGACGGCAACCCGTACTGGCTCGTCGTCAACGTCGGCGACTCGCGCACGTACCACCTCGCGGGCGGTCGGCTCGAGCAGGTGAGCGTGGACCACTCGGAGGTCCAGGAGATGGTCGACGCCGGGCTGCTCACCCCGGCCGAGGCCCTCACCCACCCGCGGAGGCACGTGGTCACGCGCGCGCTCGGCTCGCGCAACGCCCCCCAGGTCGACTTCTGGTACGTGCCGATCGAGCGCCACGACCGCGTCCTCGTCTGCTCGGACGGGCTCACGGGCGAGCTCGCGGACGAGCGCATCTGCGAGGTGCTCCTGTCCACGCCGGACCCCCAGGCCGCGGCGGAGCGACTGGTGACCGAGGCGATCACCGCCGGTGGCCGGGATAACATCACAGTCGTCGTCGTCGACGCGACGGGCGTGTCCGACGACACGAGCGGCGGGAGCACGACACCGCGGGACCAGTCCGGGGTGCCGGAGCCGGAGGTCGACGAGGACACGCTGCCCAGGGATGTTCGTCTGCAGATCGGGGGTCTGACGTGACGCTGCGCTACGTCACCGGAACGGCACGCGCCGTCGTGCGGGGTGGGACGGTCGTCGTCCTGCCCGGCCCGGTGGAGGCGTCGCTCGTCGAGCAGGTCTGGGACCAGCTCGGCGCCGACGCGGGCGTCGTCGAGGTGCTCCAGGTGCTCACGGGCGCGTTCGGGTCGAGCCTGCGCACGGTGCCGCCGTTCGTCGTCGCGGTCGTCACGGACCGCCGCGTGCACGTCGCGGCCCGGGGCCGCGTGTCGGTGACGCTCGAGCTCGACGGCGGCGAGCGCGTGCGCGTCGACGGCGAGGGCGTCACGACCTGGTCCGAGCGCGTCCTGGAGGACGTGGTCGAGCTGCTCGTCCGCGTCGACGCCGGCCTCGCGGGCACGCTCGACGAGGGCCCGGCCGGCGGTCCGCTGCTCGGGGACGCCGCCACGCTGCCCCTGGTCTCGGGCGTCGTGCTCGCGGGTGCGGTCGCCTGGCCGCTCGTCGAGCGACCCGCCGTCGCGCCGCGCGAGGACGAGACGCCCGCCGCGGCGGAGCCCGCGGGCACGCCCTCAGCGCCGACGGCGCCCGCGCCCGAGGCCGCCCCGACGGCCGCGCTCGCGGCGGAGCCCGCCGCCGCGCCCGTCGACGGGCTCGGGGCCACGCTGCGCCTGCCCGAGGAGACGATCGCGCCGGAGCCCGACGGCGTCCCGCACGATCCCGAGCCGGTCGCGACGGGCTCCGACGCGCCCGCGGCCCCCGACGCGCCGGCGGACGAGCCGGACGACGACTACGCCCACCTGTGGGGCTCCACGATCCTGCGGACCGTCGAGGACGCTGCCGTGCGCCTCGACGAGGAGGACGAGCACGACGAGCCCGAGGCGGCCGCCGCGCCCGTCCCGCCGCCCCCGGCCGCCCCGGCCGAGCCCGCTCCGGCGGAGCCGGCGGTTCCCGCGCCGCCCGTCGCGGACGGTCTCATCGCGGGCGTCCCGCGCGAGTGGACCGGCGCCACGCCCGCGGCGGCGCACCGGGCCGCGACCGTCGTCGACCCGGAGGGGGAGGGGGCCGCCGAGGCGGCCGGCCTCGACCACGACGGCCACACCGTGCTCTCGTCCGCGATCGCCGACCTGCGCGCCGCCGCCCAGGAGGCGGCGCCCGAGGCGGCGCCCCCGGCACCGCCGACGCCGTCGTTCACCGCCCCGCCCGCGCCGGGCCAGCAGCAGATCCTGGCGCGCACGTGCGCGCACGGGCACGCCAACCCGCCGTCGCGCGAGACGTGCGCGGTCTGCGACGCGCCGCTGGACGGCGACGCCGAGCTCGCGGTCCGCCCGCCGCTCGGGCGCGTCGTCGTGTCGACCGGGCAGACGGTCGAGCTCGACCGGCCCGTCGTCGTCGGTCGGCGCCCGCGCTCGCCGCGCACGCAGTCGGCCGAGCTGCCGCGGCTCGTCACGGTGCCGAGCCCGCAGCAGGACATCTCGCGCTCGCACCTCGAGATCACTCTCGAGGGGTGGCACGTGCTCGTGAGCGACATGGCGACGACCAACGGCACCACGCTCCTGCGCACGGGCCAGCCGCCGCGGCGCCTGCACCCGTCGGAGCCGGTGCTCGTCGTCGACGGCGACGTCGTCGACCTCGGCGACGGCGTGACCCTGGTGTTCGAGGGGATCCGGTGAGCACGAAGCGCGCACCGTCACCACCCCCGGAGATCACGGGCTTCGAGTACGTCTCGCTCATCGGCTCGGGCGGGTTCTCCGACGTCTTCCTGTACCAGCAGCAGCGGCCCCGCCGCCGTGTCGCCATCAAGGTCCTGCTGCACGAGTGGTCGAGCCACTCGCAGCGCGCGGCGTTCGACGCCGAGGCCGACCTCATGGCGACGCTCTCGACGCACCCGTCGATCGTCACGATGTACGAGGCGGACATCGCGGACGACGGCCGTCCGTACCTCGCGATGGAGTACTGCTCGCGCCCGAACCTCGGGGCGCGCTACCGCAGCGAGCGTCTCTCGGTCGCCGAGGCGCTGCGCACGGCCGTGCAGATCGCCGGCGCCGTGGAGACCGCGCACCGCGCGGGCATCCTGCACCGCGACATCAAGCCCGCGAACATCCTCGTCACCGAGTACGGGCACCCGGCGCTCACGGACTTCGGCATCTCCTCGACGGTCGACGACGCCGCGCGCGCCGAGGGGATGTCGATCCCGTGGTCGCCGCCGGAGTCGTTCGCGGAGCCGCCGCGCAGCGGGATCGCGACGGACGTCTGGGCGCTCGCCGCGACGACGTACACGCTGCTCGCGGGCCGCACGCCGTTCGAGGTGCCCGGCGGCTCGAACTCGAGCGCCAACCTCATCTCGCGCATCGAGAGCTCGCCGCTGCCGCCCACCGGTCGCACGGACGTGCCCGCGTCGCTCGAGCGCGTGCTCGCGACGGCGATGGCGAAGAACCCGGCGTCGCGCTACCCGACCGTCCTGGCGTTCGCGCGCGCCCTGCAGCAGGTGCAGAACGAGCTGTCGTACGCGGTCACGCCGATCGACCTGCTCGACGACTCGGGCCACGTGCAGGAGGAGGAGCCCGACGACGACGGCGGGACGCGCCTGCGCCAGGTCGTCTCGATCGACCCGTCGGGCGCCGGCGCGGCGGCGGGCACCTCCGCCCCGCCGCGCCCGACGCAGCCGACGACGCCCCTGCACCCCGCGACGCCCTGGCCGGGCCCGGCGCCCGCGCCCGGGGCGGGCCCGGCGCACGCCCCGTACCCGCCCGCGGCGTGGAGCCAGGGTGCGCCCGCCGGGACGTCGGGCACCGTGCCGACGACCGCCGTCGGGCAGGCCGGGCTCGCGCCCGTCGCGGAGCTCACGGACCCGTCGCGCCTGTACCCGGGGGCACGGCAGCCGGGCGCGTGGGGCGCCCCGCCGGTCGAGGACACGGTCCACCGCACGGCCGGGCCGGCCGAGGGCGAGGCCGAGGCGACGGGCACGGAGGAGCGCACCGGCCGGGGCGCGCTGTGGGCGACGCTCGCGGCGGTCGTCGGCGTCGCCGTCGCGGTCACGGGGTTCCTCGTGCTGCGCCCCGACGGGACGCCGGACGACACGACGCCGACCGCCGACGGCGAGAGCACGACGACCCCGGACGACGACTTCGTCCCGTCGGACAACCTGGGCGACCTCGTGCCGCCGGTGAACGACCTCGTGGGCACGTACGACCCCGAGCGCGAGGTCGCGACGTTCACGTGGGCGTACGACTCGGAGAAGGCGCAGGAGGGGGACATGTTCGCGTGGAAGAAGCTCGACGTGCTCGAGGACTCGCCCTACAAGGACGCGTTCGACGAGACCACGGTCGAGCTCCGGGCCAAGCCCGGCGAGCAGGTCTGCATCGAGGTCATCGTCGAGCGTGACGGCCGGTTCTCGGCGTCGCCCCAGAAGGCCTGCGTGACGGGGGAGGCGGCGTGAGCGAGCTCGCGGTCGAGTTCTGCGGCGAGTGGTTCCGCCCTTCCGTCGACGGGGAGCCGTTCGACATCGGGCGCGACGGGGACCTCGCGATCGAGGACAACCCGTACCTGCACCGGCGCTTCCTGCGCATCTCCCACGAGGCCGGCATCTGGTGGCTCGCCAACGTGGGGTCGCTCATCTCCGCGACGGTGTGCGACTCGGGCGGCGGCGTGCAGTCGTGGTTGTCGCCGGGCAACCGCTTGCCGATCGTCTTCCCGACGACGTCCATCGTGTTCACGGCCGGCCCGACGACGTACGAGCTCACCGCGCAGCTGCACGGCGCGCCGTACCAGGAGATCCGGTCGGAGGACCCGGACTCGGGCGCGACGACGATCGGCATGATCACGTTCACGACGAGCCAGAAGCAGCTCATCGTCGCCCTCGCCGAGCCGATGCTGCGGCGTGACGGCACGGGCCTGTCCGAGATCCCGTCGTCGGCGGCCGCGGCGGCGCGGCTCGGCTGGGCCACGACCCGCTTCAACCGCAAGCTCGACAACGTGTGCGACAAGCTCGACCGGATCGGCGTCAAGGGGCTGCGCGGCGGCCCGGGCGCGCTCGCGACGAACCGCCGCGCCCGCCTCGTCGAGTACGCCGTCGCGTCCCGGCTCGTCACCGCGGCCGACCTGCCCCTCCTCGACCTGACCGACGACGGCTGAGCGCGCCGGCCCCGGCGAGCGCCGCCGCGCGCTCCGCCGGGTCGCGCCCTCGGGCCGCCGCCGTCCCGCTCCTGCGAACCTGAACAGGAACCTTCGTGCGAATCAAGCTCACGCTGCACCGCCCCGACGCCAGCACGACCAACGTCGCCGTCACGGCCGACGCGACGGCCACCGTGCGCGACGTCGCGGAGGCGCTGTTCGCGGGCGACCCCACCCGCTCGGGCACCGCCGTCCCGGACCGGCTCACGCTCCAGGTCGGCACGTCCCCGGCGGGCTCGGGCCAGGGGCGCGTGCTGTCCCCGACGAGCGACCTCGTCGAGGCGGGCCTGCGGTCCGGGTCGACGGTCTCGATCGTGCGCGTGTCGGAGCACTTCGACGCCCCGGGTCAGGACCGCGGCGCGGCGGTCGCCGTCCTGCGCGTCCTCGAGGGCCCGGACGCGGGGCGCGAGTTCCCGCTGCCGGTCGGCACGAGCTACCTCGGCCGCGACCGCAACATGGACATCCGGCTGAGCGACCCGCAGGTGTCCAAGCGGCACGCGCGCATCACGGTCGGCGAGACGATCGAGATCACCGACACGAACTCGGCGAACGGCCTCGTCATGGGCGGGCAGCGCATGATGCGCTCGACGCTCACGTCCGCGGACACCGTGACGATCGGGAGCACGGTCGTGTCGGTCGTCGCGCTGCACCGCACGACGAGCCTCGCGCCGACGAGCCCGGTCGTGGAGTTCAACCGGTCGCCGCGCGTCGTCGCACGGTTCCCGGAACGCAAGCTCAAGGCGCCCAAGCCGCCGACCCCGCCGGAGCCGCAGCGCTTCCCGTACCTCGCGATGGTCGCGCCGCTGATCATGGGCACGATCCTCTACTCGGTCACGCGGAACATCCTGTCGATCGTCTTCATCGGGCTGAGCCCGATCCTCATGCTCGGCAACTACCTCGACCAGAAGGTGCAGGCGCGCCGCAAGCTCAAGGCGCAGCGCGAGCAGTTCGCGGCGGCCGTCGTGGCGATGCGCGACACGATCGAGCGCACGCACGCCGTCGAGCGCGCGGTGCGCCTGTCGGAGGCGCCGTCGGTCGCGGACACGGTCGACGCGGTGCGGCGGCTCGGCGGGCTGATGTGGACCCACCGCCCCGAGCACGAGGCGTTCCTCACGGTGCGCGTCGGGCTCGGCGCGGCGCCCGCGCGCACGCAGCTCGAGCAGCCGAGCGAGAACAACACGCTGCCGGAGTTCTGGAGCGAGCTCGAGAAGCTGCACGCGCAGTGCGCGACGATCTCGGGCGTGCCCGTCGTCGCGCGCCTGCGCACGGACGGCGCGCTCGGCGTCGCGGGCACCGGGTCGACGGTCGACGCCGTCGCGCGCGGCATCCTCGTCCAGCTCGCGGGCCTGCACTCGCCGTCGGAGCTCGTGCTCGCGGCGGTGACGTCGCAGCGCTCGCGCGCCGACTGGGAGTGGCTCGAGTGGCTGCCGCACACGGGCTCGCCGCACAGCCCGCTCGGCGGCGACCACCTCGCCGACAACCCCGGCGCGGCGCAGGCCCTGCTGTCCCAGCTCGAGGACCTCGTCGAGGCGCGGGGTGCCGACCTCGACACGCACGCCGAGCTGCGCGGCCCCATCGACCCCGAGGAGGGGGAGGACACCCCGAAGCCCGTCCTGCCGACGGTCGTCGTGCTCGTCGAGGACGACGCCCCGGTGGACCGGTCGCGCCTCACGCGGCTCGTCGAGCGCGGCGCGGACGCGGGCGTGCACGTCGTGTGGGTCGCGCCGACCGTCGAGCAGCTCCCGGCCGCGTGCCGCACGTTCGTGCTCGTCGACACCGCGGACGCGACCTCGGCCGGCACGGCGGGCGCGACGAGCGGCGAGGTCCGCGTCGGGCGCCTCACGTTCCCCGTGACGTGCGAGACGGTGGACCTGCCCACGGCCCACGAGGTCGCGCGCATCCTCGCGCCGGTCGTCGACGTCGGTGCCCCGGTCGACGACGACTCCGACCTGCCGCGCTCCGTCTCCTACCTCACGCTCGCGGGCACCGCGCTCGCCGAGGACCCGGGCCGCCTCATCGACGCGTGGCGCGAGAACGGGTCCCTCACGCCGCGCGACGGCTCGCCGCCCGTGCGGCGCAAGGCGCCCACGAACCTGCGCGGCCTCGTCGGGCACTCGGGCACGGAGCCGCTCTACCTCGACCTGCGCACCCAGGGCCCGCACGCGCTCGTCGGCGGGACGACGGGCGCGGGCAAGTCCGAGTTCCTCCAGTCGTGGGTGCTCGGCATGGCGGCGGCCCACAGCCCGGACCGCGTGACGTTCCTCTTCGTCGACTACAAGGGCGGCGCCGCGTTCGCGGACTGCGTCGACCTGCCGCACACCGTCGGCCTCGTGACCGACCTCTCGCCGCACCTCGTGCGCCGCGCGCTCACGTCGCTGCGCGCGGAGCTGCGCTACCGCGAGCACCTGCTCAACCGGAAGAAGGCCAAGGACCTCGCGTCGCTCGAGCGCACGGGCGACCCCGACGCCCCGCCGAGCCTGCTGATCGTGGTCGACGAGTTCGCCGCCCTCGTCAACGAGGTCCCCGAGTTCGTCGACGGCGTCGTGGACGTCGCGCAGCGCGGGCGCTCGCTCGGCCTGCACCTCATCCTCGCGACCCAGCGACCCGCGGGCGTCATCAAGGACAACCTGCGCGCGAACACGAACCTGCGCGTCGCGCTGCGCATGGCGGACGAGGACGACTCGACCGACATCCTCGGCATCCCCATGGCCGCGCACTTCGACCCGTCGATCCCCGGCCGCGGCGCCGTGAAGACCGGCCCCGGCCGCATCACGCCGTTCCAGACGGGCTACGCGGGCGGCTGGACGACGTCGCGGCCCGAGCGCCCGCGCATCGACGTCCAGGAGATGGCGTTCGGCTCCGACATCCGCTGGGAGCTGCCCGAGCCGGAGGTCGAGGAGGTCACCGACCCCGGGCCGAACGACATCGCGCGCATCGTCGCGACGATCTCGCGCGCGGCGACCGAGGCGGCGGTGCCGATGCCGCGCAAGCCGTGGCTGCCCGAGCTCGCGCCCACGTACGACCTCGCGCGCCTGCCGAACCCGCGGACGGACACGATGCTGCTCCTCGGCGTCGAGGACGACCCGACGACCCAGGCGCAGCCGACCGTCTTCTACGAGCCGGACCGCGACGGCAACATGGCGATCTACGGCACCGGTGGCTCCGGCAAGAGCGCGACCCTGCGCACGATCGCGGTCTCGGCCGCTATCACGGCGCGCGGCGGCCCCGTGCAGGTGTACGCGATCGACGCCGGCGCGAGCGGTCTGCGCATGCTCGAGGACCTCCCGCACGTCGGCGCGGTCATCTCCGGCGACGACGAGGAGCGCGTCCAGCGCGTGCTGCGGACGCTGCGCGACCTCGTCGACGAGCGCTCGGCGCGGTACGCCGCCGTGCGCGCGGGCAGCCTCGACGAGTACCGGCGCCTGGCGAACGCGCCCGACGAGCCGCGCATCCTCCTGCTCGTCGACGGCATCGGCGCGTTCCGCGAGTCCTACGAGTTCCGGCCCGCGCACGCGTTCCCGGTGTGGGGCGCGTTCACGGCCGTCGCGACGGACGGCCGCCAGGTCGGCGTGCACGTCGTCGTCGCGGGCGACCGCGCGGCGTCGGTGCCGACGTCGCTCGGCTCGACGATCCAGAAGCGCCTCGTGCTGCGCCTCGCGAGCGAGGACGACTACCTGACGCTGGGCGTGCCGAAGGACGTGCTCTCGCTGACGTCCCCGCCCGGCCGCGGCGTGCTCGACGAGAACGAGGTCCAGGTCGCGGTGCTCGGCGGCGACCCGAACGTCGCGCTCCAGGCGCGCGAGCTCGGCAAGCTGCGCGACGCGATGGTGCGCCTCGGCATCCCGCAGGCGCCCGGCGTCGAGCGGCTCCCGGACAGCTTCACGCTCGACGCGCTGCCGGAGCTCGCGGGCGACCGCCCGGCGATCGGCCTGGACGACCTCGACATCGCGCCCGTGGGCCTGCCCGCGCGCGGCACGTTCATGCTCTCCGGCCCGCCCGGGGGCGGGCGCACGACGGCGCTCGTCACGATCGCGCAGGCCGTGCGCCGGGCGCGCGCGGGCCGGGTCGTGTACCTGTCACCGCGCCGCACGAGCATCTCGGCGCTCGACGTCTGGGACACGGCCGCGACGTCGCCGGAGGAGGTCGTGACGCTCCTGGAGTCGCTCACGCAGGCCCTCGACGGCGGGTCGCTGCGCCCGGGCGCGCTCACGGTCCTCGTCGAGTCGGTGACGGAGTTCACCGGCACGCCCGCGGAGCAGCCGCTCGTCGCGTTCGTGCGGGCCGCGACGCGCGCCGAGCAGCTCGTCGTGGGCGAGGCGGAGTCGTCGACGTGGGGGCAGGCGTGGGCGATCGCGCAGCCGTTCAAGGCCGGCCGCACCGGGCTCCTGCTCACGCCGGGCGACCTCGACGGCGACACCCTGCTCGGCACCGGCCTCGGCCGGATCCGCCGGGCGGACTTCCCGCCCGGGCGCGGCTTCCTCGTCGTCTCCGGCCGGGCGCGCAAGCTGCACGTCGCACTCCCGAGGTAGCGACGTGACGACCACGGGCACGTCATGGGGACACCTCCCCATCGACGGCGCTCGTGGCCCGATGGTTGAGTACTTCCATCGACAACGGGACGACGTCCACGCAGGGTGGGGGTCGAGAGACAGAAGGAGAACACCATGGCTGGTGGCATGTGGGGCGCTAACGTCGAGGAGCTGCGCGGGCTGGGTCAGACCCTGCAGCAGAAGGCGGACGAGATCCGCACGACGATGCAGAACCTGAACTCCCAGATCCAGAGCGTGCCGTGGGAGGGCCCCGACGCCCAGCAGTTCAAGGGCAGCGACTGGCCGGCTGCGCAGACGCAGCTCAACAACGTCGCGCAGACGCTGACGGACGCCGGCCAGAAGGCCACGCAGAACGCGCAGCAGCAGGAGCAGGCCTCGAACAGCTGACCTGCTCGGCTCCACCGAGGGCGCGGCACCCGCACGGGTGCCGCGCCCTCGGTGTGTCTGGGGGCGGCGCGGCCCGCGCGGCGTCGGTCTGCGAGACTGCGGGGACGCCGGCCCGACCGGCGGCCCCCGAGGAGAGGACCTGACGCATGGCCGAGCTGCGCTTCCCGAGCGACGACTTCCCCGCCCCGGTGGGGGTCCGGGTCGACGCGCCGGACCGCTGGGTCCCCCTGCCGCACGTCGCCCTCCCGCTCGCGCTCGGCCGCGAGGTGGAGGAGGGGGAGTTCAACCCGAACGTCATCGTCGTGGTCTCGCGCATCCGTGCCGACCACACGCTCGACGACGCGCACGCGGAGGTGCTGCGCAAGCTCAAGCCGCTGCCGCGGATGCGCCGGCTCGACGGCGGCGACGTCGACGTCGACGGCCTCCCGGGGCGCTGGGTCGAGGCGTCGTTCAAGGGCGGCGGGGGCTCGGTCCTCGTGCAGTCGGTGCGGACGGTCGTCGTCCCCCGCGGGCCGGTCGCGGACCTCGTCCAGACGACGGGCACGTGCACGCTGACGCAGCACCCGTGGGCCGCGGCGGAGATCCGGGCGGTCCAGGAGAGCCTGCGCGTCGACCGCTGAGCCGGCGTTACATTGGCCCGGATCACAAGACGGGGTATCCACCTGGCGAGACCGGTGCGACCCTGGTCACGGAGGAGAGGGTCCGAGTGAGGCGACCCTCACCCCAGTCGTACAATCGAGAGGTCTCCTGCGGCCGGTACCCCACCGGTCGACGCGGAAACGGCCCGTCGGCCGCGCGGGAGAGACCCCCGTCCTCGACCGGAAGGCGCCCTGTCCTGTGAGCAGCATCCGTCCACTGCGCGTCGCGATCGTCGGCGCTGGTCCCGCCGGGATCTACGCCGCGGACATCCTGTCCAAGACCGACCTCGACGTGAGCATCGACCTGTTCGAGCGCCTGCCCGCGCCGTTCGGTCTCGTGCGCTACGGCGTCGCGCCCGACCACCCGCGCATCAAGCAGATCATCGTCGCGCTCCACAAGGTGCTGAGCCGCGGCGACATCCGCCTCCTCGCGAACGTGGACTACGGCGTCGACCTCAAGCTGGACGACCTGCGCCAGTACTACGACGCGGTGATCTTCTCGACCGGCTCGATCCGCGACGCGGCGCTCCCGATCGAGGGCATCGACCTGCCGGGCTCCTACGGCGCGGCCGACTTCGTCTCGTGGTACGACGGCCACCCCGACGTCCCGCGCACCTGGCCGCTCGAGGCCGAGCAGGTCGCGGTCATCGGCGCCGGCAACGTCGCGCTCGACGTCGCGCGCGTGCTCGCGAAGCACGCGGACGACCTGCTGCCGACCGAGGTCCCGCAGAACGTCTACGAGATCCTCAAGGCGTCGCCCGTGACGGACGTCCACGTGTTCGCGCGCCGCGGCCCGGCGCAGGTGAAGTTCTCGCCGCTGGAGCTGCGAGAGCTGGGCCACGTGCCGGACGTCGACGTGATCGTCTACCCCGAGGACTTCGAGTTCGACGAGGGCTCGATGGCGGCGATCAGCTCGTCCAACCAGACCAAGCAGGTCGTCAAGACCCTGACGGACTGGACGCTCAAGGACCCGAGCCAGAACACCGCCTCGCGTCGCCTGCACCTGCACTTCCTCCACGCCCCGGCCGCCGTGCTCGGCGACGGCAAGGTCGAGGCGCTGCGCACCGAGCGCACCCGGCTCAACGGCGACGGCACCGTCTCCGGCACCGGCGAGTTCCACGAGTGGCCCGTGCAGGCCGTCTACCGCGCGGTCGGCTACTTCGGCTCCCCGCTCCCGGAGATCCCCTTCGACGAGCTCAAGGGCGTCATCCCGAACCGCGAGGGTCGCGTCATCGACATCGACGGCGAGCACATCCCCGGCGTCTACGCGACGGGCTGGATCAAGCGCGGCCCCGTGGGCCTCATCGGGCACACGAAGTCCGACGCGTCCGAGACCGTCCGGCACCTCGTGGAGGACGTCACGGGCGCGGGCGACGGCGGCGACGTCGCGGCGGCCGACCTCGCGGGCGGGCGCGTCGCGCCGCACGGCGACCCCGAGGCGATCGTCGAGTTCCTCCGCGAGCGCGGCGTCGACCACGTCGAGTGGTCCGGCTGGGAGCTCCTCGACGCGTACGAGCGCTCGCTCGGCGAGCCGCACGGGCGCGAGCGCATCAAGGTCGTGCCGCGCGAGGAGATGATCCGCATCGCGCGCGGCGAGGCCCAGGTCGGCTGACCTGCCGCTCCGCACGACCGCAGGACCTACGACGGCGCCCCACCCACCCGGGTGGGGCGCCGTCGTCGTCCCCGGGGTCGGGCCGCCCGCCCGCCGGCGCGACGTGAGCAGGGCGCGGGAACGGGACGGTCGCCTCGGGCGTTCACCAGGTGGGCGTCGACCGGGTCGGCGCCCGTCGGGCGCCTGCGCGAACCGCGCGGGGCGCCCGGGCACGGAAGGGAGCGCAGCGTGGGACGCCAGCACTACAACGGTCTCAAGACGGCAGGCCTGTTCGGCCTCATGTGGGCCATCGTCCTGGGGCTGTGGGCGCTGTTCGGCGCCCGGGCGAACCTGCTGTGGCTGTTCGTCGGCATCGGCCTCGTGACGACGTTCTACGGGTACTGGAACTCCGACAAGATCGCGATCCGCGCGATGCACGCGCGCCCGGTCAGCGAGCTCGAGCAGCCCGCGATGTACCGGATCGTGCGTGAGCTGTCGACGCAGGCGCGCCAGCCCATGCCCCGCCTGTACGTCTCGCCCACGCAGGCGCCCAACGCGTTCGCCACGGGCCGCAACCCCAAGAACGCGGCCGTGTGCTGCACCGAGGGGATCCTGCGCCTCCTCGACGAGCGCGAGCTGCGCGGCGTGCTCGGCCACGAGCTCATGCACGTGTACAACCGCGACATCCTCACGTCCTCCGTCGCGGGCGCGCTCGCGGGCGTCATCACCTCGCTCGCGCAGTTCCTGCTGATCTTCGGCGGCGACCGCGACCGCGGGGGGAACCCGGTCGCGGCCCTCGCGATGGTCGTCCTCGCGCCGCTCGCGGCGATGCTCGTGCAGCTCGCGATCTCGCGCACGCGCGAGTACGACGCCGACGAGGACGGCGCGAGGCTCACGGGTGACCCGCTCGCTCTCGCGTCCGCGCTGCGCAAGCTCGACGCCGGCACGCAGCGCGCCCCGCTCCCGCAGAACCGGGACCTCGTCGACGTGTCCCACCTCATGATCGCCAACCCGTTCCGCGGCGCGGGCGTCGCGAAGATGTTCGCGACCCACCCGCCGATGACCGAGCGCATCAAGCGCCTCGAGGCGATGGCCGGCCACGGCCCGGGCTACGGCGGCATCACGTACCACTGAACCGCCGTCCGACCCACCGCTCCTCCCGCCCGTGTGATCCACCGGCGTGACCGGCGCGCGTGACCCAGCAGCGTGACCCAGCAGCGTGACCCAAGAGCGTGACCCAGGAGCGTGACCCAGCGGCGTGACGCACCGGCCGCGTGAGCCACCTCACCACCCGGTCCGGGGACGGTCCCGCCGACCTAGCGTGGGACGTGGACCCGAGCCGCTCGGGCCCGTCTCCGCGGTCGGAGCCGCGGGGACCCGCGGTGCTCCGACGGAGGTCTCCCCATGCAGTCGAGTCATCGACGTCTCGCGACGAACGTCCTGGTCATCGGAACGGGGGGCGCAGGGCTGCGCGCCTCGATCGAGCTCGCGGAGCGGGGTGTGGACGTCCTCGCGGTCGGCAAGCGCCGGCGCCACGACGCCCACACGAGCCTCGCCGCGGGCGGGATCAACGCGGCGCTCGCGACGATGGACCCGCAGGACTCGTGGCAGCAGCACGCGGCCGACACGATCACGGAGTCCTACCTCCTGGCCGACCCGGAGGTCGTGCAGGTCGTCACGCAGAACGCGGCGCGCGGCATCGAGGACCTCGCGCGGTGGGGCATGCCGTTCGCGCGCGAGGCGGACGGACGCCTCAGCCAGCGCTTCTTCGGCGCGCACACGTACCGACGCACGGCATTCGCGGGGGACTACACGGGCCTCGAGATCCAGCGCACGCTCGTGCGGCGCGCGAGCGAGCTGCACGTGCCGGTGCTGGACACGGTCTACGTGACGCGGCTGCTCACGGCGGGCGGGCGCGTGTTCGGCGCGTACGGGTTCGACGTGACCGACGGCACGCGCGTGACGATCCACGCGGACGCCGTGATCCTCGCCGCGGGCGGGCACACCCGGATCTGGCGCCGGACGTCGTCGCGGCGGGACGAGAACACGGGCGACTCGTGGCGCCTCGCCGTCGAGGCGGGCGCGAGCCTGCGCGACGCGGAGCTCGTCCAGTTCCACCCCTCGGGCATCCTCGAGCCCGACGACGCGGCGGGGACCCTGGTCTCCGAGGCGGCGCGCGGGGAGGGCGGCGTCCTGCGCAACGCGCTCGGCGAGCGCTTCATGGAGCGCTACGACCCGGAGCGGCTCGAGCTCTCGACGCGCGACCGCGTCGCGCTCGCGAACTTCACCGAGATCGCCGAGGGGCGAGGCACGGCGAAGGGCGGCGTCCTCCTGGACGTCTCCCACCTGCCGCGCGAGCAGGTGCTGGAGCGGCTCCCGCGCGTCTACCGCATGATGCTCGACCTGCAGATGCTCGACATCACGACGACGCCGATGGAGGTCGCCCCGACCGCCCACTACTCGATGGGCGGGGTGCGGGTCGCCGCGGCCGACCACGCGACGGACGTCGAGGGTCTCTACGTCATCGGCGAGGCGGCCAGCGGCCTGCACGGCGAGAACCGCCTCGGTGGCAACTCGCTCATCGAGCTGCTCGTGTACGGGCGCCTCACGGGCGCTGCCGCCGCGGACTTCGCCGTCGGGTCTGACGCGCCCCGGCGCGACCGCGGCGCCGTCGCCGAGGCCGCGCACGAGGTGGACCTCGCGCTCGGGCTGGGGACCGCCGTCGGCTCCGAGCCGGCGGCGCAGGAGAACGCGCGGCGGCTGCAGCGCGCCGTGCGCGACGTCATGACCGAGCACGCGGGCGTGGTCCGGTCCGCGGACGGGCTCACGAAGGGTCTGCGGCTCCTCGGCGAGGTCGAGGACCGGGCGCGGGCCGTCGTCGCGCACCCGGACATCGCCGGGTACGACGACCTCGCGCACGTGTTCGACCTCAAGGGGTCCCTGCTCGCGGCGCGCGCGACGCTCGACTCGGCGCTCGCGCGCCGCGAGACGCGCGGGTGCCACAACCGGTCCGACTTCCCGGAGACCGACCCGGCGCTGCAGGTGAACCTCGTGTGGTCGCCCGGCACCGGAGTCACGACCGAGGAGATCCCGCCCGTGCCCGCCGAGATCGCGTCACTCGTGCGCCACGACGACTCCGTGGTGGGCAAGCTCGTCGAGTAGGGCGCGCGCGACGCCGTCGTCGTCGTTCGCCGCGGTGACGTCCGTCGCCGCGGCGAGCACGTCGGGGTGGGCGTTCGCGACGGCGAACGAGCGGCCTGCCCAGCGCAGCATGGGCAGGTCGTTGGGCATGTCCCCGAACGCCCAGACGTCGCGCGCGTCGACGCCGAGGCGGGTGCACCAGCGCGCGAGCGCGGCGTCCTTGGTCACCGCGGGCGCGAGCAGCTCGGCGAGTCCGGCGGCGCCGGAGTAGGCGAGGTGGGCGCGGTCCCCGACGGCGTCGCGCACGCGCGCGAAGAACGTCTCCTGCGCGGGCGTCTGCGCGTCGGCGACGACGACGGGCTGCGTCGCGGGTGCGTCGTCCACGGGGGAGCGCGGGTCGCGCGCGAGGATCTTCCCGACCGGCTGCCGCGCCGGGCCGCCCGGTGCGGCGCCGTGCGGGCCGAGCGTGGTCTCGACCGCGGCGACGTCCGCGGCGTCGTCGTCCGGCGTCGAGCGGAACCCCGGGTCGAACGTGGGGCCGTCGACGCGCTCGAACGCGAGCGCGACGCCCGGGACGGCCGCGCGGAGGTCGGCGACGAGCGCCGCCGCCTCCGCGGCCGTGAAGCCGCACACGTCGAGCGGGCTCGCCGTCGCCAGGTCCCAGACCGCCGCGCCGCCGAGGCAGATGACGTGCCCGTGCCCGCCGACGACGTCGGCGAGCGGCCCGAGCCAGCGCGGAGGTCGCGCCGTGACGAAGACGACCTCGACCCCCGCGTCCTCGGCGGCGCGCAGGGCGGACCGGGTGCGCGCGGAGACGCTCCCGTCGGAGCGCAGGAGCGTCCCGTCGAGGTCCGTCGCGACGACGCGCGGGAGCCCGGGCACGGCCCCGGGGCGGCCCGGGACGGACGCGCGCGGGCCGCCGTCGGGCAGGGGCACGGGGCTACCGGTAGTTCGTGAACTGCAGCGCGACGTCGAGGTCGGAGCCCTTGAGCAGCGCGATCACGGCCTGCAGGTCGTCGCGCGACTTGCTCGTGACCCGGACCTCGTCGCCCGTGATCTGCGTCTTCACGGCCTTGGGGCCCTCGTCGCGGATGATCTTGGTGATCTTCTTCGCGTTCTCGCTCGACAGCCCCTCCTTGAGGGTCGCCGCGAGCCGGTACTCCTTGCCCGACGCCTTGGGCTCCTTGTCGCCCGTGTCGAGCGCCTTGAGGGAGATGCCCCGCTTGACGAGCTTGGTCTCGAACACGTCGAGGATCGCGAGCACGCGCTCCGCCGAGTTCGCGACCATGAGGATGCTGTCGCCGCTCCACGCGATCGACGCGCCGACGTTGCGGAAGTCGTAGCGCTGCGAGACCTCCTTGGCGGCCTGGTTGAGCGCGTTGTCGACCTCCTGGCGGTCGACCTTGCTGACGATGTCGAACGACGAGTCGGCCATGGGTGGTCCTCTCTCGGGCCGGGTACGGGTGCTGGGACCCACCGTAGTCGAGCGTGCTCAGGACCGGGCCGCGAGGCGCGTCGCGCGCGCCGTGCGCAGGCCGTCGACCGAGAGCACGACGAGCGCGAGCCACACGAGGCCGAAGCCCGCCCACCGCGTGGCGGACATGGGCTCGTGGAAGACGAGCAGGCCGAACACGAACTGCAGCGCCGGGCCGAGGTACTGCAGCAGGCCGACGACGCTCAGGGGCAGCCGCCGCGCGGCGGCGCTGAAGAGCAGGAGCGGCAGGGCGGTGACGACGCCCGCCGACGCGAGCAGGAGCGCGTGGCCCGTGCCCTCGGCGCCGAACGTGCCGACGCCCGTCGCGGCGAGCCACCCGAGGTACGCGAGCGCGAGGGGCGTGAGCACCGTCGTCTCGACGGCGAGGCCGGGCAGTGCCTCGACCGTGCGGCCCACCCGGTTCTTCACGAGGCCGTAGAGGCCGAACGAGCACGCGAGGACGAGCGCGACCCAGGGCAGGCCGCCCGTCCCCGTGCTGAGCACGACGACCGCCGCCGCCCCGACGCCCACCGCGACCCACTGAGCGGGGCGCAGGCGCTCGCGCAGGACCACGACGGCGAGCAGCACGGTGACGAGCGGGTTGATGAAGTACCCGAGCGCGGCGTCGAGCACGTGCCCGCTGAGGACGCCGTACACGTACGTCGTCCAGTTGACGACGATGAGGACCGCGGCCACGGCGAGCACCCCGAGCGTGCGAGGGGTGCGCAGCGCCGCGACGTACCCGCCGAGCTGGCGCGTGGCGGCGAGGAGCACGAGGCAGAAGACGAGGCTCCACACGACGCGGTGCGCGATGATCTCGACCGGGGCGGCGGGCTCGAGCAGCGGGAAGTAGAGCGGCATGGCGCCCCACAGGAAGAACGCGCCGGCGCCGAGGAGGAGGCCCCACCGGTCGGTCGGCGCGGCCGGGCCCGTGCGGGCGCCGGACGACGCGGGGGCGGCCGGGGGAGCGGTGGCGCCGGTGGGCGCGGGCTCGGGCGTCCCGGGGCCCGGGAGGTGGCCCGGGGCGGGGGAGGGGTGGCTCACCGGACCACTGTACGGACGGGCGCCGACACCGTCGCGGGCCACCTCCTGCCGGCCGCGGCGGAGGGCCGTGCCGGGCCTCGCGAGGGGCGGATTTCGCACCTGGTGCGACGGGGCTGTATCGTGAGTGCGCTCGCACAGCGAGGACGGCACGACGTGTCGTCCTGGCGGGGCGCGCAGCTCCACATGGCAGGTTGCCCGAGCGGCCAAAGGGATCTGACTGTAAATCAGACGGCTCAGCCTTCGGGGGTTCGAATCCCTCACCTGCCACCGGAGCGACGGGGCGTCACCCATCGGGTGACGCCCCGTCGTCGTTCCCGGCACGCCGCCGCGCGGACCGGTCCCGGGTTGCCGGACGCCGCCGCGCGGGTCTCCCGGGAGGTCGTCGTCCCAGGGTCCTGGAGCCCAGGAACGGCGGAACGACGCCGATTTCGTTCGGCGCCGTGTTCCGTGTAGAGTTTTCCGCGCTGCCCCGATAGCTCAGTCGGCAGAGCATCTCCATGGTAAGGAGAAGGTCAAGGGTTCGATTCCCTTTCGGGGCTCTGTGGTGACGCGGGGTCGTTTCGCTGGAATACTGGCGAGACGGCCTCGCGTTCAGTCACGCGGCGGGGTAGCTCAGATGGTTAGAGCGCACGACTCATAATCGTGAGGTCGCGGGTTCGATCCCCGCCTCCGCTACCACTTTCGACAACCTCGCACGGCGGCCGGCGTCGTGCGACCTGCACAGCACATGCGCCCTCCGGAGGCGCGAGAGGTGGCTCACTACCGTGGCAAGCAAGAGCGCTGACGTTCGCCCCAAGATCACGCTGGCCTGCGTGGACTGCAAGGAGCGCAACTACATCACGAAGAAGAACCGTCGCAACGACCCGGACCGCCTGGAGCTCGCGAAGTTCTGCCCGCGCTGCGGCAAGCACACCGCGCACCGCGAGACCCGCTGAGCCTCCGGCTCCGCACCTGCGCACGCCCGTGAGCGTCAACCCGGCCTACGTCGGCCGCGAGTACCCCGCCAACGCGCCGTACTCGGTGGGACGCGAGAAGCTGCGCGAGTTCTCCGGCGCCGTCGGCGCCTCCCACCCCGTGCACCACGACCTCGTGGCGGCGCGGGGTGCGGGCTATCCGGACCTGGTCGCGCCGCCGACCTTCGCCGTCGTCGTCGCCCAGCGCGCGGAGAGCCAGCTGATCGAGGACCCCGAGGCGGGCATCGACTTCTCGCGCGTCGTCCACGCGGACGAGCGCTTCACGCACCACCGGCCGATCGTCGCGGGCGACGAGCTCGTGACCGTGCTGCACGTGGACTCGATCGTCGAGCGGGCCGGCCTCGCGATGGTCACCACGCGCTGCGAGATCGCGGCGCTCCTGCCCGACGGCGGCACCGAGCCGGTCTCGACCGTCACCTCGACCCTCGCGGTCCGGGGGGAGGGCGCATGAGCACCGAGGCCACCCGCCCCGCCCTGGCCGACCTGTCGGTCGGTGACGTGATCGGCACCCGCACGGTCGAGGTCGACCGCGCCCGCCTCGTGCGGTACGCCGGCGCGAGCGGCGACTTCAACCCGATCCACTGGAACGACGCGTTCGCCGCCGAGGTGGGCCTGCCCGGCGTCATCGCCCACGGCATGTTCACGATGGGCGCCGCGGTGGCCCTCGTCGAGGACTGGGCCGGCGACCCGGGCGCCGTCGTCGACTACCAGACGCGCTTCACGCGCCCCGTGCCCGTGCCGAACCCCGGCGTCGCGACGCTCGAGGTGACGGGGGCCGTGGGCGCCGTGGATGCGGACGCCGGCACCGTCCGCATCGACCTCACCGTGACGTTCGAGGGTGCCCGCGTGCTCGGCAAGACGCAGGCGGTCGTCCGTCTCTGACGCCGTGCCGCCGCGGCGGCACGCTCACGACGCCCCGAGGGCGCCGCACCCGGCCGGGTGCGGCGCCCTCGTCGTTCCCGGGCGGCCGCTCGCGTGCCGCGCACCCGGACGGCCCGGCCCCCACCTCCGGACGGCGACCCCCTTCCGTCGTGAGAGCGCTCCCACTAGGGTGGGGCGCGCCAGCCACGACGTCGAAGGAGACGCTCATGACCCAGCACGGCGACCGTCCCGCACGCCTCGACCCGCCCGCCCCGGAGCCCGGCCCCGCACCCGCGCGGGGCATCGACCGCCGCACCGTGCTCGCCCTGGGCGGCGCGCTCGCACTCGCCGGGCTCACCGCGACGCCCGCCGCGGCGCGGCCGGGCGGCGCACCGCCCGCGCCGGGGCGACCCGGTGGCGGACCGGACCGCGGGAGCGCCGGGTCGGTCGGGCGCGCCCACGACTTCCTCGGGGCAGCCCTCGACGCCTACCCGGAGGTCGGCCCCGGCCCCCGTCTCGCGCAGTCGTACGCCGACCAGCTCGGGCTGTTCTCGACCGCCTTCGTCTACGACAACGCGCTCGCGGTCCTCGCGAGCCTCACCGCCGGGCGCCGCTATCTCGACCGGGCGCGCGCGCTCGGCGACGGGCTCGTGTTCGCGCTCGAGCACGACCCCGAGCACGACGACGGCCGGCTGCGCCAGGCGTACAACGTCGGGCCGTACGTCTTCTACGACGGCACGCCCCAGGACCACGGGCTCGTGCTCCCGGACGGCACCGCGAACGTCGGGTGGCAGTTCGGGTTCCTCGGCACCGCGGTGGGCGACATGGCGTGGCCGGGCATCGCCCTGCTGCACCTGCACGCCGTCACGCGCGACCGGCGCTACCTCGACGCCGCCCGCCGGATCGCCGGGTGGGTCGTCGCGAACACGTGGTCGCACGAGCCCCTGGGCGGGTTCTCGTTCGGGGTGGACGGGGCGAACGCCCCGGTCCCCAACGGCTCGACCGAGCACAACATCGACTGCGTCGCGTTCTTCCGGCAGCTCGGCGCGGCCACGCGCGAGCGCCGCTGGACCGAGGCCGCCGCGCACGCGCGCGCGTTCGTCGACCGCATGTGGGAGCCCGACGGCGGCTACTGGTACACGGGCACGAACGACGGCGTCGAGATCAACCGGGACCCGCTCCCGCTCGACCCGCAGACGTGGGGGTGGCTCGCGCTGCGCGACCGCCGGCACGCCCGTGCGCTCGACTGGGCGGACGACACGCTCGCGACGCGCGACGTCGCGGGGGACGGGCTCTCGCAGCTCCCCGCGGGCACCGTCGTGGAGGGCGTGACGTTCTCGAGCGCGAGCCTGACGTCGACGGCGACGTACAACGACCGGCAGGTGCACCCGCAGGGCGTGTGGCTCGAGGGGACGGCGCAGCTCGCGTCGGCGCTCGCGGACCGCGGGGCGCGCGGACGCGGGAGCCGTGACGACCGCCGCCGGGGCCGGCGAGGCTGCGAGCGGCACGACGACCGCGACCGGGCCGAGGGCCTGCTGCGGGAGGTCCGGCTCGTGCAGGACCGCGTCGGGGCGGGCCAGACGATGGGCGGGGCGCCGCTCCCGGAGCGGTCGGGCGTCGTGGCGGCGTCGAGCCTCCTCGACTCGGGCTTCGGCTTCGGGTACTTCCCGGTCCAGCACGTCGGCGCGACGTCGTGGTACCTGCTCGCGGCGGCGCGCGCGAACCCGCTGCAGCCGGGCCGGCTCGGCTGACGCGCGGCGTCAGGTGGTGGGGGCGGGGCCGGTCGTCGTCCCCACCACGAGCTCCACGTCGAGCTCGACGGTCGTCGGGGTCTCCCCGGCGAGCTGGCGGATGACGGCCCGCCCGAGCTCGGCGCCCTTGCGCGCGAGCGGCTGGTGGACGGTCGTGAGCACGTCCGGGGCGAGCCACGGCAGGTCGAGCCCGTCGAACCCGGCCACGGAGACGTCGTCGGGCACGCGCAGGCCGAGCTCGCGCGCGGCGAGCAGGGCTCCGGCGGCCAGGAGGTCGGAGTGCGCGATGACGGCGGTGGGCCGGGTGCTCGGGTCGGCCGCGACGGTCGCGCCGTCCGCGCCGGGACGCCCGAGCAGGGCGAGCGTCGCGGAGCGGCCGTGCTCGACGAGCGACGCCTCGGTCTCCCAGCTCGCCACGGGCTCGACGACGTCGCGCACGCCCGCGAGCCGGTTGGCCGTCGGCGTCCGGTCCACCTGCGCGAGCCGCTCGGCGTCGATCGGGCCGCTGCGGTCGGTGGTGTCGAGGGGGAGCGAGACCTCGGCGACGCGCGTGTGCCCGAGGTCGACGAGGTGGCGCACGACGGCGGCCGTGCCCGACCGGTCGCGGATGGCGACGAGCGGCGCGCCCTCGACCTCGCGGCCCTCGCCGACGACCACGGGCACGCCGCGCCGCTGCAGCGCGGCGAGCGTCGCGTCGTCGGTGCCGACGCCCCACACGAGGACGGCGACGTCCATCGCCGCGCTCTCGACGAGCGGGTCGACGGCGCGCGCCGGGTCGTCGGACGGGATGCCGGGGATGAGGAGCACGCCCAGGCCGTTCTCGCCGAGCGTCGAGACGAGACCGTCGAGGACCTGGACGGCGACGGGGTCGCGGAACGCGCGGCGCAGCTGGTCGCCCACGACGACGCCGACGACGCCCGAGCGGCCCGACCGCAGCTGGCGGCCGAGCGGGTTGGGTCCGGTGTACCCGAGCTCCTTCGCGGCGTCGAGCACGCGCGCGCGGGTCTCGGGCGTGATGGGCCCGGCGCCGGAGAACGCGAGCGACGCGGTCGAGACGGACACGCCCGCGAGCTCGGCGACCTTGGCGAGCGTGGGGCGGTGGCCGGACGCGGCGGTCCCGGGCTCCCGGTTGCCGGGGGTGTCGCTCATCACGCTCCCTGCCTCCCGCGCGTGCGGGATTCTCGATTGACGCGCGGCCAGCGTACCCGCACACTGGTGACCATGCCTCGAATCGATTCGAAGCGCTCTCTTCTCCGTCGGATCGAATCGATTCGAGGAGGTGCTGCGCAGTCCTCGCCCGACCCCTCGCACGACGCCCGCGCCCTGGCCAGGGCCCGCTGGGTGCTCCTCGGCGTGTTCGCGCTCAACGGCGTGATGATGTCGAGCTGGCTCGCGCGCATCCCCTCGGTGCGCGACGCGCTCGACCTCACCGCCGCGGACCTCGGCGTCGTGCTCCTCGCCGGGGCCGTCGGCGCCCTCGCCACCGTCACGGCGGCCGGCCCCTTCGTCGCGCGCTTCGGCGGCCGCGTCGCGTTCACCGTGTCGGCGCTGCTGTTCGGCGTCGCGTTCCTGCTGCTCGGCCTCGGGCCCGCGACCGGGTCGGTCGCGCTCCTCGCGGCGGGCATCTTCGTCAACGGGATGGCGTTCGCCCTCGGCAACGTGCCCATGAACGTGGAGAGCGCGGGCATCGAGCGCCGCGTCGGCCGCACGATCCTGCCCCAGTTCCACGCCGCGTTCTCCGTCGGCGCCGTCGTCGGGTCCCTCGTCGGCGCGGCGTGCGCGCACGCCCACGTGCCCGTGCTCGTCCAGTTCGTCGCGACCGGTGCCGTCGCCACGGTGTGGCGCCTCGCCGCGATCCCGGCGACCGTCCACGACACGCTCCCGGTCCGGACCCCCGCGCCGACCGCCCCCGCTCCGGTCGAGTCGCTCGGCGACGCGGTCGTCGACGTCGAGACCGCGGGCCTGCGGTCGCGCCTCGCGCGCCGCGGCGCCCGCCTCGGTGCCGCGCTCTCCGCGTGGCGCGAGCCCCGCACGCTGCTCATCGGCCTCGTCATCCTCTCGGCCGCGCTCTCCGAGGGGTCGGCGAACGACTGGCTGTCGCTCGCCGTCGTCGACGGGTTCGCCCAGACCGAGGCCGTCGGAGCCGTCGTGTTCGGCACGTTCGTCGCCGCGATGACCGTCATGCGCCTCGCCGGCACGCGGCTCATCGACCGCTTCGGGCGCGTCACCGTGCTGCGCGCCTCGGGCGTCGCGTCGATCGCCGGCCTCCTGCTCTTCGGCTTCGCGCCGACCCTCGGGCTCGCGGGCGTCGGCGTCGTGCTGTGGGGGTTCGGCGCGGCGCTCGCGGTGCCCGTCGGGATCGCCGCGGCCTCCGACGAGCCCCTGCGCGCCGCCGGCCGCGTGTCCGTCGTCTCCGCGTTCGCCTCGATGGCCTCGCTCGCCGCGCCCCCGCTGCTCGGGCTCGCCGCCGAGGCCGTGGGCGCCCGCCACGCGCTCGTGCTCATCGTCGGCGCGATGCTCCTCAGCGTCGTCCTCGCGCGTCAGGTCGCGCCGCTGCGCGCCGCGGCACCCGCGTCCGGGGCGTCGCGCCCCGCCCCGACCGCGGGGGACGTGACGCCGGACGGGGTGGAGGATGGTCCGGTGACCGACGCGCCCCGCCCCCGCCGGCCGCGCCGGCCCCGGACCGCCCGCGCCGGGTCGTCCGCCACCCGCCACCGTGCCGCGGCACGGCGCCCCCGAACCCGCCCGTCGCACCGCCGCGAGGAGACCTCCGCATGACCGCCCGCACCGACCGCCGCGCCGTCGCCCTGGCCACCTGGGCCGTGTTCGCGGTCTTCTTCCTCAACGGCTTCAACTTCGCGACCTGGGCGTCGCGCCTGCCCGCCGTGCGCGACTCGCTCGGGTTCACCGAGGCGCAGATGGGCCTGCTGCTGCTCTTCATGGCCGTCGGGTCGCTGCTCGCGCTCCCGCTCTCGGGCATGGTCGTGCAGCGCCTCGGCGCCTCGAAGGCCGTGACGCTGTTCGCGGTCGCGAACGTCGTCGGCCTCGTCACCGCCGTCACCGGCGTCGCGACCGGCGAGGACCTCGTCGTGCGCGTCGGGCTCTTCCTCGCGGGCGTCGGCACCGGGGTGTGGGACGCCGCGATGAACCTCGAGGGGGCCGCCGTCGAGCAGCGCCTCGGCAAGGCGATCATGCCGCGCTTCCACGCCGGCTTCTCCTTCGGCACGATGGCGGGCGCGGGCGTCGGCGCCGTCATGGCCGGGCTGCACGTCCCGGTCCAGGCCCACCTCACGGGCGCCGTCGTGCTCAGCCTCGTCGGCGTCCTGTGGTCCGTCCGGTTCTTCCTCCCCGCCGGGAAGGTCGACGACGCCCCCGAGGCGGCCGTCGAGACCGCGCAGGACGCCGCGGGCGCCGACCCGGCCGCCGCGGCCGGCAGCGGCGCGCCCCGCACCGCGGGCCAGGAGGCGCGCGGCGCGCTGAGCGCCTGGACCGAGCCGCGGACCCTGCTCATCGGCCTCGTCGTGCTCGCCGCCGCGCTCACCGAGGGCGCCGCGAACGACTGGGTGAGCCTCGCCGTCGTGGACGGCTTCGAGACGTCCGACGCCATGGGCGCGGTCGGGCTCGCCGTCTTCCTCACGGCGATGACGGGCATGCGCCTGCTCGGCACCGGGCTCCTCGACCGCTACGGCCGCGTCGTCGTGCTGCGGCTCTCCGCCGCGCTCGCACTCGTGGGCCTCCTGCTCTTCACGCTCGCGCCGAGCATCTGGCTCGCGCTGCTGGGCGTCGTCGCGTGGGGCCTGGGGGCCGCGCTCGGGTTCCCGGTCGGGATGAGCGCCGCGTCCGACGACCCGGCCCGCGCCGCGGTGCGCGTGAGCGTCGTCGCGACGATCGGGTACTCGGCGTTCTTCATGGGGCCGCCCCTCATCGGCTTCCTCGCCGAGCACGTCGGCTACCGCGGCGCGCTGCTCGTCATCGCGGTGCCGGTCCTCGTCGGACTGCTCGTGGTGGGCGCGACGCGCCCGCTCCCGACGGCCGCGGGGTCGGCCGGCCGGCAGGCCGCGCGGAGCTCCCAGGAGACCCCCGGCCGCTGACGCGCCCGCGCGCGAACTACGCTGGGTCGGTGACCTGTGAACCCGCCGCCCCCGTCGACCGCGACCGCCCCGAGATCGCCGGGACGGCTCCCGGACTGCTCCCCGAGGCCGTCGGCACGCCCGCGCTCGCCGAGCTGACGACGCTGCGCGTGGGCGGGCCCGTCGACCGCTACGTCGAGGCGCACAGCGAGGCGGAGCTCGTCGAGACCGTGCGCGCCGCGGACGACGCGGGGGAGCCGCTGCTCGTCATCGGCGGCGGGTCGAACCTGCTCGTCGGCGACGCCGGGTTCGGCGGGGTCGTCGTGCGCGACCTGCGGCGCGGCATCACCGTCGACGCGGAGGACTCGTGCGGCGGCGCGAGCTTCCACGCGCCCGCCGGGCAGGACTGGGACGAGCTCGTGGCGCGCGCCGTCGCGGAGGAGTGGGTGGGCGTCGAGGCGCTCTCCGGCATCCCCGGGACCGTCGGCGCCGCGCCCGTGCAGAACATCGGCGCGTACGGGCAGGAGGTGTCGGGCGTCGTGTCGACCGTGCGCGTGTGGGACCGGGCGCGCTCGCGCGTGCGGACCCTCGCGGTCGGCGAGCTCGCGTTCGGGTACCGGACGTCGCTGCTCAAGCGGAGCATGCACGCGGCGGGGGAGAGCGGCGGGGACGGCGAGACGGGCGGCCCCTGGTACCCGACGCCCCGGTACGTCGTGCTCGACGTCGGCTTCCAGGCGCGGCTCGGGTCGCTCTCCGCGCCGGTCGCGTACCCCGAGCTCGCGCGGACGCTCGGCGTGCAGGTGGGCGACCGCGCCCCGAGCGCCGACGTGCGCGACGCCGTGCTCGCGCTGCGCGCGCGCAAGGGCATGCTGCTCGACGGCGTCGGGCCGGACGTCGCGACGGCGGACGGCGACGGGACCACCGGCCCGGACCACGACCGCTGGAGCGCCGGGTCGTTCTTCACCAACCCGGTCGTGCCCGCCGACCAGGCGGACCTCCTCCCGGCGGACGCGCCGCGCTACCCGGTGCGGACGGCGACGCCGAGCCGGACGACCGGGCCGAGCCTCGGGGAGATCGACCCGACGCTCGTGAAGACGTCGGCGGCGTGGCTCATCGAGCGCGCCGGGTTCGCCCGCGGCTTCGGCGTGCACGGGCCCGCGAGCCCCGCCCGCCTGTCCACGAAGCACACGCTCGCGCTGACGAACCGCGGCGGCGCGAGCGCGGAGGACCTCGTCGAGCTCGCGCGCGCGGTGCGCGACGGCGTCGCGGAGACGTTCGGCGTGGAGCTCGTCCCCGAGCCGGTGCTCGTCGGCGTCTCCCTCTGACGCCCCCGGCGGGTCGCGGTCAGTAGACGAGGACCGTGGTGCCCGGGTCGGCGTGCCAGGAGTCCCAGAGCCAGTTCATCGCGGAGTTCGCCACGCGCACGCACCCGTGCGACGCGGGCCACGGCGGGATCGAGCCGGAGCCGTGCACGGCGATGCCGCCCGTGAAGAACTTCGGGCGCCACATGTCGCCGAGCTCGAGGCTCGAGGAGTGGTTGCCGTCGACCTGCCGGCCCACGTGGAACGTGCCGCGCGGCGTGGTCGCGCGGTAGGTGCGGCCCTTCGCCTCGTACGACTCGCCGTTCCCGGACGACGCGTTGACGACCGTGACGACGCGGCCGTCCTCGACGGCGAGGAGGAGCTGGCGGTCGAGGTCGATCTCGACGACCTTGCCGGAGCCGCTGCGCGGCTGCGGCGTGACGCCCTGGTCGAGCGCGGCCTGCGTCGCCGGGCCGACGACGCCGTCGCGCGAGAGGCCGGCGGCCTTCTGCAGCGCCCACACGGCCTGCTGCGTCCCCGGGCCGAAGTCGCCGTCGGGCGCGCCGATGAAGTAGCCGAGGTCGGCGAGGCGCTGCTGGAGCGCGACGACGCGCTCGCCCGTCGCGCCCCGGGCGAGCTCCGCGGGCTCCTCCGGGGCCGGCGGGGGATCGGGCGTCGGCTCGGGCGCGGGCGGCGGTGTGCTCGGCTCGGGGTCCGGCGTGGGCTCGGGCGTCTCGGTCTCGGCGGGGGAGGGCTCGGGCTCGGTGGTCGGCTCGGCGCTCGGCCCGGTGGTCGTCGGCTCCGGGTCCGGCGTCGTGGGCGCGTCGGCGGTCGCTGACGGCGTCCGCCCGGGCTCGAGGTCGGGCAGCCCGGCCTGGCACCCGGCGAGCGCGAGCGCTGCGACGAGCGCGGGCACGACGGCGCGCGCGAGGACTCCAGGGTTGCGCCCTCCCCGGCGCGGCAACCGCGCCGCCTCGACCCGGGTCCCCGACGTGCCGGTCGTCGCTCCGTGCTCCACGTTCTCCCCCTCCGTGTCCCGCGGTACGCGCCGCGGAGGTCCATCATGCGCCGTGCCGGGCCCCGGGACGGTGCGGTTCCGCGATCGGCGGCGGATCGTGACCCTGTCGTGACGCACGGGCGGCTTCGTGCCCTCGTCGCGCGCGCACTCGTCATCCGTGCCGTCCTCTCGCGCGGCGTCGGGTGCGCGGCTCGGCACCGGTCCGGGGCCTCCCGCGGTGCGGCTCAGCGCCGGCCCGGGTCGTCCGGGGGCGCGTCGAGCAGGGCCGCGCGCACGACGTCGAGGATCGCCTCGTCCGCCAGACCCGCCTCGCGTCCGGCGCGGACGACCTCGTGCGCGGCGTGGCGTGCGGCGACGTCCGCGGGGGAGACGCCGTCGGCGACGACGGTGCCTGCGCGGCGGCGGCTCGTGACGACGCCGGACGCCTCGAGCTCGCGGTACGCGCGCGCGACGGTCCCGGGCGCGAGGCCGAGGTCGGTCGCGAGGGCGCGGATCGTCGGGAGCCGGTCGCCCACGCGCAGCCGCCCCGCGGCGACGTGCGCGACGACCTGGCTCCGGATCTGCTCGTACGGCGCGACCCCGGAGCGCAGGTCGATCTCGACGCGGAGCTCAGGCGACGGCACGGCCGCCTCCCGCCGCGTCGGGCGCGGCACCGGCCTCCCCGGCCGACGCGTCCGGGTCCGGCGCGGGGCGGACGACGACCGCGACGGCCGCCACGGCGAGCACGACCGCGACGACGACGAGGACCACGGCACCGGGGTAGCCCGCGCGCGCCGCGGCGTTCGCGCCGACGCCGAGCGTCCCGGCGGCCGTGAGGCCGAGCGCGAGCTGCGTGCCGCGCAGGACCCGGTGCGCGGACGCGCGGCGCAGGCCCATGTCCCAGGCGGCGTCGACCTGCGCGACGGCGGGGCGTCGCGCGACGAGGCGTAGCACGCCCTCGGCGCCCGCGACGAGCAGCACCGCGGCGAGCGCGAGCCACGTGCCGTAGAACCAGCCCGGGTAGGGGCCGGCCGTGGAGGTCACGTCACCCGCGACGCGCGTCACCGACCGGCCGTCGGCGCCGGCCGTGAGCCCGCCGACGACGGCGAGCAGCACGACGAGCGCCGCGAGCGACCACGTGAGGCGCCGCAGACCGCGGGGTGCGACGTCGGCGGCCGTCCGCGGGCGCAGCGTGGCCGCGCGCACGGCGGTGCGGGGGCGGGGCCACGTGAGCTCCCCGACGGCGTGCGCGCCGAGGAGCGCCAGTCCGACGACGGCGGGGGCCAGGCCCACGAGCACGCCCTCCGCGAGCCCGCCCACGACGTCCGTGACCGCCTGCGTGAGCGCCGCGCCCGCGAGGACGGCCGCGGCGACCGCGGCGACGCTCACCGTGGTCGCGTGCCGCCGCGCGGCCCGGCGGACCGGGTCAGCCCCGGCGACGTCGGCGAGCGTCGGCCCGGACGAGCGCGCCACGGCCCGGACTGCGAGCACGACGACGAGCGCGAGCGTCGCGAGCGCGGCGACCACCGCGCCGCTCCACAGCACGTCGTACGCGGCGGGCAGGAACAGGTCGACCGCGGGCGGTTGCTCGGTCGTCGTTTGTACCAACATATGAATACATTCGCACGCGTGGGGTCGCCCGCGCAAGGCCGTGCTGCCCGCGCCGGGATCGCGGATGAGAGAGCTCTCATCGCGGTCTCACCGTCGGCCCACCCGGACGGGGTTGCCTGGCCCCATGACGCTCGCCGCTCCCGCGCCCGACCAGCGCGCCTGGCTCGACCTGCTCACCGCCCCGGAGGCGGGCGAGCTCCTCGCCGTGGCGCTCGGCGCCGACGGCGCGAGCCTCGACACGTGGCGCGTCCACCAGGTCCACGCACGCCCGGGCGCGGAGGTGACGGTCGGCTACGACGTCGTCGCGCGCCGCGCGCTCGCCCCCCGCTCCGGCGCGTCCGTCGACGCCTCCGAGTACCTCCTCGCGACGACGGCGCCCCTGTCGCCCGACGCCGCCGGGCCCGGGGTCGTCCGCCTCGCGGACGGCCCACGCGTCGTGCACGTGTGGCGGCACCCGGCCGACCCGCTGCTGCCCGGCCTCGCGGCGGCCTGCGACGGGCACGAGCTCACGCGCCGGCTCGACGCCGCGGGCGCTCTCGCGCCGGGCGAGACCGTCGACGCCGTCGAGATGGTCGCCTACCGGCCGCTGCGGCGCGCGGTGCTGCGCGCGCGCACCGCGGCGCGCACCGTGTACGTCAAGGTCGTCCGGCCCGACCGCACCCGCTCGCTCGTCCGCCGCCACGACCTCCTGCGCACCACCGCGGTGCGCGCCCCGCGCTGCCTCGCGTGGGACGACGACGGCGTGGTCGTCCTCGCCGAGGCGCGCGGCACCTCGCTCGCGCAGCACCTCACGGACGCGGGGCCGACCGGCCAGCCCACCGCGATCGACCCGCGCGAGCTCGTCCGCGCGCTCGACGCGCTCCCGGCGCGCGCGACGACCCTGCGGCGCCGCCCCGCGTGGTCCGAGCGCGTCGAGCACTACGCGGCCTCGGCGCTCGCGGTCCACGGCCTCGACGGCGCGCGCGTCGGGCGCGTGGCGCGCGGCGTCCGCGCGGCGGTCGACGCGCTCGACCCCGGCCCCGTCGTCGCGACGCACGGCGACTTCTACGAGGCGAACCTCCTGCTCGAGCCCGGCTCGTCCCACGTCGGGGTCCTGCTCGACGTCGACACCCTCGGCCCCGGGCACCGCGTGGACGACCTCGCGTGCCTCGTCGCGCACCTCGCCGTGCTGCCCGCGCTCGCCCCCGACGTGTACGCGGGCGTGCCCGCGCTCGTCGAGCGGTGCCTCGTGGTGTTCGGGGAGGACGTCGACCCCGCGGGGCTTCGGGCGCGCGCGGCGGGCGTCGTGTTGTCCCTGACGACCGGCGCGGCCACCCGCGACCTCGCCGACGCCTGGCTCGGCGTCGCGGAGGCGCTGCTCGACGCGGCGGGCGCACCCGCCCTCGCGTCCGCGCCGCTTCCTGAGAGCACTCTCATCGGCTCCTCCTCGAGGTCTCACGCGTGAGCGAGAGGCTCGAGCCGTGCACGACCGAGGGGTCGTGCCCACCACCGGACGAAGGAGAAGGATCATGAAGGCACGCAGCGCGTGGATCGTCACCGGGGCGCTCGGCGCGGTCGGTCTCGGGGCCACGGTGGCCACCGCCCAGGGTGTGTTCGACGCCCCCGAGCCCGCGACCGTCTCGCCGTCGGTCGAGGTGGGCACGCCGGGGAGCACGTCCACGAGCTCGCCGACCGACGCGCCGACGTCGTCCGCGACCCCGAGCCCGACGGACGTGCAGAACGGGACGTCGATCACGACCGTCACCGCGAACACGTCGCCGTCGCCGAACACCTCCGGCTCGCCGAACACGTCCGGCTCGCCCGTGACGAGCCAGACGGCGAACACGGCGCCGACGCCGAACACGCCGAACACGCCGAACACCCCGAACACGCCGAACACGCCGCCGAGCCCCGTGACGCCGCCGTCGCCGCAGTCCGCGGACTGACGCGACCGGCCGCCCGCACGACGACGCCCGCCCCGGGATCCCGGGGCGGGCGTCGTCGCGCCCGGGGGCCGCGGGGCCGCTCGCGCACGGGGTCGCCGCGTCGGGGGCGGGGAGCGGGTGCGGCGGGCGGACCCCGGGTCAGCGGGCGTCGGCGAGCCGGTAGCCCATGCCGCGCACGGTGACGAAGTGCTCCGCGCCGAGCTTGTTGCGCAGGTAGCGCACGTACACGTCGACCACGTTGGACCCGGGGTCGAAGTCGTAGCCCCACACGCGCGACAGGAGCTGCTCGCGGCTGAGCACCTGACCGGGGTTGCGCAGGAACGCCTCGGCGAGCGCGAACTCGCGCGCGGACAGGTCCACCTCGCGGTCGGCGGTCCGTGCCCGGCGCGTGCGCAGGTCGAGGCTGAGGCCCCCGTGGGACAGCACGGTGACCTCGCCCGCGGGCTCGCTGCGCAGGCGCAGCCGGATGCGCGCGAGGAGCTCCTCGAACCGGAACGGCTTGGCCATGTAGTCGTCGGCGCCGCCCTCGAGCCCCGCGACGGTGTCCGTGACGGACGTGCGCGCGGTGAGGATGATGACGGGGATCGCGTTGCCGGTCTCGCGCAGGCGGCGCAGCACCGTGAAGCCGTCCTGGTCGGGGAGCCCGAGGTCGAGCACGAGGAGGGCGAAGTCGCCCGTGCTCGCGAGGTCGAACGCCTCGCGCCCGGTCGTCACCGTCGTGCTCGCGTAGCCCGCGGCGCGCAGGCCCTTGGCCACGAACGCCGCGATGCGGGTCTCGTCCTCCGCGACGAGGATCTGGCTCACCGGGTGGTCCTTCCGTCGGGGGCGGGGTGCGGGGAGTCGTCGGGGCGCTGCCCGGGCCCGTCACCGGGCAGTGCCGGGGTGGGGGCGGACGGGGCGCTCGGCACCGTCGGGGCGGTCGGCGCGACCGGGCCGGGAGGCGCCGCGGCGGCCGGGCCGGGGCCCTCGTCCGCCGGCACCGGGACGAGCGGCAGGTCGAGCGTGAACGTCGACCCGACGCCCGGCGTCGACGCGACGAGGACCCGGCCGCCGTGGCCCGCCGCGATGGCCGCGACGATCGCGAGCCCGAGGCCCGCGCCCTCGGGGTGGGCCCGGCCGGGCGTCGTCGCCTGGGCGAAGCGCTCGAAGATGCGCGAGTGCTCGTCCGGCGCGATCCCGACGCCCTCGTCGCGGACCCATACGCGCACGTGCGCGCCGTCGTCCGACACGGCCGAGCCGAGCGCGACGACCGACCCGGGAGCCGAGAACTTCACCGCGTTGGCCGCGAGCTGCAGGAGCGCCTGGGTGAGGCGCTGCGCGTCGACGCGCGCGGCGACGTCGGCCCGCGCGTCGACGAGCCAGCGGCGGTCGCCGAGCGTGCGCACCTTGTCGTGCACGTCGTCGAGCAGGCGGCCGAGGTCGACGTCGAGGGGTCGGACGAAGTCGGGGCGCCCCGCCGTCGCGAGCGTCGCGAGGTCGTCCACGAGGCGGTTCATGCGGTCGAGCTCGTCGAGCGCGAGGTCGCGCGTCTCGGACGCGTCCGCGGCGTCGTGCGGGTCCATGAGCTCGAGGTGGCCGCGGACCACGGTGAGCGGCGTGCGCAGCTCGTGCCCGACGTCGTCGAGGAGCCTGCGCTGCGACTCGAACGCCCCCTCGAGGCGGTCGAGCATCCCGTTGACGGTGCGCGAGAGGTCGGAGAGGTCGTCGTTGCCCGTGACGGGGATGCGCGCGGACAGGTCCGTGTCGCCGATGCGCTGCGCGGTGCGCGACAGCGCGCGGATCGGCTGCAGGAGGCGGCCCGCGACGACCCACCCGACGACGCCGATGAGCACGAGCGCGCCGAGCGCGACGACCGCGTACGTCCGGAAGACCTGGGCGAACTCCGCGTGCTCGGCGCCGCGGTCGTAGGCGAGCACGAGCGCCGCGGGCTCCTGACCGGCGCCCGCGGCGCCCACGGCGTCGACGGACCGCACGGGCGCCACGAGGGCGCGGTAGTCGCCCGTCGCCGTGCGCGGCGAGCGCAGCACGACGTCGTCGCCGCCCACGAGCGGGGCGAGCGCGGCGACGAGCTCGGCGTCGTCCTCGAGCCGCAGCCGCACGTCCTGCTGCGAGACGAGCGGGGCGCGGCCCTCGCGCAGCCCGAGGATGCCCTCGTTGTGCGCCGGGACGGTGAGCTGGATCGCCGCGACGACGACGTCCTCCGGCGACGTGAAGGGCTCGCCCGTCACCGGGTTGACGCCCGACGCGGCGAGCGTCGCGAGCTCCTCGGCGCTGCGCTCGAGGCTGTCCTCGATGCGGGCGTCGACCTGCTCGCGCTGCAGGAACCACGCCGCGCCGCCCGCGAGCAGGAGCGCGAGGGCGGACAGCCCGAGGAACGCCGCGAGCATGCGCGTGCGGACGGTGAGCCCGGCGCCGCGCGTCCGCCGGCTCATCCGTCGCCCCGGTCGGAGCCGCTGCGGTCGTCGTCGTCCTCGTCGTGATCGTCGTCGTCGCTCGACGGCGGGACGGGGGTCACGCGGTCGTCGTCATCGTCGTCCGCGTCGTCGTCATCGTCGTGGTCCGCGTCGTCGTCGGGCGACGTGCTCGGTGTCGGGTCGGGGACCGGCGTCCGCGTGGGCGACGGCGACGCCGGCACGGGCGTCACGACGACGGCGCCCCCGACCTCGCGGTCGTCGGGCCGCGTCGCGACGGCAGCCGCCGCGGCCGCGCCGCCCAGGACGAGCACGAGCACGCCCACGATCCACGCGACGGTCCGGCGAGTCATGCGTCCAGTATCCGAGAGGCGGATGAGACGCACATGAGAGAGCCGGTCAGGGCGCCGCGAGCCAGTCGTCGACACCGGCCAGCAGCCGCTGCTTCGTCGCCGCCGACGCGCGGCTCGCCCGGATCGACGACCGCGCGAGCGCGGCGAGCTCCTCGTCGGAGAAGCCGTGCTCGTCGCGCGCGGTCTCGTACTGCGCGACGAGCCGCGACCCGAAGAGCAAGGGGTCGTCGGCGCCGAGCGCGACGCGCGCCCCCGCGTCCACGAGCGCGCCGAGCGGTACCTGCGTCGCGTCCTCGTACACCCCGAGCGAGACGTTCGACGCCGGGCACACCTCGAGCGCGATCCCGCGGTCCACGAGGTCGTCGAGCACGCGGCGGTCCTCGGCCGACCGCACGCCGTGGCCGAGCCGGTCCGGCACGAGCTCGCGCACGACGTCGTGCACGTGCCCCGGGCCCAGCAGCTCCCCGCCGTGCGGCACCGACGCGAGCCCCGCCCGGCGCGCGATCGCGAACGCGCGCGCGAACTCCGCCGTGTCGCCCCGCCGCTCGTCGTTGCTCAGGCCGAAACCCACGACCTCCCCGGCGCCCTCGCCCGCGTACTGCGCCGCGAGCCGCGCGAGCGTGCGCGCGTCGAGCGGGTGGCGCGTGCGGGACGCCGCGACGACGACCGCGACCTCCGTCCCCGTCGCGGCGCTCGCGGACCGCGCGGCGTCGAGCACGATCTCCACAGCCGGGGTGATGCCGCCCACGAACGGGGCGTACGACGTCGGGTCCACCTGGATCTCGAGCCGGCCCGACCCCTCCGCGGCGTCGTCCTGCGCGGCCTCCAGCACGATCCGCCGCATGTCCGCCTCCGAGCGCACGCACGCGCGCGCCGCGTCGTACAGGCGCTGGAACCGGAACCACCCCCGTTCGGTGGGGGGCAGCCGCAGCGGGTCGCCGTCGACGAGCGCGTGCGGGAGGCGCACGTCGTACTGCGCGGCGAGGTCGCGCAGCGTGTCCGGGCGCATCGAGCCGGTGAAGTGCAGGTGCAGGTGGGCCTTCGGGAGCGTCGCCAGGTCTCGCACACCGGGGAGTGTGTCACGCGGACGCGACGCCCGCCGTCGGCGCGCGTCACACGGCGGGCAGGAAGCCCCGCTGCATCGCGACCGTCACGGCGGCCGTGCGGTCGTCGACGCCCAGCTTCGCGAACGCGCGCAGCAGGTGCGTCTTGACCGTCGCCTCCGTGATGAACAGCTCGCGCCCCACCGCCGCGTTCGACAGGCCGCGCGCCACGAGGCGCAGCACCTCGACCTCGCGGTCCGTGAGGCGGTCCGTGCCCCGGACCGAGGTCACGAGGCGCGTCGCGACGCTCGGCGCGAGCACCGTCTGGCCGCGCGCGGCCGCGCGGACCCCTGCGACGAGCTCGTCACGCGGCGTGTCCTTGAGCAGGTAGCCCGTCGCGCCCGCCTCGACCGCGCGCAGGATGTCCGCGTCCGTCTCGTACGTCGTGAGCACCACCACGCGCGGCGCGGTCCCGCCCGCGGCGCCCCGGCCGGGGCTCGCGAGGATCGCCGTCGTCGCGCCCACCCCGTCCAGGACGGGCATCCGCAGGTCCATGAGCACGACGTCGGGCGCCACCTCGGCCGCGAGCCGCACCGCCTGCTCGCCGTCGCCCGCCTCCCCGACGACCTCGAGGTCCGGCTCGGCGGCGAGCATGCCGACGATGCCGGACCGCACGACGGGGTGGTCGTCCACGACGAGCACCCGCACCACGGCGCCGTCCCGGCTCATCGTGACCCTCCCGTCGGCGACGGGGCGGCGCTCGGCGCGGTCGCCGCCGGGCCGAGCGGCCCCCGCTCGCGGGCCGGCAGCCGCACCACGACGCGCGTGCCGCCGCCCGGCGCCGGACCCACGTGCATGCTCCCGCCCTCGGCCGCCGCGCGCTCGCGCATGCCGCGCAGGCCGTACCCCTCGACGACGCCGTCCGGCAGCCCGCGCCCGTCGTCCGTCACCTCGAGCACCGTCCCGTCCTCGTCCTGGCGCAGCGCCACGCGCACCGCGCGCGCCGCCGCGTGCCGCCGCACGTTCGTCAGCGCCTCCTGCGCCGAGCGCAGCAGCACGACCTCCTCCGCGCTCGACAGCGCGGGCACCTCGACCCCCGCGAGCTCCGCGCGCGTGCCCGTCTCCTCCGCGAAGCGCGCCACGAGGCGGCGCAGCGCCTGGCCGAGCGTCCCGTCCTGCAGGGGCGCGGGCGCCGACGCGGCGACGAGCGCGCGCGCCTCCGCGAGGTTGTCCCGCGCCGTCGACTCCACGAGCCCCAGGCGCTCGCGCGCGTCGTCGACGGCGCCGCGGTCGAGGTCGGCGCTCGCGGCCTGCGCGAGCATGACGACGCTCGTGAACCCCTGGGCGAGCGTGTCGTGGATCTCCTGCGCCACGCGCTCGCGCTCGGCCAGGACCCCCGCGTCGTGCGACGTCCGGGCGAGCTCGGCCTGCGTCGCGCGCAGCTCGTCCACGAGCCGGGCGTGCCGCTCGGCCTGGCGCATCGTGTGCGCGGTCCACAGGCCGAGGCTCAGCGCGAACGCGAGCGCGACGCCCATCTGCGGCGCCGTGCTCGCGAGGTCGCCCGCCTCGACCCGACCCGTCGCCGGGTCGAACGCGAGCGCGAGGGCCGTCCCCGCGGCGAGCGCGGTGCACAGCGCCACCTGCGCCCACAGGTGCTCCGACAGCATCCAGATCTGCGTGAACACCGCGAACAGCAGGAGCGTGCCGAGCGAGTCCTGGCCCACGACCACGACCGTGCCCGCGATCGCGACGAGCAGGTAGGCGTGCGCCGTCACCTGGTCGCGCGAGCGCGCCGCGCGCCGGCCCCAGCCGACGTAGCCCACGACGATCGCCACGATCGCGGCGACGGACACGGCGAGCGCCGTGCCCCGGATCCCCGCGGTGAGCAGCGCGAGCGCGCTGAGCGCCGCGATGACGTAGAACGCGACGTCCCACCAGCGCACGTCGCGCGCCCACGTCCCGTCGAGCTCGGCGGCGGCCTCGGCGCCCGGGCCGCCGCCGGGAGGCGTCTCAGCCGTCGTCACGGCGCCGCCACCGGAACGTGCGCGCACCGACCACGAGTCCCACGACCAGCCATGCGACCAGTACAGCAGCGGTCGCGCCGTGCTGCCACGACCCCGACGGCTCCAGCGCCGCGGCCTGCTCCGGGAGGAACACCGAGCGCATGCCCTGCGCCATCCACTTGAGGGGGAACACCGACGCGACGGTCTGCATCCACGTCGGCAGCGCGAAGAAGGCGAAGAACACCCCGGAGATGAACTGCAGGACGAGCACGACCGGCGTGATGACCGCCGTCGCGGACCTGCCCGAGCGGGGCAGCGACGAGAACGCGACGCCGCACACCGCGCCCGCGGCGCACCCGAGCACGAACACCCACGCGAAGGTCGCGAGGCGTCCCGCGGCGTCCGGCATGTCCCACGGCATCGGCACGTCGTAGACGACGGCCGCGAGCGCGAGCAGGAGCGCCGTCTGCACGACCGACGTCGCGAGCACGAGGCCGACCTTGCCGTAGAAGTACGCCGCCGCCGGCAGGGGCGTCGCGCGCAGCCGCTTGAGGCTGCCGTCGTCGCGCTCGACGGCGATCGAGATCGCGAGCGACTGGAAGCTCGTGAGCATGACGCCCGTCGCGATCATGCCGGGCAGGAAGTACTGCGCGAACGGCACGGAGTAGTCGCCCGTGCCCTGGTCCTGGCCGTCGAACACCGTCGCGAAGATCGCGAGCATGATGAGCGGGTACGTGAAGATGAAGATCACGGCGTCGCGCTCGCGGAAGAACGCGCGCAGCTCGGCGCGCGTGCGCTCGACGCCGAGGCGGCCGGTCCCGGGCAGGGCGGCCGCGCGCGGGGCACGGACGGTCGGGGCTGCGGTCACGGTCGGGCCTCCTCGGGGACGACGGCGCGCGGGCCGTCGGGCGTGCGGGCGTCGGTGGGCGCGGGGCGCGTCGGCGCGGCGGGGGCCGGGCCGGCACCCGCGGCCGGCTCGCCGATGAGCTCGAGGTAGACGTCCTCGAGGGTCGGGCGCGCGACCTCGAGCCCCGGGACCTCGCCGTCGGGTCCGGCGAGGCGCGCGGCGAGCGACGCGACCAGCGCCGTGGGGGAGTCGGTGCGCTCCGAGCGCCGCACCCCGCCGTCGAGCCACCGCACGACGGGGCGCCGCGCGGCGGGCCCGCCGAGCCGGTCGGGCGCGTCGAGCGCGACGACCCGGCCCGCGCGCACGACGGCGGCGCGGTCCGCGAGGTGCGCCGCCTCGTCGAGGTAGTGGGTCGTCAGGAGGATCGTCGTGCCGTCCTCGCGCAGCGACCGCACGAGGGCCCAGAACGAGCGGCGCGCCTGCGGGTCGAAGCCCGTCGTCGGCTCGTCGAGGAACAGCAGCTCGGGTCGACCGACGATGCCGAGCGCGACGTCGAGCCGGCGGCGCTGACCGCCGGAGAGCTGGCGCGTGCGCGTGCGGGCCTTCTCGCGCAGCCCGACGGCGTCGATCACCTCGTCGGGGTCGCGCGGGCGCGGGTAGAACGTCGCGAAGTGCCGCACGAGCTCGGCGACCGTGAGCTCGGCCTGGTCGCGCGAGTCCTGCAGCACGACGCCGAGGCGCGAGCGCCAGGCGCGCCCGGCGGTCTGCGGGTCCTCGCCGAGCACGCGGACCTCGCCCGCGTCGCGGTGGCGGAACCCCTCGAGGATCTCGACGGTCGTCGTCTTGCCGGCGCCGTTCGGGCCGAGGACCGCGAAGATCTCGCCGCGCTCGACCCGCAGGTCGATGCCGTCCACGGCGCGCTTGGCGCCGTAGCTCTTGCGCAGGCCGCGCACGTCCACGGCCGGTCCGCCGGGCCCGGGACCGGTGCCGCCGGAGCCGGGGGAAGGGTGTGTCGTCGTCATGCGACCAGCGTCCCGCGGCGCGCCCGGCGCCCGCGACGGCCGTTCGTCCGGACCGCGCGTCCACCGATCGGTGGACGGTGGTTCGACCAGGGGCCGCGCGTCGCGTACAGTAATCCCTCGGTGGTTGACGCCCGCCACGCTGGTCCGCGCCCGTGAGACGTGTTCTCGCCCGGGACGAACCGCGTGCACGGTGCCGTCGAGCACGAAGGGTAGTGGCGCAATTGGTAGCGCAGCGGTCTCCAAAACCGCAGGTTGCAGGTTCGAGTCCTGTCTACCCTGCACGACGTGGCTCCCGGAGGGACTCCCCGGGGACCGCGCGCGGCCCGGCACCGGGTCGCACCGAGGGTTCGAGCAGGTCCCGTACGTGAGCGATGGGGAAGAACGAGTGAGCGAATCGCCGTCAGAGGCCGTGGGTGCAGGCGGCGCACGCGCCGACGAGGTGAAGAAGAAGGGCCGTCCGTCCACGGACAAGAAGCCCAACGTCTTCGCGCGCATCGCCCTCTTCGTCCGCCAGGTCGTCGCCGAGCTCCGCAAGGTGGTCACGCCGACGCGGTCCGAGCTCATCACGTACACGTCCGTCGTTCTCGTCTTCGTGGTCGTGGTCATGGCGTTCGTGACCGTGCTCGACTTCCTCATCGGGAAGGGCACCCTGTGGCTGTTCGGGAACTAGCCCGGACCAGCACCGCGTAGGACCACCGGTCGTCGGCGCCCCTCGGGGCGCCTTCGGCGCTTCCAGAAGAAGTCATCGAGCAATTCGCCAGAAAGCAGGTTCGTTCGTGTCCCAGGAGTCGCTGGACCAGACGGAGAACGTCGACCCGACGCAGCCCGAGGGTGCCCAGGACGACGTGGACGAGACCACGGACGTCCCGGAGGCCGACGAGCAGGCGGACGAGGCCGACGACGCGACGGACGCCGAGCCCGCGGACGCGGACGACGAGCCCGCCGACGAGCGCCCGGTCGACGAGGACGGCGACGTCATCGAGGACCCGGTCGAGGAGTTCAAGCGCACGCTGCGCTCGCAGCCGGGCGACTGGTACGTCATCCACTCCTACGCGGGCTACGAGAACCGTGTGAAGGCCAACCTGGAGAACCGCATCCAGAGCCTGAACATGGAGGACTACATCTTCCAGATCGAGGTCCCCATGGAGGAGGTGGCCGAGATCAAGAACGCCCAGAAGAAGATCGTCCGACGCGTCCGCATCCCCGGCTACGTCCTCGTGCGCATGGACCTCACCGACGAGTCGTGGGGCGCGGTGCGCCACACGCCCGGCGTCACCGGGTTCGTCGGCCACACCCACCAGCCCGTGCCGCTGACGCTCGACGAGGTCTTCTCGATGCTCGCGCCGATGCTGGCCCCCGCCCCGGAGCCCGGCAAGCCCGCCCAGGCCGCCGCGAAGGATCCCGTCGAGGTCGACTTCACGGTCGGCGAGTCGGTCACCGTCACGGACGGTCCGTTCGACACGCTGCCCGCCACGATCTCCGAGATCAACGTCGAGAACCAGAAGCTCAAGGTCCTCGTCTCCATCTTCGGCCGGGAGACCCCGGTCGAGCTGTCGTTCAACCAGGTCGCCAAGATCTGACGCGCCGCACGGCACCGGCCGTGCGCGCGTGAGCGCAGTACTGCAACCGGGTCATCGCCCACGGCGTCGGCCCACGAGAAGAAAGTCAGGGAAGAGTCATGCCTCCCAAGAAGAAGGTCTCCGGCCTCATCAAGCTCCAGATCCAGGCCGGTGCGGCGACGCCCGCCCCGCCGATCGGCCCCGCGCTCGGTCAGCACGGCGTGAACATCATGGAGTTCTGCAAGGCGTACAACGCGGCGACCGAGTCGCAGCGCGGCAACGTCATCCCGGTGGAGATCACGGTCTACGAGGACCGCTCCTTCACCTTCGTGACGAAGACCCCGCCGGCCGCGGAGCTCATCAAGAAGGCCGCGGGCGTCCAGAAGGGCTCGGCCACGCCGCACACCGTCAAGGTCGCGAAGATCACCGCGGACCAGGTGCGCGAGATCGCCCAGACCAAGCTCGAGGACCTCAACGCGAACGACATCGACGCCGCGTCGAAGATCATCGCGGGCACGGCCCGCTCGATGGGCATCACCGTCGAGGGCTGACGACAGACCACGTCCGTCCGGGTCGCTCCACGCCTCCCGGACGACGTACCGGGGCCGGCGCGCATCCGCGTGCCGGCCTCGGGCACGACGTCGATCCGCACCCGCGGACGACGGTGGCAGGGTCCGCGCGGACCCGCTGACCACGACTGCAGAGGAGAAGCAGATGGCAACGCGCAGCAAGGCGTACCGCAACGCCGAGGAGAAGATCGACCGCGAGCGTCTCTACGCGCCGCTCGAGGCGATCCGTCTCGCCAAGGAGACGTCGACCGTGAAGTACGACGCGACCGTCGAGGTCGTGTTCCGCCTGGGTGTCGACCCGCGCAAGGCGGACCAGATGGTCCGCGGCACGGTCAACCTGCCCCACGGCACGGGCAAGACCGCCCGCGTCATCGTCTTCGCGAACGCCGCGAAGGCGGAGGAGGCCCGTGCGGCCGGTGCCGACGAGGTCGGCGGCGACGACCTCATCGAGAAGGTCGCCGGTGGCTACACCGACTTCGACGCCGCCGTGGCGACGCCGGACCTCATGGGCAAGGTCGGCCGCCTGGGCAAGGTGCTCGGCCCCCGCGGTCTCATGCCGAACCCGAAGACCGGCACCGTGACGATGGACGTGGCGAAGGCCGTGTCCGACATCAAGGGCGGCAAGATCGAGTTCCGCGTCGACAAGCACGCGAACCTGCACTTCATCATCGGCAAGGTCTCGTTCGACGAGAAGGCGCTCGTGGAGAACTACGCGGCGGCTCTCGACGAGGTCCTGCGTCTCAAGCCGACGTCGTCGAAGGGCCGATACATCACCAAGGCCACGCTGACGACGACGATGGGCCCCGGCATCCCGCTGGACCCGTCCAAGACGACGAAGCTGCTCGAGGACGACGCCGCCTGACGGCAGTCCTCCCGTGGGCGGACTCTCCGCCCGCACCCCGCACGACGGCGCGGCACCCTCCGAGGGTGCCGCGCCGTCGTCGTCTGCGTCGTGCCCCGGATCAGACCTCCCCGGGGCGGGGAGGTGTCAGCAGGCGCCCAGGTCCTTCCAGACGCCCCACTGCCCGCTCTGCGTCGGGTTCTCGTTGGTCGTCCACCACTTCGCCTCGTACGTGCGGCCCTGGTAGGAGACGCGGTTGCCGCCCGTGTAGACGGCCGACGCCGACCACGCGGGTGCGGTGCACTCGCCGGGGTCGGTCGGGTCGGTCGGGTCGGTGGGGTCGGTCGGGTCGGTGGGGTCGGTCGGGTCCGTGGGGTCGGTCGGGTCGGTCGGACCGCTCGCGAGGCGCGCGCCGACGACCGAGGCGAGCTCGTAGCCGTTCGTCTTGTCCCAGTTGATCGACCAGGTCATGACGCCGCCGATCGTGCCGTACGGCGTGGCGGGGCGGAACGATCCGCACCCCGTGCCGACCTCGAGGCAGTCGACGGCCCTCACGACGTTCGCGAGCGGCTGGTAGCCGCCGCCCGCGGCCTGCGGCACGGCGGGGACGCCGATGCCGACCTGGTCCGGGCGCAGCCCCATCTCGAGCTGGATGCACGAGAGCGCGGTGAGGAAGTCGACCGTGCCCTGCCCGTAGACCTGCTGGTCGCAGCCCATCATCGAGCCCGAGTTGTAGTACTGCGTGTTGACGATCGTCAGGATGTCCTTGATCGCCAGCGTGAGCTGGTAGTACCCCATGCTCGGCGCCTGGTAGTCGATGGTCTGGGGCGCCATCGTCAGGATGAGGTCCGGGCCCGCCTTCGCGGCGAGCTGGTGCAGCGCGCTCGACATGTAGGTGGCGTTGATGCCGTGCTCGAGGTCGATGTCGACGCCGTCGAAGCCGTACTCCTGCATGAGGTCGTACGCGGTGTCCGCGAAGTTCTTCGCCTCGGTCGCGTTGGACACGACGACGTTGCCCTTCTCACCGCCGACGGACAGGACGACCTTGCGGCCCTGCGAGCGGATCGTGGCGACGTCGGCCTTGAACTGGGCCTCGGTGTAGCCGTCGAGCTCCGCGCTCGCGAGGTTGAACGTGATGCCGCCGGGCGTCCCGGCGAGATTGTCGGCGAACGCGATCGCGACGAGGTTGTACGCCTGCGGGATCTCCGACAGACGCATCGTCACCGAGCCGTTGTCGAAGTTGTGCCAGTAGCCGGTGAGCCACTGCGGGCTGCTCGACGACGCGGAGGCGGGGGCGGCCGCCGGCGCGGCGGTCGCGGGCGCCGTGGCGAGCGCTCCGCCCGCGGCGACGGCCACGGCGGCGACCGCGGTGGCGAGGGTGCGCAGGGCGCGCCGGGTGCGGCCGCGCGTGCGGCCGGGAGGGATCGTGGTCACGGAAGTGCTCCTCGTGCTCGGGCGTGCCGCGACGTCGCGCCACGCCGGGCCGCACCCGCGGTGGGTGCAGGGGTCGTCTCGACGCTAGGAGCCCGGGCGCCGCCGTGGCATGAGGGGATTCCCGGCAGTTGGCCTGACCAGGTACGGGAGAACGCGTAGCCGGGCGCCGGCCCGGACCGAGCGCGGGGTGTGCGAGATCTCCGTGCCGCCCGATGTATCACGGACGCGACCCGTCCCTCTCGTCCGGGTGGAGGAGCGTCGACCCGGTGCTCCCGCCCGCCACGTCGAAGGAGCGAGATGGGACCGAGCAGCACGAGCCGAGAGGGGCGTGACCAGTGACGATGGTTGTCGACCCCACCGGCCCGGCCGTAGAATCAGGCGCTTCCGGGGACCCCCCGCCGATGCCTGACCGGACGAGCGTGCCGAGGACAGTGCCCCCCATGACCAGAACCACCGACGAGGTTCCCGACACCGACGAACCGGGCCTCAGCCTGGGGGACCGCGGCGCGTTCGCACTCCTCGAGTACCGTGACGGCCGGCCGCAGGCCCTGGGCGACTTCGTGCGCGAGGCCACGCCGCTGCTGTGGCACACGGTCCGCGCGCAGGGCGTCGACCGCGAGCAGGCGGACGACATCGTGCAGACCGTGTGGGTCGCGCTCGTGCGCAACGCGATGACCATCAAGGAGCCCCACGCCGTCCTCAAGTGGCTGCTCATCACCGCGAAGCGCGCGGCCTGGGAGGCCGTGCGCAAGCACCGCGACGAGGTGCGACGCCGCACCGAGCTCCCCGACGACACCGACGAGGGCGTCCCGGAGCTCCCCTCGGGGGACCCGACGCCCGACGTCGAGGTGCTCCGCAACGAGCGGGACCGCATCCTGTGGGCCGCTCTCGACCGGCTGCCCGACCGCTGCCGCCGCCTGCTGCAGCTCGTGTCGCTGGCCGACCGACCCGACTACAAGGCCATCTCGGCCGCCATCGGCATGCCGGTGGGGAGCATCGGCTCCACGCGTGGCCGCTGCCTCGCCAAGCTCCGCGACATCATCGACGACCAGGGGGAATCGTGGGAAGCATCATGAGCACCGAGCCGACGCACAGCCCGGACGAACCCCTCGACGCCGTCGACCTCGCCCTGCTCGCGGACCTCGCGCGCATCGCCGAGGAGATCGACCCCGTGCCGGACGGCCTCGTCGAGCGGTCCCTGTTCGCGATCACGCTCGCGGGCCTCGAGGCCGAGGTCATGGAGCTGGAGTACGTCCAGGTCCCGGAGATGTCCGTGCGCGGCGACGCCCCGCCGGTCGAGGCGCGCACCATCACGTTCACGTCCGAGTCCGTCACGGTGATGATCTCGCTGTCGGCGACGGACGACGGGCGCGTCCGCATCGACGGCTGGGCCGCCCCGGCGACCGCGCTGCGGGTCGAGCTGCACCGCCCCGGCACCGTGAGCGAGACCGCGAGCGACGAGGACGGACGGTTCGTCTTCGACGCCGTGGACCGCGGCCCGGCGAGCCTCGTCGTGCGCCGCGCCGACGGCGCCGGCGGTGCGGTGAGCACCCCGGTCGTCGAGCTGTGACCGCGTCGTGCCGCGGGCGCACCGTCGCCCGCGGCACGACGCCGAGCCCCCCTTTCTTCCGCGCGCAGCCGCGGTCCGCCCGCCGTCGTCGTCGACGCGCCCGCGGCCGCCCGCGCGTCGACCCCTGAGGAGAAGCACGTGAGCGAGACCCCCGGAACGCCCGCCCCGAACCTGCGCAGCGGCCGCTACTACGGCGACCGTCCGAGCCGCCTGCAGTGGCGCACGCGGACCATCGACCCCGTCACCGCGCCCCGGCGGTCGGGGCAGCAGTCGCCGCACCCGACCTGGTACGTCGGCGACCGGCTGCTCATCCCGGACTCGCACTGCGGCGACCGTCGGCTCGCGAGGATCCGCGAGGCCGCGGCCCGGCTCGACCTCGACGTCGAGATCGAGCCGGAGAGCGAGCACGACGCGGCGCTCGTGCGCGAGGCCGGGCTCGACGAGGCGACCACGCGCGACCTGCTCCGGGTGTTCGGCGTCTCCCTGCGCCTCACGCCGCGCGAGGGCACGCCGCGCGCGCTGCCCGACGCGTGGGCCGTCGTCGAGGCCGTCGGGGGCCGCGTCCAGGTCGACGACGCCGACGCCGCCCTGCGCATCGGCCTCGACCACATCGTCGTGCCGTCGACGTTCATCGGCGGTGCGCCGTACGCGCAGCCGGCGGCGTTCACGCACGCGCAGCCGTACGGCCAGCCGCACCCCTACGGCCAGCCGCACCCCTACGGCCAGCCGCACCCGTACGGCGGGATGGCGGAGTACGCGGCGGCGGGCAGCGGCGGGCGCACGCCCGTGAACTGGATCGGCGGCGCGCCGCGGCGCGACCTCGTGCCCGGCGAGGACCCCTGGACGTCGCAGGACGGCGTCCGCCGCCCCGTCGTCGCCGTGCTCGACTCGGGGGTCGGGGAGCACGAGTGGTTCGACGACGTCCCGGGGCGCGGCGTCGTCGTCGTGCGCGACCCGGACCTGCTCGGGGAGCCGCTGTCGGTCCTCCCGGAGCCGGAGTACGCGTACGAGGACCCGGAGATCGGCGGCGTCTCGGTCTCGCCGCTCACCGGCCCGCTGGACCCGGTCGCCGGCCACGGCACGTTCATCGCCGGCCTCGTGCACCAGAAGTGCCCGGACGCGGTGATCCTCGCCCCGCGCCTCTACGGGGGGTCGGGGGTCATCCCGGAGCGCGACATGCTGCGGTCGCTGCGCCGGCTCCTCCTGTGGCACGTCCTCGGCCTCGTGGGCCGGGAGGGCTACGCGCCCGTCGACGTGCTCGTGCTCTCGTTCGGCTACTACCACGAGCGCCCGGGCGACTCGGACTTCGACGCCCCGCTCGGCGCCGTCCTCGACGCGCTGCGCCGGTACGGCGTCGTGGTCGTCGTCTCGTCGGGCAACGACGGCCAGACCCGCCCGATGTTCCCCGCCGGCTTCGCCCCGCGCGTACGTCGTCACGACAACCGCGCGACGGCGATCGACCCCGCGGACGTGCCGCTCGCCAAGCCGCCGATCCTCGCGGTCGGCGCGCAGAACCCGGACGACACGACCTCGCTCTTCAGCAACGACGGGCCCTGGATCACGTGCGTGCGCCCGGGGGCGGCGGTGGTCTCCACGGCGCCGCGCACGATCGACGGCGCCGTCGCGCCGTCGCGGAGCGTCAAGGAGCTGTGGTCGAACGGCCGCCGCGCCACGATCGACCCCGAGGGGTTCCAGGGTGGGTTCGCCACGTGGAGCGGCACGTCGTTCGCCGCGCCCGTGCTCGGCGGGGAGATCGCCGCGCTACTGTTGGCGGATGCTGGGCAGGACCCCACGAGGAGCGACGGTGCGGTGGAGCCCGGCGCAGGCACGCCGCGACGGTGCGAGTGGCTGTGGGGTGCGATCACGCGGGCGACGGGCCTGGAACCCACCGTGCCGTAGCAGGGTGGCAGGAGACGGATGACGGGGCGGCCCGGGGCGGCGGAGCTCGTCGCGCGTGCGCAGGGGGCGTCGCAGCGTGGCCGGTACGTCGACGCGGTGCGCCACTACGAGCGTGCGCTCCGCCGGCTCGGGGAGCTCCCGGACGACGACGAGCGCCGCTACCTCCTCGTGCGCTGCCATGTCGGGGCGGCCGCGTGCGGCTTCGAGCTCGACGGCGACCTGCCGACGGCGCTCGCCCGCCTCGACGAGGCCCGACGGCTGATCGCGGACGGCGCGGCGGGTGCCGAGGAGCGGGCCCGGCTCGCCCTGCTCGTCGAGGGTCAGGAGGGGTTCCTCAGCTGGCGGCGCGGCGACCCCCGGACCGCCGACGAGCGGTTCTCCCTCGCGCTCGCGCACGCGCGCCGCGTCGGGGGACCGGACGTCGCGATCGTGCTGCTCAACCGGGGCTCCCTGCTGCTCGAGCTCGGCGACGTCGAGCGCGCGCGCGTCGACCTCTCCGAGGCGGTCGAGAAGGCCGAGGCGGCGGGCGACGTCCTGCTCGTCTCCAAGGCGCGGCACAACCTGGGCTACGTCGAGTACCTGCGCGGCGACCTGCCCACCGCGCTCGCCGCGATGGACGAGGCCGCCGCGCAGGCGCCGGACCGGCACGCCGCCGTCGGGCTCATCGACCGCGCCCAGGTGCTCCTCGACGCGGGGCTGCTCACCGAGGCCGACGACGCGCTGCGGGAGGCGCGCGAGCACCTCGCGCACCACCGGATGGTGCGCGACCTCGCGGAGGTCGAGCTCGTGCGGTCCCGCGTCGTCGTCGGCCTGCGCCGCTACGCCGACGCGCGGCGGCTCGCCCGGTCGGCGTCGCGTCGCTTCGAGCGCCTCGGCAACACCCCGTGGATGCTGCGCGCCCGGGTCGCGGAGCTGCAGGCCGCGCTCAGCGAGGACCGCGCGGACTCGGTCACCCCCGCGGTCGGGCGGCGGCACGCGGGCTGGGCGCTGGACGTGGCGCGCTCGGGCGCGGAGCTCGGGAGCGTCGCCGGGCTGGGCGTCGCGATCCCCGCCCGGCTGCTCGCCGCCGAGTGGCTCCTCACCGCGGGCGACCTCCCGGCCGCGCGCGAGGTGCTGCGCGCCGTGCCCGCGCGCCTCGACCGCGCGCCGCTGCCGGTCCGCCTCCAGCACACGGCCGTCGTGGCCCAGCTCGCGTTTGCCGCGGGCGACCGCCGCGGGGGCGTGCGCGCGGTGCGGCGGGGCCAGGCGACGCTCGCCGAGCACCGGGCCCGCCTGGGCTCGGTGGACGCCGTGACGGCGTCGGCGGTGCACGGGGTCCGGCTCGGGAACGTCGACGTCGAAGCCGCCCTGCGCACGCGCCGGCCGGGTGCGGTCTTCGACGCGGTCGAGCGGGGCCGTGCGGCCTTCGCCGGGTCGGGCCGCGTGCGTCCGCCGGCGGACCCGGTCCTCGCCGACCTCCTCCTCTCGGCCCGCCGCGAGGTCGAGGCGGCGCGCGCGCTCGGCGCGACGTCGGACGCGTCGTCGCTCGCGCGCCGCCAGGAGCACCAGCGCGCAGCCCGCCGGCTCCAGGAGGACGCGCGGCGACGGGCCTGGCGGCTCGGGGGCGGGGCGGAGACCCCCGTCGCGGCGACCGAGCGGCGGCTGCGCGCCGCGCTCGAGGCCCGCGCGTCCGACGCCGTCGTGGCCGACCTCGTCCTCGACGGCGACGACGTGCTCGCCGTGCGCGTCAGCGCGACCGGCTCGCGCCTGGTGCGCCTCGCGCCGCAGGCCGCGGTGGCCGAGCAGGTGCGCCGGGCGCGGGCCGACTTCGCGGTGCTGTCCAACGTCCTCATCCCCGTGCCCATGCGCGAGGCCGCCGTCGCGTCGATCGGGCGCACGCTGGCCGCGCTCGACGACGTGCTCGTCGCCCCGCTCGAGGCGGACGGGGACCTCCACGTCGCGGCGCGCGACCTCCTGCTCGCGGTCCCGTGGGCGTCGCTGCCGTCGCGCCGCGGCCGACGGACGTGGGCCAACTCGTGGGTGGACCTGCGCGTGGGGGAGTCCGGGCGGCGCGCGGACGACGCGCTCGTCGTCGCGGGACCGGGCCTGCGGTTCTCGAGCGCGGAGGCGAAGCTCGTCGCGTCCGTGTGGGACGGCTCCGACGCGCTGACGGGTGAGGACGCGACGTGCGCCGCGGTGCTCGACGGCCTGGGCACGGCCGGGGTCGTGCACCTCGCGGCCCACGGGACGCACGAGACCGACAACCCGCTGTTCTCCTCGCTGCGGCTCGCGGACGGCCCGCTCTTCGCCCACGAGCTGGACGGGACCGACCTGCGCGGCGTCGTCGTCGTGCTCTCGGCGTGCGAGGTCGGGCTCTCGACGCCCCGGATCGGCGGCGAGTCGCTGGGGCTGACGAGCGTCCTGCTGCGCCTCGGCGCGCGCGCGGTCGTCGCGAGCGTCGCGCCGCTGCGCGACGACGTGGCCGCGCGCGTGATGCCCGCGCTCCACGCCGAGCTGCGCGACGGGGCGATGCCCGGCACGGCGCTCGCCCGCGCGATCGCCGACGAGCCGGAGCCGGTCCCCCTCGTGTGCTTCGGCCCGTTGGTGCTCTGAGCCCGGGTGCAGGTGCAGGGCGGCCGCGGTTTGGAGCACGCGCCGTCGTCCCGTACGATGGGCGTGTACCCAAGACCGCCGGTCGTCCGACGCTGCCCGCAGACTCCGTCTGCAGGACGTGACGGACCGAAGTCCCACCCCGAGGTGGAGGCCAGCGCAGGTAGCGAATCGACGACGTCCGCCCGGCCCCGCCGCGCGTGCGACCGCGAGCCCCGCGCCTGCGCGGGGCTCTTTCTCGTTCCGGGACGGACGCCGGTGGTACCACCACCGGAAGGATTGCCATGGCGAGGCCGGACAAGGCAGCCGCAGTCGCCGAGATCTCGGAGAAGTTCCGCGACTCGAACGCTGCCGTGCTGACCGAGTACCGCGGGCTCACCGTCGCGCAGCTCAAGCAGCTGCGTCGGTCGCTCAGCGGCAACGCAACCTACGCCGTGGTGAAGAACACGCTGACCGCCATCGCGGCCAAGGAGGCCGGTGTCGAGGGACTCGACGCCGACCTGCAGGGCCCTTCGGCCATCGCCTTCGTCACCGGGGACCCGGTCGAGGCAGCCAAGGGTCTGCGTGACTTTGCCAAGGCGAACCCCGCGCTGGTCATCAAGGGCGGTGTCCTCGACGGGCGCCCCCTGACCGCCGCGGAGGTCACGAAGCTCGCGGACCTCGAGTCCCGCGAGGTCCTGCTGGCCAAGGCGGCCGGCGCGATGAAGGCCAAGCTCTTCCAGGCTGCCTACGTCTTCACCGCGAACACCGCCCAGGCCGCCCGCGTCATCGATGCCCTGCGTCAGAAGCAGGAATCGGAGGGCGCTGCCGCCTGATCCGGTCCCGGGGCTCGCCCCGGGAGCGCGATCCACGCAGCGCAAGCACACACCCCGCTTCTGGCAGGCCCGCACCGGGCCGCTGCCGAGCACCGACCGAAAGGAACGCCATCATGGCGAAGCTCAGCACCGACGAGCTCATCGAGCAGTTCAAGGGCCTCACCCTCATCGAGCTCAACGAGTTCGTGAAGGCCTTCGAGGAGACCTTCGAGGTCACCGCCGCCGCCCCCGCCGCCGTCGCGGTCGCCGCCCCCGCGGGTGGCGCCGGTGGCGACGCCCCGGCCGAGGAGGAGAAGGACGAGTTCGACGTCATCCTCGAGGCCGCCGGCGACAAGAAGATCCAGGTCATCAAGGAGGTGCGCGCGCTCACGTCCCTCGGCCTGAAGGAGGCGAAGGACCTCGTGGACGGTGCCCCGAAGCCGGTCCTGGAGGGCGCGAACAAGGAGACGGCCGAGAAGGCCAAGGCTGCCCTCGAGGGCGCCGGCGCCACGGTCACCCTCAAGTGATCGCCCGCCGGTCCTGAGCGGACCGGCCAGCACGCCGCACGAGGCCCGCACCCCGCCCGGGGTGCGGGCCTCGTCGTGCCTGCGGAGGTCGCGCGGCGCGCGCGTCGTCGCACCGGCTTCACGGAACGGCCACGAGTGTGCCACCATGTGCGGGTCGACGACGCAGGACAGCGAGGTCGACGCCAGCAGGTTCGCGGCCCGTCGTCGGGCCGCAGGCGGGCGACGAGGCCCGCGGAAGTACCGGCAGGGCCGTCCCGGCCCCGGGCCGGGTGGGGTGGCGCGCCCCCGGGGTTGTGTCGTGATGCGTGTCTGGGGTATGCTCACGCTTTGCGCTGTCCTGTGCCCCCGATCTCATATACCCCCGACCACCTCGTCGACGTACGTGCGCGTCCGCGAGGTGTCGTGGCGGCGGTGATCGTGTCCAGCCCGGCGGTGCAGCGTTCTTTCGATCTGCAGGGAAGGACCCCTCTTGGCTGCCTCGCGCACCCCTTCTGCTCCGTCCGCCGACGCCATCGCGAACCGCACCGCGTCGCGTCGCCTCTCCTTCGCCAAGATCTTCGAGCCCCTCGAGGTCCCCGACCTGCTGGGCCTCCAGACCGAGAGCTTCGACTGGCTGCTCGGCAACGAGGCGTGGCAGGCGCGCGTCGCCGCCGCGGCCGAGGCCGGCCGCCAGGACGTGCCCTCGACGTCGGGCCTCGAGGAGATCTTCGAGGAGATCTCCCCGATCGAGGACTTCGGGTCCTCGATGTCCCTGTCGTTCTCCAACCACCGGTTCGAGCCGCCGAAGTACACGGCCGACGAGTGCAAGGAGAAGGACTTCACGTACGCCGCGCCGCTCTTCGTCACCGCGGAGTTCGTCAACTACAACACCGGTGAGATCAAGAGCCAGACGGTCTTCATGGGCGACTTCCCGCTCATGACCGAGCGCGGCACGTTCATCATCAACGGCACCGAGCGCGTCGTCGTCTCGCAGCTCGTCCGCTCGCCGGGCGTCTACTTCGAGCGCGCGGCGGACAAGACGAGCGACAAGGACATCTTCTCCGCGAAGATCATCCCGTCGCGCGGCGCCTGGCTCGAGTTCGAGATCGACAAGCGCGACGCCGTCGGCGTGCGCGTCGACCGCAAGCGCAAGCAGTCGGTCACCGTGCTGCTCAAGGCGCTCGGCCTGTCCGAGTCGGAGATCCGCGAGGAGTTCGCGGACTTCCCGTCGGTGCTCGACACGCTCGAGAAGGACCACGTCCACACGCAGGACGAGGCGCTCGTCGACCTGTACCGCAAGATCCGCCCGGGCGAGCCGCCGACCGTCGAGGCCGGCCGCGCGCTGCTCGAGAACTTCTACTTCAACCCCAAGCGCTACGACCTCGCGAAGGTCGGCCGCTACAAGGCGAACAAGAAGCTCGGCATCGACGCGCCGCTCACGGACTCGACGCTGTCGGTCTCGGACGTCGTCGCGACGATCAAGTACCTCGCGGCCCTGCACGCCGACCACGCGTCCATCCCGGGCACGCGCAACGGCGAGGCCGTCGACGTCCGCGTCGAGACGGACGACATCGACCACTTCGGCAACCGCCGCATCCGCGCCGTCGGCGAGCTCATCCAGAACCAGGTCCGCACGGGCCTGTCCCGGATGGAGCGCGTCGTGCGCGAGCGCATGACGACGCAGGACGTCGAGGCGATCACGCCGCAGACGCTCATCAACATCCGCCCGGTCGTGGCGTCCATCCGCGAGTTCTTCGGCACGTCGCAGCTCTCGCAGTTCATGGACCAGAACAACCCGCTCGCGGGCCTGACGCACAAGCGTCGCCTCTCGGCCCTCGGCCCGGGTGGTCTGTCGCGCGACCGCGCCGGCATGGAGGTCCGTGACGTCCACCCGTCGCACTACGGCCGCATGTGCCCGATCGAGACCCCCGAGGGCCCGAACATCGGCCTCATCGGCTCGCTCGCGTCCTACGGGCGGATCAACCCGTTCGGGTTCATCGAGACGCCGTACCGCAAGGTCGAGGCGGGCAAGGTGACCGACGAGGTCGTCTACCTCACGGCCGACGACGAGGACCGCTACATCATCGCGCAGGCGAACACGCCGCTGACCGCGGACGGCCGGTTCTCCGAGCCGCGCGTCCTCGTGCGCACCAAGGGCGGCGAGACGTCCGACGTGCCGGGCGAGCAGGTCGACTACATGGACGTGTCCCCGCGCCAGATGGTGTCGGTCGCGACCGCGCTCATCCCGTTCCTCGAGCACGACGACGCCAACCGCGCCCTCATGGGTGCGAACATGCAGCGCCAGGCCGTGCCGCTGGTCCGCTCCGAGGCCCCGCTCGTCGGGACCGGCATGGAGTGGCGCGCGGCGGTCGACGCGGGCGACGTCGTCGTCGCGTCGAAGCCCGGTGTGGTCACCGAGGTCTCGGCCGACCTCGTGCTCGTCGCGAACGACGACGGCACGACCGGCAGCTACCGCATCGCGAAGTTCCGCCGCTCGAACCAGGGCACGAGCTACAACCAGCGCGTGCTCGTCGACGAGGGCCAGCGCGTCGAGCCCGGCTCCGTCCTCGCGGACGGCCCGGCGACCGACGAGGGCGAGCTCGCGCTCGGCCGCAACCTCCTCGTGGCGTTCATGTCGTGGGAGGGCCACAACTACGAGGACGCGATCATCCTCAGCCAGCGTCTCGTGCAGGACGACGTGCTCTCCTCGATCCACATCGAGGAGCACGAGGTCGACGCGCGCGACACCAAGCTCGGCCCGGAGGAGATCACGCGGGACATCCCGAACGTCTCCGAGGACGTCCTCGCGGACCTCGACGAGCGCGGCATCATCCGCATCGGTGCCGAGGTCGGCGCGGGCGACGTCCTGGTCGGCAAGGTCACCCCGAAGGGTGAGACCGAGCTGACCCCGGAGGAGCGCCTGCTCCGCGCGATCTTCGGCGAGAAGGCGCGCGAGGTGCGCGACACCTCGCTCAAGGTGCCCCACGGCGAGTCCGGCACGGTCATCGGCGTGCGCGAGTTCAACCGCGAGGACGGCGACGAGCTGCCCGCGGGCGTGAACCAGCTCGTGCGCGTCTACATCGCGCAGCGCCGCAAGATCACGGACGGCGACAAGCTCGCCGGCCGTCACGGCAACAAGGGCGTCATCTCGAAGATCCTGCCGGTCGAGGACATGCCGTTCCTCCCCGACGGGACGCCGGTCGACGTCGTCCTCAACCCGCTGGGCGTCCCCGGCCGCATGAACGTGGGCCAGGTCCTCGAGACGCACCTCGGGTGGGTCGCGAAGCAGGGCTGGGACATCTCGCTCGCCGAGGGCAAGGACCTCTCCTGGAAGGAGAACGTCCCGGAGATCGCGGCGACGTCCGAGCCGGGCCGCCCCGTCGCCACCCCGGTGTTCGACGGCGTCCACGAGGACGCGCTCCAGGGCCTGCTCTCGACGACGATCCCGAACCGCGACGGCGACCGCATGGTCGGCGCCGACGGCAAGGCCCGTCTGTTCGACGGCCGCTCCGGCGAGCCGTTCCCGGAGCCGGTGTCCGTGGGCTACATGTACATCCTCAAGCTCCACCACCTGGTCGACGACAAGATCCACGCGCGCTCGACCGGCCCGTACTCGATGATCACCCAGCAGCCGCTCGGTGGTAAGGCGCAGTTCGGCGGTCAGCGCTTCGGCGAGATGGAGGTGTGGGCCCTCGAGGCGTACGGCGCGGCCTACACGCTGCAGGAGCTCCTCACGATCAAGTCGGACGACGTGCCCGGCCGCGTGAAGGTGTACGAGGCGATCGTCAAGGGCGAGAACATCCCGGACTCGGGCATCCCGGAGTCCTTCAAGGTTCTCCTCAAGGAGATGCAGTCGCTGTGCCTGAACGTCGAGGTGCTCTCGAGCGACGGCGTGTCCATCGAGATGCGGGAGTCGGACGACGACGTGTACCGCGCAGCCGAAGAGCTCGGCATCGACCTGTCGCGCCGCCCCAACGCGGCGTCCAGCGTCGACGAGATCTGATCTCGGGCAGGCGGGAGCGGGTCACCCCGCTCCCGCCGACGACCCCCACACCAACCGTCTTTTTGGCGTCGGGTCCGGCCACGGCCGGTCCCGGCAGGCGAAGGAAGTAGGACAACTTGCTCGACGTCAACGTCTTCGACGAGCTGCGTATCGGCCTGGCCACGGCCGACGACATCCGTGCGTGGTCGCACGGTGAGGTGAAGAAGCCCGAGACCATCAACTACCGCACCCTCAAGCCCGAGAAGGACGGCCTCTTCTGCGAGAAGATCTTCGGCCCCACCCGGGACTGGGAGTGCTACTGCGGCAAGTACAAGCGCGTGCGCTTCAAGGGCATCATCTGCGAGCGCTGCGGCGTCGAGGTGACGCGCTCGAAGGTGCGCCGTGAGCGCATGGGCCACATCGAGCTCGCCGCGCCGGTCACGCACATCTGGTTCTTCAAGGGCGTGCCCTCGCGCCTCGGCTACCTGCTGGACCTCGCCCCGAAGGACCTGGAGAAGGTCATCTACTTCGCGGCGTACATGATCACCTCGGTCGACGAGGAGGGTCGCCAGGAGGACCTCCCCAACCTCCAGAACGAGATCGACCTGGAGAAGAAGGAGATCGCGGACGCCCGCGACAACGACATCAACGCCCGCGCCCAGAAGCTCGAGGCCGACCTGGCCGAGCTCGAGGCCGAGGGCGCCAAGGCCGACGCGCGCCGCAAGGTCCGCGACTCGGCCGAGCGCGAGATGGCGCAGATCCGCAAGCGCGCGGACGCCCAGCTCGACCGCCTCGAGCAGGTCTGGGACCGGTTCAAGAACCTCAAGGTCGCCGACCTCGAGGGCGACGAGATGCTCTACCGCGCCCTCCAGGACCGCTACGGCACGTACTTCGAGGGCTCGATGGGCGCGGCGGCGATCCAGAAGCGACTCCAGGACTTCGACCTGGAGGCCGAGGCCGAGGCCCTGCGCGAGACCATCCGCACGGGCAAGGGCCAGCGCAAGACGCGTGCCCTCAAGCGCCTCAAGGTCGTCAACGCGTTCCTCACGACGACCAACTCGCCCACGGGCATGGTGCTCGACGCCGTCCCGGTCATCCCGCCGGACCTGCGCCCGATGGTGCAGCTCGACGGTGGCCGCTTCGCGACGAGCGACCTCAACGACCTGTACCGCCGCGTGATCAACCGGAACAACCGCCTCAAGCGTCTCCTCGACCTGGGCGCCCCGGAGATCATCGTCAACAACGAGAAGCGGATGCTCCAGGAGGCCGTGGACTCGCTGTTCGACAACGGCCGCCGTGGCCGCCCGGTGACGGGCCCGGGCAACCGCCCGCTGAAGTCCATCTCGGACATGCTCAAGGGCAAGCAGGGTCGTTTCCGCCAGAACCTGCTCGGCAAGCGCGTCGACTACTCGGGCCGTTCGGTCATCGTCGTCGGCCCGCAGCTCAAGCTGCACCAGTGCGGCCTGCCGAAGCAGATGGCGCTCGAGCTGTTCAAGCCGTTCGTCATGAAGCGCCTCGTGGACCTCAACCACGCGCAGAACATCAAGAGCGCCAAGCGCATGGTCGAGCGTGCCCGCCCGGTCGTGTGGGACGTGCTCGAGGAGGTCATCACCGAGCACCCCGTGCTGCTCAACCGTGCGCCGACGCTGCACCGCCTGGGCATCCAGGCGTTCGAGCCGCAGCTCGTCGAGGGCAAGGCGATCCACCTGCACCCGCTCGTGTGCGCCGCGTTCAACGCGGACTTCGACGGCGACCAGATGGCCGTCCACCTGCCCCTGAGCGCCGAGGCGCAGGCCGAGGCCCGCATCCTCATGCTCTCGAGCAACAACATCCTCAAGCCGTCGGACGGTCGTCCGGTGACCATGCCCTCGCAGGACATGATCATCGGCCTGTACCACCTGACGAGCGACCGCGAGGGCGCCGAGGGCGAGGGCCGTGCGTTCGCGTCGGTCGCCGAGGCGATCATGGCGTTCGACCAGGGCACCCTGGACCTCAACGCCAAGGTCAAGATCCGCACGACGGACCTCGTCCCGCCGGTCTCCGGCTTCGAGGCACCCGAGGGCTGGGAGGAGGGTCAGCCGATCCTCTTCGAGACCACGCTCGGTCGCGCGCTGTTCAACGAGACGCTGCCCGTCGACTACCCGTACGTGAACTCGGTGGTCGACAAGAAGCGCCTCTCGGCGATCGTCAACGAGCTCGCGGAGCGCTACCCGAAGGTCGAGGTCGCGGCGTCGCTCGACGCGCTGAAGGCCGCCGGCTTCCGCTGGGCGACCCGCTCGGGCGTCACGATCGCGATCTCCGACGTCGCCACCCCGGTGGCGAAGGCCGAGATCCTCGAGCAGCACGAGGAGCGCGCGCTCAAGGTCCAGCAGCAGTACGACCGCGGTCTGATCACGGACGACGAGCGCCGTCAGGAGCTCATCGAGATCTGGACCCAGGCGACGGACAAGGTCGCGTCGGTCATGCGCGAGAACCTCGAGGCGAACGACCGCAACACCGTGTACCGGATGGTCGGCTCGGGTGCCCGTGGTAACTGGATGCAGGTCCGTCAGATCGCCGGTATGCGCGGTCTCGTGGCGAACCCGAAGGGCGAGATCATCCCGCGCCCGATCAAGTCCAACTACCGCGAGGGCCTGTCCGTCCTCGAGTACTTCATCGCGACGCACGGCGCCCGCAAGGGTCTGGCGGACACCGCTCTGCGGACCGCCGACTCGGGCTACCTCACGCGTCGTCTCGTGGACGTGTCCCAGGACGTCATCGTCCGCGAGGAGGACTGCGGCACCGAGCGCGGCCTGACCCTGCCGATCGCCGAGGAGCTCGCGGGCAAGCTCGTGCGTCACCCGAAGGTGGAGACGAGCGTCTACTCGCGTACCCTCGCGGCCGACCTGGTCGACCCCGACGGCAACGTCGTGGGCAAGGCGGGCGACGACGCGGGCGACGTCCTCATCGACGCCGCGGTGGCCGCCGGCGTGCGCGAGGCCAAGGTGCGCTCGGTCCTCACGTGCGAGTCGCGCGTCGGCACGTGCGCCAAGTGCTACGGGCGCTCGCTCGCCACGGGCAAGCTCGTCGACATCGGCGAGGCGGTCGGCATCATCGCCGCCCAGTCGATCGGCGAGCCGGGCACGCAGCTGACGATGCGTACCTTCCACACCGGTGGTGTGGCGTCCGCGGACGACATCACGCAGGGTCTGCCGCGTGTCACGGAGCTCTTCGAGGCCCGCACCCCCAAGGGTGAGGCGCCCATCGCGGAGTTCTCCGGCCGCATCACGATCGACGACGCGGAGCGCTCGCGCCGTCTGGTCCTCACGCCGGACGACGGCTCGGAGGAGATCGCGTACCCCGTGACCAAGCGCGCCCGCCTGCTCGTGCAGGACGGCGACCACGTCACGGTCGGCACGCAGCTCGTCCAGGGTGCGGTGGACCCGAAGAAGGTCCTGCGCATCCTCGGCCCGCGCGCCACGCAGAAGCACCTGGTGGACGAGGTCCAGGAGGTCTACCGCTCGCAGGGCGTGGACATCCACGACAAGCACATCGAGGTCATCGTGCGCCAGATGCTGCGCCGCGTGACCGTGCTCGACTCGGGCGACTCGCACCTCCTGCCGGGCGAGCTCGCCGAGCGCGGCCGCTTCGAGGACGCGAACCGTCGCGCGGTGGCGGAGGGTGGCCAGCCGGCCTCCGGCCGTCCCGAGCTGATGGGCATCACGAAGGCGTCGCTCGCGACGGACTCGTGGCTGTCGGCCGCCTCCTTCCAGGAGACGACGCGCGTGCTCACCGAGGCCTCGATGAGCGGTCGTCGCGACCCGCTCCTCGGCCTCAAGGAGAACGTCATCATCGGTAAGCTCATCCCGGCCGGTACCGGTCTTCCCCGGTACACCAAGGTCCAGGTCGAGCCGACCGAGCAGGCCAAGACGGAGCTCTACCCGAGCTTCGGCTACGACGAGATCGACTTCCCGGCGCTCGGCATGGGCTCCGGCGAGGCGATCCCGCTGGAGGACCTGGACTTCGGCGACTACCGCTGACGTCTCGCGACGGGTGCCCGCCGCCGTCCGCACCTCGTGTGCGGGGGCCGGCGGGCACCCGTCGTCGTCCCTCCTGCGGGACGACGACGGACCGCCTGCGGGACGACGACGCGGGCCTGGGGGAGCGGCCGGCGTCGCGACCTGCTCCTTTGACTCCTTGCCGGGTGGCAGGTAACCTGGTAAACCGTGCCCGCGCCGTCGGGCCCTCCGTGATGTCCCTGGCGGGGCGGTGTCAGCGAGCGATCGCTCCCACCTCCGCGTGGCGGTCTCCGGACGGGCCGATGTGAGTGCCCGGGCATTCCGGATCCCGGTTCAGACGGCGCCCCGCGCCCGCGGCCGGGCGACGGACCATCGAGCCGGTGGTAGGTGGCTGCTGCAGCGTGTCTCGCGCTGCGGGTGCCTCGTGCGATCGGCTCCAGCAGCCAGCACGACCACCATCGGGGATAGCCCCGGTAGCTCGAGAAGACACGGAGACGTAGTGCCTACGATCCAGCAGCTCGTCCGCAAGGGGCGGACCTCGAAGGTGGGGAAGTCCAAGACTCCCGCCCTCAAGGGCTCCCCGCAGCGGCGCGGTGTGTGCACGCGCGTGTACACCACCACCCCGAAGAAGCCGAACTCCGCGCTGCGCAAGGTCGCTCGCGTGAAGCTCTCCTCCCAGGTCGAGGTCACGGCCTACATCCCCGGCGTCGGCCACAACCTCCAGGAGCACTCCATCGTGCTCGTGCGCGGCGGTCGTGTGAAGGACCTCCCGGGTGTGCGCTACAAGATCGTGCGCGGCGCGCTCGACACGCAGGGCGTGAAGAACCGCAAGCAGGCCCGCAGCCGCTACGGCGCCAAGAAGGAGAAGAGCTGATGCCTCGCAAGGGCCCGGCCCCGAAGCGGCCGCTCATCGTCGACCCCGTCTACGGGTCGCCCGTCGTCACGCAGCTCATCAACAAGGTGCTGCTCGACGGCAAGAAGTCCACCGCTGAGTCGATCGTCTACGGCGCCCTCGAGGGCGTCCGTGCGAAGACCGACGGCGACCCGGTCGTCGTCCTCAAGCGCGCGCTCGAGAACGTGCGCCCCGCGCTCGAGGTCCGCTCGCGCCGCGTCGGCGGTGCGACCTACCAGGTCCCCGTCGAGGTGCGTCCCGCGCGTGCCACGACCCTCGCGCTGCGCTGGCTCACGGACTACTCGCGCGCCCGTCGCGAGAAGACCATGACCGAGCGCCTCATGAACGAGATCCTCGACGCCAGCAACGGCCTCGGTGCCGCGGTGAAGCGTCGCGAGGACATGCACAAGATGGCGGAGTCCAACAAGGCCTTCGCCCACTACCGCTGGTAGTCCGCCCGACCGGCCTCGGGGACCTCCTGGTCCCCGGGGCCGTCGGCGGGTCTCCGGCCGGCCACCCCGGTCCGAGCAGCGCCCCCGACTCAACCCACCTAGCGAGGGAAACAGACCGTGGCACTTGACGTGCTGACCGACCTGAACAAGGTCCGCAACATCGGCATCATGGCCCACATCGATGCCGGGAAGACCACGACCACCGAGCGCATCCTGTTCTACACGGGTGTGAACTACAAGATCGGTGAGACGCACGACGGCGCGTCGACGATGGACTGGATGGAGCAGGAGCAGGAGCGCGGCATCACGATCACGTCGGCCGCGACGACCTGCTACTGGAAGAACAACCAGATCAACATCATCGACACGCCCGGCCACGTCGACTTCACGGTCGAGGTCGAGCGCTCCCTGCGCGTGCTCGACGGCGCCGTCGCCGTCTTCGACGGCAAGGAGGGCGTGGAGCCGCAGTCGGAGACGGTGTGGCGCCAGGCGGACAAGTACAACGTCCCGCGCATCTGCTTCGTCAACAAGATGGACAAGCTCGGCGCGGACTTCTACTTCACCGTCGACACCATCATCAACCGCCTCAAGGCGAAGCCGCTGGTCATCCAGCTGCCGATCGGTGCCGAGAACGACTTCATCGGCGTCGTCGACCTCATCGAGCAGAAGGCTCTGGTGTGGCACGGCGAGACCAAGCTCGGCGAGGCGTACGACACCGAGGAGATCCCGGCCGACCTCGTCGAGAAGGCCGAGCAGTACCGCAACGAGCTCATCGAGGCCGTCGCGGAGGCTGACGAGGAGCTGCTCGAGAAGTACCTCGGGGGCGAGGAGCTGACGGTCGCGGAGATCAAGTCCGGGATCCGCAAGCTCGTCATCGCGGGCGAGGCGTTCCCGGTCCTGTGTGGCTCCGCGTTCAAGAACAAGGGCGTCCAGCCCATGCTCGACGCGGTCATCGACTACCTGCCGTCGCCGCTCGACGTGCCGGCCATCGAGGGCCACGACCCGAAGGACGAGGAGAAGACGGTCGAGCGTCACCCCGACGCCACCGAGCCGTTCTCCGCGCTCGCCTTCAAGGTCGCCGCGCACCCGTTCTTCGGCAAGCTCACCTACGTCCGCGTGTACTCCGGCCGTGTCGAGCAGGGCGCCCAGGTGCTCAACTCGACCAAGGGCAAGAAGGAGCGCATCGGGAAGCTCTTCCAGATGCACTCCAACAAGGAGAACCCGGTCCAGGAGGCGTCGGCCGGTCACATCTACGCGTTCATCGGGCTCAAGGACGTCACCACGGGTGACACCCTGACCGCGATCGACGCGCCGGTGATCCTCGAGTCGATGACCTTCCCGGAGCCCGTCATCGACGTGGCGATCGAGCCGAAGACGAAGGCCGACCAGGAGAAGCTCTCGACGGCGATCCAGAAGCTCGCCGAGGAGGACCCGACCTTCCGCGTCAAGCTGGACGAGGAGACCGGCCAGACCGTCATCGGCGGCATGGGCGAGCTCCACCTCGACATCCTCGTCGACCGCATGCGTCGCGAGTTCAAGGTCGAGGCGAACGTCGGCAAGCCGCAGGTCGCGTACCGCGAGACGATCCGCCGCAAGGCCGAGAAGATCGAGTACACGCACAAGAAGCAGACCGGTGGCTCCGGGCAGTTCGCGAAGGTCCAGGTGACCTTCGAGCCGCTCGACACGGCCGAGGGCGAGCTCTACGAGTTCGACAACGCCGTGACCGGTGGTCGCATCCCGCGCGAGTACATCCCCAGCGTCGACGCCGGTATCCAGTCCGCGATGGAGCTCGGCGTGCTCGCCGGCTTCCCGCTGGTCGGGGTCAAGGCGACCCTGCTCGACGGCGCCTACCACGAGGTCGACTCCTCGGAGATGGCGTTCAAGATCGCCGGCTCGATGGTCCTCAAGGAGGGCGTCAAGCGGGCGGACCCGGTTCTGCTGGAGCCGGTGATGGCGGTCGAGGTGCGTACGCCCGAGGAGTACATGGGCGACGTCATCGGTGACCTGAACTCACGTCGTGGAATGATCCAGTCCATGGAGGACGCGACGGGTGTGAAGGTCGTCCGGGCCCACGTACCGTTGTCAGAGATGTTCGGGTACATCGGTGACCTCCGGTCCAAGACCCAGGGTCGCGCCGTGTACTCGATGCAGTTCGACAGCTACGCCGAGGTTCCTCGGAACGTTGCCGAAGAGATCATCAAGAAGACCCGGGGCGAGTGAGTCCCCACAGGTCGAAGACCCGCACAACCATCAACCTGTAGGAAACCGCAACGCCCCGCGGATGTAGGATCTCTCGGTCGACATTCGCAACGTTCGGCACATCTACCCAAGTCCCAGGAGGACCCCAGTGGCTAAGGCCAAGTTCGAGCGGACCAAGCCGCACGTCAACATCGGCACCATCGGTCACGTCGACCACGGTAAGACGACGCTGACGGCGGCGATCTCGAAGACGCTCGCGGACACGTACCCGGACCTGCCGGCGAACGTCCAGCGCAACTTCGACGAGATCGACGCGGCTCCCGAGGAGAAGCAGCGCGGTATCACGATCAACATCGCGCACATCGAGTACGAGACGCCGAAGCGCCACTACGCGCACGTCGACGCCCCGGGTCACGCCGACTACATCAAGAACATGATCACCGGTGCCGCCCAGATGGACGGCGCGATCCTGGTGGTCGCCGCGACCGACGGTCCGATGGCCCAGACGCGTGAGCACGTCCTGCTCGCCCGCCAGGTCGGCGTGCCGTACCTGCTCGTCGCGCTGAACAAGTCCGACATGGTCGACGACGAGGAGATCCTCGAGCTCGTCGAGATGGAGGTGCGCGAGCTCCTCTCCTCGCAGGAGTTCGACGGCGACAACGCGCCGGTCGTGCGCGTGTCGGGTCTCAAGGCGCTCGAGGGCGACCCCGAGTGGACCGCGAAGATCATCGAGCTCATGGAGGCCGTGGACGAGAACGTCCCGGAGCCCGTCCGCGAGCTGGACAAGCCGTTCCTCATGCCTGTCGAGGACGTCTTCACGATCACCGGTCGTGGCACCGTCGTCACCGGCAAGGTGGAGCGTGGCACGCTCGACCTCAACTCGGACGTCGAGATCGTCGGCATCCGCGCGCCCCAGAAGACCACGGTCACGGGCATCGAGACGTTCCACAAGCAGATGGACCAGGCTCAGGCCGGCGACAACACCGGTCTGCTCCTGCGCGGCATCAAGCGTGAGGACGTCGAGCGCGGCCAGGTCGTCGTGAAGCCGGGTTCGATCACCCCGCACACGCAGTTCGAGGCGCAGGTCTACATCCTGGGCAAGGACGAGGGCGGCCGTCACAACCCGTTCTACTCGAACTACCGTCCGCAGTTCTACTTCCGCACGACGGACGTCACCGGCGTCATCACGCTGCCCGAGGGCACCGAGATGGTCATGCCCGGCGACAACACCGAGATGACGGTCGAGCTCATCCAGCCGATCGCCATGGAGGAGGGCCTCGGCTTCGCCATCCGTGAGGGTGGCCGCACCGTGGGCTCGGGCCGCGTCACCAAGATCCTCAAGTGATCTGACGCTGCTCTCGCAGCACTCGTCGAAGGCCCGGTCCCGTCCGCGGGGCCGGGCCTTCGGCCTGCGGTCACCGTCACAGCCGCCCGTCCCGGTCTCGACTTGGACGGGGCGGGGTTCGTGTGGCAGACTGTTCAGGTTGCCTGTTACGGGTGCGCTCTTTCACGTGTCGAACAGTGTGTTGAACCGGTCCTCCTCCGCGAGGACCAGGACCCCGGGATCCGCTCCCGGGTCTGCGGGTTGAGCTCTCTGTCGTCATGGATCGAGTACCCCGCGGAACACACAGTTCCGACAGGCTCGCACAAACGTTGTGGTCCGGTCGCCGGCCCGTGCGTCAGCACGGGGCGGGCGGAGGATCACATATCCAACGGCCCTGCGCCTCACGGCGTGTGCGCCCAGGTGCGTCGCGACTACGCGACACGCCCGAGCGCGGGGGTCGGACAGCTAGCGGTTCGAGAGAGAGAGTCAGACGACGCCATGGCGGGACAGAAGATCCGCATCCGGCTCAAGTCCTACGACCACGAGGTCATCGACAGCTCGGCGCGCAAGATCGTCGACACGGTGACGCGCGCTGGTGCAACGGTCGTGGGTCCGGTGCCGCTGCCGACGGAGAAGAACGTCTTCTGCGTCATCCGGTCGCCTCACAAGTACAAGGACAGCCGCGAGCACTTCGAGATGCGCACGCACAAGCGGCTGATCGACATCATCGATCCCACGCCGAAGGCCGTCGACTCGCTCATGCGTCTCGACCTGCCTGCCGACGTGAACATCGAGATCAAGCTCTGAGGCTGGAGGACATCATGACTACCCCCCAGCAGAACGCGCGTCCGGTCACCGCGGTGCTCGGCACGAAGCTCGGGATGACGCAGCTCTGGGACGAGGCCGGTCGCCTCGTGCCCGTGACGGTCGTCGCCGTCGGCACGAACGTCGTGACGCAGGTGCGCACGGCGGACGCCGACGGGTACGCGGCCGTGCAGCTCGCCTACGGCCAGATCGACCCGCGCAAGGTCACCAAGCCGCTGAAGGGCCACTTCGAGAAGGCCGGCGTCACGCCGCGCCGCCACGTCGCCGAGGTCCGCACCTCCGACGCCGCCGAGTACGCGCTCGGCCAGGAGATCACCGCGGAGGCCTTCGAGGCCGGCGCCGTGGTCGACGTCGTGGGCACGACCAAGGGCAAGGGCACCGCCGGTGTCATGAAGCGTCACGGCTTCTCCGGCGTCGGCGCCTCGCACGGTGCGCACCGCAACCACCGCAAGCCGGGCTCGATCGGTGGGGCCTCGACCCCGTCGCGCGTGTTCAAGGGCCTGCGCATGGCCGGTCGCATGGGCAACGCCCGCCAGACCACCCAGAACCTGACCGTCCACGCGGTCGACGCCGAGAAGGGTCTGCTGCTCGTCAAGGGCGCGGTTCCCGGCCCCAAGGGCGGCGTCGTCCTCGTGCGCAGCGCCGCGAAGGGAGCGTGAGCACCATGACCGCTCTGACCGTTGACGTGCTGGACCCCAAGGGCAAGAAGGCCGGCACCGCCGAGCTCCCCGCCGAGGTGTTCGACGTCGAGCTCAACGTCCCGCTGATCCACCAGGTCGTCGTCGCCCAGCGTGCTGCCGCGCGCCAGGGCACCCACGACACCAAGACCCGCGGCGAGGTCCGCGGTGGTGGTCGCAAGCCGTACAAGCAGAAGGGCACCGGCCGCGCCCGCCAGGGTTCGACCCGTGCGCCGCAGTTCGCCGGCGGTGGCACCGTCCACGGCCCGACGCCGCGCTCGTACGACCAGCGGACGCCCAAGAAGATGAAGGCCGCCGCGCTCCGCGGTGCCCTCTCGGACCGCGCCCGCAACGGCCGCGTCCACGTCGTGACCGGCTTCGGCGTCGACGGCCTGCCGTCGACCAAGACCGCCCTCGCGACGCTCGCCAAGCTCTCCGAGCGCAAGCACGTCCTCGTCGTCACCGAGCGTGGTGACGAGCTGACGATCAAGTCGCTGCGGAACGTCGAGCAGGTCCACCTCCTGGTGGCCGACCAGCTCAACACCTACGACGTGCTCGTCTCCGACGACGTCGTCTTCACGCAGGGCGCGCTCGACGCGTTCCTGGCGGGCCCGGCCACGGGTCGCTCCGCGAAGGCCGTCGCCACCTCGACCGAGGCGGACGAGACTGCTGCCGAGGAGGCCGCGAAGTGACCACCGTGACCAAGGACCCCCGTGACGTGATCCTCGCGCCGGTCGTCTCCGAGAAGAGCTACGGCCTGCTCGACGAGGGCAAGTACACGTTCGTCGTCGACCCGCAGGCCAACAAGACCGAGATCAAGATCGCCGTCGAGCAGATCTTCTCGGTCAAGGTCGCCTCGGTGAACACGATCAACCGCAAGGGCAAGACGCGTCGCACGCGTTTCGGCCTGGGCAAGCGCAAGGACACCAAGCGTGCGATCGTCACCCTCCGCGAGGGCACGATCGACATCTTCGGCTGAGCCGACGAGAGCAGATTGAGGACAGATCCCCATGGGAATCCGTAAGTACAAGCCGACGACGCCCGGCCGCCGCGGCTCGAGCGTCGCCGACTTCGCCGAGATCACGCGCTCGCAGCCGGAGAAGTCTCTGGTCCGCCCGCTCTCCAAGAGCGGCGGCCGCAACAGCTCCGGCCGGATCACCACCCGTCACAAGGGTGGTGGCCACAAGCGTGCGTACCGCGTGATCGACTTCCGTCGCCACGACAAGGACGGCGTGCCCGCCAAGGTCGCGCACATCGAGTACGACCCGAACCGCACGGCGCGCATCGCGCTCCTGCACTACGCGGACGGCGAGAAGCGCTACATCGTCGCGCCGGCGAAGCTCAAGCAGGGCGACGTCGTCGAGAACGGTGCGGGCGCGGACATCAAGCCCGGCAACAACCTGCCGCTGCGCAACATCCCGACCGGTACGGTCATCCACGCCATCGAGCTCAAGCCCGGTGGCGGCGCGAAGATCGCCCGCTCGGCCGGTGCGTCGGTGCAGCTCGTCGCCAAGGACGGCCCGTACGCGCAGCTGCGCATGCCCTCCGGCGAGATCCGCAACGTCGACCTGCGCTGCCGCGCCACGGTCGGCGAGGTCGGCAACGCCGAGCAGTCGAACATCAACTGGGGCAAGGCCGGCCGCATGCGCTGGAAGGGCAAGCGCCCGACCGTCCGCGGTGTCGCCATGAACCCGATCGACCACCCGCACGGTGGTGGTGAGGGCAAGACCTCCGGTGGTCGCCACCCGGTGAGCCCCTGGGGCCAGCCGGAGGGTCGTACCCGCCGTCCGAACAAGCCGAGCGACAAGCTGATCGTGCGTCGTCGCCGTACCGGCAAGAAGCGCTGATAGGAGCCTGGAGACATGCCTCGTAGCCTGAAGAAGGGCCCCTTCGTCGACGACCACCTGCAGAAGAAGGTGGACGCTCAGAACGAGAAGGGGACCAAGAACGTCATCAAGACCTGGTCCCGTCGGTCGGTCATCACGCCCGACTTCCTCGGTCACACGTTCGCCGTGCACGACGGTCGCAAGCACACGCCGGTGTTCGTCACCGAGTCGATGGTCGGCCACAAGCTCGGCGAGTTCGCTCCCACGCGGACCTTCCGCGGCCACGTGAAGGACGACAAGAAGGGTCGTCGCCGCTGACCCCCGGGTCAGTCTGGTGACGACCTGGACGGTCAAGAGACAAGAAGGCAGGACAGCAATGGAAGCCAAGGCGCAGGCGCGGTTCGTCCGTGTCACGCCCCAGAAGGCCCGGCGCGTCGTGGACCTCATCCGTGGCAAGCAGGCCTCCGAGGCCGTCGCGGTGCTGAAGTTCGCACCGCAGGCGGCGAGCGAGCCCGTCCGCAAGGTCGTGGAGAGCGCCATCGCCAACGCCCGGGTGAAGGCAGACCGCGCGAGCGAGGCGTTCGAGGAGCAGGAGCTCGTCGTGCGTGAGGCGTTCGTCGACGAGGGTCCGACCCTCAAGCGTTTCCGCCCGCGCGCCCAGGGCCGTGCGAACCGCATCCTCAAGCGCACCAGCCACATCACCGTGGTCGTCGCTCCGCGTGAGAACACGAAGGGAAGTGCCCGATAGTGGGACAGAAGGTTCACCCGCACGGGTACCGCCTCGGCATCACCACCGACCACCGGTCGCGCTGGTTCGCCGACAGCACCAAGCCCGGCCAGCGGTACCGCGACTACGTCCGTGAGGACGTCCAGATCCGCAAGCTCATGAGCACCGGTCTCGAGCGCGCGGGCATCTCCAAGGTCGAGATCGAGCGCACCCGCGACCGCGTCCGCGTGGACATCCACACGGCGCGCCCGGGCATCGTCATCGGCCGCCGTGGCGCCGAGGCCGACCGCATCCGCGGCGAGCTCGAGAAGCTCACGGGCAAGCAGGTGCAGCTCAACATCCTCGAGGTGAAGAACGCCGAGACGGACGCGCAGCTCGTCGCGCAGGGCATCGCCGAGCAGCTCGCGAGCCGCGTCTCGTTCCGTCGCGCCATGCGCAAGGGCATCCAGTCCGCGCAGCGCGCCGGTGCCAAGGGCATCCGCGTGCAGGTCTCCGGCCGCCTCGGCGGCGCGGAGATGAGCCGGTCGGAGTTCTACCGCGAGGGTCGTGTGCCGCTGCACACGCTGCGCGCGTACATCGACTACGGCTTCTTCGAGGCCCGCACGACCTTCGGCCGCATCGGCGTGAAGGTGTGGATCTACAAGGGCGACGTCACCGAGAAGGAGTTCGCCGCGCAGCAGGCCACGGCCGCTCCGCGCCAGGGCCGTGGCGGCCCGCGCGGTGAGCGTGGCGGCGACCGTCGCGGTGGCCGTCGTCCCGAGCGTTCGGCCGAGCGGACCCCCGCGTCCGAGTCGCCGGCGGCGCCCGAGCAGGCTGCTCCCGCCGCGGAGGCGAAGGCCCCTGAGACCGGAACGGAGGCCTGAGTCATGCTGATCCCGCGCAGGCTCAAGCACCGCAAGCAGCACCACCCGTCGCGCTCCGGCGCGGCGAAGGGTGGCACGCAGATCGCGTTCGGCGAGTACGGCATCCAGGCTCTCGAGCCGGCGTACGTGACGAACCGCCAGATCGAGGCTGCTCGTATCGCGATGACCCGTCACATCAAGCGTGGCGGAAAGGTCTGGATCAACATCTACCCGGACCGCCCGCTGACCAAGAAGCCCGCCGAGACCCGCATGGGTTCCGGTAAGGGCTCGCCCGAGTGGTGGGTCGCCAATGTCAAGCCCGGCCGCATCGTCTTCGAGCTGGCTGGTGTCCCGGAGCCCCTGGCGCGCGAAGCCATGCGTCGCGCGATCCACAAGCTCCCGATGAAGTGCCGTTTCGTGGTGCGCGAGGGTGGTGGCAACTGATGGCAATCGGAACGAAGGGGCTCGCCCCCGTCGACCTCGACGCCAAGGACGACGAGTCGCTCGTCGCCGAGCTCAAGAAGGCCAAGGAGGAGCTCTTCAACCTCCGTTTCCAGTCGGCCACCGGCCAGCTGGAGAGCCACGGGCGCCTCAAGGCCGTCCGCCGCGACATCGCGCGGATCTACACGATCCTGCGTGAGCGCGAGCTCGGCATCCGTACCGCGCCGAGCGCCGAGTGAGTGAGGCTGGAATGAGCGAGAACGCAACGAACGCGCCCGAGGTCGCCGAGGCGACCGAGCAGCGCGCGTACCGCAAGACGCGCCGCGGCTACGTCGTGAGCGACAAGATGGACAAGACCGTGGTGGTCGAGGTCGAGGACCGGGTCAAGCACCCGCTCTACGGCAAGGTCATCCGCCGCACGAGCAAGGTCAAGGCGCACGACGAGCAGAACTCTGCCGGCGTGGGCGACCTCGTGCTCATCATGGAGACCCGCCCGCTGTCCGCGACCAAGCGGTGGCGCCTGGTGGAGATCCTCGAGAAGGCCAAGTGATCCACCGGTCGTGACGGGCGGGCTTCCCCGCTCGCCCGTCACGACCGCTCTCGTGCCGCACCGCGGTGCGGCAACCAGTGAGGACAGGTCGGGCGGGACCGCCGCCCGGTCCTGGCCGGTTCACCCGCGAGGGACCCGGCACTGACAGCTATCCGTTCGGCAAGGCTCGCGTCCCGCGAGAACCGGCTCGACGACAGGAGTTCATTACATGATCCAGCAGGAGTCGCGACTTCGTGTCGCCGACAACACGGGTGCCAAGGAGATCCTCTGCATCCGTGTTCTCGGTGGCTCGGGCCGTCGCTACGCCGGAATCGGCGACGTCATCGTCGCAACCGTCAAGGACGCGATCCCGGGCGGCAACGTGAAGAAGGGTGACGTGGTCAAGGCCGTCGTCGTCCGCACCGCCAAGGAGCGCCGTCGTCCGGACGGTTCCTACATCAAGTTCGACGAGAACGCCGCCGTCATCCTCAAGAACGACGGCGAGCCGCGCGGTACGCGCATCTTCGGCCCGGTCGGGCGCGAGCTGCGCGACAAGCGGTTCATGAAGATCATCTCGCTGGCTCCGGAGGTGCTCTGACCATGGCCAAGATCAAGAAGGGCGACCTCGTCGTCGTCATCGCCGGCAAGGACAAGGGCAAGCAGGGCCGCGTCCTCGAGGTGCTCACCGACCGTGACCGCGTCATCGTCGAGGGCGTCCAGCGCGTCACCAAGCACACCAAGGTCGGCCAGTCGCAGCGCGGCTCGCGGACCGGTGGGATCGAGACCGTCGAGGCCCCGATCCACATCAGCAACGTGATGGTCGTCGACCCGGAGACCAAGAAGGGCACCCGCGTCGGGTACCGCACCGAAGAGGTCGAGCGTGACGGCCGCAAGCGCACCGTTCGCGTGCGCGTCGCCAAGCGCTCCGGGAAGGACATCTGATGAGCACCGAGATCGTTGCCCCTGAGGTGCCCCGCCTGAAGCAGCGCTACCGCGACGAGATCGTCGCCGGTCTGCGCGAGGAGTTCGGGCACGACAACGTCAACCAGGTCGCCCGCGTCACGAAGATCGTCGTGAACATGGGTGTCGGTGACGCCGCGAAGGACTCGAAGCTCATCGAGGGCGCCATCCGCGACCTGTCCGCGATCACCGGCCAGAAGCCGCAGGTGACCAAGGCCCGCAAGTCCATCGCGCAGTTCAAGCTGCGCGAGGGCATGCCGATCGGCGCGCACGTCACGCTGCGCGGCGACCGCATGTGGGAGTTCCTGGACCGCCTGCTGTCGATCGCCCTGCCGCGCATCCGCGACTTCCGCGGCCTGTCGCCCAAGCAGTTCGACGGGCACGGCAACTACACGTTCGGCCTCACGGAGCAGTCGATGTTCCACGAGATCGACCAGGACAAGATCGACCGTGTCCGCGGTATGGACATCACGATCGTGACCACGGCGACGACCGATGACGAGGGCCGCTCCCTGCTGCGCCGTCTCGGCTTCCCCTTCAAGGAGAACTGACATGGCGAAGAAGGCCCTGATCAACAAGGCGGCCGCCAAGCCGAAGTTCGCGGTCCGCGCCTACACCCGGTGCCAGAAGTGCGGTCGCCCGCACTCGGTGTACCGCAAGTTCGGCCTGTGCCGCATCTGCGTGCGCGAGATGGCCCACCGTGGTGAGCTTCCGGGCGTCACCAAGAGCAGCTGGTAACAACTACGTCGTAGGTCCTGGCGGAGCGCGTCGCACGACGCGCCTCCGCCCGGATACCACGTCGAGGAAGGGCTAGAGCCCGATGACGATGACCGACCCGATCGCAGACATGCTCACGCGTCTGCGGAACGCGAACTCGGCTTACCACGAGACGGTGACCATGCCGTACTCGAAGCTGAAGTCGCACATTGCCGAGATCCTCCAGGCCGAGGGCTACATCTCCGGCTGGAGCGTCGAGGACGCGAAGGTGGGCAAGAACCTCACCATCCAGCTGAAGTTCGGCCCGAACCGCGAGCGCAGCCTCTCCGGCGTGCGCCGCGTGTCGAAGCCCGGCCTGCGCAAGTACGTCAAGTCCACCGAGCTGCCGAAGGTTCTCGGCGGCCTGGGCGTGGCGATCCTGTCCACGTCCTCCGGTCTGCTCACCGACAAGCAGGCCGCCACGAAGGGCGTGGGCGGCGAAGTCCTCGCCTACGTCTGGTAATCCGGAAAGGAGATACGCCATGTCTCGAATCGGCAAGATCCCCGTTCCGGTGCCCGCCGGAGTGGACGTCACCATCAGCGGTGCGCTCGTGACCGTGAAGGGCCCCAAGGGCTCGCTCGAGCACCACGTGCCCGCCCCCATCCAGGTCGCTCAGGAGGACGGCACCCTCGTGGTGACGCGCCCGAACGACGAGCGCGAGTCCCGCGCGCTGCACGGCCTCACGCGCACCCTGCTGGCGAACATCGTCCAGGGCGTGACGCAGGGCTACGAGAAGAAGCTCGAGATCGTCGGCACCGGTTACCGCGTGACCGCCAAGGGCTCGGACCTCGAGTTCGCCCTCGGCTTCAGCCACCCGGTCGTCGTGACGCCGCCCGCGGGCATCACGTTCGCGGTCGAGAGCCCGACGAAGTTCTCGGTCTCCGGCATCGACAAGCAGCAGGTCGGCGAGGTCGCAGCGAACATCCGCAAGATTCGCAAGCCCGAGCCGTACAAGGGCAAGGGTGTGCGTTACGCCGGCGAGGTCGTCCGCCGCAAGGTCGGAAAGGCTGGTAAGTAACGATGGCTCTGAAGGTTCTCGGCAAGGGCAAGGCCGTCGCGCGTCAGCGCCGCCACCTGCGCCTGCGCAAGAAGATCAAGGGGACCGCCGCTCGTCCGCGCCTCGTGGTGACGCGCTCCTCGCGCCACATCACGGCCCAGGTCGTGGACGACACGATCGGCCAGACGCTCGCGTCGGCCTCGTCGCTCGAGGCGGACCTGCGTGCGCTCGACGGCGACAAGAGCGCCAAGGCCCGCAAGGTCGGCGAGCTCGTCGCCGAGCGTGCGAAGGCCAAGGGCGTCGACGCGGTCGTGTTCGACCGTGGCGGCAACAAGTACCACGGTCGGGTCGCTGCGGTCGCCGACGGCGCCCGCGAGGGCGGTCTGTCCCTGTGACGACGACGACCATCCCCACACGGAAGCAAAGGATTCTCTGATGGCTGCAGGGCAGCGCAGCAACACCGGCGCCCCCACGGGTGCCGCCAACGAGTCGAGCGACCAGAACGCGCGCGGGGGGCGCCGCGACGACCGTCGCGGTGACCGTCGCGACGGTCGCCGTGGCGACGCAGCCGAGAAGAACGCCTTCGTCGAGCGCGTCGTCACCATCAACCGCGTCGCCAAGGTCGTCAAGGGCGGCCGCCGCTTCAGCTTCACCGCGCTCGTCGTGGTGGGCGACGGCGACGGCACCGTCGGCGTCGGCTACGGCAAGGCGAAGGAGGTGCCCGCGGCGATCGCCAAGGGTGTCGAGGAGGCCAAGAAGAACTTCTTCAAGGTCCCGCGCATCCAGGGCACCATCCCGCACCCCATCCAGGGTGAGGCCGCCGCCGGCGTCGTGTTCCTCCGTCCGGCCGCTCCCGGTACCGGTGTGATCGCCGGTGGTCCGGTGCGCGCCGTGCTGGAGTGCGCGGGCATCCACGACGTGCTGAGCAAGTCGCTCGGCTCGTCCAACGCGATCAACATCGTGCACGCGACCGTCGAGGCCCTGCGCAACCTGGAGCAGCCCGAGGCTGTCGCCGCGCGCCGTGGTCTCCCGCTCGAGGACGTGGCCCCGGCCGCGCTCCTGCGTGCCCGTGCTGCGGGGGTGAACGCCTGATGGCCAGGCTCAAGGTGACCCAGACGAAGTCCGCCATCGGCGGCAAGCAGAACCAGCGCGACACGCTGCGCACTCTGGGCCTCAAGCGGATCGGCGACACCGCCGTGAAGGAGGACCGCCCGGAGATCCGCGGCATGGTCGCGACGGTGGCGCACCTCGTCACCGTTGAGGAGGTCGAGTGACCATGGCTGAGAAGGCCACCAAGGAGACCGCTGAGGCTCCGAAGAAGAAGGCCGCTGCGAAGGCCCCCGCGAAGGCGGAGACCGCGCAGACCGAGGGTGCCGGCGGCACGCTCAAGGTCCACCACCTGCGTCCGGCTCCCGGCGCCAAGAAGGCCAAGACCCGCGTGGGTCGTGGTGAGGCGTCGAAGGGTAAGACGGCGGGCCGCGGTACCAAGGGTACGAAGGCTCGTTACCAGGTCCCCGAGCGCTTCGAGGGCGGGCAGATGCCTCTGCACATGCGCCTCCCGAAGCTGCGCGGGTTCAAGAACCCGTTCCGCACCGAGTACCAGGTCGTGAACCTGGACAAGCTCGCGGCGCTGTACCCCGAGGGTGGCCAGGTCACCGTCGAGGACCTCGTCGCGAAGGGCGCGGTCCGCAAGGGCCAGCTCGTCAAGGTGCTCGGCACGGGCGAGATCACCGTCAAGCTCGAGGTCGCGGTCGACGCCCTCTCGGGCTCGGCGCGCGAGAAGATCCTCGCGGCCGGCGGCTCGGTCTCCGAGGACTGACAGCTCCGGACAGGGCCGGTGGCGCGCACGCGCCGTCGGCCCTGTCCGCGTCTGCGGACGTCCGCCCGCACGACCCGTGGTCCGTTCGGCAGCGCACCACGGTTAGACTCTCCGACGGTTGTCTCTCCGCGCCGCGGGGTGACCGCCGTCACTCCAGGTCCACGGTCGGTCCGTCCGGTCGTCGGGACCGACTTGCCGTTCGACGCGACGCTACGGCTAGGGTGCCTCTTGGCGCCCGTGCCGTGCGTCACACCTCGCCGGGCCTCCCGGCGACACGACATCCCGCCTCGGCGGGCCAGGAGGATAGGTGCTCAGCGCATTCGCCCGGGCTTTCCGGACGCCCGACCTGCGGCGCAAGCTGCTGTTCACGATCGCGATCATGGCGATCTTCCGGGTGGGGTCGTTCATCCCCACGCCGGGCGTGGACTACCCCAACGTGCAGCAGTGCATCGCGGAGACCGCCGACGGCAACGACCTGCTCGGCCTCGTCAACCTGTTCAGCGGCGGGGCTCTGCTCCAGCTGTCGATCTTCGCGCTCGGCATCATGCCGTACATCACCGCGAGCATCATCGTCCAGCTGCTGCGCGTCGTGATCCCTCGCTTCGAGGCGCTCCACAAGGAGGGCCAGTCGGGCCAGGCGAAGCTGACGCAGTACACGCGCTACCTGACGATCGCGCTCGCCATCCTCCAGTCGACGACCGTCATCACGACGGCGCGCAACGGCCTGCTCTTCCAGGGCTGCTCGGTCGACGTCATCCCCGACGGCAGCTTCCTGACGATGGCGCTCATGGTCATCACCATGACCGCGGGCACGGGCCTCATCATGTGGCTCGGCGAGCTCATCACGGAGCGCGGCGTCGGCAACGGCATGTCGCTGCTCATCTTCACGTCGATCGCCGCGAGCTTCCCGACCGCCCTGTGGTCGATCGCCGGTGGCGCGAACGGCGCGACGAACTTCATCATCATGATCGCGGTCATCGTGGTCGTCATCGGCCTGGTCGTGTTCGTGGAGCAGTCGCAGCGCCGCGTGCCGGTCCAGTACGCCAAGCGCATGGTGGGGCGCCGCATGTACGGCGGCTCGAGCACGTACATCCCGATCAAGATCAACATGGCCGGCGTCATCCCGGTGATCTTCGCGGCCTCGCTGCTCGCGGTCCCGGGCCTCATCGCGCAGTTCGGCGACCAGAGCGCCGACTGGGTCATCTGGATCAGCACCAACCTCGCCGACCCGGCAGCGCCGCTGCACATCGTGCTCTACGTGCTGATGATCCTGTTCTTCTGCTTCTTCTACACGTCGATCACGTTCAACCCGGACGAGGTCGCGGACAACATGAAGAAGTACGGCGGGTTCATCCCGGGCATCCGCGCCGGTCGCCCCACGGCCGAGTACCTCGACTACGTCATCACCCGCATCACGTCCGCGGGCTCCATCTACCTCGCGCTCGTCGCACTGCTGCCGACGCTGGTCCTCATCGGGCTCGGCGTGAGCACCAACATCCCGTTCGGTGGCTCCTCGATCATCATCGTCGTCGGCGTCGGCCTGGAGACGGTCAAGCAGATCAACTCCCAGCTGCAGCAGCGCCACTACGAAGGGTTCCTCCGTTGAGCAACGCCACCGACGGCCAGTCCGCGTCGCGCCCCGCCCGTCTCGTCATCATGGGCCCCCAGGGCGCGGGCAAGGGCACGCAGGCCGCCCGGCTCGCCGAGCAGCTGTCCATCCCCGCGATCTCGACCGGCGACATCTTCCGGGCGAACATCAAGGGCGGCACGGAGCTCGGTCGGCTCGCGCAGGAGTACACCGCGAAGGGCGAGCTCGTCCCGGACTCGGTGACCAACGCGATGGTGCGCGACCGCCTCGCGCAGGACGACGCCGCGCAGGGGTTCATCCTCGACGGCTACCCGCGCAACGCGGCCCAGGTCGTCGAGCTCGACGCGATCCTCGCCGACCTCGGCGTCGCGCTGGACGGCGTCGTCGAGCTCACCGCGGACCGTGACGAGCTCCTCGCGCGCCTCGCGAAGCGTGCCGAGATCGAGGGCCGCGAGGACGACACCGAGGAGGCGATCGCGCGCCGTCTCGACATCTACGCCGAGCAGACGGCGCCGCTCACGTCCGCCTACGACGAGCGCGGGCTGCTGGTCCGCGTCGACGGCATCGGCGACATCGACGAGGTCACCGGGCGCATCGTCTCGGCGCTGACCGCTCTCGTCGGCTGAGCCGGCGACGGTCGTCCCGCACGGTCCTCCGGGGAGCAGCACGATGTTCGGTCGCGAGCGCATCGAGTACAAGACGCACGACCAGGTCCGGTCGATGCGCAGCGCCGGCCTCGTCGTCGCGCGCGCGCTCGAGACCGTCCGGGACGCGGTGCGGCCGGGCATGACGACGGCCGACCTGGACGCGCTGGCCGCGGCGGTCATCGCTGACGCGGGGGCGACGCCCTCGTTCCTCGGTTACGAGGGCTACCCGGCGTCGCTGTGCGTGTCCGTGAACGACGAGGTCGTGCACGGCATCCCGGGCCCCCGCGAGCTGCGCCCGGGCGACGTCGTCTCCGTGGACTGCGGCGCGATCGTCGACGGCTGGCACGGGGACTCCGCCGTGTCGTTCGTGCTCGGCGACGGCGACCCGCGCGACGAGGCCCTCGTCGAGGCCACGCGCCGCGCGATGTGGGCGGGCATCGCCGCGCTCGCGACGAGCGAGCGCCTGTGCGAGGTCGGGATCGCGATCGAGGAGTCCGTCCGTGCGTCGGGCGAGTCCGACGGCGTGACGTACGGGATCGTCGAGGACTACGTGGGCCACGGGATCGGGTCCGCGATGCACCAGCCGCCGGACGTCCCGAACTACCGCACGCGCGAGAAGGGCCCGCGGCTGAAGCCGGGCATGTGCCTCGCGATCGAGCCGATGGTGACGCTGGGGGACCGGTTCACCGAGGTGTGCGAGGACGACTGGACGGTCGTGACGGACGACGGCGCGCGCGCCGCGCACTGGGAGCACAGCGTCGCGATCCTCGAGGACGGCATCTGGGTGCTGACCGCCGCGGACGGCGGCGCGGCGGAGCTCGCCGAGCGCGGCGTCCGGGTCGCGGCCCTCTCGTCCTGACGCGAGCGACCGGGCGCCGGCCTCGGCGTCCGGCCCGGGGGAGTGACGCGTCGCACCCCGCCTGCCGAGCCCCGAGGTTTCGCGTCCCTTGCCTGATGCCGTAGGATAGTCCGTCGGGTGTAGTCCGTGCACGTCGTTCGACCGGCCCCCGTCCCTCGGGACCCGGGCGACCGACCGCCGCACGCGGCTCCACGCACCTCCCACGATCGGACGACCCGCGGGTCGGGCGCGCGCGGGAGTCCTAGCAGTTCAGACGAGAGTTAGCGGAGGACATGGCAAAGAAGGACGGTGTCATCGAGATCGAGGGCAGCGTGGTCGAGGCCCTGCCGAACGCGATGTTCCGCGTGGAGCTGGCCAACGGTCACAAGGTTCTCGCGCACATCTCGGGCAAGATGCGCCAGCACTACATCCGGATCCTCCCCGAGGACCGGGTCGTGGTCGAGCTGAGCCCGTACGACCTGTCCCGCGGCCGGATCGTCTACCGCTACAAGTAGTCGCCACGCGTCCACCCACTCACCCGCCTCGCCACCCGGTCACCGGGGCCGCACGTCGGTCGCGCCCGGAGCGGGGCACCACTGAGGGAACGAAGATGAAGGTCAAGCCCAGCGTCAAGAAGATCTGCGACAAGTGCAAGGTGATCCGCCGGCACGGTCGCGTCATGGTGATCTGCGACAACCTGCGGCACAAGCAGCGCCAGGGCTGAGCCCGCGCGCCTGCGCCACGGGTGAGGGTCCTTCGGGGCCGTGATCACCGGGCCGCCCGTCACCACGACGGCCGGCCACCAGCGCACCACCACGAACCTGCTCGGCACCCCGGACGCGAGTCCGGGCGGAGAACGCCACAGGCAGGGGAACCCCCGGCTCGGAGGCCGGGGCCCGCGGAGCTCCCCGTGGGAGGGCGGTGCGACAGACCTCCGACGAAGAACGAGGAGCCGAAAGGCACATGGCACGTCTCATCGGCGTCGACCTCCCCCGCGACAAGCGGCTCGAGGTCGCGCTCACCTACATCTACGGCGTCGGCCGTACCCGCGCCCAGCAGACGCTGGCCGCGACCGGCATCAGCCCGGACGCGCGCGTGAAGGACCTCGGCGACGCCGAGCTCGTCGCGCTGCGCGACTACCTCGAGGGCAACTACAAGCTCGAGGGTGACCTCCGTCGTGAGGTGGCCGCCGACATCCGCCGCAAGGTCGAGATCGGCACCTACCAGGGCCTGCGTCACCGCCGCGGCCTGCCCGTGCGCGGCCAGCGCACGAAGACCAACGCGCGTACGCGCAAGGGACCGAAGCGCACCGTGGCCGGCAAGAAGAAGGCCCGCTGAGCCAGTCCGCAGGGCGGGCCCTGCTCGCGCGCTGACCCGGACCTCACGGTCCGCGTCGTGCCGGGTGGAGATCCCCGCGGTCAGACCACCTCAGACCAGGAGAGAAGAAGGACATGCCTCCCAAGACTCGCGCCGCCGCTGGGCGCAAGCCTCGCCGCAAGGACAAGAAGAACGTCCCCGCCGGCCAGGCGCACATCAAGAGCACGTTCAACAACACGATCGTGTCGATCACGGACCCGTCGGGCGCCGTGATCGCGTGGGCCTCCGGCGGCGACGTCGGCTTCAAGGGCTCGCGCAAGTCGACCCCCTTCGCCGCCGGCCTCGCGGCCGAGGCCGCTGCGCGCAAGGCGCAGGAGCACGGCATGAAGAAGGTCGACGTCTTCGTGAAGGGCCCGGGCTCGGGTCGCGAGACCGCGATCCGCTCGCTGCAGTCGGCCGGCCTCGAGGTCGGCTCGATCCAGGACGTCACGCCGCAGGCGCACAACGGGTGCCGCCCGCCCAAGCGTCGTCGCGTCTGACCCCTTCGTCGGCGTGCCGTCGACGGGCCGCCCGGTCGTGACCGGCCGAGCCCGTCGACGGCGCCCGTCACGGGGTGACCGCCTCCTGACGGGGCCGACGCCCCTCCCGGTCGGGTGGACAGAGTCCCGACCGGGGCCGCGTGCCGCAGGCGCGCACCTCGCCTTGAACCGTGCAGCGTCATATGGCGGACGCTCACCGAAAGGAAACCACCAGTGCTGATCGCACAGCGCCCCACCTTGACCGAAGAGGTCATCTCGGAGAACCGTTCGCGCTTCTCCATCGAGCCGCTGGAGCCGGGCTTCGGTTACACGCTCGGCAACTCGCTGCGTCGCACGCTGCTGTCGTCCATCCCGGGCGCGGCGGTCACCTCCATCCGCATCGACGGTGTGCTCCACGAGTTCACCACCGTGCCGGGTGTGAAGGAGGACGTCACCGAGATCATCCTCAACATCAAGAACCTCGTCGTCTCCTCGGAGAACGACGAGCCCGTCGTGATGTACCTGCGCAAGCAGGGTGCTGGTGCGGTCACCGCGGCGGACATCGTGCCGCCCGCGGGTGTCGAGGTCCACAACCCCGACCTCCACATCGCCACGCTCAACGACAAGGGCAAGCTCGAGATCGAGCTGACCGTCGAGCGCGGCCGTGGGTACGTCTCGGCGTCGCAGAACAAGTCGTTCGACGCCGAGATCGGCCGGATCCCGGTCGACTCGATCTACTCGCCCGTCCTCAAGGTGACCTACAAGGTCGAGGCGACGCGTGTCGAGCAGCGGACGGACTTCGACAAGCTGGTCGTGGACGTCGAGACGAAGCCGGCGATCTCGCCGCGCGACGCGCTCGCGTCGGCCGGCAAGACGCTCGTCGAGCTCTTCGGGCTGGCCCGTGAGCTCAACGTCGAGGCGGAGGGCATCGAGATCGGCCCGTCGCCGACGGACGCGGCTCTCGCCGCGGACCTGGCGCTGCCGATCGAGGAGCTCAACCTCACGATCCGCTCGTACAACTGCCTCAAGCGCGAGGGCATCCACCAGGTGGGCGAGCTCGTCGCACGCAGCGAGGCGGACCTGCTGGACATCCGCAACTTCGGTGCGAAGTCCATCAACGAGGTGAAGGAGAAGCTCGCCGAGCTCGGCCTGTCCCTCAAGGACTCGCCGCTCGACTTCGACCCGTCGGCCGCCGCGTACTACGAGGGCGACGACGACGAGGCGACGTTCTCGGACACCGAGCAGCAGTACTGAGCCTGCGGCTCTAGACACCTCAGCGCGTCCGGGTCCGCACCTGCGGCGCGACAACTTCCCAAGGAGCACATCCCATGCCTACCCCCGCCAAGGGCCCCCGGCTCGGCAGTGGTCCGGCTCACGAGCGCCTGATGCTCGCGAACCTGTCCACCCAGCTCTTCGAGCACGGCCGGATCACGACCACCGAGACCAAGGCGAAGCGCCTGCGTCCGGTCGCCGAGCGCCTCATCACGTTCGCCAAGCGTGGCGACCTGCACGCCCGTCGTCGCGTCCTGCGCGTCGTGCGCGACAAGTCCGTGGTGCACACGCTGTTCACCGAGATCGCCCCGCAGATGGCGGAGCGTGAGGGTGGCTACACGCGCATCACGAAGGTCGGCACGCGCAAGGGCGACAACGCGCCCCTCGCGGTCATCGAGCTCGTGACCGAGCCCGTCAGCCCGAAGCAGGCCGTAGTCCGCGAGGCGGAGAAGGCTGCGGAGAAGGCGAGCAAGAAGGCCGACAAGCCGGCCGCGAAGGCGGACACGGTCGAGGACGCGCCCGTCGAGGACGCTCCCGCCGCCGTCGAGGACGCTCCCGCCGAGGACGTCCAGGACGCGCCCGTCGAGGACGCCGCGGAGGAGAAGAAGGAGGCCTGAGCCTCCTCCTCGCCGCGCGAGCACCGCTCGTGACGCAGGGCCCGGGACCGCACGGTCCCGGGCCCTGTGTCGTCCGCAGGCTCCAGCCCGCCCATCATGTGGTTACCGCCCGTCCGGTCGCTCCGACGGGCGGCAACCGCATGCTCGGCGGGTGGGGGTGAGCCGTCGCGCGCGGGGGAGCGGCGCGTCCTAGGGTCGTGCCGTGACCTCTCCCGAGATCGGGCGGCCCGGGTGGCCGCCCGTGGTCCTGGTGCACGGCTCGCGCACGTCGCGCTCGATGTGGCGGGCACAGCTCGACGCGCTGCGACGCGCGGGGGTCGACGCCCTCGCCGTCGACCTGCCCGGTCACGGCGCCCGGCGCGGCGAGGCGTTCACGCTCGACGGCGCGGTCGAGGCGGTCGTGGACGGTGTCGACGCGGTGGGCGGACGCGCGCTCGTCGTCGGTCTCTCGCTCGGGGGGTACGTCGCGATCGAGACGCGCGCGCGGCACCCGGAGCGCGTCGTCGGGCTCGTCGCGGCCGCGTGCTCGACGCCGCCCGCGACGCGCCTGCGCGGCGGCTGGCTCCTCCTGGCCCGGGGCATCGAGCGGCTGCCCGACGGCGGCGCGGGCCTCAACCAGGCGCTCGTCGACCGGGCGCTGACGCCGCAGGCCGCGGCGGACCTCGCCGCGGGCGGCTTCGCGCTCGACGTCATGAGCGCGATCCTGCGCGAGGTCGGCGCGGTCGACCCGGTCGTGGCCCTGGGGGCCGCGGCGACGCCCGTGTGGCTCGTGAACGGCCGGTGGGACCACTTCCGTCTCGGGGAGCGCGCCTTCGCCGAGGCGTCTCGCCGTGGGGGCGCTCCCGTGCGGCTCGTGGTCGTCCCGGGGGCGCGGCACCTCGTGAGCCTCGACGCCCCGGTGGCGTTCAACCGCGTGCTGCTCGACGCGCACCGCACGGTCGCGCAGGCCGCACCGCCCGCGCCGGACGGCGGCACGGCACCTCCGGCGCGCGCGGGCCTCCCCGTGGGCGGCTGAGCGCGGTCACGCGGGCGGCAGGTCCCATGCGCGCGCCCCGCCGACGAGCGCCGCGGAGTTCGGCACGACGACGACGTCGTCACCGAGGCGGTCGAGGACGCTCGGCGTGATCCGCCGCGAGTTCCCGCCCCCGAGGTAGAGCCGGTCCCACCAGAACACGGGTCGCAGGCCCTCGACGACGGCGAGCACGCGCCGTGACCACAGGCCGTCGCCCAGGCGGCGACGCTCCGGCTCGCCGACGTACTGGTCGTACGTGGTGCCGCGGCGCACCGGGGCGTGGGACCACTCGAGGTGCGGGGCGAGCCGCCCGCCGTGGAACAGCGCGGAGCCGAGCCCCGTGCCGAGGGTGAGCACGAGCTCGAGACCGGACGCGGCGACGACCCCCGCACCGTGCACCTCCGCGTCGTTGAGGACGAGCGCGGGCACCCCGAGCCGGCGCGAGACGGCCGCCTGCACGTCGAAGCTCGTCCACGCCGCGAGGAGCGCCGGGTCGACGCGCGAGCGCGGGCCGCTGCGTGTCACGTAGTGGGGCGTGTGGACGACGACGCCGCGCCGCAGCATGCCCGGCATGCCGACGGTGACGCGGTCCGCCGGGGGCAGCGACGCGGCGATGTCGGCGATCGTCTCGACGAGGAGCTCGGGGGGCAGCGGGTAGGGCGTGGGGACCCGCACCGCCGTCGCGTGCGCCGTGCCCGAGGCGTCGAGGACGTTCGCCTTGATCCCGCTGCCGCCGCAGTCGACGGCGAGCGTGCGGACGTCTGCGTGGTCGCCGGTCATGGGCGGCAGCGTAGGCACGACGGCGCGCGGACCGCACGACCGGGCGACTACGGTGAACTCCCGTGAGCGACGCCCCGACCCCCGACGCAGCGCGGCCCGACGCACCCTCCGGCGCACCGGACGTCGCGGCATCCGGCCCCACGCCGCCCGGGCGACCGGACGCCCGGCCGAGCACCCGACCGGACGGGGAGGGCGACGACGTCGTGCGCGTCCGGCTGGACCTCGCCTACCAGGGCACGGCGTTCGCCGGGTGGGCGCGGCAGCCGGGCCTGCGGACGGTGCAGGGGGCGGTCGAGGACGGGCTCGCGACGCTCCTGCGCGGTCCCGCGCCGCGCCTCACCGTCGCCGGGCGCACGGACGCGGGTGTGCACGCGCGGGGCCAGGTCGCGCACGTCGACCTGGAGCGGGCGCAGTGGGAGGCGCTGCCGGGCCGCTCGGACCGCGCGCCGGGGGACGCGCTCGTCGCGCGGCTGGGGGGCGTGCTGCCGGGCGACGTCGTCGTACGGCGGGCCGCGCCGGCCCCGGACGGCTTCGACGCGCGCTTCTCGGCGCTGCACCGCGCGTACACGTACCGGATCGCGGACGACCCGGTCCTGCGCGACCCGCTGCGCCGCGAGTGGGTGCTGTGGACGCGCCGCCCGCTCGACGTCGCGGCGATGGACGCTGCGGTGCGTCCGCTGCTCGGGGTGCGCGACTTCGCCGCGTTCTGCAAGCCGCGTCCCGGCGCGACGACGATCCGCGAGCTGCAGCACCTGTCGTGGTCGCGGCCCGCGGACGGGCCGGACGCGGGGCTCGTCGTGGCGCACGTCCGCGCGGACGCGTTCTGCCACAACATGGTGCGCGCGCTCGTCGGCGCGTCGCTCGCGGTCGGGGAGGGGCGGCGCGACGTCGACTGGCCGGCGGACCTGCTCGCGAGCCGGAGGCGGGACGCCGGGGCGGGCGTCGTGCCCGCGCACGGGCTCGTGCTCGAGGAGGTCACCTACCCGCCGGACGCCGAGCTCGCCGCGCGGGCCGACCGCGTCCGCGCCGTGCGCAACGAGGAGGACGTCTGGGACGACCGGACCGGACCCGGCGCGGGCTGAGGCCGGTCCGGGCGGCGCGGCCGCCCGGACCGGCGGCGGCTCAGGGCTCCTCGACGACGTGGACCGCGGCCTCCTCGGCCCCGGCCGCGCCCCCGGAGATGCCCTCGTCGTCGGCGTACGTGTCGTTCTGGCGCCCGTCGAGCGCGTCGGGGTCCGCGACGAGCCGACCGGCCCGGTTCGGGTCGGTGCGCTCGGTGCCCTCGCGCTCCCACTCGTCGGGCTCCTCCTCGGCGAGGCGCTGGTCGAGCGTCTCGCCGTGCACCTCCTCCCACGGGGTCTCGCCGAAGTGGTTCGTGCGCGGCCGGTCGGGCGGGGAGTAGCCCTCGTCGAGCACGTCGTCCACCCCGCGGTCCAGGAGCGTGTCCTCCGCCTGGAGCTGGTCGTTGTCGCCCTCGGCGCCTGTCTCCGGGTCCGGGCTCGTGCCGGTCGTGTCTTCGCTCATGCGTCCACGGTCGCACCTCGCGCCGACCGACGCAGCATGTGCGGCATGACCTGCACGGACGTGCCGCGAGCGCTACCGTGGGAGGGGTCGTGCCGCCGTCGTTCGGCCGGACGAGCCCGGGCCCGCCGCTCGCGCGGGACCCTCCAGACCGCGCCCGGTCGCCGGGCGCGCCCGACGACGAGGACGACCATGGCCGGCATCGACGACATCATCTCCAGCATCCCGCTCGACCAGCTCGCCGGGCGGCTCGGCGTCGACGAGGCGACGGCGCAGCAGGCCGTGGGGGCGGCGCTCCCCGCGCTGCTCGGGGGCCTGCAGGCGAACGCGCAGGACCCGGCCGGTGCGGCGTCGCTCGGCGAGGCGATCACGCAGCACGACCCGTCGCTCGTCGAGGGCGGCGTCGACCTCGACGCGGTCGACACCGCGGACGGCGAGAAGATCGTGCGCCACGTCTTCGGGTCGAACGAGGAGGCCGTCGTCGCGCAGCTCGCGGACTCCACGGGCGCAGGGCAGAACCTGATGCAGAAGGTCCTGCCCGCGCTCGCGCCGATCGCGCTGGCGTTCCTCGCGAAGCAGCTCGGCGGCAAGGAGCAGACGTCGGCCACGGCCCCGCAGGGCGGCGGGGGCCCGGGCGACGTGCTCGGTGGCCTGCTGGGCGGCGGCTCCGGCGGCGGTATCGGGGACCTCCTGGGCGGTCTGGGCGGCCTCCTCGGGGGCGGCCGGCGCTGACCCGGCCCGGCGCGTGAGGGGTCGCCCCGGTCGCGGGCGCGGCCGGGGGTGCGCGCAAACCGCGTGACCGGGGCGGCTCGCGCGGGGGACCATGTGCCTCGTGGGACACCTCGACCTCAGCGACGTCACGTATCACCTGCCCGACGGGCGCACCCTGCTCGACGGCGTGAGCATGCGCGTCGCCGACGGCGCGCGGGTCGCGCTCGTCGGGCCGAACGGCGTGGGCAAGTCGACGCTCCTGCGCATCGTCACGGGAGACGTCGCTCCGCACGGCGGCTCCGTCGCGCGCAGCGGCGGCCTGGGCGTCATGCGGCAGGACGTCGGGCGCATCGACGACGACCGCACGGTGCGCGACCTGCTCGTCGAGCTCGCACCGACGGCCGTGCGCGAGGCCGCGCTCGAGCTCGCGGCGGCGGAGCACGACATCATGACGGTCGACGACGAGCCGGCCCAGCTGCGGTACGCGCAGGCGCTCGTTGACTGGGCCGACGTGGGCGGGTACGACGCCGAGGCCGGGTGGGACGAGGTCACCCACGAGGTGCTGTCGGTCCCGTTCGAGAAGGCGCAGTGGCGCGACGTGCGCACGCTGTCCGGCGGCGAGCAGAAGCGCCTCGCGCTCACCGCGCTGCTGCGCGGGCCGGAGGAGGTGCTGCTGCTCGACGAGCCGGACAACCACCTCGACGTGCCGACCAAGCGCTGGCTCGAGGAGCGCCTCGTCGCGTCGCCCAAGACGGTCCTGTTCGTCTCCCACGACCGCGAGCTCCTCGCGCGCACGGCGACGCAGGTCGCGACGCTCGAGCCGACGCCGGGCGGCGGCACGGTGTGGGTGCACGGCGGCGGCTTCGCGACCTACGCGCAGGCGCGTGCCGACCGTCGCGACCGGCTCGCGGAGCTCGCGCGCCGCTGGGACGAGGAGCACGCGAAGCTCACCGAGCTCGTGCGCACGCTCAAGACGAAGGCCGCGTTCAACGACGGCCTCGCGAGCCGCTACCAGGCAGCCCGCACGCGCCTGCGCAAGTTCGAGGAGGCGGGCCGGCCCGAGGTGGTCGCGCGCGACCAGAACGTGACCGTGCGGCTCACGGGCGGGCGGACGGCCAAGCGCGCGGTGACGTGCGAGCGGCTCGAGCTCACGGGGCTCATGAAGCCGTTCGACGTCGAGGTGTTCTTCGGCGAGCGCGTCGCGGTGCTCGGCTCGAACGGCTCGGGCAAGTCGCACTTCCTGCGCCTGCTGGCCGCGGGCGGGAGCGACCCGGAGCCCGGCACCGTGCACGACGGCGCGGCGCCGGACCCGGTGGCGCACACGGGCCGCGCGGTGCTCGGCTCGCGCGTGCGCCCGGGCTGGTTCGCGCAGAACCACGACCACCCCGAGCTGCGGGGGCGCACGCTCCTGGAGATCCTCCACCGCGGCGAGGGCCACCGGGCGGGCAGGGGGCGCGAGGACGCGAGCCGCGCGCTCGACCGGTACGAGCTCGTGGGGCAGGCGGAGCAGCGCTTCGAGACGCTCTCGGGCGGGCAGCAGGCGCGCTTCCAGATCCTCCTGCTCGAGCTCGACGGCGCGACGCTGCTGCTCCTCGACGAGCCGACGGACAACCTCGACCTGCACTCGGCCGAGGCGCTCGAGGCGGGTCTCGCGGCCTTCCAGGGCACGGTGCTCGCCGTGACCCACGACCGGTGGTTCGCGCGCGGGTTCGACCGCTTCCTCGTGTTCGGTGCGGACGGCGAGGTCGTCGAGGCGCCCGAGCCCGTGTGGGAGGTCGAGCGCGTCCGCCGCGCACGGTAGCCGTCCCTATCCTGGTGGGCATGGCCGTCCACAAGATCGTGCTCTTCTACGCCTTCACGCCCCTGCCGGACCCGCGCGCGGTCCAGCTGTGGCAGCAGGCGCTGGGGGAGCGCTGGAACCTCACGGGCCGCGTGATCGTGTCCGAGCACGGCATCAACGCGACGCTCGGCGGGACGGTCGAGGACCTCAAGCAGTACGTGAAGACGACGCGGCGGTACCCGGGGTTCGAGGGGGTCGACGTGAAGTGGTCGGACGGCACGGGTCGCGACTTCCCGCGCCTGTCCGTCAAGGTGCGGCCCGAGCTCGTGGCGTTCGGCGTCCCGGACGAGATCGCGGTCGACGAGCACGGTGTGGTCGGCGGCGGGGAGCGGCTGAGCCCGCAGGCGCTGCACGACCTCGTCGACGAGCGCGGCGACGACGTCGTGATGTTCGACGGGCGCAACGCGTTCGAGGCGGCGATCGGCCGCTTCCGGGGCGCGGTGGTGCCGGACGTCGCGACGACGCGGGACTTCGTCGCCGAGTCGACTCGGGGCGGTACGACGACCTCAAGCAGCGCCCGGTCGTCACGTACTGCACGGGCGGCGTGCGGTGCGAGGTGCTCTCCGCGCTGCTGCGCGCCCGCGGGTTCGAGGAGGTGTACCAGCTCGACGGCGGCGTCGTGCGGTACGGCGAGGTGTTCGGCTCGCAGGGGCTGTGGGAGGGCTCGCTCTACGTGTTCGACGAGCGCATGCACGTCGAGCTGGGCCCGGGGTCGACCCCGCTCGGCGCGTGCACCCGGTGCGGCGCCGCGACCGCGAAGTACGAGAACTGCGCCGACCCGAGCTGTCGGACGCTGCGGCTGTACTGCCCGGACTGCGTCCACGTCGCGCGGTCGACGCGCTGCGAGCAGTGCGTGCGCGAGCGCCCGGCCGCTTTGACCGGTGGCCTGCCTCGCGGGTAGTCTGTTGAGTCGTTGTGCTCACCTCACGACACCCGTGTCGCTAGCGCGCCCACTCGCTGCCGGCCAAGGAGCGGGTGCCGAACGAGCCCGCCGCGCAACGACCTGCCCTCTCGGCCGCCTGCTTCAGCGGTCGAAGAAGACATCCTGAGACAGAAACGAAGGCTACGACCGTGCGTACGTACACCCCGAAGCCCGGCGACGTCCAGCGCGACTGGTACGTCATCGACGCGACCGACGTCGTCCTGGGCCGCCTGGCCAGCCACGTGGCCACCCTGCTGCGCGGCAAGCACAAGCCGACCTTCGCTCCGCACGTCGACGGCGGTGACTTCGTCATCGTCATCAACGCCGGCAAGGTCGCCCTGAGCGGCAACAAGCGCGAGCAGAAGATGGCCTACAACCACTCCGGGTACCCGGGTGGTCTGCGTGCCGTCCCCTACGGCGACCTGCTCGAGAAGCACCCCGAGCGTGCTGTGGAGCGGGCCGTGCGCGGCATGCTCCCCAAGACCACCCTCGGTCGCGCCCAGTTCGGCAAGCTCAAGGTCTACGCGGGTGCCGAGCACCCGCACGCCGCGCAGCAGCCGAAGCCGTTCGAGATCACCCAGGTCGCGCAGTAATCGCCGCCCAGGCGTAGCGCACAGAGAGACGCGAGGACACCACCCGTGGCCGAGACCACCGTCGACACCGACACCCTGGGCGACGAGACGCCCAGCACCTACACCTCCGAGTCCGCCGCCCCCACGGGCCGCGGCCAGAGCATCACCGCCCCCGGCCAGGCCCTGGGCCGCCGCAAGGAGGCCGTGGCGCGCGTGCGCCTCGTCCCCGGGACGGGGCAGTGGAAGATCAACGGGCGCGAGCTCGAGGAGTACTTCCCGAACAAGGTTCACCAGCAGCTCGTGAACTCCCCGCTCAAGCTGGTCGACGTCGAGGGTCGCTTCGACGTCATCGCCCGCATCAGCGGCGGCGGCACGTCCGGCCAGGCCGGCGCGCTGCGCCTCGGCATCGCTCGCGCGCTCAACGCGATCGACGCCGAGAACAACCGCCCCGCGCTGAAGAAGGCCGGCTTCCTCACTCGCGACGCCCGCGTCGTCGAGCGCAAGAAGGCCGGTCTCAAGAAGGCCCGCAAGGCACCGCAGTACTCCAAGCGCTGATCCGCGCTGTGCGATCGTCGGCCCCGGTGGACCTCGTCCGCCGGGGCCGACGGCGTTTGTGAGGAGCGGTGACCAACGCCCGTCAGGAGCGGGCGACGGCAGGCGGTCGTACGGTCGGCACACGGCCGGATCGAGGGGAAGGACTTCCATGGGACGGCTTTTCGGCACCGACGGGGTGCGCGGTCTCGCGAACGGCAACGTGACGGGCGAGCTCGCGCTCGACCTCGGTGTCGCGGCGGCGCGCGTGCTCGCGAGCGGGCAGGAGGAGGGGCACCGGCCGCGCGCGGTCGTCGGCCGGGACACGCGCGTGTCCGGCGAGTTCCTCGGTGCGGCGCTCAACGCCGGCCTCGCGAGCGCTGGCGTCGACGTCAAGGACGTGGGAGTCCTGCCGACGCCGGCGGTCGCCTACCTGACGAGCACCATGGACGTCGACTTCGGCGTCGTGATCTCGGCGTCCCACAACCCGATGCAGGACAACGGGATCAAGTTCCTCGCGCGCGGCGGCGTCAAGCTCGACGACGCGGTCGAGGACCGCATCGAGAGTCTGCTCGGGCAGGAGTGGGAGCGCCCGACGCACGGCACCGTCGGGCGGATCTCGTCCGACTCGGGGCGCGCCGGCGGCGCGTACGTCGAGCACCTCATGGCGAGCATCGGGGCGGACGAGGACCACAAGCCGCTCGCGGGCCTGCGGATCGCGGTCGACTGCGCCAACGGCGCCGCGAGCGACGTCGGCCCCGTGGCGCTGCGCGCGGCCGGCGCGGACGTCGTCGTCATCAACGCCAGCCCCGACGGCCGCAACATCAACGCGGCGTGCGGCTCGAACCACCCCGAGCAGCTCCAGGCCGTCGTCGTCGCGTCGGAGGCCGACTTCGGCGTCGCGTTCGACGGCGACGCCGACCGCTGCATCGCCGTCGACCACGGCGGGACCGTCGTGGACGGCGACCAGATCATGGGCGTCCTCGCCCTCGCGCTCAAGGACGAGGGCGCGCTCCCGCACGACACGCTCGTCGTGACGGTCATGAGCAACCTCGGCCTCCTGCTCGCGATGCGCGACGCGGGCATCACCACCGTCCAGACGGCCGTCGGCGACCGGTACGTGCTCGAGGAGATGCGCGCCCACGGGTACGGGCTCGGCGGCGAGCAGTCGGGGCACATCGTCATGTCGCGCTACGCGACGACGGGCGACGGCGTGCTCACCGCTCTCCAGCTCGCGTCGCGCGTGCGCGTCACGGGCCAGAAGCTCGCCGACCTCGCGGGCGTCGTGCAGCGTCTCCCGCAGACGCTCGTCAACGTCCCCGGCGTGGACAAGACGCGCGCGTCCACCGACGAGGCGCTCCTCGCGGCGGTCGCCGCGGCGGAGCGGACCCTCGGCGAGACGGGCCGCGTGCTGCTGCGCCCGTCCGGCACCGAGCCGCTCGTGCGCGTCATGGTCGAGGCGGCCACCCAGCAGCAGGCGGACGCGGTCGCGGGCGAGCTCGCGGGCGTCGTGCGCGACCGGCTCGCGCTGTGAGCGCGGCCGGTCGGACGACGGGTCGGGAGGCCGGCGCGGGCGTGCGCCAGGGCGTCGACGAGGGCCTGCGCGACCACGTGCGCGCGCTCCTGGACACCTACGACGACGGCGTGCTGCCCATCGTGCAGGCCGGGCACCCGGTGCTGCGCACGCCCGCGGTCCCGTACGCGGGCCAGCTCGGCGACGTGCTGCCCCGCTTCCTGGAGGCGATGCGCGCGACCATGCACGCGGCGCCGGGCGTGGGCCTCGCCGCGCCGCAGGTCGGGATCGGCCTGGCGCTCGCCGTCGTCGAGGACCCGGGGTCCCCGGACGCCGACGACGAGCGCGAGCGACCCCCGCTCGCGTACCGGGTGCTCGTCAACCCCCGCTACGAGGCCGTCGGCGACGAGACGCGGACCTTCTTCGAGGGCTGCCTGTCCGTGCACGGCTGGCAGGCGGAGCGCACGCGCGCCCGCAGCGTGCGGCTCACGGGCCAGGACGAGGCGGGCCGGCCGTTCGACGACGTGCTGACCGGCTGGCCGGCGCGCATCGTGCAGCACGAGACGGACCACCTGCGCGGTGAGCTCTACGTCGACGCCGCCGACCTGCGGACCCTCGCGTCGACGCTCGGCGTGGCACGTCTGCCCGGCGACGTGCGGTAGGTGCCCGGGCGGTTGCGCAGCGCTGGTCCTGACGACGTACCCCCCGGAGGAAAGTCGTCCGTCCGGATGACGACGCCGCACCGGCTGCGGGAGAAGACTCGTCGTCGTGCGCGGCGCTGCCGGGCGGGAATCCCCGGGGGTGAACCGGGGGTTTCCCTGATGGTCGACGTCGTCGCGCTCCGTAGGCTTGTCGTGGTGCAGGACGCCCGACCTGCCGCCGCCGCCCGCCTGGCCTCCCCGCCAGCCGACGAACGAGGACGCCGTTGCCCGACGCCGTGTCGACCTTCCTGGAGAACCTGGAGACCTGGGTCCTCGCCCTCGCGGCGTCCGCGTGGATCTATCCCGCGCTGTTCGGCTTCGCGACGATCGACGGGTTCTTCCCGCCGATCCCCAGCGAGTCCGTGGTCATCACGCTCGCCGTGTCCGCGCACGCCACGGGTGAGCCGAACCTCCTCCTCGTGCTGCTCGTCGCGGCGCTCGGGGCGTGGACCGGCGACCAGATCGCGTTCGCGATCGGTCGGGCGATCGGCACGGATCGGGTCCGCCTCCTCCGCACGGCCCGGGGTCGCAAGGCCGTCGCGTGGGCGGAACGCGCCCTCGCGCACCGCGGCGCGTCGTTCATCCTCGCCGCGCGCTACATCCCGGTGGGGCGCGTCGCGGTGAACATGACCGCCGGGGCGGTCGGCTACCCGCGGCGCCGCTTCATGGCGTTCTCCGGCATCGCGGCCGTGACGTGGTCGCTGTACTCGGTGCTCATCGGCCTCGTCGCCGCGCAGTGGCTGGGCCACGAGCCGCTCCTCGCGATGGTCGTGGGCGTCGTGCTCGGCATCGCGACCGGCTTCGTCATCGACCGGGTCCTCATCATGCGCGCGCGCCGGCGCGGCGAGCTCCCCGTGGACGTCCCCGCGGCCCCCGCGGCGGGCGACGACGCCGTCGTGCGTGACGAGCCCGGCACGTCCGGCCCCCAGGGCGCGTCCCCGGCGTCCGCCGACCCCGCCCGGGCCGACGACGACGCGCCGGCCGGGGCGTCGACGCCCGGCGCGTCGCCGTCGAGCAGCACGGGCGCGGCGCCGCGCGCGTCCTGACCGCGGCCTCAGAGCTTGCGCAGGCGCACGCGCTGGACCGAGTGGTCCGGGCCCTTCGTGAGGACGAGCGTCGCGCGGCCGCGCGTCGGCAGGATGTTCTGCTCGAGGTTCGGCGCGTTGATCGCGTCCCAGATCGACCGCGCGCGCTCGACCGCCTGCTCGTCCGTGAGGTCCGCGTAGCGGCGGAAGTAGGACTCGGGGCGCGCGAACGCGGTGCGGCGCAGCGCGAGGAACCGGTCGACGTACCACTGCCGGATGTTGCGCGTGCGCGCGTCGACGTAGATGGAGAAGTCGAAGAAGTCGCTGACGGCGACGGTCGTCTCGTCGTGCGCGCTGGGCCGGGCGGGCTGCAGCACGTTGAGCCCCTCGACGACGAGGACGTCGGGCTTGCGGACCACGGCCTCCGCGCCCGGCACGATGTCGTAGGTGAGGTGGTCGTAGACGGGTGCGCGGACCTCGGCGTGGCCCGCCTTGACCTTGGACAGGAAGCGGATGAGCGCGCGCCGGTCGTACGACTCGGGGAAGCCCTTGCGCTCCATGAGGCCGCGGCGCGCGAGCTCGGCGTTGGGGTAGAGGAAGCCGTCGGTCGTGATGAGCTCGACGTGCGGCGTCTCGGGCCAGCGCGCGAGCATCTCGCGCAGCACGCGCGCCGTCGTGGACTTGCCCACCGCGACCGAGCCCGCGACCCCGATGACGTAGGGCGTGTTGCCCGTGTCCTCGCGCAGGAACGTCGACGTCGCCTCGTGCAGGCCGGACGTCGCGGTCACGTAGAGGTTGAGCAGCCGCGACAGCGGCCGGTACACGGCGTCGACCTCCGCGAGGTCGATCGGGTCGCCGAGGCCGCGCAGCCGGGCGACGTCCTCGTCGGTCAGGGGCAGCGGCGTCGACTCCGACAGCCGGCTCCACGCCGCGCGGTCGAGGTCCACGTACGGGGAGGAGGACGGTGCCGCGAGGTGGGCCGGGAGCAGGTCGGACGGGTCGTCGGCGGGGGAGGACACCCGCCTGATTCTGCCGGATGCGTGCGGGTGGACGTGCACGCGCGCCACCCCGGGCTCCGCCGCGCGGTCGAGCGCGCGGTCCGGCACGCTCATCCGCGCCCGCCCCGCGCCGTCGTCGTGCGCCGCGCGGGCCGGGGCTCGGGGGTGGGGCCGAGGCCCGGGATCGCGACGTCGGCCAGTCGCGCCATGAGCGCGAGCGCGTCCTCGGGGGCGTGCGCGTCGACGTCGTTGTCGAGGTAGACCTCGACGTCGTGCCCGGCGTCGTGCCACGACCGCACGCGCTCGGCCCACGAGTCGAGCACGTGCGGCCGATACCCGCTCGTGTAGAGCTCCTGGTCGCCGTGGAGGCGCACGTACACGAGCGGGCTCGTCACGGCGTCGACGAGTGGCCAGCTCCCCGCGCCGTCGGAGATCGCGAACGCGACCCCGTGCGCGCGCAGGAGGCCGAGCGCCGCGTCGTCGGCGAACGACGCGTGCCGCGGCTCGAGCGCGTGGACGAGCGAGCGGTCGTCGTCGACCTCGGTCCACGCCGGCGCGCGCAGGCGGTCGTCGTGCTCCGTCGCGAGGCGCGCCGCCTGGCCGGTCGTGCGCGGCAGGAGCGCGAGGAAGTCGTCGAGCGTCGCGGCGTCGAACGCCGTGCGCGCCGGGAGCTGCCACAGCACCGGACCGAGCCGGTCGCCGAGGGCGAGGACCCCGCTCGCGAAGAAGTTGGCCAGCGGTGTGCGCACGTCCCGCAGCCGCTTCATGTGGGTGACGAAGCGCGGGCCCTTGACCGCGAACGTGAACCCCTCGGGCGTCTGCTCGCGCCACGCGACGAACGACGACGGCCGCTGCATCGAGTAGAAGGTGCCGTTGAGCTCGACGGCCGGGAACAGCGACGCGACGTGCTCGAGCTCGCGACGCTGCGGCAGGCCGCGGGGGTAGAAGCGGCCGCGCCAGTCGGCGTAGCGCCACCCCGAGAGGCCGATCCGGACGCTGGGCATGGGACCCACCCTCGCCGCCGCGCGAGCCGCTCGCGCGCCGAGCGTCGGTTAGGCAGCGAACCGTACGAAAAACCGCGGGATCGTGCCGCTCCGAAGGGTGCCGGGTCCGGGGCTAGACTCGATCACCATGTGCGGAATCGTGGGCTACGTGGGCCCTGGAACCATGGTCGGAGAGGCCTCGGGGCGACCCCTCGACGTCGCTCTCGAAGGACTCGGACGGCTCGAGTACCGCGGCTACGACTCGGCCGGCGTCGCGCTCGTCGCGCCGGGGGTCGACGCCGTCGCGTTCGCGAAGAAGTCGGGCAAGCTCGCGAACCTCGTGGAGGAGATCGACCTCCACCCCCTGCCCGCAGCCACCGCGTCGATCGGGCACACCCGGTGGGCGACGCACGGTGGTCCGACGGACACCAACGCCCACCCCCACCTCGCGGACGACGACCGCCTCGCGGTGATCCACAACGGGATCGTCGAGAACTTCGCGACCCTCAAGAGCGAGCTGCTCGCCGAGGGCGTGCAGTTCCGGTCCGAGACGGACACCGAGGTCGCGGCGCAGCTCCTGGCGCGCGCGTACCGCGAGACGAAGGACCTCACGCTCGCGATGGGCCAGGTCGCGCGCCGGCTCGAGGGCACCTTCACGCTCCTCGCCGTGCACGCCGACGCACCGGACACGGTCGTGGGCGCGCGGCACGACTCGCCGCTCGTCGTCGGGCTCGGCGAGGGCGAGAACTTCCTCGGCTCCGACGTCGCGGCGTTCATCTCCCACACCAAGGAGGCGCTCGAGCTCGGCCAGGACCAGATCGTCACGATCACGCCGACGTCCGTCGAGGTGACGGACTTCGACGGCAACCCCGCCGAGGCCAAGCGTTACACGGTCGACTGGGACGCGGCCGCCGCGGAGAAGGGCGGCTTCTCGTCCTTCATGGACAAGGAGATCCACGACCAGCCGCACGCGGTGGCCGACACGCTGCTCGGCCGCACGGACCCGTCCGGCAAGCTCGTGCTCGACGACCTGCGCATCGACGAGGCCGTGCTGCGGTCGGTCGACAAGATCATCGTCGTGGCGTGCGGCACGGCCGCCTACTCGGGCCACGTCGCGAAGTACGCGATCGAGCACTGGTGCCGCATCCCGGTCGAGGTCGAGCTCGCGCACGAGTTCCGCTACCGCGACCCGATCGTCGACGAGAAGACGCTCGTCGTCGCCGTGACGCAGTCCGGCGAGACGATGGACACGCTCATGGCCGTGCGCCACGCGCGCGAGCAGGGCGCCAAGGTCATCTCGATCGTCAACACGCACGGGTCGACGATCCCGCGCGAGTCGGACGCCGTGCTCTACACGCACGCCGGCCCGGAGATCGCGGTCGCCTCGACCAAGGCGTTCCTCTCGCAGATCACGGCTGCCTACCTCCTGGGCCTCTACCTCGCGCAGCTGCGCGGGAACAAGTTCCCCGACGAGATCTCGGCCATCCTCGAGGACCTGCGCGACATGCCGCGCAAGATCCAGACGGTCATCGAGCGCGGCGAGTACGTGCGCGCGACCGCCCGGTCGATGAAGGACGCGACGTCGGTGCTGTTCCTCGGGCGCCACGTCGGGTTCCCCGTCGCGCTGGAGGGCGCGCTCAAGCTCAAGGAGCTCGCGTACATCCACGCGGAGGGCTTCGCGGCGGGCGAGCTCAAGCACGGGCCGATCGCGCTCATCGACGAGGGCCAGCCGGTGTTCGTCGTCGTGCCGTCGCCGAAGGGCCGCGAGGGCCTGCACTCCAAGGTCATCTCGAACATCCAGGAGATCCGGGCGCGCGGCGCCCGCACGCTCGTCATCGCGGAGGACGGGGACGACGCCGTGCGCCCCTACGCGGACGAGATCTTCTGGGTCCCGGAGTCGCCGACGCTGCTCTCGCCGCTGCTGGCGGTCGTGCCGCTGCAGATCTTCGCGATGGCGCTCGCGACCGCGAAGGGCCTCGACGTCGACCAGCCGCGCAACCTCGCGAAGTCGGTCACGGTCGAGTAACCCCTCACCGCCGAGCATGTGCTCGTGGCCCGTCCGGACGTCCGGACGGGCCACAACCACATGCTCGGCGGTCCGCCGTAGGGTGGGCGCATGATCAAGGGCGTGGGGATCGACGTCGTGGACGTCGCGCGGTTCATGGAGACCCTGGAGCGCACGCCCCGGCTCCGGGAGAAGCTCTTCACCCCCGCCGAGCGCGACCTGCCGCCCGCGTCCCTCGCCGCGCGGTTCGCCGCGAAGGAGGCGATCGCCAAGGCGCTCGGTGCGCCCGCGGGCATGCGGTGGCACGACGCGACGGTGCACCGCGTCGTCGGCGGGCCCCCGCAGGTCGAGATCACCGGCACCGTCGCGGCCCGGGCCGACGCGCTCGGCATCACGTCCTGGCACCTGAGCATCTCGCACGACGCCGGCATCGCCTCGGCCATGGTCGTCGCCGAGGGCTGACGCACCACCCGCCGAGCATGCGGTCGTCGCCTGTCGGAACGGCTGGACGGGCGGTAGGCGTATGGTGGGCGAAGCGATAGTCGGTCGTCCACAGGCCGGTCGTCCCGGTCACCCTCCACAGCGCGCCTCCCCGGCCCGACGGCGAGCGCTCCTCGTGCGGTGGGGTGGCACCCGTGCGTCGTGCCCAGCTTCCCCCGACCCTCCTCGCCGTCGCGGCGGGCCAGGGTGGCGTTGTCTCCGTCGCGCAGGCCCGCGACCACGGCCTGAGCGACAAGGACGTCGCCGGCCTGGTACGCCGTGGGACCGTCGTGCGCGTGACGCGCGGCGTCTACGACGTCGGCGCCGTCCCGCTCGCCGGGCGGTCGTGGGACGAGCGTCGGCTCCGCGCCGCACCGAGAAGCTCGCCGCCGAGGTGCGCGAGCTCGGCGTCAAGGCGCTCGTCGTCGGCGCGGACCTGACCGACCCGGGCTCGGTCTCGGCGATGATCGACGCGGTCAAGGAGGAGTTCGGGTCGCTCGACGTGCTCGTGCTCAACGCCTCGGGCGGCATGGAGACGGGCGTCGGCGAGGACTACGCGCTCCGACTCAACCGCGATGCCCAGGTGAACGTCCTCGAGACCGCGCTGCCGATCATCCCCGCGGGCGGACGCGTCGTGTTCGTCACGAGCCACCAGGCGCACTTCATCCGCACGACGCCCACGATGGACGCGTACGAGCCCGTGGCCCTGTCGAAGCGCGCGGGCGAGGACGCGCTGCGCGAGCGCATCCCCGCCCTCACCGAGAAGGGCGTCGACTTCGTCGTGGTCTCGGGCGACATGATCGAGGGCACGATCACCGCGACGCTCCTGGAGCGCGTGAACCCCGGCGCGATCGCGGCGCGGCGCGAGGAGGCGGGTCGCCTCTACAACGTCTCGGAGTTCGCCGCCGAGATCGCGCAGGCGATCGTCGACCCGATCCCCGCGGACAACGAGCGCATCGTCGGCGACATCAGCGGGTTCCGCGGCACGGAGTGACCGACAGCGCGCGGGGGCTCTCGCCTGCCTGGTGGGTCGCCATCGGGTTCGCGAGCGCCGCTCTCGCGGCCGTCAGCGCGCCGTTCGAGGCCGCCGTGCACGGCGTCCCGCCGGGCTGGGCGCTCGCACTCGCCCTCCTGCAGGTCGGCGCGATCGCGGTGGCGCCGGTCGCGCCCTGGCCGGCCATCGCCGCTTCGAGGCGCGGCACGCGCGCTCGGGTGCGGAGTCGGTCACCGAGCAGGCAGGGCGCGCGGCCCTCGCGACTCTCACGGGGGTGGCCGCGGTGGCCGCGGTGCTCGCGCTCGGGCTCGGCCCCGCGACGGCCGTCCTCTCCGCGCTCCTCGCCGCGCTCGCCGTGCGACTGTCGGCGGCCGGCCCGATCCTGCCCCGCGGGCTCACTCCGGCCGGCGCGCGCGGAGGTCGGCGATCTCCTCTTCGAGTGCCTCGACGCGGCGCCGGAGGGCGAGCACCTTCCGCACGCCGGGCAGGGTGACACCCTCCTCCGTCAGCGTCGCCACCTCGCGCAGTCGATCGACCTCGTTCCGCGAGTACCGGCGCTGGCCGCCCTCGGAGCGCTCGGGCGAGACGATCTCCTGGTCGTCGAGGCGACGCAGCGCAGCCTGCGGCATCCCGAGCAGCGACGAGACCTGCCCGATCGTGTAGAACGGCGCGGTCTGGTCGTCCAGGGGCGACGCGGGCTCGCCGTCGCTCGTCTCGGCGTCGTCGCTCATGTCCCCATCCCTTCAGGCAGTCCGGAGACCTCGGCGCGGGCCTCATCTGCGCGGAGGTCGAGGCGCCACGGCCCGACCGGCAGGCCGGTGATCTCGACGCGGCCGATCGCGGGCGGCACCGATCGGATGTCGAGGCGGCCTTCGGGAACGTCGGCATCCAGCCCGAGGCAGATCCGGAGGATCTCGAACGGCGTCGCGGCGGCCCACGCCTGCGGGGAGCACGACGTCGGGTAGGGGATCGGCAGGGGCTTGTCGTCGCGCGCGAAGCCGCAGAAGAGCTCGGGGAGACGCCCGTCGAACGCCTCGATCGCATCGAGGAGACCGGTCGCGACCTCGACCGCGGCATCCCGGCGCCCGTACCGGGCCATGCCTGCGGCCGCGAGCACAGAGTCATGCGGCCAGACCGACCCGTTGTGGTAGCTCGCGGGGTTGAATCGCCGCGACCGCGACGAGAGGGTCCGGATGCCGAAGCCGGTGAAGAGATCGGGCTGCAGCAGGCGGTCGATCACCCGGTCGGCGACCTCGTCGGGCACGATGCGGGTCCAGAGGCAGTGCCCGACGTTCGAGGAGAGCACGCGCACCGGCTCCTTGCGCGCGTCGAGCGCGAGCGCGTAGAAGCCCTCGTCGGGCAGCCAGAACGCCTCGTGGAAGCGCGCCTGCAGGTCAGCGGCCCGCGAGCGCTGCTCGGCCGCGTACGCCGCCTCGCCCAGCGTCTCCGCGATCTCGGCGGCCGCGAGCCGCGCCGCGTAGCAGTAGCCCTGGACCTCGGCGAGCGCGATGGGCGCCTGCGCGTCGGTGCCGTCGCGGTGGGCGATGGCATCCGAGCTGTCCTTCCATCCCTGGTTCGCGAGTCCGCGGTCGGTGCTGCGCTGGTACTCGACGAACCCGTCGCCGTCGCGGTCGCCGAAGTGGTCGATCCACGCCATGGCGCGTCGGACATGCGGCCACAGCTCCTCGATGGCCTCGCGGGGAGCTCCCCAGCGCCGCGCCTGGCCGACGAGCATCGCGAAGAGCGGGGTCGAGTCGATCGATCCGTAGTAGACCCGATCGCCGCCGAGGGCGAGCGACAGGTCCGCTCCCAGCCGCACCTCATGGAGGACGCGCCCGGGCTGCTCCTCCGTCATCGCCGACTCGCGCGCGCCCTGCAGCCGAGCGAGGGCGCGCAGGGTCCCGAGTGCGAGACTCGGCGCGAAGGGCATCATCATCGCGCTGGTGAGCAGAGAGTCCCGGCCGAAGAGGGCCATGAACCACGGCGCTCCCGCCGCGACGACCTCGTCCTCGGGATGGGACGGGTCGACGATGCGGAGCGCACCGAGGTCGCGCTCGCTTGTCGCGAGTGCGGCCGCCAGCACCGTGTTCGCCACCGAGATCGAGGGTGTCGCGTCGTGCCACCCGCGCATGCGCAGCGCCGGCTGCGTGCCCTCCACCGGGTCGCCGAGCGGGAAGGACGCGGCCAGCTCGCTGCCGTCCACGGCCGGTCGAACCTCGATGCTGCCTCGCCACGTGCCGCCCGGCTCGACGACGATGCGGAAGGCGAGCGCTCCCGAGGCGGCCTGCGCTCCGGGCGCCGACACGCGCACGCCCCGCTGGGCCGTCCCCTCGCCCTCCAGGCGGAAGTGGAGTCCGTCCCGGTCGAACCCGCCCGTCACGCCCGCCGGCCGCTCGGCCCGGCCCTCCTTGACCTGGAAGAGGTCGGCGAAGTCCGCGTCGACGTGGAGGACGACGTTGAGACCCGCCGGCTCGCTCCCGTAGTTCGAGATCGCGAGGTCCTCGCGCATGCCGCTGCCGACGAGCCGGCGCCGCTCGACGATGATCGTCGGCTCGATGTTGCCGGGGCGGGCCGGAACGCGGCCGATGAAGCGCGTCTCGAAGGGCTCTGCCGGGATGATCCCGAGAGGCTCGACCGAATGGCCGTCGATGCGCAGCTCCCACTGAGACAGCACGCGGGTGTCCTGCACGAAGAGGCCATCGGCCTGACGAGGGACGATGTCGCCATCGGGGCGGGAGACGCAGAACGACGATCCCTCGACGAGGGTCACGGATGCCTGAGGCTGCGGCACGGTGCCGAGTCCTCGGGGCCGGGTGCGATCGTCGTCGATGGGCGGCCGGGAGGTCCGCGGCTCCACGTCGTCTGCGGTCTCGACGGGGGTCGACACGATGTCGGTCACGGTGCTCCTCTCTGACGGGCGCTCTGAAAACCTTCACTTGCAATCGTAGGTTTCCTCTTCGTAACCTGACAAGCGACGGCTCAACGTCGAGCTCTTCACCCCACCTTGCGATAGCGCCGATGGAGGAGGTACGCGCATGTCGCTGATCGTCGAACGAGAGGGCACACCGGAGGACGAGGTGGCCACGCGCCCGCTGCGGATCGGGATGATCGCGCCGCCGTGGTTCGAGCTCCCGCCGCGTGGCTACGGGGGAACCGAGGCCGTCGTCGCGGCCCTCGTCGACCAGCTCGTCGCCCGCGGACACGAGGTGACCCTCGTCGCCTCGGGGGAGCGCCGCACACGCGCGCAGCGCCACGTGCGGGTGTACGACGAGCCGCCCTCGCACCTGCTGGGGTCGAGCGTCATGCCCGAGGTCGTGCTCGCGGCCGAGGCGGCGCGCTCGCTCGACGAGCGCGAGCTCGACATCGTCCACGACAACTCCGCGGCGGGGCCCCTGCTCGCCCGCTCGCGCGCCATCCCGACGCTCGTGACGATGCATGGGCCGGTGACGGGTGACAACGGCGACTACTACCGCCGGCTCGGGTCGAGCGTCGACCTCGTCGCGATCTCCGACGCCCAGCGTCGTCAGGCTCCTGACCTGAACTGGGTCGGGACGGTGCACAACGCGATCGATGTGCCGAGCTTTCCGTTCCGCCCGGACAAGGAGGATCACGTGCTCTGGATCGGGCGCTTCAGCCCCGACAAGGGGGCGCATCTCGCCATCGAGGCCGCACGGCGTGCGGGGCGTCGCATCGTGCTCGCCGGCAAGCTCAACGAGACCGCCGAGCGCGAGTACTTCGCCGACGCCGTGCGCCCCCTGCTGGGCCGAGACGCCGACTACGTGGGCGAGGCGGACGCGAGCGTGAAGCGCGAGCTGTTCGCGAGCGCCGCCTGCCTCGTCTTCCCGATCCAGTGGGAGGAGCCGTTCGGCATGGTGATGGCCGAAGCGCTCGCCTGCGGCACGCCCGTCGTCGCGACGCCGCGCGGCAGCGTGCCCGAGATCGTCCGGCACGGCGAGACCGGGTTCGTCGTCGACGGCCTCGACGCCCTCGCGCAGGCGATCCAGCGCGCGGGCGATCTCGATCCCGCGGTCTGCCGCCGCGATGCGGAGACGCGGTTCGATCTGCCGGTGATGGCCGAGGGGTACGAGCGGGTCTACCGCGTCCTCGCCGAGGGGAGCGAGACCATCCGCTCTCTCACGGCCGCCGCTGCCTGAGCCGAGCCCGTCCGGGACGGCCGCGCATCGCTCGCGCGGCCGTCCCGGACTGACACGAGTCATCCTCCAGGGGGATGGGAACGCACCCACGGGGTGACAACGCGCCGCACGCCCCTCCGTAGCGTCGTAAGCGACCCGGAGGGATCCCCATGACCGCGTTCTTCGACCTCGTCGCCACGGTGCTGCTCGACACCGCGACCTCGCCCTGGATCTACCTCGTCGCGTTCGCCGTGTGCGCGGTCGACGGGCTGTTCCCGCCCGTCCCGAGCGAGACGGTGATCGTGTCGGCTGCGGCGATCGTCGCAGCGACGGGGGAGCCGGTGCCCTGGCTCATCGCGCTCCTCGCGGCGTGCGGCGCCTTCGTCGGCGACGGGCTCACCTACCTCCTGGGGCGCGCGATCGGGACCGAGCGCTTCGGATGAACGCGGATCGGGCGCGTGCGGCGGACGATCGAGTGGGCGCAGGCGGGCCTCGATCGGCGCGGCGCCTCGCTCATCCTCATCGCGCGCTACATCCCCGTGGGGCGCGTCGCCGTGAACCTGACCGCCGGCGCGACGCGCTATCCGCCCCGCCGCTTCGTGCCGCTCGCGCTCGTCGCGGCGGCCGCCTGGGCGGCGTACTCCGTCGGCATCGGCCTCATCGCCGGCACCTGGCTCCGCGAGCAGCCGCTCCTGGGCGCCGCGATCGGCGCAGGCATCGCGATCGTGCTCGGGATCGCGATCGATCGCGTGATCGCCCTGCGTCAGCGCTCGCTCAGCCCAGAAGCAGAGCGCACGCGAACAGAGCCGGCAGGCATCCCAGCGTCGTGAGGAACACGGTGTCGCGGGCGACCACCTCGCCGACCTCGTAGCGCTGCGCGTAGTTGAAGACGTTCTGCGCGCTGGGGAGCGCGGCGAGCACGACCACCGCGAGCAGCGCGTGGTCGTCGAGCTCCGCGTTCGGTGACGACGCGGTCGCGGTCGGGTCGTGCGCGCTCGTGCTCCACGGCGTGCGGGGGCTCCCGGCGACGGTGCGACCGGAGGCCGCGGTCCCCCGAGGACGGAACCGGCGGGACCGCGACGGGATCGCGCTGCGCCAGTTCGACGCGGGCATGACGACCACGGAGCTCGCGGGCCGGCGCGTCGCGACGCTCGACTGGGCGCTCGCGCAGGCCGTCCCGGAGCTTCCACGGGCGAACGCCCTGGCCGTGCTCGACTCGGCTCTCCACCAGGGCCTCGCGGACGCGGACGGCCTGCGGCGTGCGCACGACCACGCGCGCGGGAGGCGTGGCGTCGCGCGTCGTCACGTCGTGTGGGGGCTCGCCGACGCCCGGTCCGAGTCGCCGCTCGAGTCGTTCGCCCGCCTCGACTGCGTCGACGAGGGGGTGCCGCCGCACACGCTGCAGCTCCCCGTGCACGACCACGGGGGTCGGGTCGTGGCGCGCGGGGACATGGCCTGGCGCTACCGCGACGGTCGGTGGCTCGTCGCGGAGCTCGACGGGCGGGACGTCCACGACACCCCGGACGCGGTGTTCGCCGACCGGGCGCGGCAGAACCGGCTCGTCGCGACGGGGCGGATCGACGTCCTGCGGTTCACCGGTCGGGACGTCGGCACGATCGGCCGCACGGTCCGTGCTGCGCTGCACCGGTGACGACCATGCGCTTGCCTCCCGCCGAGCATGCGGTTGTCGCTCGTCAGGAGGTCTCGACGAGCGACAACCGCATGTTCGGCGCTGGGCGTGGGGCGGCGGGTCAGGCCTGGAGGGCCGGGATCACCTGGCGCTGGAAGAGCTCGAGCTGGTCGCGGTCGGTCGCGGCGAACGGGAAGTAGCCGATCGCGTAGCCGAGGCCCTCGTCGCGCAGGCCCGTGAGCGTCTCGACGATCTGCTCCGGCGTCCCGACGAGCGGGCCGCTGCGCCACGACGCGATGTTGTCGTCCGCCTTCTCGGGGAACCAGCGGCGCGCGTGCTCCTCGATCCGGGCCAGGCGGTCCGCGACGTCGCGCTCGGTCTCGCCGATGACGACGTTGTAGTTCGCCGACCGCGTGATCTCGCCGACGTCGCGGCCCAGGTCGCGGCAGTGCTGCTCGAGCACGGCGGACTTGTGGGCGAAGCCGTCGGGCGATCCGTCGAAGTTCGTGTACTGGGCGTGCTGCGCCGCGATGCGCAGCGTCTTCTTCTCGCCGCCGCCCGCGATCCACAGGGGGATGCTCGGCACGGCGCCCTCGCCGTCCACGACGACCCGCTGCAGGGGCTGCGGGTAGCAGAGCGCGCCGTCCACCTGGTAGCGCCGGCCCTCGAACGTGCCCGACGAGCCCGTGCGCCACATGCGCGCCATGATCTGCACGCCCTCGTCGAGCGCGCGCAGGCGCTCGCCCGCGCCGGGGAACCCGTACCCGTAGGCGCGCCACTCGTGCTCGTACCAGCCCGCGCCGATGCCCATCTCGAGGCGGCCGCCCGAGACGTGGTCGACCGTCGCGGCGACCTTCGCGAGGTAGGTCGGCTCGCGGTACGCCATGCACGTGCACATCTGGCCGAGGCGCACGCGCTGCGACGCCGCGGCGAACGCCGCCATGAGCGTCCACGCCTCGTGCGTCGCCTCGGCGCTCGGGGTGGGGGTGGTGTGGAAGTGGTCGTAGACCCACACGCCGTCCCACGCGAACTCGCCGCCCGGCAGGGGCTCGCCCGCCGCGGCGTTGTCGGCGTAGTGCAGCAGGGAGAGCATCGTCTTCCAGTGGTCCTCGGGCGCGACGTCGACGAGGTCGTAGCGCCAGCCCTGCGGGATGAAGAGTCCGAATCGCATGCTCGTCACCCTATGCGGGTCCGCGCGGCCCGCAGCGCGCCCGCGGGAACCGTCTCAGCCCTCGGCGGTCGGGCGCCCGGGCCCGTGGGACGCCGCGCGCAGGCGACCTCGGCGCCCGGTGGGCAGGATGAGGTCATGATCGAAGCCTGGTCCGTCGCCGACGTGCGCGCCGCGGAGGAGCCGCTGCTCGCCGCGGGGGTCCCGCTCATGGAGCGCGCGTCGTTCGCGCTCGCGACCGTCGTCGCGCGCGACCTCGCCCGACGGCGGTCGGTCGCCCTGCCCGACGGCGGCCGCCGGGACGGGCGCGTCACGGGCGCCCGGGCGGTGCTGCTCGTGGGGTCGGGCAACAACGGCGGGGACACGTTGCACGCGGGCGCGTACCTCGCGCGGCGCGGGGTGGACGTGCTGGCCGTGCTGACGGGGGAGCACGCGCACGTCGGCGGCCTCCAGGCGCTGCGGGCGGCGGGCGGGCGCGTCGAGGTGCTCGTCGGCAGCCCCGACGACGCGTCGCGCACGGAACGGTCGCACGACCATCTCGACCCGCACGTCGCCGACCGCGTCGCCGCGCAGGTCGCGCGCGCCGACGTCGTGCTCGACGGACTCGTGGGCATCGGGGCGCGCGGGGCGCTGCGGGGCGTCGCGGCGGACCTCGTGCGACGCCTGAGCACGGTGCTCGACGACGGTGCCGGCCCGGGCGAGCCCGGCCGCCCGTGGGTGGTCGCGGTGGACGCGCCGAGCGGCATCGGCGTGGACGACGGCACGGTGCCCGGACCGGTGCTGCGGGCGGACCGCACGGTGACGTTCGGTGCGGCCAAGCCGGGGCTGCTCCTGCCGCCCGCGACGCACCTCGCGGGGCACGGCGCCGTCGTCGACATCGGGCTGCGGCTCGGCGCACCCGCCCAGGACCGCGCACCCCGGGACGCACGCGCCGGCGCACCCGGGGAGAACGGCGCACGCGCCGGCGCGGCCGCGGGGAACGGCGCACCCGCCCGGGCCGACGCGTCCGCGACGCCGGTCGTGCGCCGGCTCGAGCGCGCGGACGTCGCCGCCCTGTGGTCCGTGCCGGGGGCGACGGACCACAAGTACACGCGCGGCGTCGTCGGGGTCGTGGCGGGGACCCCGACGTTCCCGGGCGCGGCGGTGCTCACCGCGACCGCCGCGGTGCGCACGGGGCCGGGCATGGTGCGCTACCGGGGGCCCGACGACGTGACGCGCGCGGTCCTCGCGGCCCGCCCCGAGGTGGTGCCCGCCGCGGGCCGGGTGCAGTCCTGGGTGCTGGGGCCGGGCGTCCCGCCGGTCCCCGGCCCGGACGACGACCCGGTCGACGACGGCGGCCAGCACGAGCGCGTCCGGTACGCGCTCGCGGCCGCGACGGGCGAGCCCTCGGCCGGCGTCGTGGGCGGGCGCGTGCCGGTGGTCGTCGACGCGGGCGCGCTGTCGCTCGTGCCGGACCGGTGCCCTCCGTGGGTCGTGCTCACGCCGCACGCCGGGGAGCTCGCGACGCTCCTGCGGGAGCGCGGCGACGACGTGACGCGGACCGACGTCGAGGCCGAGCCGCTGCGCTGGGCACGCCGCGCGCACGAGGCCACCGGCGCGACGGTGCTGCTCAAGGGGTCGGCGACGGTCGTCGTCGGGCCCGACGGCGCGTGGTCCCAGGCGGACGCTCCCGCGTGGCTCGCGACGGCGGGCGCGGGCGACGTCCTCGCCGGCATCCTCGGCACGGTGCTCGCGGCGCACGCGGAGCGGGTCGTGCACGAGCCGGGGCACACGGCGCGGCTCGCCGCTGCGGCCGCCGTCGTGCACGGGCTCGCGGCCGAGCGCGCGAACCCGGGCGGTCCCGTCGCGGCGCTCGACGTCGCGGACGCGGTCCCCGCGGTGGTCGCCGCGCTGCTCGCCGCGCGCTGACCGCCGCCCACCATGCGGTGACCGCCCGTCCGGCCGCTCCGACGGGCGGCATCCGCATGTTCGGCGGGTCGGGGCGGCGCCGCCGGTACCGTGGAGGCGTGGTCCCCCTCCCCGTGCGCGACGGCCTCAACCCGACGCGCCTCGTGCTCCCGCACGACGCCGAGAGCGTCGCGCGGTTCGCGCGCACGCTCGATTACGTGCGCCACCGCTTCCCGGACGACGCCGTACGTCTCGCCGAGAAGGTCGCGGCGGGCGAGGTGGTCGACGGCCGCGGGCGACCCGTGGACGCGCGCACGCCCTACGAGCCGCGCGGGTTCGTGTTCCTCTACCGCGACCCGCCGGTCGAGCCGGACGTGCCGTTCGAGGTCCGGGTGCTGCACCGCGACCGGGACCTGCTGGTGGTCGACAAGCCGCACTTCCTCGCGACGATCCCGCGTGGGTCGTACGTGGCGCGGTCGGTGCTCGTGCGGTTGCGCCGCGACCTCGACCTGCCCGACCTGAGCCCCGCGCACCGGCTCGACCGGGTGACCGCCGGCGTCCTGCTGCTCACGCTGCGACCGCAGGTGCGCGGCGCGTACCAGGAGCTCTTCGCGCGGCGCGAGGTGCGCAAGACGTACGAGGCGGTCGCGCCGTGGGACCCCGCGCTCGACCTCCCGACGACGGTGCGCAGCCGCATCGTCAAGCACCGCGGCGTCATGCGCGCGGAGGAGGTCGACGGCGAGCCCAACGCGCAGAGCCGCGTCGACGTCGTCGAGGCCGACCCGGCCCGCGGCCTCGCGCGCTACCGGCTGGAGCCGCACAGCGGCAAGACGCACCAGCTCCGGCTGCACATGGCGCGGCTCGGCGTGCCGATCGTGCACGACAACTTCTACCCCGAGCCGTACGACGTCGCGCCGGACGACTACTCGCGACCGCTCCAGCTCGTGTCGCGCTCGCTCGCGTTTACCGACCCGCTCACCGGGCGCGAGCGGCGGTTCGAGACGGACCGCGTGCTCGACGCCTGGTGAGCGGGGGCGTCACAGGTCGAGGGCGACCCCGGGCGTCGGGACGCGCAGGAGCCCCGCCAGGCCGGCGGCGGCGAGGGCGCGCTCGACGTCGGCGACCGACTCGCTGAAGTGCGCCCACCCCTCGGCGTGCACGGGCACGACGAGGCGGGGCCGCAGCAGCCGCGCGACCTCGGCGACCCCGGCGCCGTCGAGCGTGAGCGCCGCGCCGTCGAGGATCACGGGGACGCGTGCGGCGCCCGCGTGGACGATCGCGACGTCGACGGGACCGAGCCGGTCGGGGACGTCGGCGACGAGCTCCGGCGCCGCGTTGTCGCCCGACAGGTAGACGCGGGGGAGCCCGGCGCCGTCGAGCACGAACCCGGTGACGTCGCCGAGCACGCGCTCGGCGCCCCGGGGGCCGTGGCGCGCGGGGACGCCCGTGACGCGCAGCGTGCCGCCGTCCGGCCGCGGCACGTCGACGCTCTGCCACGGCGCGAGCCCGACGACGCCCGGGACCTCGGGCGCCAGACGCTCGGCCCCCGCGCGTGTGGTGAGCACGTGCGGGACGCCCGGCAGGAGGGCGCGACCGCTGAGGTCGAGGTTGTCGACGTGCTGGTCGTGCGAGACGAGCGCGACGTCGAGCGGCCCGAGCGCGTCGGGGGCGACGGCGGGCCCGCGCAGGCGCGTGCTCGTGCCGCCGCCGGGGCGCGGGTAGTCGCGGGGCGCGTCGAACCCGGGGTCGGAGACGATCGTCAGCCCGCCGAGGCGGAGCAGGAGCGCCGGTCCGCCCACGTGGAGCAGGGTCGGCCCGCCGTGCGCGGGGTCGGTCGTCCCGGGAGCGCCCGAGGTCCCGGGCCGGGGTGCGGGGTGCGGTGCGGTGGTCATGGGTCGAGCCTCGCGCTCCGTCCGGCCCGCGACCAGTGACCCGGAGGTCGATGATCGGTAGGATCGGGCCATGACCACGACCGCCCCCGCCGCCACCCGGCCGCGCCCGGAGCGGGTCGCCGTCGTGGCGTTCGACGGCATCAGCCCGTTCCACCTCGCCGTCCCCAGCCTCGTCCTCGGGTCCGAGGCGGTCGTCGCCGGCCCGGAGCACGCGCCCGGGTACGACGTCGTGGTGTGCGCGCCGACGCCGGGCCGCCTCGCGACGTCCGCGGGGTTCGCGCTGCACGTCGACCAGGGGCTCGAGGCCCTCGGCGACGCGGGGACCGTCGTGCTCCCGAGCTGGCACCCCGACGTCGCGCCGCCCCGAGCGCTCCTCGACGCGGTCCGGGCCGCGCACGAGCGGGGCGCGCGCGTCGTCGGCCTGTGCCTGGGCGCCTTCCTCGTCGCGGCGAGCGGCGTGGCGGACGGGCGCGAGGTCGCGACGCACTGGCACGCCGCGGACCGGCTCGCCCGGGACCAGCCCGGCGTCACCGTCCGCAGCGACGTGCTGTGGGTCGACCACGGCGACGTCGTCACGTCCGCCGGGACCGCGGCCGCGCTCGACTGCTGCCTGCACCTCGTGCGCCGCGACCACGGCGCGCGCGTCGCGGCCCGGGTCGCCCGCGCGCTCGTGCTCGCGCCGCACCGCACCGGCGGGCAGGCCCAGTTCGTCCCCGCGCCGGTGCCCCCGCAGGACGCGGCCGACCCGGTCGAGGTCGCGATGGTCTGGGCCCGCGCGCACCTCGACGAGCCGGTGTCGCTGGACGCCTGGGCGCGCGCGGCCGGGACGTCGCGGCGCACGTTCACGCGGCGGTTCGCGGCGCGCACCGGGCTCAGCCCCGTGCAGTGGCTCCTCGACCAGCGGGTCGACCGCGCGCGCGAGCTCCTCGAGACGACGGACCTGCCGGTCGAGCGCGTCGCGCAGGCGGCCGGGCTCGGGTCGGCGGAGTCGCTGCGCCACCACTTCCGCACCCGGCTGGGTACCAGCCCCTCGCGCTACCGCGTCGAGTTCGGCGGCGTCCGGTGAGCGGCCCGGGCGCCGGGCGGCGACGGTGAGAGAATCGACGACCGTGAGCGACACCCGGCGCACGACCTCGCGCGGCACACCCGCCGGCGCACCCCGTACCGACCCGCCCGGCGAGCACGACCCGGACGGGCCGGACCCCCGCACGTACCCGGCGCGCGCCGTCGTCGACCTCGAGGCGGTCCGCGACAACGTGCGCGCCCTGGCCGGGGCGGCGCCGTCGGCCGCGGTGATGGCCGTCGTCAAGGCCGACGCGTACGGGCACGGGCTCGTCCCGAGCGCGCTCGGGGCGCTCGCGGGCGGGGCGACGTGGCTCGGCACGGCCCAGCCCGGCGAGGCCCTCGCCCTGCGCGCCGCGGGCATCGGCCCGGACCGGGCACGGATCCTCACGTGGCTGTACGCGCCGGGCGCGGCGCTGCGCGACCTCGTCGAGGCGGACGTCGACGTGTCGGTCGCCGCGCGCTGGGCGGTCGACGAGGTCGTCGCCGCGGCGCGCGCCGCGGGCCGGACCGCCCGCGTGCACCTGGCCGTCGACACGGGCCTCGGCCGCAACGGGATCATGCCCGCCGACCTGCCCGACGTGCTCGACGCCGTCGCGCGCGCCCGGGCCGAGGGCGCCGTCCAGGTCGTCGGCATGTGGTCGCACCTCGCGTTCGCCGACGAGCCCGGCCACCCGACCGTCGCGGCGCAGGCCGACGTGCTCGACGACGCCGTCCGGCGCGCCGAGCGCGCGGGCGTCGGGCCCGAGCTGCGCCACCTCGCGAACTCCGCCGCGACGCTCACCGCACCGCGCACGCACTACGACCTCGTGCGCCCGGGGCTCGCGGTCTGGGGCCTGACGCCCGTCCCGCAGCAGGGCCCGCCGTCCCGGCACGGGCTGCGCCCCGCGATGACGCTCGAGGCGCGCCTCGCGACCGTCAAGCGCGTGCCGGGCGGGCACGGGGTCTCCTACTCGCACCACTACACGACGCCGCGCGACACGACGCTCGGCGTCGTCCCGCTCGGGTACGGCGACGGCATCCCGCGCCACGCGTCAGGCGGCGGCCCGGCCGGGACACCGGGCGGTCCCGTGCTCGTCGGCGCGCGCCCCGGGGCGCCCGGCGGGCGGGTCCTGCGCGTCGCGGGCCGCGTCTGCATGGACCAGCTCGTGCTCGACCTCGGCCCCGGCGCGACCGAGCGCGCAGGCGACGTCGTCACGCTGTTCGGCGCGGGCGACGGCGTCGAGCACGACGGCGTCCCCACCGCCGAGGACTGGGCGCAGGTCGCCGGCACCATCAGCTACGAGATCACGACGCGCCTCGGCGGGCGCGTGCCGCGCGAGCACGTGGGCGTCCACGTGCTCGACGACGGCGCGCGCGCGATCCTGGCGGGCCACCGGAGCACGGAAAGGACGGTCCGCGCATGAGCGACGACCCGACCCCCACGACCCGCCCGGACGGCGTCGTCGTCCTCGCCGACGCGGACGCGACCCGCGCGTTCGGCCGTGCGCTCGCCGCGGTGCTGCGCGCAGGCGACCTCGTGATCCTCACGGGCGACCTCGGGGCCGGCAAGACGACGCTCACGCAGGGGATCGGGGCCGGGCTCGGCGTGCGGGGCCAGGTCGCGTCGCCGACGTTCATCGTCGCGCGCGAGCACCCGTCGCTCGTCGGCGGGCCCGCCCTCGTGCACGTGGACGCCTACCGGCTCGGGTCGCTCGACGAGGTCGACGCGCTCGACCTCGACTCGAGCCTCGAGGAGTCGGTGACCGTGGTCGAGTGGGGCAGCGGGCTCGTCGAGGCGCTCGCGGGCGACCGGCTCGAGATCGTCCTCGAGCGCCCGCGCGGCGCCGACGACGCGGGCGGCGACGCGGACGACGACGCCCCCGAGGCGGGGGAGCGGCGCGTGACCGTGCGCGGCGTCGGGGCGCGCTGGGCGGACCTCGACGTCGCCGCGCTCGCGGGCTGAGCGGGCCGCCGCGCCGCCGTAGGCTGGGACCGTGCCAGTTCTCGCGCTCGACACCTCCGCCTCGGTCACCGTCGCCGTCGTCGCCGACGACGGCGCCCGTCTCGCCCGCCGCGACGCGCCCGAGCGCCGGCGCCACGCCGAGGCGCTCGCGCCCCTCGTCGAGGAGGCGCTCGCCGAGGCGGGCGTCGACCGGCGCGACCTCACGGCGGTCGCCGTCGGCACGGGGCCGGCGCCGTTCACCGGGCTCCGCGTGGGGCTCGTGACGGCGCGCGCGCTCGGCTTCGCGCTCGGCGTCCCCGTGCTCGGCGTCCCGAGCCTCGACGCGGTCGCCGCGCAGGCCGTGAGCGATCTCGGCCTCGAGCCCGACGACGAGGTGCTCGTCGCCACCGACGCGCGCCGCCGCGAGGTGTACTGGGCGCGGTACCGCGTCGTCGCGCACGAGGGCCCGCACGCCGTCCCCGTCCTGGCGACCGTCGCGGGCCCCGACGTCGGACCGGCCGCCGCGGCCGCGGAGCACGCCGCGGGCGCCGTCGTCGTGGGCGAGGGCGCCGAGCTCTACCCGGACGTGCTCGACGCCGCCGACGACGCACCGCTCGTGCCCGACGCCGCGGTGCTCGCCCGGCTCGCCGTCGCTCGCCGGGAGGCAGGCGCGGACCAGCCGACGGAGCCGCTCTACCTGCGGCGCCCGGACGTGCACGAGGCGGCCGCCCGCAAGCGCGCGAGCGACGGCGGCGCCGTCCCGGTCGAGGCGGAGCGGGCCCGATGAGCGCGCGCCGCTACGAGATCCGCCTGCGCCCGCTCAGGGCGGCGGACCTCGACCGGGTCGTCGAGCTCGAGCGCGAGCTGTTCGGGCGGGGCGCGTGGACGTACGGGATGCTCGCCGACGAGCTCGCGGGCCTCGGCCGCTGGTACGTCGCGGCCGAGCCGGTGCGCCTGTACGCTGCCGGGCCGCAGCCCCTCGTCGGCTACGCCGGCCTCTGGTACGACGGCGACGTCACGCAGGTCATGACGATCGGCGTCGACCCCGCCTTCCAGCACCAGGGCGTCGGCTCGACGCTGCTCGAGGCCCTGATCGAGCGCTCGCGGGAGCTCGGCGCGAGCGCCGTGCTGCTCGAGGTGCGGGTCGACAACGACCCTGCGCTCGCGCTCTACGCGAAGTACGGGTTCGAGCAGCTCGGCATCCGCAAGCGCTACTACCAGCCCGAGGACGTCGACGCGTACACCATGCGGCTCGAGCTCGGAGCGACCGCGCCGTCCGACGAGCCGGACGCCCCGGACCACGGCACCGCGACCGAGACGGGCGTCGTCGCGTGACCGGCGCGCCGCTCGTCCGCGAGCCGGGCGAGGACCTCGACGCCGCGCGCCGCGAGCGCGTGCTCGTCGGCGCGCAGGCGCTGGCCGTGGCGCTCGCGGGCGAGGCGCCGCCCGTCGTGCTCGACGTCCGGTGGGCGCTCGGCGTCACCGACGGCCGCGAGCAGCACCGCGCGGCGCACGTCCCGGGCGCGGTGTACGTCGACCTCGAGACCGAGCTCGCGGCGCCGCCGTCGCCCGCCGCGGGACGCCACCCGCTGCCCGACCCCGGCGACCTCCAGGCCGCGGCACGGCGCTGGGGCGTGCGCGCCGCCCGTCCGGTCGTGGTCTACGACGCCGTCGGCGGCACGTCCGCGGCGCGCGCGTGGTGGCTGCTGCGCTGGGCGGGCCACGACGACGTGCGGATCCTCGACGGCGGTCTGGCCGCGTGGCGCGCCGCCGGGCTCCCGCTCGAGGAGGGCGAGGTGCGGCCCGAGCCGGGCGACGTCGTCGTCACCCCGGGCGGCATGCCGGTCCTGGACGCCGACGGCGCGGCCGACCTCGCGGCGTCGGGCGTGCTGCTCGACGCGCGCGCGGGCGAGCGCTACCGGGGCGAGGTCGAGCCGGTGGACCCGCGCGCCGGGCACGTGCCGGGCGCGGTGAGCGCGCCGACGACCGAGAACCTCGCCGACGACGGCTCGTTCCTCCCTGCCCGCGCGCTGCGCGAGCGGTTCGCCGGGCTCGGCGCGCTGCCCGGGGCGACGCCGGACGGCGCGCGCCCGGCCGTGGGCGTGTACTGCGGCTCGGGCGTCACCGCGGCGCACGAGGTCGCGGCGCTCGCGACGCTCGGCGTCGACGCGGCGCTCTACGCGGGCTCGTGGTCGCAGTGGTCGAACGACCCGGAGCGGCCCGCGGCGACCTGACCTCCCGGCGCACGCACGACGGCGCGCCGTCCCGGACGCGACGAGGCGGCACCCCGCGGGGGTGCCGCCTCGCGTCGGACGGTGACGGACGGGAGTCAGAGGACCTCGGCGACCTGGTGGAAGTCGAGGCGGGCCTGGCGCGGGAAGTGCGCGCCCTCGTCGGCGGGGTAGCCCACGTTGATCGCGACGAGCGTGCGCCAGCCGGACTCGCCGAAGAACTCGGCGTCGATCCCGGCGGCGTCGAAGCCGGTCATGGGGCCGACGGACAGGCCCGCGGCGCGCAGCCCGACGATGAGGTAGCCGATCTGGATGAGGGCGTTCGTGCGGGCCATGCCCTCGCGCAGCTCGGTCTGCGGGTCGAGCTGGTCCGCCAGGCCCTCGCGGAACGGCGCGAGCGTGGGGAGGTGCCGGTGGAACGCGGGGTCGGCGGCGGCGATGATCGTCACCGGCGCGGCGAGCGTCTTGTCCCGGTTGAAGTCCGCCATGTGCACGCCGAGGCGCTGCTTCGCCTCGGGGGTGCGGACCACGAGCAGCCGCAGCGGGAGGATGTTCATCGACGTGGGCGCCCAGCGGACGAGGTCCCAGGCCGCCTGGATCTGCGCGTCGGTGACGGGCTCGTCGGAGAAGGCGTGGGTCGTGTGCGCGGCGCGGAACAGCCGGTCCGCGGTCTCGGCGTCGATCGCCAGCAGGTCCCCCGGCCCGCTCGTCGCGGTCGAGGACTCGATGAGGGTGTCGGTGGTCATGCCGCGCTCAACATTTGAGCCTTGAATCATCTTCCCGGCAGACGGTGTGACGTGCGCGACGTCGCGCGGAGGCCTCCGCTCGCCCGACTACCCTGGAGGCCATGGTCCCCACCGCCCCCGCGAGCGCCGGCGAGCCCCTCGTCCTCGGCATCGAGACGTCCTGCGACGAGACCGGCGTCGCGCTGGTCCGCGGCCGCGAGCTGCTGGTCGACACGGTCGCGAGCTCCATGGACGAGCACGCGCGGTACGGCGGGATCATCCCCGAGGTCGCGTCGCGCGCCCACCTGGAGGCGATGATCCCCACGCTCGAGCGCACGCTCGGCACGGCCGACGTCGACCTGTCCGAGGTGGACGCGATCGCCGTGACCGCCGGTCCCGGCCTCGTCGGTCCGCTCACCATCGGCGCGGCGGCGGCGAAGGCCCTCGCGCTCGCGCTCGGCAAGCCGCTCTACGGCGTCAACCACGTCATCGGCCACGCGGCCGTCGACGAGCTCGTGCACGGCGCGTTCCCCGAGCGCGTCATGGCGCTCGTCGTGTCCGGCGGGCACAGCTCGCTCCTGCTGGTCGACGACGTCGCGACGGCGGTGACCGAGCTCGGCTCCACGCTCGACGACGCCGCGGGCGAGGCGTTCGACAAGGTCGGGCGCCTGCTCGGCCTGCCGTACCCCGGGGGCCCGCACATCGACCGCCTCGCGCGCGAGGGCGACCCCACGGCGATCCGGTTCCCCCGCGGTCTCACGGCGCGCAAGGACCAGGAGAAGCACGCGTACGACTTCTCGTTCTCCGGGCTCAAGACGGCCGTCGCGCGGTGGGTCGAGGCGCGCCAGGACTCCGGGGAGGAGATCCCCGTGCACGACGTCGCGGCGTCCTTCGCGGAGTCCGTCGCCGACGTGCTCACCGCCAAGACGATCGCGGCGTGCGAGCGGCACGGCGTCTCGACGCTCGTCGTAGGCGGCGGGTTCAGCGCGAACTCCCAGCTGCGCGACATGGCCGCGACGCGCTGCGCCGAGGCCGGCATCGAGCTCCGCATCCCGCCGATCCGGTACTGCACGGACAACGGCGCGATGATCGCCGCGCTCGGGTCCGCCGTGGTGCGGGCGGGCGTCGCGCCGTCGCGCCTCGACATCGGCGTCGACTCGTCGATGCCGCTCACCGTGACGCACGTGTGATCGGGCACGTCGAGCCGGGGCTCACGCCCGACGAGGCGCTGCGCCGCGCGGACGCGTGGGCGCGCGCCGCGGCGGGGGCGGTCGGTCACGAGCGCGCACGCGCCGAGCACGCCGCCGCGTACTGGGCGGCGCAGCACCGGGCGCTCCTCGCCGCCGCGCCGTCGTACGGCACACCCCCGTCGTACGGCACGGCGCCGTCGTACGGCGCACCCCCGCCCGGCACGTCCGCGTACTCTGCGACGCCGCACACCGCGCCTCCGCACGCGGCGGCGCCGCACACCTCCGCCCCGTACGGCGCGGCCCCGGTCGCCACCGCCTCGTACGGCCCCTCCGCCGCGACCGACGTCGCGCCCCGCGACGCGCCCTCGGCGGTGTGGCAGCCGGCACCGCTCGCGTCGTCGTACGGGACGCTCCCGTACGAGCCGCCGCGCCGCCGTCGTGGCCGTGCCGGGCGGCTGGCCATGATCGCCGTCGTGCTCGTCGTGTCCGTCGGCGTCTCCGTCGTGACGAACGTGCGCGAGCGGGCGGTGCAGGACGGCAGCGTCCTGCCCACCGCGCACGAGGGCGCGGTCCCGCCGCCCACCGTCTGGGACGACCCGAGCCCCGACGCGGCGCCGTCGCCGTCCGGGCTGGAGGCCGCGTGGAAGGCCGGCGAGCACGCGGAGCCGCTGCCCGACCCCGTCCCGGGCACCGCCCCGGAGACGCCGTTCCTGCCCGCGTACCCGGACCCCGCCGAGTGGCTCCTCGCCCTCAACCCGGAGAACGAGGGCGTGCGCGTCGTCGTCACCGACGACCCGGGGCTCAACTGCGGCATGGCGCACGTCGCGGAGCACGACGCGTGGGACACCGGCGCGGCGGGCTGCTTCCAGCCCGCGCACCCGACCGTGCTCTTCGTGTGGTGGGGCGACGACGCCGACGCGCGGACGAAGCAGCTCGTGCTCGCCCACGAGCTCTCGCACATGCTCCAGTGGTGGCACGAGTTCGACCTGCTGCAGTCCGCCGTCGACTCCGGGCTCGCCGAGGACGAGGAGTGGCAGCACGCCGTCGAGACCGACGCGACGTGCCGCGTCCTGTCGTGGGGCGGGTACTCCGAGACGGCCGCGGACCGCACCTCGTCGCCGTGCGACACGGACGACTGGTCGCCCACGTGGCTCGCCGAGCGCGCGGCCGCGCTCGGCGTCGTCGTGCGCGACTACTGATACTGACGCGCACCCGCGGGCCGGGTGCGGCAGCTGTCCGCCGCTCAGAGCGGGCGGCCCGCCCGCATCTCGGCGACGAGCGAGCGCACGACGGCGTCCAGCTCGCCCCCGTTGCGGCGCGCGACCGCGCGCTGGCGCTGGTAGGACGCGCCGCGCCGGACGATCGTGCGCACGCCGTCGAGCTCGTCGAGGCACCCGAGGCGCGCGGCGACCGGCTCGAGCTCGACGAGCAGGCGGCCGACGGCGTCGGTCACGAGCTCCTCGTTGCCCTCGCGGTCGAGGATGATGATCGCGTCCATCCCGTACCGCGCCGAGCGCCACTTGTTCTCCTGCGCGAACCACGGCGGGATGCTCGGGAGCTCGCGGCCCTCGTCGAGCATCGTGGAGTAGTGCTCGACGAGGCAGTGCGTGAGCGCCGCGAGCGCGAGGAGCTCGGCGACGTTCGTGACACCGTCGCAGATGCGCGTCTCGAGCGTGCCGAACTGCGGGGCCGGGCGCAGGTCCCAGCGGATCTCGTCGAACGCGTCGATCACGCCGGTGTGCAGCATGTCCGCGACGTAGCCCTCGAGCTCCTCCCACGTCGCGAACTGGAACGGCAGCCCCGCCGTGGGGAGCTGCTGGAACATGAGTGCGCGGTTCGACGCGTACCCCGTGTCCTTGCCGCCCCAGAACGGCGAGCTCGCGGAGAGCGACTGGAGGTGGGCGAACGTCGTGAGCATGGCGCGCTGGATCGGCAGCACCTTGGCGCGGTCCTCGATGCCGACGTGCACGTGCACGCCGTAGATGAGCATCTGCCGGCCCCACCACTGGGTCCGGTCGATGAGCGTGGTGTACCGCTGCTTGTCCGTGACCTTCTGCTGCGCCCAGCGCGCGAACGGGTGCGTGCCCGCGCTCATGAGCTCGACGCGCAGCGGGTCGGTCACGGCGCGCAGCTCCTCGATCGAGCGCTGCAGGTCGCGACCCGCCTCCCCGACGGTGCGGCACACGCCGCTGACGACCTCGACCGTGTTGAGCAGGAGCTCCTGCTTGATCGACGGGTGCGCGCCCCCGCTCGCCGGCTGCACGGCGTCGAGGACGGTCTGCGCGACCTGGCGCAGGTCGCCGGAGTCGGCGTCGACGAGCGCGAGCTCCCACTCGAGCCCGACCGTCGAGCGCTCCGAGCGCGCGAACGGGATCGGGGTCCGCCGGGGCAGCGTGGCGCTCATCGGGGGCCGTCCTGGCGGGCGTCGTCGCCGGGTGGTGCCTCGAGCGGCTCGACGACGAGCACCTGCTGGGAGCCGCCCACGCGCGTGAGCACGATCGTGGCGCTCGCGTCGCCCGTGAGCGCGAGCTGGCGTCGCAGCTGCTCGGGCGTCACGGCGGTGCCGCGCTTCTTGATCGTCAGGCGGCCCACGCCGCGCGCGCGGAGGTACGCGCGCAGGCGCTTGAGCCCGAACGGCATGGTGTCGAGCACGCGGTACCCGCGCGCGAGGCCGTCCGCGAGGCCCGTCGCGTCGAGCGCCGCGGGGGAGTCGGTCGTCACGTACGCGATCGTCCGGTCGAGCAGGCGCCCGCCCAGCCCGCGCGCGGCGTGGGCGACGAGCCCCGCCCGGATCACGGCGCCGTCGGGCTCGTAGAGGTACTGCCCGACGCCGCCCACGTCGGGCACGACGTCCTCGTCGCCGGGGCGGTGCGCGAGCCGGCGGGTCGTGGTGCGCTCGGTCCCGTCGGGCCCGGTCCACGACGACAGGACGAGCGCCGAGCGACCGGGGCCCTCGGGCGCGAGCGGGCCGAACCACAGCCCGGCCTCGACGACGTCGCCGTCGACCGAGACCCACTCCGTCTCGGCGTCGTCGGGCAGTCCTTGGTGCGGGATCCCCGGGCCGACCTTGATGCCGACGGCCGGGACGCGCTCGCGCAGCGCCCACACGGCGTCGAGCGGCGGGGCCCAGGCCGACGGGTCGAAGACGCGGCGGCCGCCGCGCGTGCGCCGCGCCGGGTCGGCGTACACGCCCTCGACCCGCTCGCCCTCGAGGTCGAGCGCGAGCCCGTCGCCGTGCCGCACCTCGGCCTCGGGGAAGTGGCGCAGATTGACGGTCGCGATCGCGGCGGTGAGCTCGTCGACGTCGGTCGCGAGCACCTCGAGCTCTGCGGCGGCGAACGCGAGCGCGTCGACCCCGATCCCGCTCGTGAGGTCGGCGACGCGCCGGATCCCGGCCTCCTGGTAGCGCCGCGCGTGCAGGCCGGCGACGACGAGACGGCTCGCCTGCTCGAGACCGGCCTGGGTGAAGAGCATGCCGTCGGCGAACGCGCCGAGCTTGCCGCGCGCCGCGGCGCGCAGCCGCGACTGGGTGAGCGCCGCGGCGGCGAGGTCGGGGTCGACGCCCTTGGCGCGCAGTCCCGCCGCGAGCACGAGCGCCTGCTGCTCGTCGTACGGCGGCAGCGCGCCCAGCAGCGCCCAGCCCTCGGGGCTGAGCAGCTTGGTCAGCGTGGCGGCGTCCATGTCGACGATCCTTCCACGGAGGACGGGGACCGCGCGCAGCCGAGGGCGTCCGCGTCCGAGGGGCGGACGTTGGCACTCGCCTTGACCGAGTGCTAACCGCGACCTAGATTTGAGACGTGCCGCAGCCGTCCGCGGAGGCGGCACCACGTGCGACCAGGCTGTCCGGCACCCGCGACGACGGCCAGCCGGTGCGCTCGACCCATCCGTTGCAGTTCTCACCGCGAAAGGGGAGGTCCGACGTGTCGGTCCCCATCAAGCCGCTCGAGGACCGGATCGTCGTGAAGGCCCTCGAGGCCGAGACCACGACCGCATCCGGCCTGGTCATCCCGGACACCGCCAAGGAGAAGCCCCAGGAGGGCGAGGTCCTGGCCGTCGGTCCGGGCCGTGTCGACGACAACGGCAACCGCGTCCCGCTCGACGTGACGGTCGGCGACAAGGTCATCTACAGCAAGTACGGCGGCACCGAGGTCAAGTACGGCGGCGAGGACTACCTCGTCCTGTCCGCGCGCGACATCCTCGCCGTGGTGGTCGGCTGACGCCGACCCGTGCAGCAGCAGGGCCCGCGACCGTCCGGTCGCGGGCCCTGCTGCGTTCCGTGGGCGGTCGCCCCACCGGCGCCACGGGGTCGTGCGGCACGTGCCCCCGGTACGACGTCGGACCGGTGCCGTGCGGGTCTGCGGGTGGTGCCGTGCGCGGGCGCGCGAGGGGGCCGTCGTCGGCCGCCCGGGCGGTGCCGGCGGGGTCAGCCCGTGCGGCGGGCGCCGCCGGCGAGGATCGCGGCGCGCTCGTCCTCGCTCAGTCCGCCCCACACCCCGTACGGCTCGCGCACGCGGAGCGACTGCTCGCGGCACTGCATCATGACGGGGCACGTGTGGCAGATCGCCTTCGCGGCCTCCGCACGGCGCCGTCGCGTCGAGCCGCGTTCGCCCTCGGGGTGGAAGAACAACGTGTCGTCCGCGTCGCGGCACGAACCCTGGTACTGCCATTCCCACAGCTCCATGACGGGCCCGGGGAGCCTCGAGATCTCTGCCATGCCGAACAACCTACAAGCGTTGCAGAAGTTGTTCAAGTCCCCTGTGAGGAAAAGGTGAACGGGCAGGTCGCCGCACGACGGCGCGATCGTGGCGCGGTCGGTCTGGGCGAAACGATGCACCGGGCGACCGCCGCCTGGCGCGATCGATCGCAGTTGGCCCGTTTGCGCGAGAACTGAACAAACCCTGCACAAGACTGGCGCGAAGGGTGCACGACTGTGACCTGCACGAGGTGGCGAGACGGGTGGTCCGTCGGCAGAATCGATGCATGACCTCAGTCCGGTCCGCCCCCGACCAAGAGGGAGCCCGACCGAGCATGTCCACCTCTCCCGGTCTCGCCGTCGCAGCCGTCGCGCGCCGGCTCGGCGTCGCGCCCGCGACGCTGCGGACGTGGGACCGGCGCTACGGGCTCGGTCCCTCCCAGCACCGCGCGGGCTCGCACCGTCGGTACACCGACGACGACGTCGCGCGCCTCGTCGTGATGCGGCGGCTCACGCTCGACGGCGTCGCTCCCGCCGACGCGGCCCGTGCGGCGCTCGCGGCCGACGACGAGGAGCTCGACGCGCACCGCGGCACCGTCTCGTTCGACGAGCGCGGCGCGGACACCGGGGCGGACGCGGACGAGCCCGACGACCCCGACGACTCCGCCGAGCAGGAACCGCCCTCGCGGCCGTTCCTGCGGGCCGTCCCGGGCGGCGAGGCGGCGCAGGCCCCCGGGCCCCGGCCGCTCGGCGTGCGCGAGGCTCCACGGCCCACCCGCGTGTCCGACGTCGTCGACGCCGCGATCGCCTACGACCAGCGCACGTGCGACCGCCTCCTGCGGATCCCCGCGGGCGGCGACCCCGCCGCGTGGTGGTCCGACCTCGTCGAGCCCGCGCTCGAGCGGCTCGCCGAGCGCACCGTGCTCGCCGGGCCGGGCGAGGTGCCCGAGGTGGTGCTCGCGAACGCGACGCTCGGCGCGCTGCGCGAGTACACGCAGGCGAGCGAGGACGCGATCGTCGCGGCCGGCGGCCCGCCCCGCAACCACCCCTCGCGCATGCGCCGCATCGTCCTCGTGTTCGCCGCTCCGGACGAGCCGCTGCCCCTGGCCGCGCACGCGCTCGCGGCGTCGCTCGCGTCGCACGGCGCGATGGCCCGCATCGTCACGGGGCCCGCGAACGTGCACCGCACGCTCGAGATCGTGACGATGGTCCGCCCGGCGGCCGTCGCCATGGTCACGACCCAGGCGCGGCCCGACCTGGGGATCGTGCACGCCGCGCACGAGGCGAACCCGAGCCTGCCGTTCTTCGTCGGCCTCCCGAGCGACGACGTCGCCGACGAGCTGCCCCTCGCTTCCACGGTGCACCGCGTGCGGAGCTTCCCCGGCCTGCTGCACGAGCTGCTCGCGGTCGTCCGCTGACGGCCCCGGTGCCGCCCGACCGCTCCCTCGGGCCCCGTCCGGGGTGCTCGCCGTGCGGGCAGCGCCGGGAATACGGCGGGGGCCCGGCGCGTAGAATCCTGGTGTGACCGACTCGCCCGTCCCCGCCGCCGTCCCCGACCGTGACCCCTTCGGATTCCTGGGTCTCACCTACGACGACGTCCTGCTGCAGCCCGGCTACTCGGACCTGGCGCCGTCGGACATCGACACCACGACGCGCCTGACGCGCGAGATCTCGATCCGCGTGCCGCTCGTCTCGGCCGCGATGGACACCGTCACCGAGGCGCGCATGGCCATCGCGATGGCGCGCCAGGGCGGCATCGGGGTGCTGCACCGCAACCTGTCGATCGAGGACCAGGCGCTCCAGGTGGACCTCGTCAAGCGGACCCAGACGGGCATCATCGACAACCCGGTGACGATCGGCCCGGACGCGACGCTGGAGGAGCTCGACAAGACGGCGGGCGAGTACCGCATCTCCGGGTTCCCCGTGCTCGACGCCGAGCGCCGGCTCATCGGCATGGTCACCAACCGGGACCTGCGCTTCACGCCCGTCGCGGAGTGGGCCACGACCAAGGTCGACGAGGTCATGACCCCGCAGCCGCTCATCACGGGCCCGGCGGGGATCTCCCGCGAGGAGGCCACAGCTCTCCTGCGCAAGCACAAGCTGGAGCGCCTCCCGCTCGTCGACGCCGACGGTCGCCTCACGGGCCTCATCACCGTGAAGGACTTCGTGAAGTCCGAGCAGTTCCCGAACGCGTCGAAGGACGGGCAGGGCCGCCTGCTGGTCGGCGCGGCGATCGGCTACTTCGGCGACGCGTGGCAGCGCGCCACGACGCTCATCGACGCGGGCGTGGACGTGCTCGTCGCGGACACGGCGCACGGCAACGTGCGCATGCTCATCGAGATGGTCGCGCGCCTGAAGTCCGACCCGGCGACGCGCGACGTCCAGGTCATCGGCGGCAACGTCGCGACGCGCGAGGGCGCCCAGGCGTTCGTCGACGCGGGCGCGGACGCCGTCAAGGTCGGCGTCGGCCCGGGCTCGATCTGCACGACGCGCATCGTCACGGGCGTCGGCGTCCCGCAGGTCACGGCCGTGTACGAGGCGTCGCTCGCCGCGCGCCCCGCGGGCGTCCCGGTCATCGCCGACGGCGGCATGCGGCACTCGGGCGAGATCGGCAAGGCGATCGTCGCGGGCGCCGAGTCCGTGATGCTCGGCTCGATGCTCGCGGGCACCGAGGAGTCCCCGGGCGAGACGATCCTCGTCAACGGCAAGCAGTACAAGGCGTACCGCGGCATGGGCTCGATGGGCGCGATGTCCTCGCGCGGCAAGAAGTCGTACTCGAAGGACCGCTACTTCCAGGCCGAGGTCACGAGCGACGACATGATCGTCCCGGAGGGCGTCGAGGGCCAGGTGCCGTACAAGGGCTCGCTCGGCACGGTCGCGCACCAGCTCGTGGGCGGCCTGCACCAGACGATGTTCTACGTCGGTGCGCGCACGGTCCCCGAGCTGCAGGAGAAGGGCCGCTTCATCCGCATCACGTCGGCGTCGCTCAAGGAGAGCCACCCGCACGACGTCCAGATGACGGTCGAGGCCCCGAACTACACCGGCTTCTGAGGCTTCTCGCACCGACGGCCCCGTCCCGACCCTCGAGGGTCGGGACGGGGCCGTCGGCGTGTCAGGGCTGCGGCGCCTCGCGGCTCACGACGACATGACGCGTGCGTGCAGCGCCTGGACCGCGTACCGGGCGGACCAGAACGCGCCGTGCTGCCAGGCCGAGATCTCCGACATCCAGTCGCCCGCGAAGTAGACGTTCCCCGCGCCCTGCTGGAGCTGCTTGAAGCGCGACGACTGGGTGTTGGGGTAGGCCCACGCGCCCTCGATGTAGGGCACCTTGTGCCACGCGATCGAGAACGACGACTCGAGCTCGGTCCGGTACTTCTCGCCGTGGATCTTCACGCCCTGCTCGACGGCGCGCATCTCGCGCTGGCGCGGCGTCATGTCCGCGTAGGTGCGTGCGTTGGCCCCGGTGTTGTAGTAGCCGACGACGAGGCCCCGGCGCTCGCCGTACCCGTACGACGGGTACCAGATGTGCGCGAGGTCCATGTCGGTCTCGGTGATGCCGCCGAAGATGCGGTGGTCGTCCTCCCAGAACCGCGAGCGGTACTGCAGGCCGATCTTGCCGGCGGGCGAGCCGACCGCGAACTCCCCGAGGGCGGCGTCGATGTCCGGTCCCCAGTTGGTGTCCCAGCGCCGCATCAGGCCCGCGGGGGCGGAGACGATCGCGAAGTCCGCGTCGACCTGGCGCGTCTTGCCGTTGTGCGCGGTGTAGGTGACCGTCACGCCCTTCGACGTGTTCTGCACGCCCGTGACGGGCGAGTTGAACTGCACGTTCTGCTTGCCGATCGCGCGGACGAAGTAGTCGTACGTCGTGTCCATGCCGCCCTTGGGCTGGAACATGAGCATCGACTGCTCCCAGTTGATCTCGAACGGGAAGTACTGGCCCACCTTCGAGGCCAGGACCTCCGACACCGAGCCGGGGCCCGGGAGCGGCGTGCCGTGCTCGTTCCACGCCGAGGGGTAGACGGAGTACCCGCGGTTCGCGCCGCCGCGGTAGGTGCCGTCGGACTGGAGCGAGCCCCACGAGCGCAGGAACGAGCGCAGGTTCTCCTTGTCCGCGTCGGTGAGCTTCTGGTCCAGGGCGCCCTGGTCGGTCGCGTAGCTCAGCAGCTCCGACGTGTAGCCGAACACGTCGGCCTTCGCGGTGCGGTAGCGGATCGGGTTGCCGGGCGTCGCGCCGGAGCGCTCGTTGTAGAGGTAGGCGTCCGCGTTCGCGTTCGTGAACACCTCGTAGGGCACGCCGAGCTCGCGCAGGTAGTCCATGGTGACCATCCACTGCGCGATGCGGCCTGCGCCGGCGTTCATGTAGATGCCGTCGGCGAAGTTCGCCTTCTGCGTGACGCCGTTGATGTCGGTCTCGGAGTCGCCCCCGCGTATCGTCAGCGTGCGGCCGCCGGGGCGGTGGCGCGCCTCGAGCACGGTGACCTTGTAGCCCGCCTTCTGCAGCTCGTACGCCGACGCCAGGCCCGCCGGCCCGGCGCCGACGATCACGACCTTCTTGGCGGACCGACCGGTGAGCGTGAAGTCGCTGCCCTTCGGCGGCGTCCACGAGTCGGCCTTCGGCTGCGCGGCGGCGGTCGGGGCGAGCCCGACCGCACCCATCGTCGCGAACATGACGCCGGCGCTGGAGCCGACCCCGACGGCCTGGAGGAAGCTGCGGCGCGAGACGCCGGACGTCTTCTCGTCAGTGACCATGTGGCTGGAGCCCTCTCGTCCACGGCCTGACGGACGGTCGGCCCGGCCCACGATGCCGGGTGCCTCCGTCAGCGCCGCGCCCGACGTTAAGGACGCCGCGTCGCGTGCCGGGGTCCGGCACGTTTCGGGTCCGTCAACGCGACATCGATCTCGTAAACGTTCTGTGACATCGCTGTCGGACCGACCCGCGGGAGGACGCGGAAGAGGGCGTCACCTGCGGCGACGCCCGACGCCGACCGGACACGTGGCCGTCACGACGCCGAAACGGCGGGTGTCTAGCGTCGCCGCTCCGGTCGCCCTCGGGCCGCCGGGACGAGGCGCCACGGTGGCGCCCGTCGTCTTCGCCTGGAGGCATGCATGAAGAACCGCAGCAAGGTCGTCCTCGCCGTCGCCCTCACCGCCGCCGTCGCCGTCCCCGGGACCGCGGTCGCCGCGGGCAAGCTGTTCGAGCCCAAGCCGACCGAGGCCGTCTCCTTCATCACGGGGGACACGGCGCAGATCGCGGACGGCGTGGCCATCGGCAAGAACGTCTCCTGGTACAAGTCGTCCGGCCTCGGGCCCTCGGCGATGAACTCCGGGGCGGGCGTCACGGCCGAGCAGCGCTACATCCCGACCGACGTGTTCCCGGGCGGCGTCCTGCCCGCCGGGGTGACGATCACGGAGGCGCAGGGCATCAACGCCCTCATGCGCATCGGGGAGAACCTCGAGAAGGCCGGGCTCTCCTACGACGACGTCGTCTCGATGCGCGTCTTCCTCCAGAACCCCGAGGGCGAGGAGAAGATGGACTTCGCCGGCTGGAACCGCGCCTACCGCCAGTTCTTCGCCAACACGAACCTGGCGACCGGCGCGACGCTCGACGTCCAGCTCGGCTCGACGACGACGAAGCCGATGGTCGTGAACCCGGCGCGACCGTCGCGCTTCGCGCTCGAGATCGAGAACCTGCCGGTCAACGGCTGGCTCGTCGAGGTCGAGGTCGACGCGGTCTACCCGAAGTGACGCCACGGGCCGGCCTCCCGGCGGGGAGGCCGGCCCGGAGCGGCCGTCGTGCGGCCCGCGGTCGCCCGGGCTCCGGGCGTCGCGTCGGGCGGCGCGTCAGTCGCGGAACGTCTCGATGTTCGCCCCGAGCTCGCGAAGGCGCTCGGTGAGGCCCTCGTACCCGCGGGCGATGATGTCGACGCCGCGGAGCACGGACGTGCCCTTCGCGGCGAGCATCGCGAGCAGGATGACGACGGCGGGGCGCAGCGCGGGCGGGCAGCTCACCTCGGCGCCGGACCAGCGCGTCGGGCCCGTGACCTGGAGGCGGTGCGCGTCGAGCAGGCGCACGTCCGCGCCGAGCCGCGTGAGGTCGGTGAGGTGGATGGCGCGACCCTCGTAGACCCAGTCGTGGATGAGCGTCGTGCCGTGCGCGTTCGCGGCGATGACCGCGAAGAACGGCAGGTTGTCGATGTTGAGGCCGGGGAACGGCATGGGGTGGATCTTGTCGATCGGCGCGTGCAGCTCGCTCGGGTGCACGGTGACGTCCACGAGCCGCGTGCGCCCGTTGCGCGCCACGTACTCCGCGCTCAGCGTGTAGCGCAGGCCCATCTCCGCGAGGGTCGCGAGCTCGATCTCCATGAACTCGATCGGCACGCGCGCCACGGTGATCTCGGAGCCGGTGACGATGCCCGCGGTGAGCAGGCTCATCGCCTCGACCGGGTCCTCCGAGACGGCGTACTCCACGTCCACGTCGATGTCCGTGCGGCCGTGGACGCGCAGCGTCGTCGTGCCGATGCCCTCGACGCGCACGCCGAGGAGCTCGAGGTAGAAGCACAGGTCCTGGACCATGTAGTTCGGGCTCGCGTTGCGGATCGTCGTGACGCCGTCGCGGCGGGCCGCGGCCATGAGCGCGTTCTCCGTCACCGTGTCCCCGCGCTCGGTGAGCACGACGGTCAGGTCGGTGCCGGACGCCGGCGCGACGGTCGCGTGGTAGTTGCCGCCCGTGGCGGTCACGGCCAGGCCGAAGGGCCGCAGGGCGATCATGTGCGGCTCGACGGTGCGCGTGCCGAGGTCGCAGCCGCCCGCGTAGGGCAGCTCGAACGCGTCCCGCAGGCCGAGCAGCGGGCCGAGGAACATGATGATCGAGCGCGTGCGACGCGCGGCGTCGACGTCGATCGCGGCGAGGTCGAGGCGGTCCGGCACGACGATCTCGAGGTCGCGCCCGCCGGTCGTCCAGGTCGCGCGGACGCCGATCGAGCGCAGCACGTCGACGATCCGGTCGACCTCGACGATGCGCGCGACCCCGCGCAGCGTCGTGCGGCCGCGGTTGAGCAGCGACGCGCACAGGAGCGCGACGGCGCCGTTCTTCGAGGAGTTGACCTCGATGCGCCCGGACAGGGTGTGGCCGCCCTGCACGCGCAGGTGGGCGTGCTTGGGGCCACCGAGGCTGATGATCTCGGAGTCGAGCGCGAGGCTGATGCGGTTGAGCATCTCGAGGCTGAGGTTCTGGGCACCCTGCTCGATGCGGTGGACGGCGCTCTGGCTCGTCCCGAGCCGCTCGGCGAGCTGGGTCTGCGTGAGGCCCCGGTTCTGGCGGGCGCCGCGGATGAGCGCGCCGACCTGCGTCAGGGGGGCGTCGTCGATCATGGTCATGCTGGCGACCATAACTCATCCATGAGATATCGGCCCCTCGACGCGTGGCTGCAGGCCGGTGATCATCCTTTCCTCACACGTTCTCCATCCGTTTCATGAGATAGCGGCGTGACGGGTGGCACAACCACGCGCGGCTCACGCGGGCCAGCGGCCGTCCGCCCCGGCGCCGACGTACGGCTGGTCGCGCTCCGGGTCGAGCGCGTCCACCCAGCGGCGGTGGGCGTCCACCTGGAGGTCGTGCAGGGCGTCGGCGCCGAGCGCGGCCAGCCCCGGGAAGGCCCGCGCGAGCGCGTCGAGCAGGTCGAGCGTCGCGAGCACGTCGGCGTCCGCGGTGTGCAGGGGGCCGACGTCGAGCACCTCGTACCGCGCGCACAGGTCGACGAGCCGGCGCTTGCCCTCGCGCGCCGGGTCCCACGCCCGGTCGAGCACGAGCGGGTCGAGCACCGGCCGCACGGGCCGCCCGAGGCGTGCGGCCAGCGTCGGCAGGCCGTGCCGGACGAGCTCCGCGTCGAGGATCGCGAGGTCGAACGCCGCGTTGTACGCGACGAGCGGCACGCCGTCGCGCTGCGCGTCCACGACGAGCGTCGCGATCTCGTCCAGCGCCGCGGCGGGCGCGCTCCCGTGGGCGGCGGCGTGCGCCGTCGTGACGCCGTGGATCGACGTCGCCTCGGCCGGGATGTCGATCCCCGGCGCGAGCAGCCACGTGCGCACGTGCGTGGAGCCGGGCTCGCGCAGCACGAGCGCCGCCGTGACGACGCGGTCGGTCGCGACGTCGACGCCCGTGGTCTCCGTGTCGAGACCGAGGAGCGGTCCCGCCGTCCAGGGCGTCGTCGTCATGGTCCACCTCGTGCGGGTCGCTCGTCGCCGTCGCTCGTCGCGCCGGCCGTCGCCGGTCGTCCCGGCGACGACCGTCACCCTGCCAGCGCCCACCCACACGGCGGTGGCGCCCGCGGCCCGCCGGTAGGCTGGCCCGGTGAGCAACGAGATCGAGATCGGACGTGGCAAGCGCGGTCGGCGCGCGTTCTCCTTCGACGACATCGCCGTGGTGCCGTCCCGGCGCACGCGCGACCCGGAGGAGGTGTCGGTCGGCTGGCAGATCGACGCGTACCACTTCGAGCTCCCGATCCTCGCGGCGCCCATGGACTCGGTGATGAGCCCGGCCACGGCCGTCGCGCTCGGCAACCACGGCGGCCTCGGCGTGCTCGACCTCGAGGGCCTGTGGACGCGCTACGACGACCCGACGGCGCTGCTCGAGGAGATCGCCGCGCTCGAGCCGGTCGAGGCGACGCGGCGCATGCAGGAGATCTACGCCGAGCCCATCAAGCCGGAGCTCATCACGCAGCGGCTCAAGGAGATCCGCGCGGCCGGCGTGACCGTCGCGGGCGCCCTGTCGCCGCAGCGCACGCAGGAGCACTACCAGACGGTGGTCGACGCGGGCGTCGACCTGTTCGTCATCCGCGGCACCACGGTGTCGGCCGAGCACGTCTCGGGCGTCGCGGAGCCGCTCAACCTCAAGCGGTTCATCTACGAGCTCGACGTCCCGGTCGTCGTGGGCGGCGCGTCCACCTACACCGCGGCGCTGCACCTCATGCGCACGGGCGCGGCCGGCGTGCTCGTCGGGTTCGGCGGGGGAGCGGCGCACACGACGCGCGTCTCGCTCGGCATCCACGCGCCCATGGCGACGGCGGTCGCGGACGTCGCGGCGGCCCGTCGCGACTACCTCGACGAGTCGGGCGGCCGGTACGTCCACGTCATCGCGGACGGCGGCGTCGGGCGCTCGGGCGACCTCGTCAAGGCGGTCGCGTGCGGCGCGGACGCCGTGATGCTCGGCGCGGCCCTCGCGCGCGCCGAGGAGGCGCCGGGCCACGGCTGGCACTGGGGTTCCGAGGCGCACCACGCGCAGCTCCCGCGCGGCGAGCGCGTCCGCGTCGGCACGGCGGGCACGCTGGAGGAGATCCTGTTCGGCCCGGGCCGCCAGGCGGACGGCACGCTCAACCTCGTCGGCGCGCTGCGGCGCGCGATGGCCACGACCGGGTACTCCGACCTCAAGGAGTTCCAGCGCGTCGAGGTCGTCGTCTCGCCGTACCAGCCGCGCTGACCCGCACCGTGGCCGGACGGATCGCGGACGGGCCCCGGCTGACCCTCGCGGGCGACGGGGAGCCGGGCGCCCTGCCGGGTCCGGGCGGGGACGTCGTCCTCTCCGAGGTCGTGGACGACGACGTCGAGGCGGTCGTCGCGCTGTGGCGCGCGTGCGGCCTCACCCGCCCGTGGAACGACCCGTACCGCGACCTCGCCGACGCGCGCCTCGGCGAGACCTCGACCGTGCTCGTGGGCCGGGCGGCGCGCGACCTCGCCGCGCTCCGTGACGGGGCGGCGGAGTCCGACGACGCGGGGCCGGGCGACGTCGTCGTCCGCGCGGGCGAGGTCGTCGCCACCGCGATGGCGGGCATCGACGGGCACCGCGGGTGGCTCTACTACGTGGCCGTCGACCCGCGCCTGCAGGGGCGCGGCACCGGGCGCGCCGTCGTGGTGGCCGCCGAGGCGTGGCTGGCCGCGCGCGGCGCCCGCGCCGTGCGTCTCATGGTGCGCTCGACGAACGAGGCCGTGCGCGGCTTCTACGAGCGGCTCGGCTACGTCGACCAGGACTGCGTCGTGCTCGGCAGGCCGCTCGGGGCGCCGGACGCCTGCGACGCCGGGCGATGACCCCGGCGGTCCGCGCCTGGGAGCCCGACGGCGACGACCTCGCCGCGCTCGAGGCCGAGCACCGGGCACGCGTCGCGGCGCACGACGCGCTCGTCGCGGTCCCCGACCTCGGCGCGGTGCCGGGCGACGAGCGCCTGGTCGCCGTGCGCCTCCCGGACGGCTCGCGCGCCGCGGGGCTCGCGACGTCCGGGGACGTGCCTGCCGGGTCGGCGGCGGCGACGTTCCGGCCGCTGCGCGAGCACCGGCTGCGCGCGCGTGCCGCGGGCCCGGACGTGGGGGGTGCGGTCCGCGCCCTGGTCGACGCGTGGACCACGCGCGTGGGCGGCGCACCCGGCGTCGCGCCCGACGGCGACGGGCGGCCCGAGCGCGGGCCCGCGCCGCGCGACCACGGCCTCGTGCTCCTGTGGCCGAGCCGGGACGTCGAGGCGGTCGGGGCGCTCGCGGCGAGCGGGCTGCGTCCGACCGTCCACCTCGCCGCGCGCCGGGACGCCCCGCCCGCGTCGCCGCGCGTCGCGCCGGGGGTCGTGCTCGCGGACGCCGGTCCCTCGGACGTCACGGACGTCGTCGAGCACCAGCTCGCCGAGCTCGAGTACGACGAGCTCGTCGGCGCGGCCCGCGTGCGGCCCCGGGCGCGCGAGCACCTCGCGGCGCAGGTCGCGGGGGCGGTCGCGAACCCGGCGACGACGGTGCTCGTGGCCCGCCGGTCCCCGGCGCGCGGCGAGGACGCGGGCGAGGTCGTGGGCGTCGTCGCCGTCGAGCCGCCGGAGCGCGCCGGGGCGGTCGCGGGGACCGTGACCGCGGGACCGGTCTCCTACCTCGTGCTCCTCCACGTCACGGACGGGTCCCGCGGCGGCGGGGTCGGCGGCGCGCTCGTGGACGCCGCGCTCGCGCGCGTGCGGGACCGGCTCGGCCCCGGCGCCGTCGTGCTGCTCCACCACGGCGTCCTCAACCCGTTGTCCGCCCCGTTCTGGGCGCGGCAGGGGTTCCGACCGGTGCTCACCACCTGGGAGCTCCCGGTCGGGGCTCTGTCACCCGGAGCACGTAGCCTGTCCCCATGACGAGCTCCTCCGGCACACCCGGTTCCGGGCACGGCGACGGCGCCGCGCTGGACGGCCTGATCGACCCCGAGAACCCGGCCGCGACGTACGTCCTCGAGCCGGACGTCGTGGCCCCCCTCGCGCGCCGCCTCGTCACGGGCAACGAGGCGGGCATGCACCGCTCGGTCCTCCCGTTCACGGGCGCGCCCCTCGCCGCGATCCCCGTGTCCTCCACCGACGACGTCGCCCGCGCCGTCGAGCGCGCCCGCGCCGCGCAGCCCGCCTGGGCCGCGCGGTCCGTGCGCGAGCGCGCGGCGGTGGTGCGCCGGTTCGGCGAGCTCGTGCTCGCGCGCCAGTCGGACGGCCTCGACCTCGTCCAGATGGAGTCGGGCAAGTCGCGGCGCAGCGCGTTCGAGGAGGTCGCGGACGTCGCGATCCTCACGCGCCATTACGCCCAGCGCGGGCCGCGCTACCTCGCGGACCGGCGCGCGCCCGGGATGCTGCCCGTCCTGACGGGGACGCGCGTGCACCGCCGCCCGGTCGGGGTCGTCGGTGTCATCGCACCGTGGAACTACCCGCTGACGCTCGCGTTCGCCGAGGCCGTGCCCGCGCTCGTGGCGGGCAACGCCGTCGTGCTCAAGCCGGACCTGCAGACGACGCTCACCGCCCTGTGGGGTGCCGAGCTGCTCGAGGAGGCGGGCCTGCCCGCGGACCTCTTCCTCGTCGTCGCGGGCGGCGGGGACGTCGGTGCCGCGCTCACCGACCACGTGGACCACATCGCGTTCACCGGCTCGACGGCCACGGGACGCAAGGTCGCGGCGCGCGCGGGAGAGCGGCTCATCGGCGCGACGCTCGAGCTCGGCGGCAAGAACCCGCTCTACGTCGCGGCGGACGCCGACGTGCGCGCGGCCGCACGCGGCGCGGTGCGCGCGTGCTTCTCGAACTCCGGCCAGCTCTGCGTGTCGATCGAGCGCCTCGTGCTGCACGAGGACGTCGCGGACGCGTTCCTCGACGAGTTCGTGCCGCTCGTGCGCGAGATGCGGCTCGGCGCGGGCCTCGACTACTCCGCGGACATGGGCTCGCTCACGTCGCAGGACCAGCTCGACCGGGTCGTCGCGCACGTCGAGGACGCGATCGCCCGGGGCGCGCGCGTCCTCGCGGGCGGCGTGCACCGGGCCGACATCGGGCCGTGGTTCTACGCGCCCACCGTCCTCGACGACGTGCCCGACGACGCCGCGTGCGCCCGGGAGGAGACGTTCGGCCCGGTCGTGGCCGTGCGCCGCGTCGCGAGCGACGACGAGGCCGTGCGCGTCATGAACGACTCCGAGCTCGGGCTCAACGCGAGCGTCTGGACGCGCGACGTCGCGCGCGGCCGGCGGATCGCGGCGCGCGTCGAGGCGGGGACGGTCAACGTCAACGACGGGTACTCGTCCGCGTGGGGGTCCGTCGGGGCGCCGATGGGCGGGTTCAAGGCGTCGGGGCTGGGGCGCCGGCACGGGCGCGAGGGGATCGAGGCGCTCACCGAGGCGCAGACGATCTCCGTGCAGCGCGGCGCGAACCAGGGCCTCACGCTCGACACGCTGTACCAGCTCGGCGGCGAGCTCCCGAGCAAGGTCCTCACGTCCGCGCTCGACGTCATGCGCCGCCTGCGGATGCCCTGAGCAGCCCGCTCGGGTGCACGGACCGGGCGGGTCGGGTGTCCCGGCCCGGCCGGCCCGGCGCCGGGTTCAGCGACGTACGGCGTCGAGCAGGGCCTTCGTCGCCGCGGGGACCTCGCGCACGCGGTAGAGCACGGCCTTCCACGGCTCCACGCTCGCCGCGCTGACGCCGACCCCCACGGCGTCGAGGCCCGCGACGCGGCACGAGAACAGCGTGCGCGGCAGGTGGTAGCCCTGCGTCACGACCACCGCCGCGCCGAGGCCGAGCTCCGACACCGCGCGCGTGCACGTCGCGTGCGTGTCGTAGCCCTCGCGGTCGAGCACGATCGCGTCGTCGGGCACGCCGCGGTCCAGGAGCCACGCGCGCATCGAGCCGGGCTCGTCGTAGTCGTCGTGCGCGTCGCCGCTCACGAGCACGACGGGGGCGAGGCCCCGCGCCCAGAGGTCCGCGGCGGCGTCGAGCCGGCGCCGCAGGTAGGTGGACGGCGTGCCGTCCGGCCGCAGCCCCGCGCCGGGCACGACGATCGCGTCACGCTCGGGCACGGCGTCCGCCGCGACCACGCGGGTGCGCCCGACGGCCTGCACGACGACGAACGGCGCCAGCACGACCACCGCGAGCCCGGCGGCCGTCCACAGGGTGGAGCGCCGCCGTCGTGCACCGCGGGGCCGGACCCTCGACGCCCGTGGGGATGCGACGGAGCGCGGGGCCGGCGGGTCGTCGGTCACGGCCCGACCCTAGCGCCGACCATGCGCTCGTAGCCCGCCGACCATGCTCTTGTCGCCCGTCGAGCGTCCGCGACGGGAGACAAGCACATGTTCGGCGGGTCAGGTGGGGGAGTCGAGGGCCGCGAGCTCCGCGGTGAGGTTCGCGCGGGCACGCTCCTCCCAGCGCGTCGCGCCCTCGGCCGTGCGGAGCAGCGCGTCGCCCGCGAGCAGCGCGCGCAGGACGGCGGCGCGGCCGGTGCGGAACGCGTCGTCGGGCACGTGCGCGTACTCGGCGCGCACCTGGCGCACGTACCGTGCGTACCGGTCGGGCGCCGACGCGAGGACCGCGAGGTCCGCGTCGGACACGAGGGCCCCGGTCCGGTCGTCGGCGGCGGGGGAGTGGTCCGTCGTGACGAGCACCAGCCGCACCACCTCGTCGACCGCACCCGCGTCGAGCCGCCCCGCCAGCCGGGCCCCGGCGAGCGCGGCCGACCGCTCCTCGTCCCGGCCCGCCTCGCCGTCGTGCACCGCGTCGTGGAACCACAGCGCGAGCTGCGTCACCCCGGGCGTCGTGGCGCCGGGAGCCGACGGCGCACCCGTCCCCGCGTGCCCGGGCGAGCCCGCGGCGTCGGGCACGCCCGGCGGACGCCCCTCCAGGAGCGCGAGCGAGTCGAGCGCGTGCACGAGGTGCTCGGGACCGTGGTAGACGCGGTGCGGCTCGTGCCAGCGCTCGACCAGTTCGACGCCGACCTCGCGCGCGCCCGGCAGGAGCGCGTCCCACCGGGCGAGCAGCGCGTCCGCCTTCGCCGCACGACGCGCCCGGCCCGGCACGCGCAGGCCGGACGCGCCGAGCCGACGCGCGAGCTCGCGGCCCCCAACCGGCACCGCGCCCGCCGCGACCGCGACGTCGTACCGCTCGGCCGCGACGTCGTAGTGGTCGAGGTCGAACGCGCGCGGGCTCACGCCGATGCTCGCGGCGAACGCGTGCAGCTCGGCGAGCGACGTGTCCGAGACGAGATGGCTGAACAGCGTCCCGTGCGCGGGCCACGCGGGCGGGTCGATGAGAACGGTCACCGCCCGAGCATCCCACCGCCGACGCGACCGCGCGGCGGCGTCCGACCCGGCGGGGTCGGGCGCGTTCCCGTCAGCCGGCGCGGGACGCGGCCTCGACGGCCTCCACGCACTGGCGTGCGATGGCGAGCTCCTCCATGGTCGGCACGACCATGACGAGCGTGCTCGTCCAGTCGGGCGAGACGACGCGCGGCTCGCCGGACTGCACGGCGTTGCGCTCCGGGTCGACGGCAAGGCCGAGCGGCTCCAGGCCCTCGACGACGGCGGCGCGCACGTGCGCGTCGTTCTCGCCGACGCCCGCCGTGAACGCGAGGACGTCGACGCGGCCGAGCACGGCGTGGTAGGCGCCGACGTACTTGCGCAGCCGGTGGATGTACACCTCGAACGCCTGGCGCGCGTCCTCGTCACCGGCGTCGATGAGCCGGCGCAGCTCGCGGAAGTCGTTGACGCCGGACAGGCCCTTGACGCCCGAGCGCTTGTTGAACAGGTCGTCGATCTCGTCGATGCTCATGCCCGCGTTGCGCGCGAGGTGGAACACGACCGCCGCGTCGATGTCGCCGGTGCGGGTGCCCATGACGAGGCCCTCCAGCGGGGTCATGCCCATCGACGTGTCCACTGCGACGCCGCCGCGCACGGCCGACGCGGACGCGCCGTTGCCGAGGTGCAGCACGATCGTGTTGAGCCCCTCGATGCGGCGCCCGAGGACGCGCGCGACCTTGCCGGACACGTACTGGTGGCTCGTGCCGTGGAAGCCGTACCGGCGCACGCCGTGCTCCTGCGCGACGGCCCGGTCGAGCGCGTACGTGGACGCGGCGTCGGGGAGCGTCGAGAAGAACGCGGTGTCGAACACGGCGACGTGCGGCACGTCCGGCAGCAGCTCGCGCGCGACCTCGATGCCCTTGACGTTCGGCGGGTTGTGCAGGGGCGCGAGGGGCGACAGGTCGGAGATCTGGCGCACGACCTCGTCGTCCACGAGCACGGGCGACGAGAACACGGCACCGCCGTGCACGACGCGGTGGCCGACCGCGTACACGTCGGCGTCCGCGAGCGTGGGGCCGACCTCGTCGAACAGGCCGAGGGCGATGCGCAGCGCCTCGCCGTGGTCCGCGACCGGCTCCTCGCGCGTCGTCGTGTTCCCGGCGAACCGGTGCTTGATGATGCCGGAGTCCTCGCCGATGCGCTCGATCGTGCCGGCGGCGATGGCCTCGCCGCCGACGGGGTTGACGAGCTGGTACTTGAGCGAGGACGACCCCGAGTTCATGACGAGCACGGACCCGTGCGCGCCGTACGCGCTGTAAGGGTTCGGGCGCTCGCCCTCGGGCAGGATCGTCATGAGGTGGCTCCCTGGGGGACGGGGGTCGTGGACGGGGCGGGCACGTCGGCCGGGGCCTGCGCCTGGATCGCGGTGATGGCGACGGTGTTGACGATGTCCTGCACGAGCGCGCCGCGCGAGAGGTCGTTCACCGGCTTGTTGAGGCCCTGGAGGACCGGTCCGACCGCGACGGCGCCCGCGGAGCGCTGCACGGCCTTGTAGGTGTTGTTGCCCGTGTTGAGGTCCGGGAAGATGAACACCGTCGCGCGGCCCGCGACGTCCGAGCCCGGCATCTTCGACGCCGCGACGGACGCGTCCACGGCGGCGTCGTACTGGATCGGCCCCTCGACGAACAGGTCGGGGCGGCGCTCGCGGACGAGCGCCGTGCCGCGTCGCACCTTGTCGACGTCGGCGCCCGAGCCGGACTCGCCCGTCGAGTACGACAGCATCGCGACCCGCTGGTCCACGCCGAACTGCTGCGCGGTCGCGGCCGACGAGATCGCGATGTCCGCGAGCTGCTCGGCCGTCGGGTCGGGGATGACGGCGCAGTCGCCGTACACGAGCACGCGGTCCTGCAGGCACATGAGGAACACGGACGACACGACGGAGACGCCGGGCTGGGTCTTGATGATCTCGAACGACGGCTTGATGGTGTGCGCCGTCGTGTGCTTCGCCCCCGAGACCATGCCGTCCGCGAGCCCGAGGTGGACCATCATCGTGCCGAAGTACGACACGTCCTGGACGCGCTCGCGCGCCTCCTCGAGCGTCATGCCCTTGTGCGCGCGCAGGCGCTGGTACTCCGCGGAGAAGCGCTCGACGAGCTCCGGGTCGTGCGGGCTGACGACGTGCGCGGCGTCGATGTCGAGGCCGAGCTCGGCCGCGCGGGCCCGCACCTTCTGCTCGTCGCCGAGGATCGTCAGCTCGGCGACATGGCGGCCGAGGAGCGTCGACGCGGCGCGCAGGATGCGGTCGTCGTCGCCCTCGGGCAGCACGACGTGCTTGCGGTCCGCGCGGGCACGCGAGAGCAGCTCGTACTCGAACATGAGCGGCGTGACGACCTCGGGGCGCGGCACGTCGAGACCCGCGAGGAGCGCCGCGCCGTCGACGCTCTGCTCGAACAGCGCGAGCGCCGTGTCGACCTTGCGCTGCGACTCCTTGGTCACGCGGCCGCGCGCGCTCGCGGCGGCGCTCGCGGAGCGGAACGTCCCGAGGTCGGTGCGGATGATCGGCAGGCTCGGGTCGAGGTCCGCGACGAGGCGCGCCGTCGACTCGGGCGGGAAGAACCCGCCGTTGAGGATGACGCCGGCGAGCGACGGGAACCCGGACGCGGAGTGCGCCGCGAGCAGCCCGATGAGGATGTCCACGCGGTCGCCGGGCGTGATGACGACGGCGCCGTCGGTGAGCCGGTCGAGGAGGTGCTCGAACGACATGGCGCCGACGAGCAGGTCGGTGGCCTCGCGGCCGAGGAGCGCCTCCTCGCCGAACGCGAGCGACCCGCCCACGGCCTCCATGAGCGCGCGCACGGTCGGGGCGTCGAGGAACGGGTCCTCGGGCACCGCCCAGCCGGGCAGTCGCGTGCCCGGTGCGTGGTCCGCCGTCGTGCCCGACGCCGTCCCCGCCCCGGCGATCGGCTCGCCGTCCGGGCCGAGCGCGCCGAGCAGGGCGCGCACCGCGTCGAGGTCGCCCGGGTCGACGCGGTTCGCGACGACGCCGATCGGCTGCGCGTGCTGCGACCGGAGCTCGGCGACGCTCACCTCGATGAGGTTGCCCACGGCGTCGGGCGTGCGTCCCTTGCCGGACACGACGAGGAGGACCGGCGCGCCGAGGTTCGCCGCGACGCGCGCGTTGAACGACAGCTCGGTGGGGCCCGCGACGTCGGTGTAGTCCGTCCCGACCACCACGACGAAGTCGCACTGGCTCGCGACCTCGTGGTACCGCGCGACGATCTGCGAGAGCGCGGCCTCCGGGTCGGCGTGCACGTCCTCGTACGTGACGCCGATCGCCTGGTCCGCGGTGAGCTCCACGCCGTCGTGCGCGAGCAGGAGCTCGAGCACGTAGTCCTGCACGTCCGGGCCCGCGGCCCGGGTGACCGGCCGGAAGACCCCGACCCGCTGGACCTTGCGGACCAGCAGGTCGAGGACCCCCAGCGCGATCGTGGACTTGCCCGTCTCGCCCTCGGGCGAGGTGATGTAGATGCTGCGAGCGGTGTCGCTCACTCGTTGTCTCCTCCGGTGTCCTGCGCAGCGGCGCTCGCGCCGTTGTACTGCGGACCGCCCTCCTCGGTCGCCGTCTCGCCGACGTCGGGCCAGACCCAGTCGCGGACCTCGGGGATGTCCTCCCCGTGCTCGCGCGTGTACTGGCGGGCCGCGAGCCGGGCGTCGACCATCTCCTGGCGCAGCCCGGCGTACGTGGAGCGCAGGGACGGCACGCGGTCGATCACGTCGATCACGAGGTGGTAGCGGTCGATGTCGTTGAGCATCGCCATGTCGAACGGCGTGGTGGTGGTGCCCTCCTCCTTGTAGCCCCGCACGTGGATGTTGGGGTGGTTCGTGCGGCGGTACGTGAGCCGGTGGATCAGCCACGGGTACCCGTGGTAGTTGAAGATGACCGGCCTGTCGGTCGTGAACAGCGTGTCGAAGTCCTTGTCCGACAACCCGTGCGGGTGCTCGTTGGCGTCCTGCAGGCGCATGAGGTCCACGACGTTGACGACCCGGACCTTGAGGTCGGGGATGCGCCGCCGCAGGATGTCCGCCGCGGCGAGCACCTCGAGCGTCGGGACGTCGCCCGCCGAGCCGAGCACGACGTCCGGGTCCTCGCCCTCGACCTCGGTGCCCGCCCACTCCCAGATGCCGAGGCCGCGCGTGCAGTGCGCGATCGCCTCGTCCATGGACAGGAACTGCGGCGCGGGCTGCTTGCCCGCCACGACCACGTTGACGTACTGGCGCGAGCGCAGGCAGTGGTCGTAGGTCGAGAGCAGCGTGTTCGCGTCCGGCGGCAGGTAGACGCGGACGATCTCGGCCTTCTTGTTGACCACGTGGTCGATGAAGCCCGGGTCCTGGTGGCTGAAGCCGTTGTGGTCCTGGCGCCACACGTGGCTCGACAGCAGGTAGTTGAGGCTCGCGACGGGCCGGCGCCACGGGATGTGGTTGGTCACCTTGAGCCACTTCGCGTGCTGGTTGAACATCGAGTCGACGATGTGGATGAAGGCCTCGTAGCTCGTGAACAGGCCGTGCCGCCCGGTGAGCAGGTAGCCCTCGAGCCAGCCCTGGCACTGGTGCTCCGACAGCATCTCCATGACCCGGCCGGCGCGCGCGAGGTGCTCGTCGACGTCGGGCCCGAAGAAGTCCGCGTTCCACTGCTTGTCCGTGACCTCGTACACGGCCTGGAGCCGGTTCGACGCCGTCTCGTCGGGCCCGAAGATCCGGAAGTTGTCCGGGTTCAGGCGCACGACGTCGGTGAGCCACTGGCCGAGGACGCGCGTCGCCTCCGCGACGGCGCTGCCCGGGCCCTCGACGTCCACCGCGTAGTCGCGGAAGTCGGGAAGGCGAAGGTCCTTGAGCAGGAGACCGCCGTTCGCGTGCGGGTTGTCGCTCATGCGCAGCGCGCCCTGCGGCGCGAGCGCGGCGACGTCGTCGACCAGGCGGCCGTCCTCGTCGAACAGCTCGTCGGCCCGGTAGGACTCGAGCCAGCCGCGCAGCACCTCCAGGTGCTCCGGGGTGTCCCGGGCGCTCGCGAGCGGCACCTGGTGCGCGCGCCACGAGTCCTCGGTCTTCTTGCCGTCGATGTCCGGCGGGCACGTCCAGCCCTTGGGCGTGCGGAAGACGATCATCGGCCACGCGGGGCGCTCGTCGTTGCCCGCGGCGGCGTCGGCCTTGATCTGCGCGATGTGGTTGAGGACCTCGTCGAGGAGCGTCGCGAAGCGCCGGTGCACCTCGACGTGGTCCTCGCCGTCGAACCCGCCCGTGAAGAAGTAGGGCGTGTGGCCGTAGCCGATCATGAGGTCGCGCAGCTCGTCGTCGCTGATGCGCGCGAGCACCGTCGGGTTGGCGATCTTGTACCCGTTGAGGTGCAGGATCGGCAGGACGACGCCGTCGTTGCGCGCGTTGACGAACTTGTTCGAGTGCCAGCTCGTCGCGAGCGGGCCGGTCTCGGCCTCGCCGTCGCCCACGACCGCGGCGACCAGCAGGTCGGGGTTGTCGAACGCGGCGCCGTACGCGTGGGAGAGCGCGTAGCCGAGCTCGCCGCCCTCGTGGATCGACCCGGGCGTCTCCGGCGCGACGTGGCTCGGGATGCCGCCGGGGAAGGAGAACTGGCGGAAGAGCCGCCGCAGGCCCTCGGTGTCCTGCGTGACGTCCGAGTACGTCTCGGAGTACGTGCCCTCCAGGTACGCGTTCGCGACGAGGCCGGGGCCGCCGTGGCCCGGGCCCGCGACGTAGATCGTCGACTGGCGGCGCTGCGCGATCGCGCGGTTGAGGTGCGCGTAGAGGAAGTTCAGCCCGGGCGTCGTGCCCCAGTGGCCGAGGAGGCGGGGCTTGACGTGCTCGCGGTCCAGCGGGGTGCGCAGGAGCGGGTTGTCGAGCAGGTAGATCTGCCCGACGGACAGGTAGTTCGCCGCGCGCCACCATGCGTCGACGCGGCGCAGGGTGGCGTCGTCGAGGGGCTCGACCTCGGCGCTTCTCCAGGCGGTGGGCTCGGTGGTCGTGCTCATCTCACGCTCCTGCAGGGGGAAGGGATTCGTGAACGACTACGGCTTCATACAACCGCATCGACCGGGGCGGTGCACGGTCCGTGACGGCCGCCCGCGGTGTGACGTGCGTCGGGACGGGCACAAAGGGCCGAAGGTCCCGTCCGCCCGCCGCGCCGCCGGGGACGTCCGGCCCTCATCGCCCGGGCCCTCGCCGCTGCCGGGACCGCGCGCGGCGTGTGACGTTCGCCCGCGCGGGCCCGCGGATTCGGGGACTCGCCGCGGCCCCGGATACCGTGGGCACGTGCCCGAGCCCACCGCCCCCCGGTCCTTCTGGGCGGTCGCCCGCCAACCGCGCGTCGTCGGGCTGCTCGTGCTCTTCCTGCTGGCCGCGTTCGTCTGCGCGCGGCTCGGCGTCTGGCAGCTCGACCGCGCGCAGCAGCGCGCCGAGCTCGCGGCGCAGCAGGAGGCCGCGGAGGTCGAGGCGGCCGGGCCCGAGGGCGTCGGGGTGCTCCTGCCGCCGCAGTCCACGTTCCCCGGGGAGCTCGTCGGCCGGCAGGCGTGGGTCGAGGGCGAGTACGACGCCGACGGCCAGCTCCTCGTCGAGGGTCGTGCGCTCGACGGCCGCGTCGGCTACCTCGTCCTCACGCCGCTGCGCGTGACGGACGACGGCACGCAGGGCGCGTCGTGGGCCGAGCTCTCCGGAGCCCCCGTGCTGCCCGTGGTCCGCGGCTGGGTCGCGACCCCCGAGCAGGGCGCCGCGCTCGAGCCGCCGGCCGGCGTCGTGCGCGTGACCGGCTACCTCCAGGCGTCCGAGGCCGCGGGCCAGGGCGGCTCCGCGCCGGGGCTCACGGACTCCGTGTCGACGGGGGCGCTCGTCAACGAGTGGGGCGGGCCCATCTACTCGGGCTACCTCGTGCTCCGCTCGTCCGACCCCGAGCAGCCGCCCGCCGCCGACGGCGGTCCGGCGCAGCTCCCGCGCCCGACGATCGAGGGCGGGACCGGGCTCAACCTGCAGAACCTGTTCTACGCCCTGCAGTGGTGGGTGTTCGGCGGTTTCGCCGTGCTGCTGTGGGTGCGCCTCGTCCGTGACGAGGCCGCGGGCGTGCGCCGCCACGGCCGCCGCGAGAGCAGCGGCATCGCCGGTCTCCCCGGCGACTGACCCGGCCTGTCCGCGTCCGTCGCCGTGCCCCTCTGGCCGGTCTCGGGGCTGACGCACCCCTGCGGGACGGCCCCCTCCGGGCCGACGCACCCCTGCGGGACGGCCCGGCGACCGTCAGGATGGGCGCGTGAGCGTGTACCTGGCCTGGACCGAGCAGGAGCCCGACGCGCTCGACGGACCCTGGAGCGAGGCGCGCGCCGTCGCGCCCGGCCTGCTGCTCGTCGAGAGCACCGCGTCGCTGTCGACCGTCTACCACGCGCTGAAGTGGTCGCTGCCCGACGGCGCCGCGCTCCTCGTGACGCCGGTGGACCGGACGCCGAAGCTGCGCGGCCTCGCCCCCGGCACGACGACGTGGCTGCGCGACCGCACGCGCCCCGTGGGGAAGGCGTGACGCCCCGCGCGTGACGCCCGGCGCCCGTGAGGTCCGCGGCCGGTGGCGTCCGGGGGCCCGCGACGTGCGTGCGTCCGGCCCCCCTCGGCGTCGACCGCGTCAGCCGTCGAGTTCGAGGTCCTTGAACCACGACTCGGTGACGTGCTCGGTCTCCCAGCCGAGCGACCGGTACAGCTCGTCGGCCCGGGTCGGGGAGTCGGCGTCGACCTCGAGGGCCACGCGGTCGCGGCCGCTGCGCGCGGCGTCGGCGATCACCGTGGCGAGCAGCGACTTGGCCACGCCGCGACCGCGCGCGGCGCGGGTCACCCCGATGTACTCGACGTACGTCCCCGGCGCACCGCCCGCGGGCGCCGCGAGCGACGAGCACACGACCGTGCCGGCGGGCACGGGCCGGCCGTCGTCGTCCTCCACGTACGCGAGCCACCAGTGGTCCCAGCTGTGCCCGGGGTCCTCGCGCAGCCGCTGGACGAACTCCGTGAAGCTCTCGCGGTACGAGTTGAAGTGGTCCTGGAACGACGTCTCGAGCATCTCGTGCACCGTCTGGAGGTCGGTCGCGACGGGCAGCCCGTTCTCGTGCCGCTCGACGGGCCGCACGCTGACGCCCGGGCGCGCGGTCAGCCGGGCCTCGTCGGGGGTGACCGGGCGCACCATGTGCAGCCACGTGCGGCGCTCCGCGTAGCCGGCGCGCGCGAGCCAGCCGAGCTGGCGCGTGTCGCCCGCGAACGGGTTCTCGTCGAGCCGCGTGGCGGTGACGCCGCGCAGCCGCGCCATCGCGACCGCGGCGTCCTCGGCCCAGCGGTAGAACGTGTCGGCGATCGCGTCGACCTCGGGCACGTCGCGGTCGAAGTAGCCCCACACCGTCGCGCGCCCCGCGGCGCGGTCGTGCACGGTGATCCACGCGCACGGCACGTCGTCGTCGCCGACGGCGACGAGCTGGCGCCGCGTCCACGACGCGAGCCCGACGACCTCGGACTCGATGCCGGGGCGGGCGGCGTGGCTCTCCCCGGTGCCCTGGAGCTCGTCGAGGCGCCGCAGCGCGACGAGCGCGTCGACGTCGGCGTATCGGGGCACCCGGGCGCGCCAGGGGCTCGGCAGGGCGGGGACGGTGTGCGTGGTGTCGTGCGCGGCGTCAGGCATCGGCACCATGGTGCTCGATCAGACGCCCGCCGTCACGCGCGCGGCCGCCCGCCGCGTGCCCACGACGTGCAGCAGCGCGCCCACGACGACCCACGCCACGAGGGTCAGCGCCGCACGGAGGCCGCCCGCGCCGTCGAAGTACGCGGCCGAGCGCACGAGGGTCCCGGCAGCGCCGGGCGGCAGCACCTGTCCGAGTGCGCCCAGGCCCGGCGGCAGCCACGCGCCGGTGGTCGCGATGCCCGCGAGCGGGTTGCCGAGGAACATCATCGACATGGCGCCGAGCGTGAAGCCCTTCGCCCCGAACGCCTGCTGCAGACCGGCGAGGGGCACGGCCAGCGCCGCGACGCCCAGCGCCATCGCGCCCGCGACGGGCCAGAACACGCCCTCGACGCTGCCGAACCAGAGCTGCAGCACGGCCGCCACGACCGTCCCGCCGACGGCGGCGAACGTCACGAGCCCGGCGAGCTTCCAGCCGTCGCTGCGCGGGAAGACCTTGCGGAACGCGACGACGGGCACGATCCCGCCGAAGACCAGGGGGAACGCGAGCCCGCCGACGCCGATGCCGGTGGGGTCGTCCGCCGGCAGCGGCACGACGTCGCTGACGGTCACGGGCAGGCCCGTCGCCTGGCCGACCGCGTTCGCCGCCGCCGTGAGGGAGCCCGAGATCGCCGTGGACCCGGCGCTCGCGACGACCGCCTCGAGCCCGTCCGCGGTGACCACGAGCCCGCCGACGACGTCGCGCTCGCGGACGGCCTGCGCGAGGTCGTCCGCGGTGCCGAACGCCTCGACCGCGAACGCGCCGGGTGCCGCGGTGCCGAGGGCGGACTCGACCGGGGCGGTCGGCGCGGGGTCGCCCACGACGCCGATCGGGAGGTCGTGGGCGCCGCTCGCGAGCGACGGGAGGATGAACAGCGCGAGGAGCGCCACGAGGATCGCGCCGAGCCCGGCCGTCAGTCCCGCGAGCCGGACGACCGGGGGCGTCGCGCCGCGCGCGCCGGGGGCGCGGCCGCGGGGGCTCTCCTCCGGGGTGGTGCCGGGCGCGCCGGTCGCGCTGGTCGCGCTGGTCGCGCCGGCGGTCGAGGTGGTCGTGGTGGTCGCCGCGCTCATCAGGTCCTCAAAAGTGGAGAATATTCCTCCGCTTGTTTACCGGACGATCTTCCTCCGGTTAGGGTGGGAGTCAAACCGCCAGGTCAGGAGGAGCGGATGCGCGCGGACGCGCTACGGCGCCGGACGGCGGTCGTGCAGGCGGCGAGGTCCCTGATCGCCGCACGGGGCAGCGACGTGGCGCTCGACGCCGTCGCCGACGCGGCGGGGGTCGGGATCGGCACGCTCTACCGCAACTTCGACTCCCGGGCCGCGCTGCTCGACGCGGTGGCGCTCGCGATCCTCGACGAGGTGCACGCCGTGACCCAGGAGGCGGCGCAGGCGCTCGCGCACTCTCCGCAGGACGCCTGGGACGACTACGTCCGGCGGCTCGTCGGCCTGGAGCTCGGCGCGCTCACCGCGGCGCTCGCCGACCACGCGGGCGACGCGCTCGCGCGCGACGTGCGCGAGGCGCAGGACCGCGCGCTCGACGGCGTCGGGAGCCTGCTCGCCGCCGCGCAGGGGGAGGGGCTCGTGCGGGACGACCTCACGCCCCTGGAGCTCGTGACCGCGGTGGGCATGATCACGCGCCCGCAGCCCGAGGCGGTGCGGCGCGCGGCGCCCGACCTGCGCGAGCGCATGGTGTCGATCCTGCTCCAGGGGCTGCGACCGGAGCAGCGCGGCGCCCGGTGACCCGGGCGCCGCGCGGCGGCTACTCCTGCTGCCAGGAGTGCCAGAGGCGGGCGTAGTCGCCGCCCGCGGCGACGAGCTCGTCGTGGGGCCCGATCTCGCGGACGCGGCCCCCGTCGACGACGGCGACGCGGTCGGCGTCGTGCGCCGTGTGCAGGCGGTGCGCGATCGCGACGACGGTCCGTCCCGCGAGCACCGCGTCGAGCGAGCGCTCGAGGTGCCGGGCCGCGCGCGGGTCGAGCAGCGACGTCGCCTCGTCGAGCACGAGCGTGTGCGGGTCGAGCAGCACGAGCCGCGCGAGCGCGACCTGCTGCGCCTGGGCGGGCGTGAGCACGTGCCCGCCCGACCCCACCGACGTCCCGAGCCCGTCGGGCAGCGCCTGCGCCCAGCCGCGCGCGTCGACGGCGTCGAGCGCGTCGAGCAGCTCCGCCTCGGTCGCGTCGACCTTCGCGAGGCGCAGGTTGTCCGCGAGCGTGCCGACGAACACGTGGTGCTCCTGCGTGACGAGCGCGACCTCGCGGCGCAGGTCCTCCAGCGGGAGGTCGACGAGGCGCACGCCGCCCGAACGGACCGACCCCGCGGTCGGGGGGTGGATGCCGGCGAGCATCCGCCCGAGCGTCGACTTGCCCGCGCCCGACGGCCCGACGACGGCGAGCCGCTCGCCCGGCTCGAGGTCGAGCGAGACGCCGTGCAGCACCGGGTGGCCCTCGCGGTAGGCGTACTCGACGTCGCGCGCGACGAGCCGGTCGTCGTCGGGCACCTCGCCCGAGGGGGTGCGGTCGCCGGGCACCTGCGCGACGCCGACGATCCGCGCGTACGAGGCCGCGGCGACCTGGATCTCGTCGAGCCAGAAGATGAGGTTCCACACCGGCCCGGCGAGCTGGAACGCGTACGTCGTGATCGTCGCGACGGCGCCCAGCGTCGTCTGGCCCTGGGAGAGCAGCCACGCGCCCCACACGAGCGCGGCCACGGGCGCGATCGCGATCGCGAGGTCGATGCCCGGGAACAGCACGGTGCGCAGGCCGAGCGTGTACCGCTCCGCCTCGAACGCCTCCGTGAGGTCGGCGCGGACGCGGGCACGGCGGTGCTCGGCGAGCGAGAGCGCGTCGACCGTGCGCGCGCCCTCGACGCTCTCGGTGATCGTGCCGTTGAGCGTCGCGTACGCGGCGGCCTCGCGCTGGTACCCGGCCGACGCGCGCCGGAGGTACCAGCGCGAGACGACGACGAGCAGCGGCACGCCGACGAACAGCGCGAGCGCGACGAGGGGCGCCACGACGACCGCCGCCACGACGGTGAGCAGGAGCGTGACGACCGCGACGAGGAGCTGCGGCACGCCGAACCGCACCGCGTGCTGGATCCGGTCGACGTCGTTCGTGGTGCGCGCGACCAGGTCGCCCGTGCCCGCGCGCTCGACGGTGGACAGGGGGAGCGACGTGACGGTCTCGACGAGGTCCTCGCGCAGCTCGGCGAACACCGTCTCGCCGAACACCATGGACAGCCGCTGCGCGTACCGGCGCAGCACGGCCTGCGCGACGACCGCGCCCGCGCCGAAGGCGACGACGGTCGTCACGTACGCGGACGTGGTGCCGTCCGTGACGGCGTCGACGAGGCGGCCGAGCAGCCACGGCCCGACGAGGCCCGCGACGGCGGCGAGCGTGTGGAGCACCGCGATGAGCACGAACGTGCCCCGGTGGCGGGCGAAGAGCCGCCCGGCGGCGGCGCGGACGGCGGGGCCGTCGGCGACGGGGAGCCTCATGGGGTGCCTCCGGCGGGTGCGGTGCGGGCGAGCGCGGGCGTCTCGTCGAGCGAGCGGCCCACGACGCGCAGGTAGCGCGCCGCGGCGTCGTCCGGGGAGGTCCCGTCGGCGTGCGCGCGGTCGACGAGGTCGCGGTGGGTGCCGCGCGCGGTCACGCGCCCGCCCTCGAGCAGCAGCACCTCGTCGACGTGCTCGAGCACGAGCGGCGACGCGGTGACGACGAGCGTCGTGCGGCCGCGCCGGACCTCGGCCAGGCGCGCCGCGATCCGCGCCTCCGTGTGCGCGTCGACGGCGCTCGTCGGCTCGACGAGCACGAGGATCTCCGGGTCCGTGAGCAGGGCGCGCGCGAGCGCGACGCGCTGGCGCTGCCCGCCCGAGAGCGACCGGCCCTTCTCGGGCAGCTCGCCCGCGAGGCCGTCCGGCACGGAGTCGAGCACGTCGTGCGCGTCGGCCGTCGTCACCGCGGCGAGCACGTCCGCGTCCGACGCCGTGCCGCGCGGGTCGAGCTCGTCGCGCAGTGCGCCCGAGAAGAGCTGGGGAGTCGCCTCGGCGACGACGACCCGGCGGCGCAGCGCGTGCTTGTCGAGCTCGGCGAGGAGCGTGCCGCCGAGCCGCACGGGCGTCGCGGCCTCGGCGGCGTCGTCGAACCGGCCCAGGCGCGTCGCGACCGCCGCCGACGCGTCGGGGTCCGCCGAGACGAGCGCGACGACGCGACCGGGCTCGAGGACGAGCCCGCTCGTCTCGTCCACGAGAGGGCTGCCCGCGGGCGGCATGGGCGCGGTGGCCGGGGCCGCGCCCGCGGCGGGCTCGACCGCGAGCACCCGCACGACCTTGCGCGCCGCGACGTGCGCCCGCGTCGCGATGTTGAGCATCTGCGTCGCGACCTGGAGCGGCCAGCCGAGGAACGCGGCGTACCCGTAGAACGCGACGAGCTGGCCGGGCGTGATGTCCCCGCGCAGGGCCGCCGTCGCGCCGAGGTAGACCACGAGCACGACGAGCAGGCCGGGCAGGAGCACCTGGAGCGCGTCGAGCGTCGCCTGCGTGTGCGCGACCTTGACGCCTGCCTCCCGCACCGTCTGCGACTGCCGCGCGTAGCGGCCCACGAACACGCCCTCGCCGCCGATGCCGCGCAGGATCCGCAGGCCCGAGACGGTGTCGGCGCCGAGCGTCGTCAGGCGGCCCTGCGCCTCGCGCTGCGCGGCCTGGCGCTGCTGGAGCGGCTTGACGAGCAGCGCGAGCACGGCGGCCACGACCGGCAGGCCGAGCACGACGACGAGCCCGAGCGGGAGCGACGTCGAGAGCATGATGACGGCCACCACGACGTACGCGCCCAGCGCACCGAGGAACTGGCCCATCATCGAGAAGAGCTGACCGACGCGCATCGCGTCGCTCGCGACCGTCGACACGACCTCGCCCGTGGGGAGCTCCTCGGTGATCGCGGCGCCCGATCGTGCCGTGACGTCGCCCACGAGCTGCGACGTCGTGAGCGCGGAGCGCAGCCAGTTCGCGATGTCGAACCGGTGCTGCGTCACGCCGGTGACCACGATGCCGAGGCCGAGCGCGAGCAGGAGCCCCGCCCACCGCCACAGGTCCGGGCCGAACCCCGCCGTCAGGCCCTCGTCGAGCGCGCGGCCCAGCATGTAGGGCTGGAACGCCTGGCACGCGAAGTTCACGAGCCCCAGCAGCACGGCGACCGTGAGGATCCCCCGCTGCCGCCGGGCGATCCACAGGAGGTAGCGCGTGGGTCCGCGCAGGTCGGGGGTCCCCGGGTCGGGGAGGGGGAGGGGTCGCACGGTGTTCTACCCTAGGTTCGGCGTCCGACACGCGGCGACGCTTTAACGCCGCGCGCGCGTCCCGCCCCGCGCGGCGCAGACCGCCGCGGTCGTCTCGCCCGGAACGAGGAACCTCTCCCATGACCACGCAGGACCCGGCCACCCCCACCGACGCGCCCGCCGACGCGGCCGCCCCCCGTGCGGAGGCCGCGCGGACCGCGATCCGCAAGGCGCGCGGCGCGCTCTCGCGCTACCGGGTCCTCGCGATCGTCACCGGCGTCATGCTGCTGGTCCTGTGCGTCGAGCTGCTCGTCAAGTACGGCGTCGGCGCGGTCGTCGACGTCGACCCGGTGATGCGGTACGTCTCCTGGATCCCGTTCGCGCACGGCTGGATCTACGTCGTCTACCTCGTCACGGTCCTCGACCTGTGGACCAAGATGCGCTGGGGCTGGGGACGCCTCGCGACCATGGTGTTCGCCGGCGTCGTCCCGGTCATGTCGTTCGTCCTCGAGAAGAAGGTGCACGCCGAGGCCGAGGCGAAGCTCGCCGCGCTGGAGGAGCAGTACGCGTCATGACGGCCCTCGCGCCCCTCGTCGCTCCCGGCCCCGAGCTGACCGCCGCGGAGCTCGAGCGGTACGCCCGTCACCTGTCGCTGCCCGGCGTCGGGCCCGAGGGCCAGCGCCGTCTCGCCGCGGCCCGGGTGCTCGTCGTCGGCGCGGGCGGCCTCGGCAGCCCCGCCCTGCTGTACCTCGCCGCGGCGGGCGTCGGCACGATCGGCATCGTCGACGACGACGCCGTCGACACGTCCAACCTCCAGCGTCAGGTGATCCACGGCGGGTCGGACGTCGGGCGGCGCAAGGTCGACTCCGCGCGCGAGACCGTCGCGGACGTCAACCCGCACGTGCGCGTCGTCGAGCACGCGGTGCGCCTCGACGCGGACAACGCGCTCGACGTGCTGCGCGGCTACGACGTGGTGCTCGACGGCGCGGACAACTTCCCCACGCGCTACCTCGTCTCCGACGCGGCCGAGGTGCTCGGCCTGCCCGTGGTCTGGGGCTCGATCTACCGCTTCCAGGGCCAGGTGAGCGTCTTCTGGGGCGCGCCGCGCCTCGCGGTGCCCGACGACGTCCCGCACCCCGGCGACGCGCCCGCCGGGGCGACGGGGCCCGAGGAGGGGCAGGTGCGCGGCGTCACGTACCGCGACGTGTTCCCCGTCCCGCCCCCGCCCGGCGCCGCGCCCGACTGCGCGACCGGCGGCGTCTTCGGCGCGATGTGCGGGACGGTCGGCTCGGTCATGGCGACCGAGGCGATCAAGCTCGTCACGGGCGCGGGGACGACGCTCCTCGGGCGCCTCGCCGTGTACGACGCGCTCGACCTCTCGTGGCGCCAGCTCACCGTGCGCGCCGACCCGACGCGCGAGCCCGTCACCGCCCTCCTGCCGGGCGACGACGCCTACGCCGCGTTCTGCGGGCTGGCCCCGGCGGGCCCGGCGCCGGTCACGGGGGAGCGCGACGTCACCGCGCGCGACGCCGCGACGCTCCTCGCCGACGCGTCCCCGGCGCCGTACGTGCTCGACGTGCGCGAGGACTGGGAGGCGCGGGTGCGCCCGCTCCCCGGGTCGACCCTCGTCCCGAGCGGCGCGTTCCTCGCGGGCGACCCGTCGTCGGCGCTCGCCGACCTCCCGGCGGACCGGCCCGTGCTCGTGGTGTGCGCGGTCGGCGCCCGGTCCGCGCGCGTCGCCGACGTCGCCCGCGCCGCCGGGGTCGACGCGCGCTCCGTCGTCGGCGGCGTCCCCGCCCTCCTCGACGCCCTGGCCGCGAGCTCCCCGGTCGCCTAATACGCACCCACCCCGCCGAACATGTGGTTACGGAGCGTCCCGGGCGGGTGACGGGCGACGACGACATGCTCGGCACGTCGGACGGGACGGGCGGCGCCGTCAGAGCGCGAGGTCGAGACGGCCCTCGGGCGACGAGCTCGCGAGGGCGCCCTCGCGGCGCGGGATGCGGCCTGCGCGGGCGGCGAGACGGCCCGACTCGACGGCGAGGCGCATCGCGTGCGCCATCCGGACCGGGTCGGCGGCGCGTGTGACCGCGGTCGCGAGCAGCACGCCGTCGCACCCGAGCTCCATCGCCTGCGCCGCGTCCGACGCCGTCCCGATCCCCGCGTCGAGGATGACGGGCACGCGCGCGGCGGCCGCGATCGCCTCGATGTTGCGCGGGTTGAGGATGCCGAGCCCCGTGCCGATGGGCGCGCCGAGCGGCATGACGGCCGCGCAGCCGACGTCCTCGAGCCGGCGCGCGAGGATCGGGTCGTCGTTCGTGTAGGGCAGCACGACGAAGCCGTCGCGCACGAGCCGGTCCGCGGCCTCGACGAGGCCCACCGGGTCGGGCAGGAGCGTGACGTCGTCCGCGATCACCTCGAGCTTGACCCACTCGGTGCCGCACGCCTCGCGCGCGAGGTGCGCGGTGAGCACGGCCTCCCGCACCGAGAAGCACCCCGCGGTGTTGGGCAGCGCGCGGATGCCGAGGCGCGCGAGGAGCGCCCAGATGCCCGCGTCGGGGCTCGCGTCGCCGCCCGCACGGACGGCGACGCGGCGCATCGCGACCGTCGTCAGCGCGGTGCCCGACGCGACGAGCGCGTCCTCGAGCGTGAGCAGGTTCGCGGCCCCGCCCGTGCCCATGACGAGGCGGGACCCGACGGCGGTCCCGGCGACGACGAGCGGGTCGGCGCCCGCGGGGTCGGTCGCGGCGGGGCGGGACGCGGGGGAGAGGTCGGTGGTCACGGTGTCCTCCTCAGCCGCCCTGGACGGCGGTCACGATCTCGATGCGGTCACCGGGTGCGACGACGGTGCTCGCCCACGCGCCGCGCGGCACGACGGCGTCGCCCACGGCGACGGCGACGCCCTGCGGCGTGCCGTCCGCGACGTACGCGGGCACGAGCGCGGCGACGAGCCGTTCGAGGTCGACGTCGCCGTCGAGCGGGTAGGGCTCGCCGTTGACGAGCGCGGTCGGTGCGGGTGCGGTCACGGGGATCACCTCGGTGCGGTCGGGGCCGCGGTCGGCACGGCCCGGCGGTTGCCGGACGCGGGGTCGTCCCCCGGTCCGGGCACGGTCCCGGGAACGGTCCCGGGCCGGGTGAAGCGGTCGGTGCGCGTCGCGGCGAGGGCGGTCGCGACGTCGGGGGGCAGGCCGTCGCCCGTGAGGCCCGCGACGACGGCCTCGGCGGTGAGCGGCGCGAGCAGGACGCCGTTGCGGCCGTGGCCCGTCGCGACGTGCAGACCGGGGACGGAGGTCGGCCCGACGAGCGGCAGGTTGTCCGGGGTCGCGGGCCGGGCGCGCGGCGTCACGTCGACGAGCGCGGCCTCGTCGATCCCGGGCAGCAGGGCGCGCGCGTCGCGCAGGAGGGCGAAGACGCCGCCCGCGGTCGCGCGGCGGTCGTCGGGGTTCTCCTCGGTCGTCGCGCCCACGACGACCTCGCGGTGCCCGGCGCGCGGGCCGTCGGACACCGGGGCGCGGGGCACGACGTACACCGGCCGGCCCTGCACGACCCCGCGCACGACGTGCTCCAGCGCGAGGTCGGGCCCGGCGTCGAGGCGCAGGGTCTGGCCCTTCACGGGCCGTGTGGGCACGACGACGCCCGGCACGTCGGCGAGCAGCGCGCCCGACTCCCACCCCGCCGCGACGACCACCGCACCGGCCGCGTGGAGGTGGCCCGCGTCGTCGTGCACGCCGACCGCGCGCCCCGCGGCGTCGCGCGCCACCCGGGTCGCGGCGGCCCGCACGACGACGGCCCGCGCCGCGGTGCCCGACCCCGTGCCCGGGGCGTCGAGCGCGGCGAGCAGCGCGGCGTGCGTCGCGCGGGGGTCGACCGCGTGGTCCGCGGGCGCCCAGGCCGCGCCCGCGACACGGGGGCCGAGGTAGGGCTCGCGGCGGCGCGCGTCCGCGACGGTGAGCTCGTGCGAGGCGAGGCCGTGCGCGGCGTGCAGGGCGAGGACGCGGCGCAGGAGCGCGAGGTCGTCCGCGTCGTACGCGAGGGTGAGCGTCCCCGCTGGGCGCAGCCCGACGTCCCGCCCGGTCGCGGCGCGCAGGTCGGCCGCGAAGCCCGGCCACGCGGCGGCCGCGGCCAGGTGGAGCCGCAGCGCGTCGTCCTCGCCGAAGTCGGCCTCGGTCACCGGGGCGAGCATCCCCGCGGCGGCGTGCGTCGCGCCGTCGCCCGGCGCGGGGTCCAGCACCGTGACGGTCAGCCCCGCGCGCGCGGCGCACCACGCGACGGCGAGCCCGACGATCCCGCCCCCCACGACGACGACGTCGCGCAGGCCGTCGGGCGACGGCCCGGCGAAACCGGCCGTGCGGGGCCGCGGACGGACAGGGGTGTGCATGTGCGCTCCCTTCGCTGGCATGACCCAGATCAGGTTCGACGGTCGGCTCCGACGCCCTCTCAGCCCCGTGCGGGGCTCCCGTGCTGTCGGCCACAGTACCGCCTGCGCCCGGCGTGCCGGGGCTAGGCTCCGGCGGGTGAGCACCGAGACCTTCGCCACGCCCACGACGGCCGCCGCACCGGCCCCGGACGCCGCGCGCGCCCGGCTCGCGGACGCGCGCCTCTACCTGTGCACCGACGCGCGCGAGGAGCGCGGCGACCTCGAGGACTTCCTGCGGGCGGCGCTCGCGGGCGGCGTCGACGTGGTCCAGCTGCGCGACAAGGGCCTCGACGTCGCGCGCGAGCTCGAGCTGCAGGCGCTCGTCGCGCGCGTCGCGACGGAGCACGGCGCGCTGTGGGCCGTGAACGACCGGGCCGACGTGGCGCGTCTCACGGGCGCGCCCGTCGTGCACATGGGCCAGGGCGACCTGCCCGTCCCGGCGGTGCGCGCGCTGCTCGGCGCCGGGCCCGTGCTCGGCCGCTCCACGCACTCCGCCGCGCAGGCCGCCGCGGCCGAGGCCGACCCGGCGGTGGACTACTTCTGCGTGGGCCCGCTGTGGGCGACGCCGACGAAGCCGGGGCGGGCCGCCGTCGGGCTCGACCTGCTGCGCGACGTCGCGGCGACGCGGCCGACCACGCCCTGGTTCGCGATCGGCGGGATCGACGCGGACCGCCTCGACGCGGTCCTCGACGCGGGCGCCACCCGCGTCGTCGTGGTGCGCGCCATCACCGGCGCGCGCGACCCGGAGGCCGCGGCACGGGCGCTGCGCGAGCGCGTCGCCGAGCGGGCCGCGGCGCGCGACGGCGCCTGAGACGGCGGACGGTGCCGCGCCGCACGGCGACTATCCTGGAGCGGTGACGTCACCCGCCACCGCTCCCGACACCCCCACCACCGCCGAGGTGGCCTCGACCCCGCGGCCCGTGCTCGTCGTCGACTTCGGCGCCCAGTACGCGCAGCTCATCGCGCGCCGCGTGCGCGAGGCCAAGGTCTACTCCGAGATCGTGCCGCACACGTTCACGGTCGAGCAGATGCTCGCCAAGGACCCGGCCGCGATCATCCTCTCCGGCGGCCCCTCGTCCGTGTACGCGACCGGTGCGCCGTTCGTCGACCCGGCGCTCTTCGAGGCCGGCGTGCCCGTCATGGGCATCTGCTACGGCTTCCAGGCCATGGCGAAGGCGCTCGGCGGCGAGGTCGCCCAGACGGGGCTGCGCGAGTACGGCGGCACCGAGGTCGAGGTGTGCGCCGCGGGCGTGCTGCTCGACGGGACGCCGACGAACCAGACCACGTGGATGAGCCACGGCGACGCGGTGCACCGCGCGCCGGAAGGCTTCGAGGTCCTCGCGACGTCGTCGGGCTCGCCGGTCGCCGCGTTCGAGGACCGCGAGCGACGCCTCTACGGCGTGCAGTGGCACCCCGAGGTCAAGCACTCGGCGCACGGCCAGACCGTGCTGGAGCACTTCCTCTACGAGGGCGCGGGGCTCGCCCCCGACTGGACGCCGGGCAACGTCATCGCCGACCAGGTCGCGGCGATCCGCGCCCAGGTCGGCGACGCGCGCGTCATCTGCGCGCTGTCCGGCGGCGTCGACTCCGCCGTCGCGGCGGCGCTCGTGCAGCGCGCGGTGGGCGACCAGCTCACGTGCGTGCACGTGGACCACGGCCTCATGCGCGCGGGCGAGGTCGAGCAGATCGAGCGCGACTTCGTCGCGGCGACGGGCGTCAACCTCGTGATCCGCGACGAGAAGGAGCGGTTCCTCACGGCGCTCGCCGGGCACAGCGACCCGGAGACGAAGCGCAAGATCATCGGCCGCGAGTTCATCCGCGTGTTCGAGGACGCGGCGCGCCAGATCGTCGAGGACGCGGGCGAGCACGGCGCCGAGGTGAAGTTCCTCGTGCAGGGCACGCTCTACCCGGACGTCGTCGAGTCGGGCGGCGGCGAGGGCGCGGCGAACATCAAGAGCCACCACAACGTCGGCGGCCTGCCGGACGACCTGCAGTTCTCGCTGGTCGAGCCGCTGCGCACCCTGTTCAAGGACGAGGTCCGCGCCGTCGGCCGCGAGCTCGGCGTGCCCGAGGAGATCGTCGCGCGCCAGCCGTTCCCCGGCCCCGGGCTCGGCATCCGCATCGTCGGCGAGGTCACGGCGGACCGCCTGGAGACGCTGCGCGCGGCCGACGCGATCGCGCGCGAGGAGCTGACGAAGGCCGGTCTGGACGGCGAGATCTGGCAGTGCCCGGTCGTGCTGCTCGCCGACGTCCGCTCGGTCGGCGTCCAGGGCGACGGCCGCACCTACGGGCACCCGATCGTGCTGCGGCCCGTCTCGTCCGAGGACGCGATGACGGCCGACTGGACGCGCCTGCCGTACGACGTGCTGTCCGTCATCTCGACGCGCATCACCAACGAGGTGCCCGAGGTCAACCGCGTGGTGCTCGACGTGACGAGCAAGCCCCCGGGCACCATCGAGTGGGAGTGACCCCCTAGGGGTGGGTCGGACGGGCTGCGACGATCGTCGCAGCCCGTTCGTATGCGGCCTGCACGTCGGCGAGGACGCGCGGCCATCCGGCCGACGAGGGCACGTCCCGGTTGTGCGCGACGATCCGGTCGAGCAGGCCGTCCTCGGTGACGAGGCGCACGAGCGCGTCGGCGAGGCCCGCGTCGTCGTCCGCGAGGAGCGCGTCGACGCCGTCGGTGAGCCGCTCCGCGACGCCCGACTGCGAGCGCGTCACGACCGCGAGCCCGGCCGCCTGGCCTTCGAGCGCCGCGATGCCGAACGCCTCCTCGACGGCGGGCGCGGCGAACACGTCGGCGCGCGCGTACAGGCGCTTGAGCCCCGTCGCGTCGAGGCGGCCGGGGAGCGAGACGACCGACCCGAGCCCGTGCTCCGCGACGAAGCGCCGCGCGTCGGCCAGCTCGGGGCCGTCCCCGGCGAGCGTCACGTGGAGAGCGTCCTGCGGGAGGCGGGCGACGGCGTCGCGCACGACCCCGAGCAGCGGGAGCACGCGCTTGCGCGGCGCGAACCGTGTGGCGGCCACGACGTGGACGGCCGAGCCCTCCATGCGGTCGGCGCGCTCGGTGCGCGGTATGCGCCACGCGTCGAGGTCGAGGCCGTTGTGCAGCACCGTGACCTCGCCGTGGTCGCCGACGATGCGGCGCAGGGGAGCGGCGGTGAGCTCGCTCACCGCGGACCACAGCACGGGCCACCGCGACCACCGCACGACGCGGTCGAGGCTGGCGAACACCCTCTCGGCGCCGCCCCAGACGCTGTGCACGGTGAGGACGGCGGGCAGCCCCGCTCGCACGACGGTCCGCAGCGACGCCTGGGTCGACGGCGTGAGGACGCCCATGTGCAGGTGCACGACGTCGGGCCGGTCGGCGCCCAGGATCCGCGCCACGTGGTGCGGCGCGCGCGGGTGGACGGGGTAGCCGCCCGGGACGCGCGCGGCGAGGCGGTGCACGGTGACGTCGCCGTCACGCTCGGTCGAGACGCCGTGCGCCCCGGGGCGTGCGGGCGTCGTGCAGATCACCGACACGTCGTGCCCCGCCGCGGCCTGCTGCCGCGCGAGGCGGGCGACCTGGGTCTCGATCCCACCGAGCAGCGGCAGGTAGCAGTCGGTCAGGTGGGTGATGCGCACGGACGGCATCCTCCCATCCCCGCCCGGACCCGCCGCGACGCGTCCTCGGGCGGCGCAGCCCCGCGAGGTGCGGGTTCGCCGCGCGGTCGACCCCTCTCGTCGCTACCGTTGCTCCCGTATGGGTGGTTCGACCGTCCCGTGACCGACCGGCGCCGTGCAGGTCGCCTGACGAGGGCGGACGCAGGTGGGTCCTGACGAAGGGGAGAACGCGCCATGTCGAGCACCGTCACCGTCACTCCGGCCAGAGGGGCGCGGGGCATCGGCCTCGTGTCGATCATCGCCGGCATCATCCTTCTCCTCGCGGGCATCGGCACGTGGATCGTCGTGGCGAACCAGCTCTCCGCCGAGGAGATCACCGTCTCCGACGACGCGGCGTTCCTGGCGGGCCGGCACGTGAACGGGCCCCTCACGGCGTACGCGCAGGCCGAGGTCATCAACAAGCACGCGCTCGAGGCGACCGACGGCCAGACCTACGCCCAGCTCGACCAGGACGACCCGGCGCGGCAGACCGTCATGACGGCGTCGTTCCTGCGGGCGTCGCTCTTCACGTCGGTCGTCGCGTTCGGCGTCTGCCTGCTCGTCATCGGCCTCGGGATCCTGTTCGTCCTCGTGGGGATCGCACTGCGCCGGCTCGCGGGCGGGCCGAGCGTCGCCGTCGAGACCCCGGCCGCGTACACGTCCTCGGGCGACCTGTCCGACGCCGGGCGCCACGCGGCCCCGGCGCACGCCCAGCCGCCGCCGACCACGCCGCCCGTGCGCCCCGAGCCGACGACGCCCGAGCGCACCTCGGCGCTCTCGACGCCCGGGGCCGAGGCCCGCGCGGCCGCTGCCGGGGCCCCGGCCGCGACGACCGCCGCTCCGGTCGAGGCGACCGGGGCACCCGGGACGGGCACGCCGTCCGCGCCGGGCTCGTCGCCCGCCGCGTCGCCCGACACGCCGACCACCACCGACGGGCCGGGCGTCGTCCCGCCCGAGCGCCGGGGTGACGAGCCGCCCCGCTGATCGTTCCGGCCGTCCGTCCGGACGCCGAGGACCCGCTCCCACCGGGTCACGCACCGGGGGGAGTGCGCGGGGCGGCGTCGCTCGGACACGTCGAAGGGCCGTGGCGCCACGCCACGGCCCTTCGGTGTGTCCGGGGACGGTCGTCAGCCGCGCCGTCGGCGCGCGCCGGAGACGATCGAGCCGACGACGAGCGTGACGCCCGCGGCGGCGAGCACGACGATCGACGCGAGCCCCAGGTCGACGCGCGCGCCGAGCGCGCCCGCGAGGACGACGGCGCCGAACGCGACGACGACGAAGCCCCACACGATCGTCGCGACGCGCGGGCCGCGCCGGGGTGCGACGGGCGCCGACCCCGTCGGGCCGGGCTGCCCCGCGGAGGTCGTCGGCCCGGTCTGCCCGGCGGGCGCCGCGGGTCCGGGGTCCTGCGCCGGTGCGGCGGGCCCCGGATCGTGCGCGGGCCCCGCATCGTGCGCGGGGGCCGGGTCGGCCACGTCGAGGACGGTCGTGTCGTCGTCGCGACCGGCGGTCGGCAGCGGCTCCGTGGGCCGGGCGCCGGCCGCCGAGCCCGCGTCCCGCCGGCCCTCGAACAGCTCGTCGCCGAGCGGCCGCGTGTCGTCGCGGCGGGTGTCGTCGTTCATCAGTCCTCCTCGATCGTGACCTGGCCGGCGCCGACCTCGACGTGCAGCACGAGCAGCGGGTCGTCGCCCGCCTGGACCTCGTCGTTGTCGAACGTCACCGGCTGGGTGCTGACGCCGCCGATCTGCTGCCGGTCGCCGTCGACGTGCCAGCGCGCGTTGCCCGCGAGCACCTGGACCTCCGCCCGCACGGGCACGCCGTCCGGCACGACGACCGTCACGTCGCCCGCGCCGAGCTGGACGGGGACGTCGACGGGGGAGCCGGGCGTGGCGTCCGACAGGTCGAGCCCCGACAGGTCGATCGTCGGGTCGCCGAACGACACGCCGAACCCGCGCTCCGCGACCTCGGGATCGGACACGCGGTGCGTGCCGTCGGTCACCGTCCGCACCGAGTCGTCCAGGAAGAACGTCGCGGGCGCCGCGCGCCACGCCGAGGCGGGCACGGCGACGAGCAGGACGATCACGGCGAGCCAGCCGAGGCCTCCGCTCGTGCGTCCGCGCAGGCCGCTCACGACGATCGCGAGGCCGGCGAGGATCGTGGACAGCGCGGCCCACGTGAGGAACACGGGCCAGGGGAGGTCGCCCGAACGCTCGACGACGAGGAGGAACGCACCCAGCAGGAGGCTGATCCCGACGACGACGCCCGTCGTCGTGGCCCCCGGACCGCCGGGACGTGGCGGCTTCGGCGGCTTCGGCGGCTCGGGCGCACGCGGGGGCGCGACCGGCGGCGGGGCGGCACCGAGCGGCGCCCCGGTCCCCGGTGCGTACGGGGGGAGGGGAGCTGTCGTGCGCGGGGCGGCCGCGGCGTAGGGGCTCGCCTCGGCCGTCCACGGTGCTCGGTCCTGGACGCCGGGCGCGGGCGCACCCGGGCCGGTCGCGCCGTACGGGGCGCCGGCCGGACGCGCGGGGCCGGGCGAGCCCCACGGGGCGTCGGCGG
>NZ_WMKA01000060.1 GCF_009711085.1 Cellulosimicrobium composti
AAGCAACGGGCCCTGCCACAAAGTCTGACGCGCGACAGGGGCGCCCACGGAGATGTTCACGGCGCCCCGCGCTGGGGTCGCTCGACGACAACGCGAGCATCAGCGGATACCGAGCGCGCACCTAAACGATCGGCAAACCGCTCAGCGAGGGTCTCGAATGCGGTCGCCGCCGGCAGTGCCGCCGAGAATTTCAGCCCGTCGACCATCGCCGGGTCGACGGCGGGCGACACGGAGGTGAAGTCAATGCCATTGAGCGCGTTCAGCTTGTCCACGCCCTTCACCACCATGCAGTCGTTCTCGGACTGGCCCTCGGGCCCTCCGAGCGCTGCGCGGATCGTCTCGTTCGCCTTGAGGCCCGCCCACGTCCAGAAGCGCAGGTCCTCACCACTCCGGTGAACAATGAGCCGGTCTGGATCGACCGTCCCCTCACGTGCCTCACGAACCACGGCAAGCCGTTCCACCGCGCGCTTGGACAGCGCGACGTCCGGTGTCTCCCCCAGCAGCACGTCTCGTTGTGCGCGCATCATCTCGAACGACAGCGCGATCGAATCGCTCGACCAGCGCACGTCGCCCTGTTCCGCGGTCGGCGCGACTAGCACCTCGAAGCGTTCCCAGTCGATCTGCTGGAGTCGCCACGCGCGCCCGTTCATGAGGATCGGCGGGAGCTCACTCTTGTTCTGGTTCCAGTGCCCGTTCGGGAGGGCGAGGGGTGAGATGAACCCGATCTCCTTGTTGCCGACGACGACGCGCAGCTCGGACTCTGCGTTGAACGACGAGAGCAGTTCCATGAAGTGCCGCCGGCCGAACGCCTTCTCCGCACCCGGTCCGATCATCAGCATCCCGCCGTCGTCGATGAGGAACTCCTGATCGCGCAGATGTGCCAGTACCTCCTCCGCCGAGTCCATCAAGGGCAGGTCACCCCACCAGTCGTGGAGGGTCGATGCGCCGTAGGCGCCTTCCTGTAGCGCGAGCGCGAGCAGCTGCTGTGCCGTCAGGTGCCGAGGGTGTGGTGGCGGCGTGATCGGCTCGACGAAGCCTCGCTTCCAGAGCAGCAAGAGCCCTGCGGCTTCGAGGAGCGCGTCCTCGCTCGTCGTCAGGAACAGGGTGTTGCGCACCGTCCCCGGACGTCGCCCAGTACGCCCGAGCCTCTGCAAGAACGAGGCGACGGTCCGCGGTGCGTCGATCTGGATGACCCTGTCGAGGTCGCCGATGTCGATGCCGAGCTCGAGCGTCGATGTCGCGACGATGACGGTGTTCTGCGCTTCGGCGAACGCCTGCTCGGAGCGGCGGCGTTCCTCGGCTGACAGCGACGAGTGCGACACGAACGTCTCGACCCCGAGCTCCCGCAGCGAGAACGCGATCTTCTCGGCCATGCGCCTGGACTCGCAGAACACGAGCCGCTTCTCCCCATGGTGAAGCGCTGCGATCACCTTCGCCGCGTTCGTCTCCGAACCGACGAAGTCGAGCACGACCTCCGGCACGGGTGCGCCAGGCGGCGGCTTCTCAGAGACCACCCGCAGCTCGCGGCGGCCCACATCGGGCTCCCCACCCTGCAACCACCGGCCGATCTCCTCCGGATTGCCGACAGTGGCCGAGAGACCCACCCGCTGGATCGGATGGCCGGCGAGCCGCTCCAGGCGGGCGAGCACTCCAAGCATGTGCCAACCGCGGTCTGACGCGGCAAACGAGTGCAGCTCGTCCACAACGATCGTTCGGAGCCCGGCGAAGAACCGGCGATGGTCGACGCGTCCGGAGACGAGCATCGCTTCGAGGGACTCGGGCGTTGTCAGGAGGATGTCCGGCGGCTCGCCGAGGATCCGGCGCCGAGCGGAGTCGGCCACGTCGCCATGCCAGAGCCCGACGCGCCGCCCGAGCCAGTCTCCGTATTTCGTGATGCGCGGGTGCAGGTTGTTCAGCAGCGCGCGCAGCGGTGTCACGTACAAGACCGAGAGCCCGGTCCAGCGCTCTTCGGTCATCGAGGACAGCAGCGGGAAGACGGCCGCTTCGGTCTTGCCGCCGGCGGTGGGCGCGATCAACATGCAGTCGGCGCCGGAGCGCACCGGCTCGACGGCAGCGGCCTGTAGTGGCCGCAGACTCGGCCAGCCGAGCGAGTTGACGATGTGGTACTCGACAGCCGGGTTGAGCCCCGTTCCGGCGCCCATCGCCTACAGGTCCAGTGCGACGTCGTCCACCGACGTCGCCGCGCGCCGGTCACCTCGGGAGCGGGCCTCGATCTCCTGTGCGGTCAACTCGGTCGAGCTGACCGTGAGTTGGTAGTCCCGCCGCGGGTCGAAGTCGGGGAACTGGTCGACGCGGTCGAGCACGTCTGAGACGAGCTTCTTGAGGAAGATGCGCGGTGCGACACCGGTCTTGCCGCCGAGTTCTCCACCGACGGCCGCGGCAAGTGCGGCCACATAGGCGTCGTCAACGACTGCATGCAGCCGGTCGGAGTTCTGCGAGCCCTGCGCGTAGATGTCGCGGATGCGGGACCCGAGCTCAACCAGCGTCGACTGGGTGAACCCGCTGAGCCGGATCTGTGTCGCACGCGGATTGTCGAACCGGGCGTCGGTCGAGAAATCGGTCTGGAGACGCTGCGCGAGCGGTGCTAGTCGCTGGACGCCTTGCTGGCCGTCGTAGAACGCAGGTGTTCCCGTCATAAGCAGGTACAGCCCGGGGAAGCGACCGGAGTCGACCTCGTCCATTAGCTGCCGCAACGCGTTGAGCGACTTCTCACGGACGTCCGAGCGCATGCGCTGCAGCGTCTCCACCTCGTCGAGCACCAGCACGAGGCCGGAGTAGTCCGAGTCACGAAGCACGGTGAGCAAGCCCTGCAGGAATCCCAGTGCACCGAAGTGGTCCAGGTTGCTCTTCACGCCTGCCGCCCGCTTCACGGCCGCTGACACGTTGGGTTGGCCGCCGAGCCAAGCGAGTAGTCCGTCGGCATCCGCGTGGCGACCTCTGGCGACCATGTCGCGGTATGCGCGTAAGGCCATCGCGAACGCCGGTGCTTCCTTGGAGACACCGGCGAGCCGGCTCTCCAGAAGTTCGTTCGTCCGACGCTGGATCGTGTGCCGGTCCGCAATTACGCCTTGCGCGGCGTCCTGTTCCAGGACGTAGAACCAGCCGTTGACGACGTCGCTGAAAGCGCCGCTCGAGACGCCGGGGGTGGCGAGGGATTCGATGATGCGTCGATAGACCTTCTCAAGCTTGTGCAGCGGAGTCTCGGTGTCGGAGATCTGCACCTCCGCCGTGGCGAAGTTGGCCTGCTTGGCGCGCTCGGTCAGCCACCGCGCGAAGAAGGTCTTCCCGGAACCGTACTCGCCGCGGACGGCTTTGAACTGTGAGCCGCCGTCGCGGACGGTCTGGAGCTCGTCGTCGATCGCGGTGGTGAATTTGTCCAGGCCGACCGCCATGACGTCGAGGCCTTGCTGTGGCACGGTTCCGCGGCGTAGGGCATCCACGATCTCCCGACGACGTCGCGGGCTGACCTCCACCGTGCTGCTCACGAACCGCTACCTCCTCGCATCACGAACTTGCCGTTCGGGATTCTGTCATCCAAGCCCGAACTGGACGCGGAGCAACGACAGGTCGACGCGAACGACTCCCTCACCCTCTGCAACCTCCACGACCTCGTACCCGTCGACGTTCAGGAGTCTCCGCAGGACCGGCAGCCTCATGCGTGCACCGGCCTCGGAGGTGCCGAGGGTGGACACGAATGACATCCACGGGATGGTTCCCCGGTAGTCCTCCGCAGCCCGGATGACGCGTCGAACGAAGTCCCCGTCGGGTGCGTGCCGCCCGACCGCAGCCCGCTGCTCGTGGAACCGGGCAGAGTCGAGCAAGCGGTCAGCGAGCGGAACGTCATGGGCAGCATCTGGCGGTGCCGGTGCAACCTCCCGCCCCTGAATTCCATCGGGCTCCGTGTCGCGGGCCTGGCTCGGCTCATGCCGCGCGCCAAACACCGCGGTGGCTTCGGGCTCACCGACGTTGAGCGCATCGAGTGCGTCGGACGGCGACACGTCCGCGTCCTGACCAGTCTCCGCGTCGGCGTCACGGCTCGGAGCCTGCTCGGCGAGTTCAGATTCGGCGATCAGGATGACGGGTCTGCGCCAGATGAGAGCTTCCAGGTCGGGCGTCTGTTCGGGGCAGACGATGAGTCCTCGGACGGCGCCTGTCTCCTCGACCGCTTCGATGAGGGCGCGTACGTCCGCGGCTCCCGGTGCACGGGACGAGCAGTCCATCGCAAGGTAAGTCCCACCGACGAACGGTCGGTCGTCGCGCAGCGTACAGACGTCAGGTACGCCGGGGAGAGAGGAACGGCCCTCCACGACGGCGCCGATCGCGGCGGCCAGGTCCGCGACCGCGTCTTTCACAACCGCAGCAGACTGGGTTAGCTCATCCTCGGGTTCGTCTTGGATCTGCGCTTCAGGGATCGGGTCAGGCTCCGCCTCTGGCTTTGGCTCTGAGTTCGAAGCGTCGGTCGGCGCCTCCGACGCCGAGCCGGTCCAGGCTGGCGCGAGGAACAACGTCTTCGTCACCGCTGGCGCGGGCGTCGCCGGAGTGGTCGGCCGCGCAACAACTGTTTCTGCTACCTGGCTGACATGCTCAGCAGATCGGAGTTCCCTCCGGTGCTGCTCGAATCGGTGCAGAGCCGCGGCACGGACGAAGCCGACCGGGTGCTTCAAGTACGAGTCGTAGTTCCCATCCGCGCCGGCGGCATCAGGACCTTTACGTGCTGCACGAAGATCCCTTGCGAGAGCCAGTCGGACGGACTCGGCCTTGACCGCCCATCGACGCAGGTCCTGTGCACTCAACGGACCTACGACGTTCTCGCGCGGGAGGTACTTGACCACCTCACGGACCGCGGACTCGAGCCTGTCCAGCGGCCCGGAGTTTCGGATGAGCCACTCGCGTGCCAACGAGAGGTCGCCAACGGAGGGACCAACGGGATCGCGGCTGATCGCGACTTCGAGCTGTCCGATCAGCAGCACGCGGTCAACTCGGCTGATGTGACCGACATGAAGTCGCATTTGCGGTGCGATCGGAGGGAAGCTCTTCTTGCAGACGGGGCAGAGCACCCGCACGCTGTGGCCCTGCGCTCGCAGCATGTCGTGCTTGAGCCACCCCGGCACGGAATCGTCGACATCGGCACTGCCGAGTGCTTCACGCTGCGCCCGCCGCAGGTTGGTGAGCGTGGCCAGCGCTGCGGCTTGCACGAACGATGCAGGGTGCGCCGACAGGCTGACGAGCTCGTCGTGGGGCGTGTCCTCGCTTGAGGCGCGCTCATACAGGCGAGCAAGGCGACGACGTTCGGTTTCCGCTTCTGTGGCGATGTCCCATGGGTCGGCATCCGCAGCGAGTTCCTGACCCACGATGATCTCGTGGGCGACGCTACGGTCAACGTCGCTGAGTCCTTGGTGGTCGAGCCACTCCACGACGTCGTCGACGTCTGATCCTTCGCCAACAACGGCCAGTTGTCCGCGGAACAGCAGTCGGTCAACGGCGTCCAGGTGGCTCCAGTGCTGCGCGACGTCCAGTAATTCGCTGTCGCCATTCGGGCCACATGCCGGGCACACGAAGTGTGAAACGCCGTCACGTGCGATGACGAGCAGTTTCGTGAGCCATGCCGGGGCTCCGGCCGGCGCCTTGCTCTCGGCGTTGGCCTCCAGGGTCGAGTGCGGCACTATGCGACCCCGAACTGTTCACGCAGCGTTGGCTCGTCGAGCCTGACCCACTCGCCACCATCGACGACCTCAAGGACGCCGTACGCGTCAACGTTGAGGACTCGCTTGATCGCCACGAGCGCGGGGTCCACGGTGACCGATGGCACACCGAGCACCCGCGCGATCGTCTCTCGGTGGGCGCGCCCGCCCTTCTCGATGAGCGCCCGCAGCACACCGGCGACCTGTTCATCGCTCGCAGCACGGCGGCCAGCACGCTGCTTTTGCACCGCGTAGACGTCAGATGCGAGCACTGCGTCGGCCAGGTCGCCGGTCCCCGCAGCGTCCGGCGTGTCCGTGATCACGACGTCGAAGAGTCCGTCTCCGGTCGGCTCGCTGATGTCGACGCGCTTGGCACGCTTCTTCTGCTTCATCGGCTTCGCGGCTGCGAGCGGCACGGCGGAACGCGTCGGCTCGTTCCACCACCCCGGCGCCTGTGGCGGGGCGGGGATCCAGCCAGGTGCGACGGCGCTGGTGAGGTGCGCGGGGCGCAGCACGATGACCGGGACGGTGATCTCGGCCAGGCTCGCTCCTCCGTGGTACCCGGGATAGCGGGGTCCGTAATGGGCGTCCTCTCGCCAGAGCATCACGGCGCGGCCGTCGTCCGTCAGCACCCGTGGACCCTCGACCAGAACTTCGCCGTCAGCGACCGGCCCCGACCCCACCGGGCGCCAGCGCGCGGACGCCCCGGGCACGCTCAGTGCCTCGGTCGAGCGTTCGACGACATGGCCGTGGTCGGCAGTGAGGATCACCGTGCGTCCGGCGCCAGCGGCCTGGACCAGGAGTGCGCGCAGCGGCGCGAGGCGTTCGATGGTCCAATGGACGCCGCTGGTGTCCTGCTTGTGCAGGGTGTCGTCGATGGCGTTGAGAACAACGCCGACCACGGGGCGAGTGGCCGTGCCGGCAATCGCGGCGTAGACGGCGGGCGGGAGCTGTGCGCCGGCGTCAGCACGCAGGTCGTCCTTGTGGAACAGCGGCGCATTAGCGAAGACCGACGCGAAGCCCTTCTTCTCCGTCGCCGCCGCCCCCTTGGTCAGCAAGCCCGTCAGCAGCGAGGCGCGGGACAGCTCGGTCAGCGAGGGAAGCACCGCCACGGCACCGACACGTCGCCCGTACCCGGGAACCCATTCCACCAGGCCGAGCTCGGTCGCTGCCTCGGCGACCTCGGTGGCGACGGCGGTGCTCATGCCGTCGAGCACCACGACGAGCACGCCGCCGCTCGCCCACGGCTTGGCCACCTGCGCGAGGAGATCCTCGACAGGAACTGCCCCGTCGAGCGGAACTGGCGCCGCGGTGTGCGCGGCGAGCTGGGTCGCGGCCACGCGGTCGCGCTGATTGCGGCGGGCCTGGACCCGACCCACCAGCTCGGCGTACTGCGCGGCGAGCTCGGGATCGTCTGACGCGTTCCATAGGTGCGCGATTGCCCGGTCGACCCACGCCCCGTCGTCGACCTGCGCCCGCAGCGAGGCGGACAACGTCCCGGCGGGTTCCTCGCGGGTCTCCAGCCACCGGGTCAGGCGCACGGCCATCCGGGCGGTCACGACGTCGGCGCGGCCGGGCAGCGCGAGCGCGTGCTGGAGGACGACGTCGAGCGCGGCTTCAGCATTCGCGGCCCCGAGGGCGAGCGACCTGCCCAGTGAGCGCAGCCGCGCGCGTAGCCCAGCGGGGAGCAGCTCGGACGCGGCGGCGCCGTCGGCCCAGCCCAGGTCGGCAAGCAACGCTTCGGCCTGGGCCAGGACGTTGCGCGCACCGTCGGGGTCGGAGAGCACGCGCCTCACCGCGGAAACGCGTGAGGCGTCGGCGATCGTCCGCGCCGGCTCAGCCGTCAACCCGTGGCTCGCCCCCAGGTATCGGTCCATCAGCCGGGCCTGTGCCAAGCCGCGCTCCACGGCGGACTCAGTGACGTTCCACAGCACGTCAACGGCGAGTCCGACGGCGAGAGGCGCGACGTTCCGCCCGCTCGCCCCAGCCTGGAGGGCGAATCCGACTGCCGGCCCGACGGCGTCGCTCGCCCACGCGATGAGGTGGTTGCGCAGCACCGTGTCGACGGCGTTCCAGCGCTGCCGAGCATCGGGCTCCCCGAGGACGCCGAGCACGAGGTCTGCATCGAGCTGCTCGGGGATCGCAAGACCCAGGAGTGACGCGATGAGGTTCTCTAGCGCCCAGGACGCGCTCACCTCCGGCCCTGGCGAGGCGGGCCAGCCGACAGCCGGAGCATGCGAAAGAAGCGCGTTCGGCACCCACGTGCCAACTCTCCGCAGCTCGCGGCTGACGTTCCGAGCGCCGTAAAGCGCAGGGACTGCGTTCCACACGTCGGGCAGTTCCACGTCACGCCGCCACGCACGGAGCAGAACTGCATCCCCGAGATCCTGCCGCGAACGGTCTGTGAGCACGACGAGGAAGTCGCCGTCGGGCAGCTCGGCGTAGGCGTCAAGAATCGCGAGCTGCGAGATCCCGGCGCGCACGTGCACCGTGCGGTTGTTGTCATGCGGGTCGCGCACGACAAACGACCGCTCGCCGTCCCACTGTGGACGCGCGTGGATGAGCAGCACGCGAGCGCCGCGCCCGTCGCGCACGAGTGCCTGGGCACGCTGTTTGACGTAGCCGGGCTCAAGCACGGCCGCGGCCGAGGTGGTGGGGGCGCTCACTCCCACCGCCAGGTCACACGCAGCTTCTTGCCCGGCCTCTTCTTGGCGAACGCAGCCCGCAGGTCGCGAGTCACGCCGTCGAGGGTGTGTTCGTCTTCGATCACAAGATCGACGGCGTCGGGGTCGGTGATCGGCGGTGTGACGGACGGCGAGGGAGTCGCCGGGGGCTGCGGAGCAGGCCCAGGCACGGGTGCCGGCCCGGGAACGCGCAGCAGTGCGATCACGGCTCGCGTCGCCGTCTCCAGCGCGGGCGCGAGTGCTGCGTGCAGCTCGTCCGCGGTCGACACCTTGTGCAACGCACCGCGGATGTCACGGTCTCGGTCGTCGTCGAAGGTGCCAAGCTGGTTCAGCAGGTCCCACTGTGCACCGGCGAGCTTGGGCGCGACCGTGTGAGCCGTGCTCAGCGACTTCGCCAGCGCCTGCGGTTCGGCCGGAAGGTCGAAACTCCCGAACGTCTCCACGACCTGCGTCGGCCCCTCGGTCCGCGCAAGCAGGTCCACGAGGTCCAGTCCGCGACGAGCGGTCTCCAACCGCCCGTCCGGAAGCCCGTCCAGCCCTAGCGCCGGTGCGTGCTGCTCCAGCTGCGCCACCAACTCCCGAGCACTCGCACGCAGCCCGTCAGACCTCGCCTTGAGCGCGCTGGCAAGCCGCCCCACCGACGCCGTGTTCCGATAGTGCTCGGGGGTGATCCCGAAGACCACCTGTCCCCGCTGCACCGCGGCCATCCACAGCGCCTCGTCCGGCAGCACCGACGCGCGCAGGCTCGTGTCGTCGCTGAGCCCACCGATCGCCGGCTCCCCAGTCGGCGCGCCGTACCGAACGAACTGCCGGTCGGCCAGTGCCGCCCAGGCGAGGATGAGCAGGTCCTGCACATCCTTCGTCATCCCGTACGGCTCGAGCTTCTCGCGCAGAAACCCGACCGTGACGTCGTCCGACGCGGCCGCGGCCCACTGCGTGAAGTTCTTCAGCCAGCCGAAGTTGGCGTTGTTGAGCGTGTAGTGGTTCTCGTGCATCTCCCCCACACGCAACGCTGAGGTGACGCGGCGAATCTGCGTGGCACGAGCCTTCTCGATGCCCTCGGCACGCCCGCCGCCCGACGCCGCACGGCGCACCTGCTCCAGCGTCCAGGTGAGCTGGTTGCGGGTGACCTCGACGTCGCTCGGCTCGAACTTCGGATGCTCTGGGTATTGCTGGTCCAGCGCCTGGGCGAGGACGTCGTTGAGCCCGCCGAGCATGGTGGTCGCCTGGGGAGTGCGCGGGTGGAAACCCGGCACGAGCGTGGTGAACGTGTCCCCGGGGTTGACCTCGCGCCCGATGGTGCCTTCGACGCCGGTGGTGACGTTGTACGCCTGGCGCAGCGCGCTCCGGAGCTGCTCGGTGAGGTTCTTGCGCTGGTTGTCGAGCTGGATGCGGGCAGGCTCACGGTCTGCCAGTGGCAGGTGCTCGGAGTGTGCGGCGAACCGGTCACCGGTGAGCACGTAGTCGAGCAGCACCAGTTTGCCGACGTCGTCCATCCTCGCCTCGGAGAGGTGGTGCGGCGACCACGCGATGGTGTTGGAGACCAGGCCCAGCTCCTCCAGGGTGCGGTACATGCGGATGACGTCGTCCTGCGGGCCGTGCTCGGCCGAGTCGTCGAACGGGTAGTCAATGGCGACCTTCCACCGCCCGTTCGCGGCGACGAGCGCCTGGTCGGAGAGCACGTTCTCGTCACGGATGTTGCCGAACACGAGGTCGACGGTGTGCTTGGCGCCGCGCCACACGTGCGTGTGCTGGATGTCGGAGACCAGCCCGCCGGACTGCTTCACCCCGAACTCGTCGAGGAGCAACTCCTTGATGAGCCTGCGCCGGTTGTTCGGCGTGTCCTCGACCCGCACCAGGTCGAGCACGGAGTCGTAGTCGACGCCGGTGAGCTGGATGGAGATGAGCGGGTCCGGCCCGGTGCCGATTGTTACCTCGCCGAACTCCTTGGCCCAGTCGCGCACCCAGCCGAGCACCTGCTGTGCCTCGGCGCCGGGGATGAAGGACACGACCGTACCAAAGTTCAACGCCGCCAGTTTGGACGCGTTGAGGTTCTTCAGCGACACCGCGTTCGGGGCGATCTCGGCAACGAGCAGGGTCTTGGCCAGGCGGTCCTCGGTGTGGAACGCGTGCGTGCGCGGCAGCCCCTGAGCCTGGGCGTCGGTGAGGTTGTGCTTGGCCAGCAGGTAGGGGCGCAGCTTGCGTGTGTAGAACGCCTCGGCATTGGCGAAGCGCACCTTCATCGCGTCCGTCAGCGGCTTGGCGTCGCCCAGCACGACGACGTCGAACAGGTCGCCGACCGGGATCACGTCGCGTACCAGCAGCTCGGCGCGGCCCGAGGCGAGCAGCTCGCTCATGAGCTTCAGCGCCGTGCGCTCACGCTGCATCAGTGAGGAGAGCGCGATCATCGCGTCGACCAGCGCCGGGGAGAACGGGTACACCCGGGCGAAGTCGACCTCGCCCGAACCGGCTTCGTCGTCCAGTAGGTACTTCCACGCCGCCGGGTTGGCCTTCACCTGCGCCACCGCCGCGGCGAGCGACGCAGCTCCGAGTTCCGACGACGGGGCGAGGAGGCGCTTCTGCACGATCTGAGGCAGGTCGGCGGCCTTGAGTTCGAGCTTGTCGAACCGGTCCTCCCACCACTGGAACGACTGGCCAAGCGAGACCTGCTCCGCCCCGACGGCCGATCCGCCGAGGAAGTCCTTGAGGTCGCGCTGGCGGGCGACGAACGAGATGAGTGGCACCGGCAGGTGCCCCATCTCGGACTCGACGAGCTTGGCCACCTTGGAAGTCTCGGACTGGATGAACGTCATGTCCCCCAGGTGCTGGCCGAGCCACAGCACCAGCTCGTCGAGGAACAGCACGATGCCGTCGTAGCCAAGTTCCTTGGCGTGCTCGGTCATCGCGCGCAGGCCCTGGGAGATCTCCAGCCACTCACCGGAGGCGACGGAGGCGCCGAAGTAGTTCTCCACCAGCGCGCGCACCACGCGCTGCCGGTCGGGGCTGCCGGCAGGCTGGGCGATCGCGGCCAGGTAGGTGTCGAGGGTGTACGACGACGCCGCACGCTTGCCCCACTTCGAAGCGCCCGTGCCTCCGGAGCCGAGGCCGGCCAGGAACTGCTCGTCACCGAGCTTGGCCCGCAGGTTCTCCGCGTCGCGGATGATCGCGTCGGAGTTGTGCAGCACTGGCAGCGGCGCGTCCGGATGCACCTCACGCACCTGGGCCAAGTACCCGGTGAACAGGGCCTCCTCGAACGACTTCTTGCCCAACAGGTGGTAGTCGACCGCCAGGTACTTCTTGCCCAGCACTGCCTCGTACTTCGAGACCACCGCCTGCAGGCCCGGCAGCTTGCGAGCGCTCACGCTGCCGCTGAGCAGCAGGTGGAGCACCGCCATGAAGTGCGACTTACCCGAACCGAACGACCCGTGGATGAATGCGCCCTTGGAGGAGGACCCCAGCACCGCTGACTGCACCAGCCCGAGCGCGTCATCGAACGACTTCGCGATCGCCTCGGTGACGACGTACTCGTCGAGGGTGCGCTCGGCCGCGGTGACGCCGCGGTGCAGCTGCAGCACGAAGTCGTCTGCGTGCACCTGCTCTGGGATCGCGATCGCATCGCGCAGCGGAAGCTGCAGGTCGGGGGTGACGGTCATCTTCTTATCTTTCTCCCGTACGAACTACTGCGCGGCCTTGGCCCTGCGCCCACGCGTCGGCGCGGGCGGGCGCCACGCATTCAACTCGTCTCTGGTGACATTCAGGCTCGCCGCGAACGCGTCGACTGCGCCCCGAATCGCCTGCGCCGGGCTCTGCCCGAAGCGCGGGTCGATCTCCCCATGCCACTGATCCAGCCAAGGCTCCAGCTCCACCAGGCCCGCGACCAGAGGCTTGAGCTGCTCCGGCTCCGCGCCAAGCCCGAACTGCCGCTGGAACTCGCCCGCCAGCGCCTGGGCCTGCTCGGCGTGGTTCCAGCCCGTCCAACCGATCACCGGGGTGCTGTCGCCAGGGCGCACGACGCCGGGGTAGGCGATGAACCGTTCCTTCGGCACGTCGAGCTTGCCGCGGTGCTGCCACACCCCGGGTCGGAAGTCGGTCGGCGCATACTTCGGCGGCACCGGGATCGAGACCTTCTCCCCCGCGTCTTCACGACGCTGCAACTCCCACACCCTCTGCCACTCGCGGTACTTCTCGACGCCGGACTCCTTGTACCGCTGCGCGGCCAGGTACGGGACGGGCCGGTCCTTCAGCAGGTCAACCAGCACCTTGGCGAGGTCGATCTCCGGAGAGCCGGCGAGCACCTGGGCGCACTGCACCAGGAAGTCGTCCGAACGGACTGCGTCCGCCAGCTCGCCGATCGACCGCGGGAGCGGCTGACCATTCCGGTCGAACCACAGGTCGCGGAACTCCAACCGATCGAGGATCGCCTCCATTAAGGCCTGACGCTGCAGCGCGTCCCAGCCAGCAGTGGCCCAGCGCCGCTTGAACTCCGGCTTCTCCAGGAGTCGGATGGACGTGTTCGTCGCGATGATGTCGAGGCGACGCCGCACGAGCGCTCGATAACGTTCGTCCCAGTCATTCGGAATCTCAAGTACCCTGGGGAACTGGTGGCGCTGTCCGCTTCTCGGGTCCTCGTAGTCAAACCATGCCGTGCTTGAAGCATCAGTATCATTCCGCGCGAGGAGAATGGCGAACGCACGCTCGGACGGTCCTATCGTGGCCCGCGACGTTTCGGCGACTGCGGCCGTCATGTCTTGCTCAATTAGGCCGTACAAACGATAGGTCTCCCAATCCAGTTCCTCCTGTTCGAACACGAGCCGCTCCCTCAGCCGAGACCACTCCGCTGCGGCCGCAGTAAGGGCAGGCATGACCGGCTCCCCGCTAGCTGCCAGCCGAGCGAGGACTGCAGACGGGGCGGCGGCTTCAAGCGACCGAGAAAGTTCATCAAGCACGCGGGCTCGCTCTCCAGGAAATTGCTTCGGAAGCGGGACCTTCCCAACATTCGTTGCGTTGAACTGATAGGTACGAATCCACGGGACGTCGGCGTCTCCGCCCTTCTTCTGAACCACTTGCTTGAGCCAAAAGCACGCCACTGACGAGTTGAGAACGCCGAGCAGGTCGAGGTGATCTTGCTCCGTGGCGTTAGCCGCCAATTTGATCACGGGAGCCGTCTGCTTGAAGACCTTTCCGCCGCGATCGAGCACGAAGTGGTTGTGGGTAGCGACTTCCGCGAACGTAATCGACATCGGGGTCATATAGCGCTCACGCACCCAGCGATACCAGGTCCACCAGGCTCCACCGGCATCCTTGATAGTCTCGCCGCCAAAGCCGGTCGTTCCTTCGAGAACCCTGCGGAATCGCCACAGGTGGCGCGCCCACGAGGCTGATTCGTCTAGGTCGAGAGGACTCTGCTCGTCATCGTAAGGGGTGAGCGCTACCTCCTCAGGAGCGATGCCCCAATCGCGAACGAGTTCGCCAAGAACGAGCTGGCGGCCCAAACCTTGCCGATCTCCGTCGCGCTTGAACCACGCGTCTCCCAAGAAGAACGGCTCATCGTTCCCAGGAAAGCTCGCGAACCCAATCTCCATCGAAAGTCGCTGACGGAGCCGCTCCTGCATTGACTCGAGGACCTCGAAGACGTCTCCCGCGCCACCGCCCGAAAGGGACCAAGGGAACGTCGAGAGGACTCTGCGGTCGAGGTCGGTAACAGTGACATAGGTGCCATCGAACTCGCCGCCATTAAGGTGCGTGACGATTTCGGCCCAAACCGGCCCGTTCTCAGGGTCCGGCCGCTTTCCAGGATCGTCCGTGACACCCAAGACCGTCCGAACTACGGGGGCAACGGGCCGACGTCTGCGACCGACGAGAATGACAGTTGGGGTGCCGTCAAAGTTGTGGCCGGGCATCCATGCACCGGAACTGTCAATTACATGGGTGAGATCCACGGGATTTTCCGTAGCCAGAGTGGCATCCGCGCCAGCGAAGAGGTTCTCGATGAGCTTCTTCCCGAATTCACGCTTCATGAAGGAATTCGACGTGATCTGTCCAGCAAACCCCGCGGGCTTGTCAGCGCTGCCGCGGATGGCAAGACGGAAGAACAGCTCGGCGAACGGCACGCTCAGCGCGTACTTGCCGGCAGTCGTCTTGTACGCACTGCGGTACGCGTCGCTGAGAGCCTTGTCCTTGACCGTGATGTACGGCGGGTTGCCCACCACGACGTGGTACTGCCCAGGGGTGAGGATGCCCTGGTACTCGGATAGGTCTTCGGCGTCGTATTGGAATCCCACTTCGTTGGTGTCGGCGTTGAGACCGTCGCCGAGGTCGAGCAGCCCGTCGAGGTCGAGGTCTCCCTGGGTGCCCTGCTCGCCGAGGAGCGAGTCGCCCACGGCAAGGTGAAACTCGAATGCCGGCGCGTCCACCAGGGACCGCAGCCCGGCGGCCTTCAGCCCGGCCACGGTGAGCCGGAATCGCGCGATCGCCACGGCGAACGGGTTGATGTCGACTCCGTGGATCGAGTCCATTGCCTTCTGGACGCGCTCTCGCACATCGGCCCCCGGCTCCTGTTCTGCCCACAGCCGGTTGAGCCGCTCGAACGCGCCGAGCAGGAAGTGCCCGGACCCGCAGGTGGGGTCGATGAGCTTCAGCCCAGCGAGCCCGAACTCCTCGATCGCCGGGGTGAGCGTGAGGTCGAGGATGAACTCCTCGACGAAGTCTGGAGTCTGGAGCAGCGCGTACGTCTTCTTCGCATGCTCGGACAGGTCTTGGTAGAGGTCGCCGAGGAATCGCGTCCCCAGGTCGGGGTCGGTGAAGTCGTGCACGTTCTCGCCGTCGGGCGTGGTGCGGCGCCAGAAGGCGGCGAGCCCGTCAGCAGCATGCGCGGAGATGGGAGCCTTCCACACGAGCGAGTGGTTCGGGTCGACCAGGGCTCGCCCGGCGGGTTGGGCGGCGAGAACGCCGAACGCCTGCTGCATCCAGTCGCGGCGGTTCGCAGACGGCTGCGCGCGGAAGAACTCGTTCTCGTACTCCACCGCCCGGGCGGTTCGCTCCCCCGGTCCAGCCAGCCACAGCGTCGGGACCTGGCGTCCCTCAGCGTCGCGAGCACCGTCGAGCAAGTGGTTGTCCTCGCAGAACCGGATGAACGTCGTCGCGACGAGCCACGCGACCGCGGCCTGGTCGACCTCGCCGTCACGCCAGGTCACCCAGGCGTACCCGGTGCGGCCCTTGTCCAGCGCGCGCTGGTGCTGCTGCTTGAGCCGCTGCCCCCACGCGCTGGCTGGGTCCTCCGCCCGCTCGCGCAGATCCGCCTGCAGCACCTTGAGCTGCTGCTTCAGATCGGTGAGAAGGGCTTGCGAGTTGATCAACGAAGGGCTCCGGTTTCAGGGTCCTGGACGGTAGTTCGACAGGCTCAGCCACCGCTACGCGGCGACCGATACGAGGTTGAGATCGGGTGGGAGGTCGAGCACGCCGGACGGTCCGAGCGGGACGGGCTTGCCTTCCAGCATCGGGACCGCGGTGGACTTGTCGCGCGCGACGAGCAGCCAGCGGGCGGCCGGCTTTGCGACGGCGGTGTCGCTCAGCTCCGAGAGCTTGCCCTCCAGCCCATACCGCGCGAGCGGTCCGGCGTTGACGATGACCAGCGGTCGCGTGGACGCCAGTGCGGCGTCCCAGCGCGGGGCGAGCGCCTCGCGAACGAGGTCGGTGAGCTGCTGCCAGTCGAACGACGTCCGATCGGATGCGTCTGCTTCCAGGACGACGTCCCACGGTATCTCGTCGCGCTCGGCGAGCTCGCGCGTGGCATCGATGACCAGCCGGGCCACATCGACAACCTGCACACCGTACAGCGACGTCAGGGTCGTTGCGGCCTGCTGGTACTTCTGCGGGACGATCCCGACGGTCAGCGCGGAGTTCGCCTTGAGCGACGCGCGCAGTGACTTGTCGACGTCCGACCGTTGCACCCCGCCGAACTGGGTCAGGTAGGTCGAGCCGGTACGCGACGCTGCTGTGGTGTCCTTGAGCGCGTACCGCGTGCCGTCCCATGACATGCCGGGGAGCGGCCTGGCGACGAGCGCGTCGAGCTTCGGGTGGTCGGGGACCGTCTCGACCAGGTCCGGGAAGCGCGCGAACACCCGCTGACGGACGAGCTGTTCCGTGATAGCCCGTCCGGGCCGCCCACGCAGCGCGTGATCGATCGCATCGGCGACCGGCAGCTTCTTCGGGTACAGCTCACCGAGGCTCGACACAGCCGCCGTCACGGAGGTCGCGGCGGCCAGGCGCACGAGCCGCTCGTCGGAGATGTCGATGCCGGGGGTGAGCAGCTCGCGCAGCGCAGAACGAGAGTGCGAGGTGGTGACCACTCCCCCGCTCACGAGGTCGTCAGCCCTGCGCCCCAGAGCGGCGGCCAGGTCGGTGAGCAGGTCGGCGGCTGGACCGGTTGCCCCGGTCTCGGCGGGGTCGGCGACGTCGGTGAGGGCGACGATCGGGTCGCCGTCGGCACGGCGGCGCACGCTTAGACGCGGCTCGTCCTGCTGCTCTTCGACCTCGACCAGGGCACGGATGAGTGCGGCGGCGTACCGCAGCCGCTCGGCGCCTTCGAGCTGCGAGCCCTGCTGGGTGGCGACCGCTGCCGCGGCCTCCCGCAGAGTCATGACTCGTCCCTCGCGCGCGAGTGCCTCCAGGAGCGGAGCCGTCGCCCGTTGCACGGCGTCACGCTTGGCCCAGCGGCGGATAGCCCGGTCGATCGCGTCGTACGCGGCGGACCGGGCGACACCAGCCGTGGTGGCAGCGTCACCGACGGTGGGCCACGTCATTGCCCCGGTCGCCTCGTCTCGCACACCGAGGAGCGCGGCGATGATCGGCTCGTCGGCGGCCGAGCTCTTCGGCACGCTCAGCAGAGTCTTGACGATCCCTTCGATGCCGCGCCCGACCTCGACGTCGTCGACAGTCGTCGGCGTGGACAGCCGAGCACGCCATTGCCGGACGCGAGCCTGGATCTCCTTGCGGTACTTTTCCCCCAGGCCCGGGATGGAGTTGATCTGGGTGGGCGGGGTGCCGAGCAGGTCACCCACGGTCAGCGCTTCGAGCCGGCCGAGCCCCGAGAGGGCCCGAGCGCTGAGCCCCGCGTCGGCCAGCGAGGTCGCGAGCGTCGCAGCCTCCGCCTTGGCGTCGTCGGCCTCGGCGTCGGCACTGGTGGCGTCGAGCGTGGCGAACGCCTGCTGCCATGCCTCGGCGAGATCGGCGACGTGCGTGAAGCGGTCCTTCGCGTTCGGTGCGAGCGCGCGACGGAAGAACGCAACCATCGGCTCGGCGATCGACGCCTCGAAAGCCTGCGGCACCACCACCGGCGCCTCGTCGGCGGTCAGCGGCGCCTCACCGCCGTCGGGCCACCACGGCAGACTCGCCGTCGCCATCTCGAACAGGGTCACCGAGACCGCCCACAGCTCCGCGGCACGGTCGTACTGACGGCGCGCACCCCGCCCGAGGTAGGGGTCGGTGTACCCGCCGGTGCCGGAAGAGATGTTCTCCAGCGGCTCACGGGCCAGCGACAGGTCGAACAGGGTCAGGCGCCGCTTGCGTGTGCCCGGGTCCTCGCCGATGCCGAGGTTGGCCGGCTTGATGTCGCGGTGGAACACCCCGCGCGAGTCCAGGTGCGCGACCGCCTCGAGCAGGTCCCGGCCGTACCCTTCAAGCTGTTCGATGGTGGCCCGCCCCTCCTGGGAGATGCGGTCGGCCAGGGTCAGCGGGCCGGCATCCGACAGCACCAGCGCGGTGCGGTCGGACTCCAGCGTCACCGGGTCGTCGAGGAGCCTGACCACGCGAGGGCTGTCCAGGCCGCCCAGGACCTCGGCCTCGACCTTCAGGCGGCGGGCCGCGGACTCGTTGCGGGCGATCTTGAGGATGACCGGCTTGTCGTCGTCCGCCGCCGTGTCTACCACAACCAGCGCGGTGCCGGTCGAGCCCTCACCACGCCGGGACTGCACGATGAACCGGTCCGACAGCACGTCGTCGGGCTGGGCGTCTACGGGGTCGATCGGCGAGGATGGCTCGACCTGCGGGAGCCGGTCCGCCTTGCCCGCCTCCTCAAGCCTGGCCAGAAACTCGGCGATCGACGCCGTGCGCTCGGCCTCGACGGTCGCCGTGGCGGCGCGGATCACCTCGGCGTACGCGTCGGGCAGGTCCGCCTGGACGGCACTCGGATCCAGGCCGCCCTGGGCGAACTTCTGCTCCAGCTCCGGGAAACTCTGCGCCGGCGGTTGACCGGTCAGGATCAGGTGGGCGAGCACGCCCAGGCCGTACACGTCCAGCGGGATGCTCGGCACGTCCGCGATGCCGCGCAGCGACTCTGGCGCCAGGTAGAACCAGTCCTCCTGCCCGACCGCCGACCGGACGTCCTCGACACCCTGGGACAGGACCGTCTGCGTCGACGTGGCCGATGTCGTCGAGCGCGACCGTTGCCCGGCATACCAGTCGCGGATCGTCAGGCGGACGTGGTCGCCGTCGGGCGTGGCCCAGACGCGCTGCGGGGCGAGCGCGCGATGCGCGAGGCGGCGGTTGTGCGCGTAGCGGAGGATCTCGCCGAGCTGACGGACAAGCGCGACACGTTCGTCGAACGTCAGGCTCGCGGCGTGGTGGTCGAGGTACTCGTTCAGCGGGCTTGCGTTGTCGTCGAACGGGAAGAGCAGCGCCGGGCCGGAGTCCGTGGTGAGCATGTCCAGCGGGGACTCGATGCCCTCGTGCTTGATCGATTGCGTGAGCTTCAGCTCGCGGCGGGCGGCCTGTTCGATCCGAAGCCGGTCGTCCTTGGACGCCTTCGGCGGGACGTCGTACAGGCGGAGCCTTCTCTTGTCGCCCAGGGCGGGGTGCTTGACGACGAAGTCCTGCCAGTCGGGGCCGGTGGCGACGGGGTCGGAGTCTTCGATGTCGTACTGACCTACCCGACGCTGCTTCGGGGTCGGCTTGAAACCCGCGGCCTCGCACGCCTTCCGGACGGCGTTGGCGGCGGGCAGGTCGATGCGGTGCTTGGGGTTCTCGGGCGGCTCGGCCAGGAACTCGCCCAGCGTGGGCAGGTTCGCCTTGACGTTGTAGCCGTCGAGCCGCAGCACGCCCGTCGTGGCGAGGGGGTTGAGGCTCACGACGGAGTCGCGGCCGTGAAGCACGACCAAGGCTCCGACGTACGGGAGGAACGCGTGCGGGCTCAGCTCCTTGAGCAAGCCCGACAGTCGCTTGGCCTTGTTGTCCGTGAGCAGATAGGGGTTCTTCGCCGAGCGGGTGCCGCCGGGCGTGGTCAGGTTCCAGGTCTGCTGGTTGCCCGTCAGGGTGCCGTGCCATCCCTTGAGCTCGACCACGAAGAAGCCGCGCCGGGTCAGGAGCAGCACGTCGATCTCGCCGAGGCGGCCGTTGCGGTCGATGAAGGTCAGGTTCGCCCACGCGCGCGTGAGCCCGTCGTCGTCGAGTACTTCCCTCAACTGGTCCAGGGCGGCGGCCTCGGCAGGCGATGCGGGGGCGCCCAGAACTACCCAGTTCGGGGAGTCAGCTCGCATTGTCGTCGGCCTCACGGGTGGATCGCTACCTACATGCTGTTATAAGCGAGCGTGGCCCACGACGTGCGGTTTCGCTCGTCGGGCCACGCAGCGATGACCACCTTAGCGATCGATCCCGACAGATCTGGGACGCTGAGGGTGAAATTGTCGCGCGTCAGACTTTGTGGCAGGGCCCGTTGCT
>NZ_WMKA01000061.1 GCF_009711085.1 Cellulosimicrobium composti
CGCCGCCGGACAACCCTTCACCGAAGGCCCACCCCACCGGGGTGGGCCTTCGGCATTTCCCCGGAAGATCACCGAAGCGCCGAGGCCCACCCCACCGGGGTGGGCCTTGTCCGTCTCCGCACGCGTGCCCGGGTCACGACCAGCCGTAGGCGGCGGACCACCGCACGATCTCTGCGAAGAACAATGCGCGTGGACGCGGCGCCGAGAGCGCGAGGTCGTGCATGCCGCCCGGGATGCGCACCAGCGTGACGACACGCCCGAGGTGCGACGCCCGGCGGGCCAGGGGCTCGACGTCCAGCACGATGTCCGCCTCCCGCATCTCCTCCGTCCAGCGCGTGCTGAACAGCGATCGTTCGGCGAGCAGCACGAGCACCGGGCAGTCGATCGACAACCCTGCCGCGACGCGCGCGTGCCCGGAGATGATCGCGCGCAGCCAGCCTGCCCGGACGGGGAAGGACGGCACCGGCCGCCACGCGTCGTCGATCACCCAGGTCCCGTCGTCGCGGTCCTGGAGCGTGCGCGCGTAGTACCCGGGGTCCACGTTCGGGAGGGGAGCGCGCGGCTGGAACCGCGCGAGCTGGCGGATCGCCGGGCCGGAGACGGTGCGTGCGACCGAGGAGCCCTGGAGCTCGAGCCAGGGGCTGTTGAGCACGAGCCCCCGGACGGCGCCGGGATGCCGGTGCGCCCAGAGCGCGGCGACGAGCCCACCGGTCGAGTGGCCCATGAGCATGACGGCGGCGTGCGCACCGAGGTCCTCCCGGATCACGCCCAACGCCGCCGCGATGTCGGCGTCGTACTCGGTGAGGTGGTCCACGTACCCGGGGGTCTGGTGCGGGCGCAGGCTGCGGCCGTACTTGCGCAGGTCGAGGGCGTAGAACGCGGCCCCGAGGCCGTGCCACGTGTCCGCGAGCTCGGTCTGGAAGAAGTAGTCGCTCCACCCGTGGAGGTACAGCACGGCGCGCGCGGGCCGCACCGGTTCGTCCTCGTCGGGCACGCGGCGGACCACGGTGACGACGACCTCGCCCTCGTCGTCGGGTTCGAGCTCGACGGTGCGCTGCTCGTAGCCGGGCCCGAGGACGTCGGGCTGCCAGGACGAGGGCGTCACGGCGTGAGCACCACCTTGCCGAACTGGTCGCCGGCCGCGAGCCGGGCGAGGCCGTCGCGGGCCCGCGCGAGCGGCAGCACCCGGTCGACCACGGGTCGCACCTCGCTGCGCGCGAGGAACCGCAGGACCGCGGCGAGGTCGTCGCGCGAGCCCATCGTGACGCCCTGGACCCGGATCTCGTGGAAGAACACCCGGGACAGCTCGGCGGCGGTGGCGTCGCCGCTCGTCGCGCCCGCCACGACCACCGTCCCGCCCGGGCGCACGGAGCGCAGCGAGTGGGTCCACGTCGCGCGGCCGACGGTCTCCAGGACGACGTCCACCGGGGCGGGCAGGCGCGTCCCGTGCTCGAACGTCGCGGCCGCACCGAGCCGAGCCGCGCCGGCGCGCTTGGCGGCCGTGCGCGACGTGACCCACACCTCGAGCCCGGCCGCCGCGCCGAGGGCGACGGCCGCCGTCGCGACGCCGCCCCCCGCGCCCTGCACGAGGACCCGGTCGCCGGGTGCCGCGCCGCCCGCCATGAACAGCATGCGGTAGGCGGTCAGCCAGGCCGTCGGGACGCACGCCGCCTCGACGAACGTCAGCTCCGGCGGCTTGGGGACGAGGTTGTGCGTGGGGACGGCGACCCGCTCCGCGAGCGTGCCCGGGTAGCGCTCGGAGAGGAGCGACCGCCGCTCCGTCGGGCCGACGCCGTGGCCGTCCGCGCCGATCACGCCGTGCACCACGACCTCGCTCCCGTCGGGCGCGACCCCGGCGGCGTCCGTGCCGAGGATCATGGGCAGCCGGTCGGCGGGCAGCCCGACGCCGCGCAGCGACCACAGGTCGTGGTGGTTGAGCGACGCGGCGCGGACCTCGACCGTCGTCCAGTGCTCGCGCGCCTCGGGCTCGGGGCGGTCGCCGACGACGAGGCCGTCCAGCGGGTCGTCGGGGTCGGTGGCGGCGGCGTAGGCGGCGAGCATGGGACCAACCTACGGTCCGGCCCCGGGCCGGACCACGGGAGCCCCCGGCGCGTGGCGTCCCGCGCGGTGTCAGAGCAGGGGGAGCATGCGCCCGAGGTCGGGGACGGCCTCCGACGTGTGCACGGGCTCGAGCGCGCGCGCCAGCTCGTCGACGTCGTACGGCGCGCGCCCGCACGCGAGGCGCAGCCACAGGCGCGGGTCGCGCACCTCGAGCGCCCAGCCGCCCCGGGTCACGACGACCCGGAGGAGCTCGGCCGCGACCGCGTCGAGGGCCGCAGGGTCCACGGGGTCGGCGAGGACGTCGGGGAAGGACCGCGCGAGGTCGTCGGCGTGCACGACGAGCTCGAGGACGCGCGAGCGCACCATGTCGAGCAGCGTGATGGGGCCGCGCCGCGCCTGGACCACCGTCTCGTCGGCGAGCTCGTCGAGCCGCGCGAAGGCCGCGGCGGCGGACGCGGCGACGTGCCCGAGGCGGTCGTCCGCGATCTCCGCGTCGAGCGCGCGCGTCGCCTGCTCGATCTCCTCGGCACGCTCGGGGTACGTGCCGAGGTACTCGGCGAGCGTGAGCGGCACCGTCCCGGCGGGGACGGGGCCGCACGCCGCCAGCGTCTCCAGCGCCCGGCCGAGGTGCGAGACGAGCTCGCCCACCGTCCAGCCGTCGAGCACGCTCGGCCGCGCGGCGTCGCGGTCGAGCTCGTCCCCGAGGTCGCGCAGCCAGCGGTCGAGACGGTCCCACTGGGTGCGCAGGTGGTCGGCCGCCGCGGTCACGTCGCTGTCCATCTCTCCATCGTGCCAGGGCGCGCGACGCACGCCCGCCACCGCAGGGTCCCGGAGCGAGGGGGTCAGTCGCGGACGCCGGCGCGCTCGCCGAGGAAGTCGGCGACGATCGGGCCGAGCTGGTCGAACTCGATGAGGAAGCCGTCGTGGCCGAAGTCGCTGCGCAGCGTCCGCAGCGGCTCCGCGCCCGGGATGCCGGCCGCGATCCGGGCGCAGTCGGCCGGCAGGAAGAGGCGGTCGGTGTCGACCGCGACGACGAGCGCGTGCGCCGTGATCTGCGCGAGCGCGGCCTCGACGCCGCCGCGGTCGCGGCCGAGGTCGTGCGTGAGCATCGACTCGGTGAGCACGACGTACGAGTTGGCGTCGAAGCGTCGGGCGAGCTTGTCGCCGTGGTGGTCGAGGTACGACTGCACGGCGTAGCGACCGTCGGTGAACGGGTCCTCGCCGCCCTGCGGGAGCCGGCCGAAGCGCTCGTCGAGCTCGCGCGCCGACCGGTACGTCGCGTGCGCGATCTGGCGGGCGATCCCGAGGCCGACGTGCGGGCCCTCGCCGTCCGCCGCGTCGTAGTAGTCGCCGCCGCGGAAGCCGGGGTCGGCGCGGACCGCGCCGAGCTGCGGGTGCGCCCAGGCGATCTGGTCGCCGGTCGTCTGCGCCGCCGTCGCGATCGCGGCGATCGAGACGACGTCGATCCCCGCCTCGGGGCCGAGCAGCGCCCACTCCAGCACGCGGTGCCCGCCCATCGAGGCGCCGACGACGAACGCCCACGAGGAGATCCCGAGCGACCGGGCGAGCTCGATCTCGACGGCGACCTGGTCGCGCGTCGTCACGCGCGGGAAGCGGCTGCCCCAGGGGCGGCCGTCGGGTGCGGGAGACGCGGGGCCCGTCGTGCCCTGGCACCCGCCGAGCACGTTCGGCGCGACGACGAACCAGCGGTCGGTGTCGATCGGGGCGCCCGGCCCGACGAGCGACTCCCACCAGCCCGCGGTCGCGTGCCCGGGGCCGGCGGGGCCGCTCACGTGCGAGTCGCCCGTGAGGGCGTGCAGCACGAGGACGGCGTTCGACCCGTCCGGCGCGAGCGTGCCCCACGTCTCGTACGCGACGCGCACGTCGGGCAGGCGCGCGCCGGACTCGAGGTCGAACGTGCCGACGTCCGCGAACTGCCGCCTCCCGACGGGGTCGCCCTCGCGCCACGCCCCGGTCGCGGGGACCGGCGGCTTGACCCGCGCGCGCGAGCTCGACCCGGAGCGCGCTCCCGCGGCGCCGGGCCGCGGACCGCGGCGGGCGCCGGGGGAGAGGAGGTCGTCGTTCACAGGGCTCACCGTCGGCCACTGTACGGCCGGGGCGCCCAGGGCGCCCCGGCTGTCCAGATCCGTCATCGCTGCACCCGTCGTCGGCTCGTCGTCACGCGTCCGGCGGCGCCGCTCAGGCGTCCAGCGCGGACTTGGCGGCGGTGAATCCCAGCTCGAGGTCGGCGAGGATGTCGTCGACGTGCTCGATGCCGACGGCGAGGCGCACGAGGCCCGGCGTGACGCCCGACTTCGCCTGCTCCTCGACGGTGAGCTGGCTGTGCGTGGTGGACGCCGGGTGGATGACGAGCGAGCGCACGTCGCCGATGTTCGCGACGTTGGAGTGCAGCTGCAGGGCGGAGACGAACGCCTGCCCGGCCTCGCTGCCGCCGTCGAGCTCGAACGCCAGGACCGCACCCGCGCCGCGCGGCAGGTACTTCTGCGCACGCGCGTGCCACGGGCTCGAGGGCAGGCCCGCGTAGTGCACAGTGCGGACGTCGTCGCGCGCCTCGAGCCACTGAGCGACCTTCTGCGCGTTGGCGACGTGGCGCTCGACGCGCAGCGAGAGCGTCTCGATGCCCTGCGCGATGAGGAACGCGTTGAACGGCGAGATCGCCGAGCCCAGGTCGCGCAGGAGCTGCACGCGCGCCTTGAGGACGTACGCGAGGTTCGCCCCGAGGATGCCGTTCACGCCCAGGTCGCGCGCGTACACGAGGCCGTTGTACGAGGGGTCGGGCGTGTTGTAGTTCGGGAAGCGCTCCGGGTGGGCGGCGTAGTCGAACGAGCCGCCGTCGACGATCACGCCGCCGATCGCGGAGCCGTGGCCGCCGAGGTACTTCGTCGCGGAGTGCACGACGACGTCCGCACCGTGCTCGAGCGGGCGCAGGAGGTAGGGCGTGGCGACCGTGTTGTCGACGATCAGCGGGACGCCGACCTCGTGCGCGACGGCGGCGACGGCCTCGATGTCGAGGACGTCGGCCTGCGGGTTGGGGATCGTCTCGCCGAAGAAGAGCTTGGTGTTCGGGCGCACGGCGTCGCGCCACGCCTGCGGGTCGTGCGGGTCGGTGACGAACGTCGTCTCGACGCCGAGCTTCGCGAGCGAGTACTGCAGCAGGTTGTAGGTGCCGCCGTACAGGCTCGGGGACGCGACGACGTGGTCGCCCGCCTCGGCGACGTTGAGGATCGCGAACGTCGTGGCAGCCTGGCCGGACGCGAGGAGGAGCGCGCCGACGCCGCCCTCGAGCGACGCGATGCGGTTCTCCACGACCTCCTGCGTCGGGTTGCCGATGCGCGTGTAGATCGGGCCGAGGTCCTTGAGCGCGAACCGGTCGGCGGCGACGGACGCGTCGGGGAAGACGAAGGACGTCGTCTGGTAGATGGGCAGCGCGCGGGCGCCGGTCGTCGGGTCGGCGGTCTGGCCGGCGTGGACCTGGCGCGTCTCGAAGGACCAGGCGGGGGCGGTGTCGGTGCTCATGGTGGTCTCCTGCGGGGTGGTGGGACGACGGCGCGGCGCGCCGGGCGGGCGGGGTGCCGCGGGTTCGGGGTGGCGGGAGGCCGGCCGTCGACCGCGGCGTGGTCGCACACGGGACGGGATGCCGGGCGAGCGTCGTCGACGACGGCTCGCGGGCAGGCGAACGTGCGCGGTGGTCAGCGACACATTCGGCGGGACATGCTCGTGAGGCTAGGCGGCTTCCGGCGCGGCCGACAGAGGCGTCTCGCGATGCGAGACCACATCCTGAGAAGGTGCCCGCCGTTCCGATGGCGCACTCCCGACGTTCTGGGCAGACTCGTCCGGGTGCTGTCAACGGGACACGCCGGGGAGGTGTTGATGGAGGACGCGACGAGCGGAACGGTCGCCGCAGCGGCGGGGACGCGAGCCGGGCGACGCCGGCACGCCGTGCGCGCGCGCCGGGCCGCCTCGGTGTGCGCCGCGGGTCTCCTCGCGCTCGCGCTGGGCGTCGGCGCGGCTCCGTCGGCGTCGTCGGACCCGCCGTCGGACGACGACGTGCGCGCGGCTCGCGAGAGCGCCGAGGGCGCGGCCCGCGACGTCCAGGCGGTCGAGAGCGAGCTCGCCGCGCTGCGCGACCGGCAGTCCGCCGCGCAGGCCGCGGTCGAGTCCGCGGCGGAGGAGTACGCGGCGGCGCAGGACGCGCTCGGCGCGGCCGACGCCGAGCTCGCGGACGCCCGGTCGGCGCTCGCCACGGCGCGCACGGGCGAGGCCGACGCGCGCGCCGCCGTGGGCGCGCTGTTCCGCGCGACCCGGCACGGCTCCCCGGAGCTCGACGCGCTGCGTGCCGTGCTCGACGCGGACGGCGTGGGGCAGGTCGTCGAGCGCGAGAACGCGGAGCGCGTCGCGGGCCGCACCGCCGGGCGCGCGGTCGAGGCGCACGCGACCGCGCGGGCCGTCGCCGACACGGCGCAGGCCCGCGCCGACGCCGCCCTCGCGCACCAGCAGGAGGTCCAGGACCGGGCCCGCGACGCGCTCGCAGCCGCCCAGGTCTCCGCCGACGCCCTCGACGACGCCGTCCAGGAGTCCGCGACCCGGCGCGAGGCGCTGCTCGCCGAGCTCGCCCGCGCCCGTGCGACGAGCGTCGAGGTCGAGCGCGAGCGGCAGGACGCGCTCGACGCGCAGGCCGCCAGGGAGCGCGAGGAGGCCGCCCGGGCGCGCGTCCAGGACCCGGCGGCGGGCGCGTCGTCGGACGGGACGCGGACGCCCGCGACCGCCGCGCCGACCCCGTCGACCCCCGTCCCGCCCCGGGACGCCGCGCCCGCGCCGCGCCCGGCACCGGCTCCCGCGCCGGCACCGGCTCCCGCACCCGCCCCGGCACCGCCCCCCGCACCCGCACCCGCCCCCGCACCAACCCCGGCCCCGAAGCCCACGCCGCCGCCGGGCACGGGCGTCGGGACCGCGGCGCAGGGCCAGGCGGCCGTGGCCTGGGCGCGCACGAAGATCGGCGCGCCGTACGTGTTCGGCGGCACCGGTCCCGGCTACGACTGCTCCGGCCTCACGTCGCGCGCGTGGGCCGCCGCAGGCGTCGACATCACGCGCACGTCGCGCTCGCAGTACCAGCGCGTGCAGAAGATCTCCTACGACCGGCTCCGGCCGGGCGACCTCATCTTCTACGCGAACGACACCTCGAACCCCTCGACGATCCGCCACGTCGCCATGTACACGGGCGGCGGCATGATGATCGAGGCGCGTCAGCCCGGGAGCCCCGTCCACGAGGTCGCGATGCGCTGGACCGACGCGATGCCGTACGCCGGCCGACCGTAGCGCCGGCCCACGACGGACGACGGCGGCCGCTCACCTGCGAGGTGAGCGGCCGCCGATCTGCGTGATGGGTCCGGACCGGTCAGTGGCCCGGCGTGTGGTACCCGGAGTCGATGGCGCGCTGGAGGGATCGCTCGATCTCGGCCTCGGCCTCGGCGCGGCCGACCCAGTGGGCGCCCTCGACCGACTTGCCGGGCTCGAGGTCCTTGTAGACCTCGAAGAAGTGCTGGATCTCCAGGCGGTGGAAGTCGGAGACGTCGTCGATGTCCTGGCGCCACGCGGCGCGCTGGTCCCCCGTGGGGACGCACAGCACCTTGTCGTCGCCGCCGGCCTCGTCGCGCATGCGGAACATGCCGAGCGCGCGGCAGCGGATCAGGCAGCCGGGGAACGTGGGCTCCTCCAGCAGCACGAGCGCGTCCAGCGGGTCGCCGTCCTCGCCGAGCGTCCCCTCGATGAACCCGTAGTCGTCGGGGTACCGCGTCGAGGTGAAGAGCATGCGGTCGAGCCGGATGCGGCCCGTCGCGTGGTCCACCTCGTACTTGTTGCGCTGCCCCTTGGGGATCTCGATCGTGACGTCGAACTCCACTGCTTCCTCCAGTCGTACCGGCACCGCGACGCTCGGGCGGTGGCTGGGTCTGTGGACGACGGAACCACGCCGTCGTGCGGGAACTAGTGTGACACGTGCTGTCCCCGCGGGAGGGTTCCCACGGGCCCGTCCGGCACGTGCGGTGAGTGATAATGCGCACGTGCCGCGGTCCCGGCGACCCCGCGACGGAGCGGGCGGCGGACGCGCGGAGCGGGCCGCGCGAGCGGACGGACCGAGGGAGACGCATGGGCTGGGGGACGCGCACGGGCGTGGCGGTCGGCGTCGTGCTCGCGCTCGCCGGCGGGTACGTCGCGGCGGACGCGTACGACGTCGTGCCGGGCGTGCTCACCACCGAGCCCCCGTACCCGGAGCCGAGCCCGTTCCCGCAGGCACCCGGTGCCGTCGCGGCGCCCCCGCTCGAGGTGACGATGCCGGCCCTGGACGACGCGGCGCCCGTCCCGGACGCCGCGACCGTGCAGGGGCTCGTCGACGCGCTCGCGGCGGACACCCGGCTCGGTCCGCGCGTGGGCGTCCTCGTGACGGACGCCGCGACCGGCGACGTGCTCGGCGCGAGCGGCGAGACCGTCGGGCACGTCCCGGCGTCCACGCTCAAGACGCTCACCGCCGCGGCGGCGCTCACGTCGCCCGGCGCGCACGCGACCCTCCCGACGCGCGCCGTGCTCGAGGGACTGGAGACGGTGTACCTCGTGGGCGGCGGCGACATGATGCTCGCCGCGGGCGCAGGGGACCCGACGGCGGTCAACGGCCGCGCGGGGCTCGGCGACCTCGCGGCGCAGGTCGCGGACGAGCTGCGGCTCACGGGGCGCACGACGATCGCGCTGCGGCTCGACGACGAGCTCTTCACCGGCCCCGCCGTCGCGCCCACCGTGGACCCGCGGAGCGTGCGCAACGGGTACGTCGCGCCGGTCGCGGCGCTCGCGGTGGACGTCGCGCGGCTCGAGGACGCGGAGTACGCGCCGCGCGCCGAGGACCCCGCGATGGCGGCGGCCGAGACGTTCGCGGCCGCGCTCGCGGCCGAGGGGATCACGGTCGACGGCCGCGTCGTGCGCGCTCGCGCACCGAGCGACGGCCGCACCGTCGGCGAGGTGGAGTCCGCCCCGCTCGGGGAGGTCGTCGGCTACCTCCTGCAGCACTCCGACAACACGATCACCGAGGTCGTGGGTCGCGTCGTCGCGCTCGACGCGGGCCTCCCCGGCTCCGGGGCGGGCGCGACGCAGGCGGTGCGCGCCGCGGTCGAGGGGCTCGGCGTCGACCTCACGGGCGCCGCGCTCGCCGACCTCTCGGGCCTCGGCGACGGCTCGGTCCTCACGCCCGCCCAGCTCGACGAGGTCGTCGGGCTGCTCGCCGACCCGGCGCACCCGGGGCTGCGGCCCGGCGCGGTGGGGCTGCCCGTCGCGGGGCTGTCCGGGACGCTCGGCGAGCGGTACCTCGGCAACGCGGGCCGCGGCGTCGTGCGCGCCAAGACCGGGAGCCTCCCGAACGTCACGTCGCTCGCGGGCACGGTCGTCACGGCCGACGACCGCCTGCTCGTGTTCTCCCTCATGGCCGACGCCGTGCCCGACGGCGGCACCTACGGCGCGCGCCTCATCTTCGACGACTTCGTCGCGTCCCTCGCGGAGTGCGGCTGCGCGGCGTGACCCGCGCCGCCCCACGGGGCGGCGGGGCGTGCCCGGCGACGACCGGGATACCGTGGACGGGTGACCCTCGTGGAGCAGGACGGCCGTCCGGGCAGCGACCCGGCGCGAGGCGACGCGTCGATCGTCGACTGGTCGGCCGCCGCGCAGATCGCGGGGCGGCTCGCGCGCCCCGGCCCCCAGGCGACGCGCGACGAGCTCGCCGACCTCGTCGAGGGACTGCGCGACGCGGCCGAGACCGCCGTGCCGCACGTGCTCGACGTGACCCGCATGACGCCGGCCGCGGGCGACGCGGCGGCGGGACTCGGGAGCGTGTACGTGGTGGACCGCGCACGCTGGGCGCGCGCCAACACCGAGATCATGGCGTCGCTCACCGCGGGCGCGGCCGACGCGCTCGTGGGCGAGGGCGGGCGCGTCCCCGCCGCGACCGCGCTCGTGGGTGCCGCGCAGGTGGGGTCGGTCCTCGCCGTGCTGTCGAGCCGCGTCCTCGGCCAGTTCGACCCGTACAGCGCGCACGCCGCCCGGGCCGCCGTGCCCGACGGCGCGGCGTCGCCCCCGGCGGCGTCGCCCGGACGCCTCGTGCTCGTCGCGCCCAACGTGCTGCAGGTCGAGCGCGCGCTCGACCTCCGGCCCGCGGACTTCCGCCTCTGGGTGTGCCTGCACGAGCAGACGCACGCGCTGCAGTTCGCCGCGGCCCCCTGGCTCGCCGACCACCTGCGCGAGCGCGCGAACGGGCTCCTCGCCGAGCTGTCCGCGTCGTCGCGGCGGCTCGCCGAGGCGCGGCTGCGCGAGAAGCTCGCGACCGTGGGCCGCGCCGTCCTCGGCGCGGTGCGCGGCGAGGGCGCGACGTTCGTCGACGGCCTGCTCACGCCCGAGGAGCAGGACCGCCTCGCGGACGTCACCGCGGTCATGGCGCTCCTCGAGGGGCACGCCGACGTCGCGATGGACGCCGTGGGGCCGCGCACCGTGCGCACCGTGCGCAGCATCCGGCGCAAGTTCGAGGCCCGGCGCGACGGCGAGGGGCGCACGGGGTTCGACGTCGTGCTCCGGCGCGTGCTCGGCATGGACGCGAAGATCGCCCAGTACCGCGACGGCGCCGCGTTCGTCCGCGCGGTCGAGAAGGACGTCGGGCGCGACGGGTTCAACGCCGTGTGGGCCGCGCCCGAGAACCTGCCGACGGCCCGCGAGATCGCCGACGCGCGCGCCTGGGTGCGGCGCGTCCACGGCTGAGCCGTGGGCGGACCGGCCCCCGTCGTGGCGACCGCGCGCCGCGCCGTGCGCGCCGCGGTCGCCGACCTCGCGCCCGGGACCCGCGTGCTCGTCGCGTGCTCCGGCGGCGCGGACTCGACGGCGCTCGCGGCCGCGACGGCGTTCGTGGCGCCGCGCGCGGGCCTGCGGGCGGGCGCCGTCGTCGTGGACCACGGGCTGCAGCCGGGCAGCGCGGACGTCGCCGCGACCGCCGCGGCGCGCTGCCGCGGCCTCGGCCTCGACCCGGTGGAGGTGCNCGCGGGCCTGCGGGCGGGCGCCGTCGTCGTGGACCACGGGCTGCAGCCGGGCAGCGCGGACGTCGCCGCGACCGCCGCGGCGCGCTGCCGCGGCCTCGGCCTCGACCCGGTGGAGGTGCGCCGCGTGGACGTCCCGGCGACGGGCGACGGGCCCGAGGCCGCCGCGCGCACCGCCCGGTACGCGGCGCTCGACGCCGGGGCCGCCGCGCACGGCGCGGGCGCCGTCCTCCTCGGGCACACGCTCGACGACCAGGCGGAGAGCGTCCTCCTCGGGCTCGCGCGCGGCGCGGGTGCCCGCTCGCTCGCGGGGATGCCCGCCCGGCGCGGCGCGTACCGGCGCCCGTTCCTCGGGCTCCGGCGTGGCCAGACCGAGGCGGTGTGCCGCGCGCTCGGCCTCGACTGGTGGGACGACCCGACGAACGCGGGCCCGCCCCGGCGCTCGCAGGTCCGCGCGCGCGTCGTGCCCGCGCTCGTCGACGTGCTCGGCCCGGGCGCGGTGCCCGCGCTCGCGCGCACCGCCGACCTCCTGCGCGACGACGCCGACCTCCTCGACGCGCTCGCAGCGGACCTCCTCGCGGACGCGCTCGTCGCCCCCCGCGCCGACCCGGCCCCCGGGTCGACCGTCGTGCTCGACGTCGCGACGCTCGCCGCCGCGCACCCGGCCCTGCGCCGGCGGGCGCTGCGGTCCGCGGCGCTGCGGGCGGGCTGCCCCGCGAGCGACCTGTTCGCCGTGCACGTCGACGCGCTCGACGCGCTCGTCACCGCGTGGCGCGGGCAGGGCCCCGCGCACCTGCCGGGCGACCGGAGGGCGTCGCGCGCGTATGGCAGGCTTTCCCTGGGCCCGGGCACCGCGACCCGAGCCGCCCCCCACCTCCCCTCAGCTCAGGAGTGACCCCCGTGGAAGCATCGGACGTCGCAGGCGACCTCGAGAACATCCTGCTCACCGAGGAGCAGCTCGGTGCCCGGCTCGACGAGATCGCCGCGCAGATCGACCGCGACTACGCGGGCAAGGACCTCCTGCTCGTCGGCGTCCTCAAGGGTGCCGTCATGGTCATGGCGGACCTGGCGCGCCGCCTGCGCAGCCACGTCGAGATGGACTGGATGGCCGTGTCGTCGTACGGCTCGGGCACCAAGTCGTCCGGCGTCGTGCGGATCCTCAAGGACCTCGACGCAGACCTCACGGGCCGCAACGTGCTCATCGTCGAGGACATCATCGACTCCGGGCTCACGCTCTCGTGGCTGCTGTCGAACCTCCGCTCGCGCGGGCCGGCGTCGGTCGAGATCGCGGCGATGCTGCGCAAGCCCGACGCGGCGAAGACCGAGGTCGACGTGCGCTACGTCGGGTTCGACATCCCCAACGAGTTCGTCGTCGGGTACGGCCTCGACTACGCGGAGAAGTACCGCAACCTGCCGTTCGTGGGGACGCTCGCGCCGCACGTGTACTCGAGCTGAGCGGACGCCCGGCCGGGCCCCCGACGACGGTCGGCGCCCGGCCCCGGTGCACCGGCGCCGCGGGCCACGCCCTGGGCGAACAGAGGCGTGATCCCCAGCAGACGTCAAGGTCCAGAGTGTAGTTTCGAGCCCGAACACTTGCGCGAGCGGAGGGATCCGGGGCGCACGCCCCGTCGCCGATGAACATCAAGAAGATTCTCAGTGGGCCGATCGTGTGGATCGTCCTGGGCCTCGTGATCCTGTGGATCGCGTTCGCGACCCTGTCGCGCCCCACGGTCCAGCGCATCGACACGTCCGCCGGCCTCGAGCTGCTGTCGGGGGACACCGTCGAGCAGGCCCTCATCGTGGACGGCGACCAGCGCGTGCGCCTCACGCTCTCCGAGGACCTCGTCGTGGACGAGGGCACGGACTCGGAGGAGAACAAGGGCAAGAACGTCGAGTTCTACTACGTCGAGCCGCAGGGCGAGGCGGTCGTCGACGCCGTCGTCGCCGCGGAGCCGAAGGACGGGTACAACTCGGAGGTCGCGCAGCCGTCGTTCTGGTCCTCGCTGCTCGGGCTGCTCATCCCGTTCCTCATCATCGGCGTGCTGTTCTGGTTCCTGCTCTCGCGCATGCAGGGCGGTGGGTCGCGCGTCATGGGCTTCGGCAAGTCGCGCGCCAAGCTCGTCTCGAAGGACACCCCGCAGGTGACCTTCGCGGACGTCGCGGGCGCGGACGAGGCCGTCGAGGAGCTCCACGAGATCAAGGAGTTCCTGGCGGAGCCGGACAAGTTCCAGGCCGTCGGCGCGAAGATCCCCAAGGGCGTGCTCCTGTACGGCCCGCCCGGGACGGGCAAGACGCTGCTCGCGCGCGCCGTCGCGGGCGAGGCGGGCGTGCCGTTCTACTCGATCTCCGGCTCCGACTTCGTCGAGATGTTCGTCGGCGTCGGCGCGAGCCGCGTCCGCGACCTGTTCACGCAGGCCAAGGAGAACTCGCCGGCGATCATCTTCGTCGACGAGATCGACGCCGTCGGCCGCCACCGCGGCGCCGGCATGGGCGGCGGTCACGACGAGCGCGAGCAGACGCTCAACCAGCTCCTCGTCGAGATGGACGGGTTCGACGTCAAGACGAACGTCATCCTCATCGCGGCGACGAACCGCCCCGACATCCTGGACCCGGCGCTCCTGCGCCCGGGCCGGTTCGACCGCCAGGTCGCCGTCGAGGCCCCCGACCTCAAGGGCCGCGAGGCGATCCTGCGCGTGCACGCCCAGGGCAAGCCGATCGTCCCCGAGATCGACCTCGCCGCCGTCGCGCGCCGCACGCCGGGCTTCACCGGCGCAGACCTCGCGAACGTGCTCAACGAGGCCGCGCTCCTCACCGCGCGCAGCGGCGCCCAGCTCATCGACGACCGCGCGCTCGACGAGGCGATCGACCGCGTCGTCGCGGGGCCGCAGAAGCGCACGCGCGTCATGAACGTCAAGGAGCAGAAGATCACCGCGTACCACGAGGGCGGCCACGCCCTCGTCGCCGCGGCGATGCGCTACACGGACCCCGTCACCAAGGTGACGATCCTGCCGCGCGGCCGTGCGCTCGGGTACACGATGGTCATGCCGACCGAGGACAAGTACTCGACGACGCGCAACGAGCTGCTCGACCAGCTCGCCTACGCGATGGGCGGTCGCGTGGCCGAGGAGCTCGTGTTCCACGACCCGACGACGGGCGCGTCGAACGACATCGAGAAGGCCACGGCGATCGCGCGCAAGATGGTCACCGAGTACGGCATGAGCGAGCGCGTCGGCGCGATCAAGCTCGGGACCGGCTCCGGCGAGCCGTTCCTCGGCCGCGACATGGGTCACCAGCGTGACTACTCCGAGTCCGTCGCCGGGACCGTGGACCACGAGGTCCGCAAGCTCGTCGAGGCCGCGCACGACGAGGCGTGGGAGGTGCTCACGCAGTACCGCGACGTCCTCGACGCCCTCGTGCTCGAGCTCCTCGAGAAGGAGACGCTCAACCAGGCCGAGCTCGCCCGCGTGTTCTCGCCCGTCGAGAAGCGCGCGCCGCGCGACGTGTGGCTCTCGAGCGAGCAGCGCGCGGTGTCGCAGCGCGGGCCGGTGCTCACCGACGCGGAGAAGGCGGCGCAGAACGGCAGCCCGGTCATCCCGCAGGACGAGGCGGCGGCCGCGAACGACGAGCTCCCGCCCGAGCGCATCGGCGAGGTCCCCGCGGACTCCCCGCTCGACCGCGCGCTGGGCCGCGACACGACGGCGGACGTCACGGACGTCCGCGAGCCGGGGCAGGACTGATGGGCGACGTCGCGGGCACCCCGACCGAGGCCGCGCCCGGCGCCATCACGCGCGCCCGCGCGGTCGAGGGCCTGCGCGCGCCCGCGGACGTCCCGCCGTACGACCAGGACCGCGCCGAGGCCGCCGTGCGCGAGCTGCTCATCGCCGTCGGCGAGGACCCGGACCGCGAGGGCCTGCGCGACACCCCGGCCCGCGTGGCGCGCGCCTACCGCGAGATCTTCGCGGGCCTGCGCCAGGAGGCGTCCGACGTCCTCACGACGACGTTCGACCTCGGACACGAGGAGATGGTGCTCGTCAAGGACATCGAGGTGTACTCGACGTGCGAGCACCACCTGGTGCCGTTCCACGGCGTCGCGCACATCGGCTACATCCCCAACGTCGACGGGCGCATCACGGGCCTGTCCAAGCTCGCGCGCCTCGTCGAGGTGTACGCGCGGCGACCGCAGGTCCAGGAGCGCCTCACGTCCCAGGTCGCGGACGCGCTCGTGGAGCACCTGCAGCCGCGCGGGGCCATCGTCGTCGTCGAGTGCGAGCACCTGTGCATGTCGATGCGCGGCGTGCGCAAGCCGGGCTCGCGGACCGTCACGTCGGCCGTGCGCGGCCAGATGCGCGACGGCGCGACGCGCGCCGAGGCGATGAGCCTCATCCTGGGGCGCTAGTCCCGTGGACCGCTTCGTGGTCGCCGGGCTCGAGGAGCTCGCGGACGTGGGTCGCACGCTCGTCATGGGCGTCGTCAACGTCACGCCCGACTCGTTCTCGGACGGCGGCGAGTGGTACGAGCCGGACGCCGCGGTCGCGCACGGGCGCAAGCTCCTGGGCGAGGGCGCGGACCTCCTCGACGTGGGCGGCGAGTCGACGCGCCCCGGCGCGGGCCGCGTGCCGGTCGAGGCCGAGCTCGCGCGCGTGCTCCCCGTGATCTCCGCGCTCGCGGCCGAGGGCGCGGTCGTCAGCGTCGACACGACGCGCGCCGTCGTCGCCGAGCGCGCCGTCGAGGCCGGCGCCCGGATCGTCAACGACGTCTCCGGCGGTCTCGCCGACCCGGCGATGGCCGAGGTCGTCGCGCGCACCGGCGTCGCGTACGTGTGCATGCACTGGCGGGGCCACGCGGACGTCATGGACACGCTCGAGGACTACGACGACGTCGTGACGGACGTGCGCGACGAGCTCGCCGCGCGCGTCGAGGCGCTGCTCGCGGCGGGGGTGCGGTGCGAGCAGCTCGTGCTCGACCCCGGCCTCGGGTTCTCCAAGTCCGGGTCGTCGAACTGGCCCCTGCTCGCGCACCTCGGCGAGCTCGAGGCGCTCGGGCTGCCCGTGCTCGTCGGGGCGTCCCGCAAGCGGTTCCTCGGGCACCTCCTCGCGCGCTCCGACGGGCAGCCCGTGCCCCCGCTGCTGCGCGACGACGCGACCGCGGCCGTCACCGCGCTCGCCGCCGCCTCCGGAGCGTGGTGCGTGCGCGTCCACGCCGTGCGCGCGTCCGCGGACGCGGTGCGGGTCGCGGCGGCGTGGGGTCGTGCGCACGACGAGCGCGCGACGGGGCGGGCCGTCCCGGGTGGACCGGGGGCTGGAAGCGACTCGACGGCGCGGCCCGCGACCTAGCAGGATGGGCGAGGGGCCTCGGTCGTGGCCGGGCCCGCAGCACGACACACGCAACGAGACACGGCGACGCGGTCCGTCCCCCGAACGGTGGGCGACCGCCGACCGGTCGGACAGGAGCACGACGTGACCACAGCGTTCGCAGGAGCTGTCCTCGACGCGGACGGACGGCCCTTCGACCGGATCCGCCTCACGGGGCTGAGCGCCACGGGCTACCACGGCGTCCTCGACCACGAGAAGGCCGAGGGCCAGCTCTTCCGGGCGGACGTCGTGCTCCACCTGGACACGCGCGCCGCCGCGAGCGGGGACGACCTCGACCGGACGGTGAGCTATGCCGGCGTCGCGGAGGACGTCGTCGCGGTGCTGGCGGGCTCGCCGGCCGACCTCGTGGAGACCGTCGCCGAGCGCATCGCGGCGACGATCCTCACGCACGACGAGGTCGTCGCCGTGGACGTCGCCGTGCACAAGCCGCAGGCGCCGATCACCGTCCCGTTCGAGGACGTGGAGGTCGTCATCCGGCGCGACCGCGTCGTCGTCCCGGTCGTCGCCCCGCTGTCCCGCCGCGGCGAGCAGCGCGACGGGCAGCAGCCCGTCGCGCCGATCCCGGTGGGCTCCGTCGCGCCCGCGCTCATCCACGGGGTGGGCGACGTCCCGCTCCCCGAGGACCGGGCCGAGCTGGCCCCCGCGCCGGACGTCATGCCGCCGAGCATCCCGCCGGCCGCGTCGGCGGCCTCCGAGGCGCCCGCGGGCGATGCCTCCCGGGCGGACGCCGAGTCGTCCTGGGCCGACGCCGGCGAGCCCGCTCCCGACGACGCGCTCGACGCGACCTGTGAGGCGCCCGCCGTGACCGGCGCGACCGGCGCGACCGCGCACGGTGGGGGCCCCTCCGCGGAGCCGGTGGACGCCGGGCCGGGCCACGGCGAGCCCGGTCTCGGCGAGCCCGGCCGCCCGGAGGAGGCCGGCCGGGCGGAGCCGGCCTACCCCGAGCCTGCCTACCCCGAGCCTGCCTACGCCGAGCAGGCCCACCCCGAGACCGCCGCCTCCGCCCACGCCGCGCCTGCCCCGGGCGAGGGGACCCCGGACGCGGCCTCGTACGACGCGCTCGTCGCGGAGACCGGTGGACCGGTCGAGCCGGGCCGTCCCGCCGCGCCCGTCCCCGCGCCGCCGCTCGCGCCCGCCGGTCACGGCGCCGTCGCGCCCGAGGCGCCCGCGGAGCAGGTGCCCGAGTCCCGCTCCGAGCAGGCCCCGCCGTCGGCCCCCGCGCCGGAGGCGCCCGCAGGCCCGGAGCCGACGCCCGCGGAGCCGGCCGGTCGCGACGCCGTGCCCGACGAGGTCGCCGTGGCGCCCGTCGAGCACGACCGCATGGACGACGTGCCCGCCGGGTTCGTCGACGTGGTGCTCGCGCTCGGCGCGAACCTCGGCGACGCGCAGCAGACGCTGCGCGACGCGATCACGGACCTCGACCGGATCTCCGGCCTGGAGATCACCGAGGTGTCCCCGCTCGCGCGGACGGCCGCCGTCGGCGGGCCGGACCAGCCCGACTTCCTCAACACGGTGCTCCTCGCGCGCACACGCCTGTCGGCCCGCGCCCTGCTGCACGCGTGCCAGGCGGTCGAGCAGGCGCACGGCCGGGTGCGCGACGAGCGCTGGGGTCCGCGCACGCTCGACGTCGACCTCATCGTCTACGGCACGCTCACGGCCGTCGCCGACGACCTCGAGCTGCCGCACCCGCGTGCGCACGAGCGCGCGTTCGTGCTCGAGCCGTGGTCGCAGATCGACCCGGACGCCGTGCTCCCGGGCCTCGGCGGCGGTCCCGTCGCGGCGCTCGCCGCGACGGCGCCCGACCGGGGCGGCATCCGGTGGCTCGCGCTCGACTGGCTGACCGACTCCGCCCCCGAGCCCACGGGCGGTGCGCCGGTCGCGACGGGCAGCACCGACGCCGCGCCGCCGGCCCCCGTGCCCGCCGCACCGGCTCCCGCCGGCGGCGAGCCCTACGGCACCCCGCCCGGCGGTCCGGCACCGGAGGCGGCTCCGGTCGGGCCCGCCCCGGGCGCCCCGGCTTCCCAGGCGCCGGTCCCGCCGCAGGTGCCGCACCAGGCCCTGCCGCAGCAGGTGTTCCCGCACGCGCCCACCCCCGAGCAGCCTCCGGCGCCGCAGCAGCCCGCGGTGCCGCAGCAGCCCGCGGCGCCCCAGCAGCCCGGCGCGGCGCTCCCGGTCG
>NZ_WMKA01000062.1 GCF_009711085.1 Cellulosimicrobium composti
CCGCGGGGGTCTCGACCGTCGGCGCCGCCTCGGCGGTCGCGCGCGCGGCGCGGGTGCGCTTGGTGCGGCGCGGGGCGTCGGGTGCGCCCAGGAGCGCGTCGGCGTCCGGGACCGGCGCCGCGGGCGCAGCCGTCTCCGTCGCGGGGGGCGCGCTCAGGCCGAACTCGGAGAGGACGTCCAGGGGTGCGTCGGTCGCGGTGGCCTTCGCCTTCTTGCCCCCGGTGGCGCGGCGCGTACGCGGCGCGCGAGCGGGCGCCTCGGCCGCGCCGGCCTCCGGGGCGGGTGCCTCCGGGGCTGCGGGCGCGGCGTCGGGCGTCGTGCTCGGCGCGTCGGCCGGGGCGTCCGCGGGTGCGGTCGTCGACCGCATCGCACGGCGCGACCGGCGTGCCGGCTTCGTCGGCGCGTCGTCCGCGGAGGACGCGACGACGACGGGAGCCTCGGCGGCGGCCGTCGTGCTGGGGGCGGCGTCGGGCGACGCCGTGCCGGTCGTCGGGACGACCGGCGTGGTGGGGGGTGCCGCGCTGCGCGTCGCGCGGCGGCGGGCGGGCTTGCGGCCCGCGGGGGTCGAGCTCTGGGGCTGCTCCTGCGCGGCGGCGGTTCCCGCCGTCGACTCTGAGGAGGTGCTGTCGGAGGTGCTGTCGAGCGTCACGCGTCGTGCTCCTGCTGCCACAGGGACCGCCCCGCACCGTGCGGCCCCTCGGGGCGGTCGGTCGTCGCTCGTGACGAGCGCACCGGAGCGCGTCGTCCGGCGACGGAAGTCGTCGGCCACGGCCGCGGGCCGCGTGCGCGGCGCGGGCGCCTGCCACCGGGCCCTTCGCCCCGGTCGGCGCTCCGACTGCCGCGGTCCGCTGGAGCCGCGATCTCGTGCTCGTCGGGAGGGCGATGCGGAGCCCACCCAGCTCCGCCCAGTATCGCACAGGGGGACGGACCGACCCCGGCGACACGCACCGCCGCCCGGGCCGGGCGTCCCACGCCGGCGGGACCAAGGTCCCGGCTGCTTGTGAACATAGTCACAAGGGCCGTGTTTTCAGCACTTCTCGTCATCTCGTGGGCCTCGGATGGGGCAGATTGGACCTGTCGCCGGACGCGGTGGGCGGTCCCCCGGCCACCCGCGACGGCGAGCCCTCCCGATACTCCGCCGACACTTCCCCGACCCGGTCGGGCCCCCCGAGGAGCGCACGTGGATGCCCTAGCCCTGGCGCGGTGGCAGTTCGCCATCACGACCGTCTACCACTTCATCTTCGTCCCGCTGACGATCGGGCTCGCGCCGCTCGTCGCCATCATGCAGACGGCCTGGGTCCGCACGGGCAACGAGCGGTGGCTGCGCCTGACGAAGTTCTTCGGCAAGCTCCTGCTCATCAACTTCGCGCTCGGCGTCGTCACCGGCATCGTGCAGGAGTTCCAGTTCGGCATGAACTGGAGCGAGTACTCGCGCTTCGTCGGCGACGTGTTCGGGGCCCCGCTCGCGATGGAGGCGCTCGCCGCGTTCTTCATCGAGTCGACGTTCCTCGGCCTGTGGATCTTCGGCTGGGACCGCCTCAACAAGAAGGTGCACCTCGCGTGCATCTGGGCCGTCGCGATCGCGACCAACCTCTCCGCGTTCTTCATCCTCGCGGCGAACTCGTGGATGCAGCACCCCGTCGGCGCGATCTACAACCCCGAGACCGGGCGCGCCGAGATGAACGACATCGGCGCCGTGCTGACGAACAACACGCTCTGGGCCGCGTTCCCGCACCAGATCACCGCGACCTTCCTCACCGCGGGCACGTTCGTCACGGGCGTCGCCGCCTGGTGGATGGTCCGCCTCGTGCGGACCCGCAAGGCGGAGAACGTCGAGCTCGCGCGCGACGTCTACCGTCCCGCCGTGACGCTCGGCGTCATCGCGATGCTCGTCGGCGGGATCGGCGTCGGCGTCTCCGGCGACATCCAGGGCAAGATCATGTACGAGCAGCAGCCGGGCAAGATGTCGTCCGCCGAGGCGCTGTGCCAGGGCCAGGAGGGCGCCGCGTTCTCCATCCTCACGATCGGCGACCTGTCGAACTCGTGCGAGAACGTCCGGCACCTCATCGAGATCCCCGGCCTCGCGTCCTACCTCGGCACCGGCCACTTCTCCGGCCCCGAGAGCTACCTCCCCGGCGTCGAGGACGTCCAGGAGCAGATGACCGAGCGCTACGGCGACGTCACCGCCTCGGGCGACCCCGTCACGTACACGCCGAACCTCGCCATGACGTACTGGTCCTTCCGCCTCATGATCGGCATGGCGGCGGGCTCCGTGCTCCTCGCGCTCATGGCGCTGTGGCTCACGCGCAAGGGCCGCGTCACCGACAACGTCTGGTTCGCGCGCGTCGGGCTCGTCGCCATCCCCATGCCGTTCCTCGCGAACTCGTTCGGCTGGATCTTCACCGAGATGGGCCGCCAGCCGTGGGTCGTCGCCCCGAACCCCACCGGCATCGACCAGATCCGCCTGCTCACCGAGCGGGGCGTGTCCACCGTGGTGAGCCCCGGCGTCGTGCTCACCTCGATGATCGTCTTCACGCTCGTGTACGGCGCGCTCGCCGTCGTGTGGTTCACGCTCATGCGGCGCTACGCGGTCGAGGGCGTGCCGCTCTCGGTGCGCGACGAGTCCCCCGAGGCGCAGGAGCCGCCGGACGAGGGCTCCGACGCCGCCGACCGTCCCCTGTCCTTCGCGTACTGACGCGGCTCGCGGACCTCACCCAGAAACTCAGGAGAAACCACCGTGGATCTCGCCGTCGTCTGGTTCGTGCTCATCGCGGTCCTGTGGACCGGCTACCTCGTGCTCGAGGGCTTCGACTTCGGGGTCGGCATGCTGCTGTCGATCCTCCCGCGCGGCGACTCCGAGCACCGGGAGAAGGAGCGCCGCGTCCTCATCAACACCATCGGACCCGTGTGGGACGGGAACGAGGTCTGGCTGCTCACCGCGGGCGGCGCGACGTTCGCCGCCTTCCCCGAGTGGTACGCGACCCTCTTCTCCGGCTTCTACCTGCCGCTCCTGCTCATCCTCGTGGCGCTCATCGTGCGCGGGGTGGCGTTCGAGTACCGCGGCAAGATCCGCGACGAGGGCTGGGCACGGCGCTGCGACGTCGCGATCCAGGTCGGGTCGTGGGTCCCCGCGGTGCTGTGGGGCGTCGCGTTCGCCAACCTCGTGCGCGGCGTGGAGCTCGACGCGGAGCACCAGTTCGTCGGCGGCTTCCTCTCGCTCCTGTCGCCGTTCGCGCTCCTCGGCGGTCTCGTCACGCTGAGCCTGTTCCTGCTCCACGGCTCGGTGTTCGTCGCGCTCAAGACCGACGGCGAGATCCGGGCGCGTGCCCGCCGGCACGCGTCGGTCTTCGGCGTGGCCGCGCTCGTGCTCGCGGGCGGCTGGGCCGTGTGGGCCCAGGTCGCGTTCTCGGTCGCCTGGACGTGGGTGGCGGTCGTGCTCGCCGCGGCGGGCCTGGTCACGACGCTCGTCGCGAACCGTCGCGGGTCCGAGGGCCGGGCGTTCACGGCGTCGGCCGTGACGATCGTCGCCGCCGTCGTGCTCATCTTCGGCTCGATGTACCCCGACGTCATGCCCGCCGTCGACCCGGCGAACTCGCTCACGGTCCACAACGCGTCGTCGACCGACTACACGCTCACCGTGATGACGTGGGTCGCCGTGATCCTCACGCCGCTCGTCATCGCCTACCAGTCGTGGACGTACTGGGTGTTCCGCCGCCGCCTGTCGACCACGGACATCCCCGCCCCCGCGGGCCTGTCGCTCAAGAAGGTCCGCGAGGCGGCGTTCGGCGGCGCGTCCTCGGGCGGCTCGACCGGCCGCGGCCTGACCGACGGCTCAGGCTCGGGCTCGTGAAGCCGCTCGACCCGCGGCTCCTGCGCCACGCGCGGGCCGCGCGAGGGTACGTCGTCCTGACGGCGGCGCTCGGGTTCGCCACGGCGGCCCTCGTCGTCGCGCAGGCGGTCGTCCTCGCGTCGGTCCTCGCGCCGGCGATCCAGGGGACGGCCGACCTGGCCGACCTCGGGCCGCGGGTCGGGCTGCTCGCCGGGGTCGTCGCGGCGCGCACCGGCACGTCGTGGGCGCAGGAGCGCTTCGCGCTGCGCGCCGCGACCCGCACCGTCGCCGAGCTGCGCGAGCAGGTCGTCACGCACGCCGTGGCGCTCGGCCCGCGCTGGCTCGCCTCGGGCCGCGGCCCCGAGGTCGCGACGCTCGCGACGCGCGGGCTCGACGCCCTCGAGCCGTACATGGTGCGCTACCTGCCCCAGCTCCTGCTGGCCGCGACCGTCACGCCCGCGACGCTCGCCGTCGTGCTCGGGCTGGACTGGGTGTCGGCCGTGATCATCGCCGTGACCATCCCGCTCGTCCCGCTGTTCATGATCCTCGTGGGACGACTCACCGCCGGGACGTCGGAGCGGCGCCTCGTCGTCATGCAACGTCTCGGCGCCCAGGTGCTCGACCTCCTCGCGGGTCTGCCGACCCTCCTCGCGTTCGGCCGGGCCCGCGGCCCGGAGCGCCGGGTGCGCGCGCTCGGCGAGGCGAACCGCCGCGCGACCATGGGCACGCTGCGCATCGCCTTCCTCTCGGGCATGGTGCTCGAGCTCCTGACCACCCTGTCCGTCGCGGTCGTCGCGGTCGGCGTCGGGCTGCGCCTCGTGCACGGCGGCATGGGCCTCGAGCCCGCGCTCGCGGTCCTCGTGCTCGCACCCGAGGTCTACCTCCCGCTGCGCCAGGTCGGCCTGCACTTCCACGCCTCGACCGACGGCATCGCCGCCGCCGAGCAGGCGTTCGCGGTGCTCGACGAGGAGGCCCCACGGCCCGGGACCGTCCCCGCGCCCGCGCTCGCCGGGTCCACGCTCGCGCTGCACGGCGTGAGCGTGCGCGCCGGCGAGCGCGACGTCCTCGCGCCCGCCGACCTCGACCTCGAGCTCCGGCTCGGCACGTCGTCCGGACGCGTCGTCGCCCTCACGGGGCCGAGCGGCGCGGGCAAGACGACGACGGCGATGGTCCTGCTCGGACTCGTGCGACCCGACCGGGGCACGGTGACCCTCACCGCGCCCGACGCCGCGCCGCTCGACCTCGCCGACGTCGACCCGTCGACGTTCTGGCGCCAGGTCGCGTGGCTCCCCCAGCGGCCCGTGCTCGCGCCGGGCAGGCTGCGCGACGTCGTCGCGGGCGGCCTGGACGTCACGGACGCCGACCTCGACCGCGCGGCCCGCACCGCGGGGCTCGACGCCGTGCTCGCGACCGTGCCCGGCGGGTGGGACGCCGAGGTCGGGCGCGGCGGCGTCGGCCTGAGCGTGGGCCAGCGGCAGCGTGTGGCGCTCGCCGCGGCCCTGCTCGGCGACCCGGCCCGCGTCCCGCTCGTCGTGCTCGACGAGCCGACCGCGCACCTCGACGCGCGCGGCGAGCAGGTGGTGCTCGACGCCGTGCGCGCGTTCCGCGACCAGGGCCGCACCGTCGTGGTCGTCGCGCACCGGGCCTCGCTCGTGCACGCGGCGGACGACGTCGTCGAGGTCCGGCCCGGGCCGCTCGACCGGTCGGGACCGGCCGTCGGCACCGCCGTCCGGCCTGGCGAGGTCGTCGAGGTCGGCGAGGCCGACGAGCCCGGCGAGCCCGGCGAGCCCGGGACGGGCACGACGCCCCCGCTCGTCCCCGCAGGGGCGACGACCGAGAGGAGCCGTCCGTGACCCGCCCTCGCCCGTCGACCGACCCGCTGCGGCGCGCGGTCGCCCTCCTCGACGTGCGCTGGCGGCGCGTCGTGTGGGCGGTCGTGCTCGGCACGCTCTCCCTCGGGAGCGCCGTCGGCCTCGCGGCCGTCGCGGCGTGGCTCATCGCGCGGGCGTCCCAGATGCCGCCCGTCCTCACGCTGTCCGTCGCGGTCGTCGCGGTGCGCGCGTTCGGCATCTCGCGCGGGGTCTTCCGCTACCTGGAGCGCCTCGCCTCGCACGACGTCGCCCTGCGCGGCATGGCCGCCCTGCGCGCCAACCTCTACACCGCCCTCGCCCAGGGCACGCCCGGGTCCCTCGTGGGGCTGCGGCGCGGCGACCTGCTCGCACGGGTCGGGGCCGACGTCGACGCGGTGGGCGACGTCGTGGTCCGCGCGCTCGTGCCCGCCGGGGTCGCGCTCGCCGTCTCCGTCGGGTCCGTGGTGCTCGTCGGGGCGTTCCTGCCCGCCGCGGGCGTCGCGCTCGCGCTGTGCCTGCTGCTCGCGGCCGTCGTCGCGCCGTGGCTCTCGGCGCGCTCGGCGCGCGACGTCGAGGCCCGTGGCGCCGCCGCGCGGGCCGCGATGACGGCGACCACGCTGGAGATCCTCGAGCAGTCGGGCCCGCTCGCCGTCTCCGGGCGGCTCGACGCACGCCTCGACGACCTGCGGGCGACCGACCGGGCGCTCGCGCGCGTGACCGACGACGGCGCGCGCCCCGCCGGGGTCGCCGCCGGGATCGCGGCGCTCGCGGTGGGCCTCGCGGTGCTCGCGTCCCTGCTGCTCGGCATCCCCGCGGTGACGGCGGGAACGCTCGCGCCCGTCGAGCTCTCGGTGATCGTGCTCACGCCGCTCGCGGTGTTCGAGGCCGCGAACGCCCTCCCGGCCGCGGCCGTCCAGCTGCACCGCTCGCGCCAGGCCGCGGCGCGCGTCGTCGCGCTCCTCGACGGAGCGGCCGACGCCCCGCCCGCGCGCGCGACCACCGCGACGCGCGGCCCCGTGCCCGGCGAGGCCGCGGACACCGCGGCGCGTGATGACGGGCCCCGCGATGCCGGGGCGTGCGGTGCCCGCGCGTCGCTGACGCTGGTGGACGTCGCGGCGGGCTGGCCCGCGACCGGACGCCCCGTCGTCGCGGGCGTGGACCTCGACCTGCGACCGGGGCGCGCCGTCGCGGTCGTCGGGCCGTCCGGCGTCGGCAAGACGACGCTGCTCGCGACCGCCGCCGGGCTCGTCCCCGCGCTCGGGGGTCGGGTGACGCTCGACGGGCGTGACGTGACCGCGCTCGCCCGCGAGGACGCGGCGCGTGGCGTCGTCCTCGTCGCCGAGGACGCGCACGTGTTCGACACGTCCGTCCTCGAGAACCTGCGCGTCGCGCGCGGAGACGTGACCGCCGAGGAGGCGGAGGCGACGCTGCGCGACGTCGGTCTCGGCGCGTGGCTCGCCGCGCTGCCCGACGGCGTGGGGACCGTCCTCGGCCCGGACGCCACGACCGTCTCCGGCGGCGAGCGCCGCCGTCTGCTCGTCGCGCGGGCGCTGCTCTCCCCCGCCCCGCTGCTCCTCCTCGACGAGCCGGCCGAGCACCTCGACGCCGCCGGTGCGGACGCGCTCGTGCGGCACGTCGTCGCGGCCACCCGCACGGCGCGGGACCAGCGCGGCGTCGTGCTCGCGACGCACCGGCTCAGCGCGCTCGAGGCCGTGGACGAGGTGCTGCTGCTCGGGGTGCCCGACGACGCCCCGGACGGCGCGCCCGCGCACGTCGTCGCCCGTGGGACGCACGCGGAGCTGCTCGACGTCCCGGCCTACCGGTGGGCGCTCGACCAGGAGGCCGCGGCCGTCGGGTGACCGCGGCGCGGGCCCGCGACCGCCCGGGCGTCGCGCCGGCGCGGTGGTACGTTCGCGACGCGGCGGCCCGGCGCGTCCGGCCGACACACCTCGCGACCACCGACCCGGGAGCACCGTTGAAGATCCTCGTGCCGAGCACCATCGCCCTCGACGTGCAGACGGGACCGGACGACGAGGTCGTCGTCTACGACGCCGCGGCGCCGTTCCGCCCCGAGGACGCCGACGCGGAGGTCCTCGTCGTCTGGGCCAGCTCCGCGGAGAACCTCGCCGACGCCGCCGCGCGGCTCCGCCGCGTGCGCTGGGTGCAGACGCTCGCCGCGGGTCCGGACGCGGTGCTCGCGGCGGGCTTCGGCCCCCACGTGACGATCACGTCCGGCCGCTCGCTCCACGACGGCCCGGTCGCCGAGCACGCGCTCGCCCTCGTGCTCGCGTGCGTGCGACGGCTCGACGCGCTCGGCGCCGCGCAGCGCGAGCACCGCTGGGACCTCGCCGTGAACCGGGGCCAGTCGGACCCGGCGACCGCCGCGCTCTACACGCTCGACGGCGCGCGCGTGACGATCTGGGGCTTCGGGTCGATCGCCGCCCGGCTCGCGCCGTTGCTCGCGGCGCTCGGCGCGCACGTGACGGGCGTCGCGGGCACCCGGGGCGAGCGGCACGGGTTCCCCGTCGTCTCGGACGACGACCTCCCGGACGTGCTCGCGACGACGGACGTGCTGATCTCGCTCCTGCCCGCCCTCGCCACGACCCGCCACGCGTTCGACGCCGCCCGCATCGGCCAGCTCCCCGACCACGCGGTCTTCGTCAACGTCGGGCGCGGCGCCACCGTCGACGAGGACGCGCTCGTCGCGGCCCTGCGCGACGGCCGCCTCGGTGCCGCGGCACTCGACGTCACCGAGACCGAGCCGCTGCCCGCGACCTCACCCCTGTGGGACGCGCCCCGCCTGCTCCTCACGCCGCACGTCGCGGGCAACCGCCCCCAACGCGCCTCCGACCTTGTCAACGCCAACCTCGACGCCCTCCGCACCGGCCGCCCCCTGCGCAACGTCGTCCCCCGCTGACCGCCGAGCCCGCCGGGCGACCAGAAGAGCCGACGGGGCGATCCCGGGACGACGAGCCGACGCCGGAACGGGCCGAGACGACAGGACGAGACCGAGCGCGCCGAGACGACGAGCCGACTCCGGAGCGGGGCGACGAGCCGACGTCGGAGCCGGCCGAGACGACGAGCCGACGCCGGAGCGGGGGCGGGGCGGGTCGTGGCGGGTCTGGCGGGAGCCGCGAGGAACGAGCGGCGGATGGTAGACCCGCCCCGCCCACGCGCAGGCGTCGGCGGTGACGACCCGAACCCCGCAGGCGCCGGCAGTGGCGACCCGGAACCCGCGCGGTCGAAGATCTGCTACCAGCGACCGTTGCGCGGCCGCGGCTGGCAGTGCGGGCACGTGTACGACGACCGGTTCATGAACTCGTCGCGCCGCACGGGCGTCCCGCAGCGCGGGCACGGCTCGCCCTCCTGCCCGTAGACCGCGAGCGAGCGCGAGAAGTACCCGGACTGCCCGTTGACGTTGACGTAGAGCGCGTCGAAGCTCGTGCCGCCCTGGGCGAGCGCCTCGGACATGACGTCGGCGGCGGCGTCGAGCAGGCGGTGCGCCTCGGGCCGGCGCAACGTGTCGGTGGCCCGGGCGTAGTGCAGGCGTGCGCGCCACAGCGCCTCGTCCGCGTAGATGTTGCCCACCCCGGACACGACGGTCTGGTCGAGCAGCGCGCGCTTGACGCCGGTGCGGCGGCGGCGGATCGCGGCGACGACGTCGTCGCGCCGCAGCGCGGGGTCGAGCAGGTCGCGGCCGATGTGCGCGACGGGCGCGGGCACGGCCGGGAGGTCGGACCCGAGCCCGCCGGGCGCGCCGTCGGGCGTGGGCACGAGGTCCTGGACCGAGAGGTGGCCGAACGTGCGCTGGTCGACGAAGTCGAGCGCGAGCGCGCCGGCGGGGCCGACGCCGTCGGGCTCGAGGAGGATCCGCACGCGCAGGTGCGGCGACCGCTCCGCGAGGCCGGGCCCGGAGCGCACGAGGAGCTGCCCGGACATCCCGAGGTGGGCGAGCAGCGCGGCCGCGGGGTCGGCGTCGGGCGCGTCGTCCGCGGTGGCGGGCACGAGCGGGAGCCACAGGAACTTGCCGCGGCGCACCGCGGCGTCGAGCCGCTGGCCGAGCAGCTGGTCGCGGAACCCGGCCGGCCCGCTCTCGTGGCGCCGCACGCTGTAGTCGCGCAGCACCTCCACGTCGACGACGCGGGTGCCCAGCACGTGGCGGGCGAGACCGTCACGGACGGTCTCGACCTCCGGGAGCTCAGGCACCGGCGTCCTCGGCCGCCTCCGCGGCTGCCGTGCGCTCCGTCGCGGCGTCGCGCTCGGCCTGCTCGGCGGCGAGCGTGCGGTAGGCGCGCTCGGCGGCCTCCTGCTCGGCGTACTTCTTCGCGGTGCCGCTCCCGGTCCCGTACAGGCGCCCGTCGAGGTGGACGTACGACGTGAAGACGCGCGCGTGGTCCGGCCCGACGGCGTCGCTCGAGTAGGAGGGCGCGCTCAGCCCTGCGGCGGCCGCGGCCTCCTGGAGCGACGTCTTCCAGTCGAGCCCCGCGCCGAGTCCCGCCGCAGCGGAGAGCGTGGGCTCGACGAGCTCGAGCACGAGCCCGCGCGCGGGCTCGAGGCCGTGGCTCAGGTAGACGGCGCCGATGAGGGCCTCGACCGTGTCGGACAGGATCGAGTCCTTGTCGTTGCCGTGCGTGCGGATCTCGCCCTTGCCGAGCAGCACGTACTGCCCGAGGCCGAGCCGGCGCGCGATCGCGGCGAGCGACTTCTGCGAGACGGTCGCGGCCCGCATCTTGGCGAGCTCGCCCTCGGACAGGTCGGGGTGGCGGCGGTAGAGGGTCTCCGTGACGACGAGGCCCAGGACGGTGTCACCGAGGAACTCGAGACGCTCGTTCGTGGGGATGCCGCCGTTCTCGTGCGCGAACGACCGGTGCGTGAGCGCAAGCACGAGAAGCTCGGGGTCCAGATGGACCCCGAGCTTCTCGAGAAGACCGGATGCCGGTGCAGCCGGTGCCACGCGCCTCAGCCTGCGTGCTCGGTGCGCAGCGCCTCGGCGTACTGGCGGCCCTTGTAGGTACCGCACGTCGGGCACGCCGCGTGCGACAGCTTGTCGCCCTTGCACTGCGGGCAGGTGGTGAGGTTCGCGGCGGTCGTCTTCCACTGCGAACGACGCGCACGGGTGTTGCTGCGCGACATCTTGCGCTTCGGAACAGCCACGGCTAGCTCTCTTTCGTCTCGTCGGACACGTTCGAGGTGTCGAACATGCTCTCCAGCGCCGACCACCGAGGGTCGACAAGTTCGTGTGCGTGCCCCGGGTCGTCCGCCAGACGCGCTCCGCACTCGGAGCACAGCCCCGGGCAGTCCGCTCGGCACACCGGACTGAATGGTAGTGCAGTGACGACCGAATCCCGTAGCGCGGGCTCGATGTCCGCGAGGTCGCCGTCGAGGTCGTAGACGTCCTCGGCGTCCTCGAGGTCGTCGCCGGACTCCTGGGCGGCCTTGGCGCGCTCCGGGTAGGCGAAGAGCTCGCCGAGCTCGACCGTGACGTCCTCGTGCACCGTCTCGAGGCACCGCACGCACTCACCGACCGCGTGGCCCGTCACCGTGCCGGAGACCAGGACGCCCTCCATCACGGCCTCGAGGCGCAGGTCGAGCTCGAGCTCGCTGCCCTCGGGGATGCCGATGACGGCCGTGCCGAGGTCGGCCGGCGCAGGCACGGTCCGGCGGACCGTCAGCATGCTCCCGGGTCGCCGACCGAGCTCGTGCGTGTCGAGCACGAGCGGCGACGTCTTCTCGGCGGTGATGGCGCGCTCCAGGATCGGAGCCCGCGGGCACGAGAGCCCGCGGACGGTGGTCAACGATGGTCGAGGGCCGGCGACCGCTCGACGGCGGGTGCCAGGCACGGGCCGACGCGTGACGCGCCGAGCCAAACATCGATCTTACGTCACGCGACGGCCTGGTCGCCACCCGCCCGACGCCGGTCGCCCGGGTGGGCCGGGCCGGGCGTCAGCGGGCGGCGCGCTCCACGCCGCGGTCGCGCATCGTCGCGGGGAACGGCGACTCCTCGGGCTCGGCGGCCCGGTCGCCGAGACGGTCCGCGAGCTTGGCCCGGCCCGCCTGGACCTGGGCGAGCAGCTTGCCGAGGTCCACCTCGAAGTCCGCGAGCCGGCGGTCGCAGTAGTCGTCGGCGTCGCGCCGTAGGGCGGCCGCCGCCTCCTCGGCCTCGTCGACGATCTCGCGGGCGCGCGACTCCGCCTGGACGACGACCTGCTCCGCCTGGACGAGCTCGATCGCCCGGGCACGCGCCGTCGTGAGGATCTCCTCCGCCTGGCGGTGCGCGTCCTCGAGCACGGCGTCCGCCTGCGCGAGCACCTCGTCCGCGTGCGCGAGCTGCTCGGGCAGCGCGCCCCGCAGCTCGTCGACCAGCGCGAGCGCGTCGCCCTTGTGCACGAGCACCGACGCCGACATCGGCATGGTGCGCGCCGTCTCGACGAGGTGCGCGAGGTCGTCGAGGATGGCGTTCAGCCCCGCCTGCGCCTCCTCGGTCGTGCGGTCGTCGTGCGTCGGTCGTCGGTCCTGCTGCTCGCTCACGTACCCGGTCCTCCCCGTGGTGCTCACCTGCTGCTCCCCTGCTCCCGCGCCAGCGCGGCACGGACGGCGTCGCCCGCGCCCGGCGGCACGAGGTCGTCCACCGGGCCCCCGTGGCGCGCGATGTCCTTGACGAGCGACGACGCCACGTGCAGGAGCGCGGCGTCGCCCGCGACGAACACGGTCTCGACCCCGGCCAGGTGCCGGTTCATGAGCGCCATCGGCAGCTCCGCGTCGAAGTCCGCACCGCCGCGCAGCCCCTTGACCACCGCAGCCGCCCCGACCTCGCGGCAGAAGTCCACGAGCAGGCCCGGCACGACCTCGACCCGGACACCGTCCAGCCCGGCGTCGGCGACCGCGGCGCGCGCGATCGCGACGCGCTCGTCGACGCTGAGGAGCGCCGACTTCGACGCGTTCCGCGCGACCCCGACGACGACCTCGTCGAAGAGCGCACGGGCCCGCCGGACGATGTCGAGGTGGCCCAGGGTGATCGGGTCGAACGACCCGGGACAGACGGCTGTGGTCACCTCGTCACGGTAGTACACGAGGCGGCCGCGGCCCGGGTGGCGGGGCCGGGCGCGCGCGGATCGCCGTCGCGCGCCACGATGGTCGGCGTGACCCCGTCGTCCGGTCCCGTCGTCGTGCCGCTCGGCACGCCGGCGCTCGTGCGCTCGCTGCACCGCGAGGTGCTCGCGCCGTCGTTCCCGCCGGCCGAGCTCGTCGACGCGGAGCGCCTCGTCGCGGGCCACGCGTCGGGCCGGCTGCGCAGCCTGGGCGTCGTCGAGGACGACCGTGTCGTCGCGGGCGTCGTCGGCGAGTGGTTCGCCGACGCGCGGGTCCTGCTCGTGCTGTACCTCGCGATCGCTCCCCGGCGGCGCGGCGGCGGGGTCGGCGGGCGGCTCCTCGCGGCGGCGCTCGACGACTGGCGTGCGCTCGACCCGCTCGCCGTCGTCGCCGAGGTCGAGCACCCCGACCACCACGCCGCGAGCGACGCGTACGGCGACCCGGTGGCACGGCTGCAGTTCTACGCGCGCCTCGGCGCCCGCGTCCTCACGCTCCCCTACTTCCAGCCGGGCGACGGTCCCGGCGGCGAGCGCGTGCCGGCGCTCCTGCTCGTGTCGTTCCCCGCGCGCCCGGGTGACGACGTCGACGACGTCCCGGCCGCGCCGCTGCGCGCCTTCCTCGAGACGAACCTGCGCGAGAGCGAGGGGACGCTCGCCGACGACGCCGCGACCCGCCGTCTGCTCGACGCCGCGGGAGGCGCACGCGTCCGGCTCGTCGACCCGGCCGATCCGGTGGCCCTCGCGACCGTGCCGGTCGCGCTGCTCGCTCCCGCCGAGGCCCGCGCCCCGACGGCCTGAGCCGAGCATGCCGTCCCGACGTGCCGACCATGCGGTCCTGGCCCGTCCGGCGGCCCGGACGCGCCGAGACCGCATGGTCGGCGGGGTGGGGTCTATGCGTGGTCGGGGAGCTCGGGGCCCACGAAGAACACCATCGTCTCGCCGTAGTCCTTCCGCGCGACGAGCTCCCACCCGTCCGGCCACGACGGCTCCGGCGTGCGGGTGGACCGCTCGACGACGACGACGGCCGCCGGGTCGAGCACGCCGGGTGCCGCGAGGTGGGCGAGCACGCGCTCGAGCGCCTCCGCGGTGACGTCGTACGGCGGGTCGACGAGCACGAGGTGGTACGGGCCGTGCCCCGGGCGCCCGGCGCCCGACGCCTCGGCCTCCCCACCCGCCGCGGTCCGCTGCGCCGCAGCCGCCGCGACGCCCGCGACGAACGCCTCGGCGGGCTGGGTGACGACCCGCACGCCGCCCAGACCGAGGGCGGCGACGTTGCGCCGGGCCACGTCCGCCGCGGCCCGCGCCGAGTCGACGAGCGTCACGTCGACCGCGCCGCGGCTCGCCGCCTCCAGGCCGAGCGCGCCCGAGCCCGCGTACAGGTCGAGGACGCGCGCGTCGTCGACCACCCCGAGGTGCTCCAGGCGCGAGAAGATCGCCTCGCGCACGCGCTCGCTCGTCGGCCGTGTCCCCCGCGGCGGGACCTGCAGCGTCCGTCCCCCGACCGTTCCCGCCACGATCCTCGTCACGCGCCCAGCCTAGACACGCGCGGCCGTGCCCGACGCCACGGGCGCCCGCTCGCGAGGGCCGCAGCACGTGGGCCCGGCTCGCTCAGGCGCGCTCGAGGAACTCCTCGCGCTCCGGGTCGAGCTGCTCGCGGATCGCGGCCGCGAGCGCCGGGTGGCCGGCGAGGTCGGGGTCGTGCGCGACGACGTCCGCCGCGTCGGCGCGTGCGGTCGCGATGACGTCCGCGTCCTTGACGACGCGGAGCAGGCGCAGCGAGCTCGCGCGCCCGGACTGCGCGGCGCCGAGGACGTCGCCCTCGCTGCGCAGCTCCAGGTCGACGCTCGCGAGCTCGAACCCGTCGGTCGTGCGCGCGAGCGTCTCGACGCGCGTCGCGGCGGGCGTGCCCGGCTGCGCGGTGGACACGAGGAGGCACAGGCCCGCGGCCGAGCCACGGCCGACGCGGCCGCGGAGCTGGTGGAGCTGGGAGATGCCGAACCGGTCGGCGTCGAGCACGACCATGACCGTCGCCTCGGGCACGTCGACGCCCACCTCGACGACCGTCGTCGACACGAGGACCTGCACGGCGCCCGACGCGAAGTCCGCCATGACGGCGTCCTTGTCCGCCGGGGCCATCTGCCCGTGCAGCACGCCGACGGCGAGTCCCGCGAGGCGCGGGTGCGCGCGCAGCTCCTCGGCGACCTCGAGCACGGCGCGCAGGGGCGCGCGCTCGGCGGCGTCGGGCGCGTCCGGGTCGAGGAGGAAGTCCGGCACCTCGTCGAAGTCGTCGTCGCCGCGCGGCGCGGCGGTGCCGGCGTCGGGCTCGTCCGGGTGGATGCGCGCGCACACCACGTACGCGCGGTGCCCGGCGTCGACCTCCTCGCGCACGCGTGCCCACGTGCGCTCCATCCAGGTCTCGTTGCCGGCCGGCACGACGTGCGTCGTGATGCCCGCGCGCCCGGCGGGGATCTCGGTGAGCGACGACGTCTCGAGGTCCCCGAACACCGTCATGGCGACGGTGCGCGGGATCGGGGTCGCGGTCATGACGAGCAGGTGCGGGCTCGTGCGCGCCTTGGCGCGCAGCGCGTCGCGCTGCTCGACGCCGAACCGGTGCTGCTCGTCGACGACGACGAGCCCGAGGTCGGCGAACTGCACGTTCTCGGACAGCAGCGCGTGCGTGCCGACGACGATCCCGGCGGCGCCGCTCGCCGCGTCGAGCAGGGCCTCCTTGCGCGCGGCCGCGCCGAGCGACCCGGTGAGCAGCGCGACGCGCGTCCCGTGCTCCGCGCCGCCGAGGAACCCGCCCTCGGCGAGCGGCCCGAGGAGCGCGCGCAGCGTGCGCGCGTGCTGCGCGGCGAGCACCTCGGTGGGTGCGAGGAGCGCCGCCTGGCCGCCCGCGTCGATCACCTGGAGCATCGCGCGCAGCGCGACGACGGTCTTGCCCGACCCGACCTCGCCCTGCAGGAGCCGCTGCATGGGTCGCGCGAGCGCGAGGTCGGCGGCGATCTCCTCCCCCACCTCGCGCTGCCCCTGCGTGAGCGTGAAGGGCAGGGCGGCGTCGAAGTCGGCGAGGATGCCGGGCTCTCCCGGCGCGCGCGGCGGGCGAGCCGTCGCGGGCTCGGCGGCCGCGCGGGCGCGCCGCTGGGCGAGCGCGGCCTGGAGCACGAACGCCTCCTCGAACCGGAGCCGGTCGCGCCCGCGCCGCCACTGCTTCTCGTCGTACGGCTCGTGCACGTCGCGCAGCGCCTCGAGCCGCGTGCCCAGCCCGTGGCGCTCGCGCACCGCGTCGGGGACGGGGTCGGGCACGTCCTCCTCGCGCAGCGGGTCGAGCACGGTGCGCACCGCGGGCTGGATCTTCCAGCTCGGGATGCTCGCGCTCGCGGGGTAGATGGGGATCGGCCGGCTCGCCTCGAGCACGGCGCTCTCGGCGTCCTCCGCGTCGTCGTCCATCCCGATGATCTTGTAGTCCGGGTGGGTGAGCTGGCGCGTGCCCCGGTACATGCCGACGACGCCCGTGAACAGCCCGTGCCGGCCGGGGGCGAGCCGCTGCTCGTGGTAGCGCAGCACGTTGGGGCTCTTGGCGAAGAACGTCAGCGAGAGCTGCTGCGGGCCGTCGGTCACGACCGCCTCGAGGATGGCCCCGGCGCGGTTGCGCATGCGCCGCACCGTCGCGCTGCGGACCTGCGCGACGATCGTCACGTGCTCGCCGAGCGACAGCCCGCCGAGGTCGGTCAGCCGGCCCGGGTCGCCGTACCGGCGCGGGTAGTGCCGCAGGAGGTCGCCGACCGTCTCCAGCCCGAGCTTCGCGAGAGCGCCCGCGCTGCGCGTCCCGACGGCGCGGGTCAGGGGCTCGGCCAGCCGGTCGCTCATGCCACCACCTCCTCGGCCGCGTCGCGGCCCTCGTCGGGTCCCTCGGCGGCGAGCGCGACGGCGCCGCCGTCCCGCCCGGAGCGCAGGAGCACGAGCTCGGCGCCCGCACGCGCCGCGTGGCCGGGCAGGTCGTCGAGCGCCGCGTCGGGCACGTCGTCGTCGGCGAGCACGGTCACGAGCTCGGCGCGCCGGGTGAGCAGGCGCGCGAGGAGGCCACCGAGCACGCTCGCGGCCTCGGCCGCCGGGAGCCCGGTCGTCCGCGCCTGCGTCGTGCGCACGCCCGCGAGCGCGGACCGGGCCGCGTCGACCCGTCGGCGGGGCTCGGGCTCGACGAGCTGCGCGGCCGCGAGCGCGACCGCGACGTGCAGGTCGGTCGGGGCGGGCAGCACGTCGAGCGTCGTGACGCCGTCGCCTCGGAGCGTCCCGCGCAGGGCCTCGACGTCGTCGGCCCGGAGGTCGGTCCCGGCGAGGAGCGCGACGTGCGCCGCCCGTGCGTCGACGGCCACGCGGTGGAGCGCCGCGCGGTCGACGGGGCCGGCCACGTCGCGCAGCAGCACGACGGCGCCGGCGCGCGCGAGGTCCGCGACGAGCGCCGGGGCCGTGGTCACCGCGACGAGGCCCGGCCCGTCGTCCTGGCCCGCACCCGCGTGGTCGTGCGGCCGCGCGTCGACGACGGCGCCCTGGTCGCCCGGCCCGGGCAGGTGCCGCACGCGGACCTGGCGCAGGCCGCCGCCCCCCGCGGGACGGGAGGCTGACCCGGGCGGCCCGCCGACGTCCGCCGCGAACGCCCGGCCCGCCGCGACGGCGGACATCGGGTGGTCGGTGTGGACGTGCGCCTGCCAGAGGCCGGAGCCGCCCTGGCCGGCCCCGCCGACCACGACGACCGAGTCCCCGATCCGGGCCAGGTCCGCGCGCAGGTGCTCGGCGAGGGCGTCGTCGCCGGTCGCTGCGGCCGGCGCGCGCGACGCTCCCGGTGCGCGCGACGGCGCGGCCGGACCGTCGACCACGTACATCACCTCGAACTCGCCCCCCTCGTGCACGCCCTCGGGACCGGCGCCCGTCCCGGCGGACGACCCGGGCACGGGCACCATGCCGGACATCATGCCGAGCACGTCCGACACGCCTGCGCCGCCCGGGTCGTGGCCGTGCTCGGCGCGCCCGACCGCCTCGACGAGCGCGCCGAGCACGAGCACGAGACCGAGCGCGCCGGCGTCGAGCACCTGCGCCCGCGCGAGCACGTCGAGCTCCCCGGTGCTGCGCAGCGCCGCGGCGCGCGCGCCGTCGCGCGCCGCGGCCGCGACGGTGCCGGGCGTGGCA
>NZ_WMKA01000063.1 GCF_009711085.1 Cellulosimicrobium composti
CGAGACCCAAAACCTGCCAGCAGCTTGACGCGGGACAGTCGGCGCCTGCGCTGGAGAAGTACTGGCGCGCCACCCATGGGCGGGCGTACCCGTGGTTCGTCGCCGAGGGACTATCGTCGCGGGTCCCGAAGGAGGCCTGCCGTGCGTTGGCCGCCGCGTTGTCGAATTGGGCAGCGTCCAGGACCGGGCAGCGCAAGGGCAGGCGTGTCGGGTTCCCGCGGTTCCGACGTCGCAAGAACGGGTCGAGGTTTCGGATGGACGCCGATCGCGCCCGCCCGGTCGATGTCAGGCATGTGCGTATCCCTGCCGTAGGGATGGTGAGGGCGCTTGAGGACATGTCCTGGCTCACGGACCGGATCGCCGACGGGAGGGCACGGGTGCTCGGATCCCGGGTCGAGGCGCGGGCCGGGCGGTGGTGGATCAGTTTTCAGGTCGATGTGGACCGCGCCGACATCGACGCCCGCCGTGTCGCACCTGTCCACGGTCCGGTGGTCGGGATCGACCTCGGGATCACGACGTTCGCGACGATCGCAGCCGACGACGGGACCGTGACCAAGGTTGCCAACCCGCGTCACCTCGGGCGGCGCCTGCATCGACTGCGGCGGGCGGACAAGGCCCTGGCTCGTGCGCAACCTGGTTCGAAGAACCGCGCGAAGGCCGCACGGCGGGTCGCGGAGGTCCACCTGGGAGTCTCCAACGCGCGCGCCGATTTCCTGCACCAGCTCACGACGTCGTTGACGAGATGCAACTCGACGATCGTCGTGGAAGACTTGTCCGTCGCTGGCATGATCAGGAACCGGAGCCTGGCCCGGCATATCGTCGACGCGGGCTGGTCTGAGTTCCGCCGCCAGCTGACCTACAAGGCCGCCTGGTACGGCGCCCGGCTCGTGGTGGCGGATCGCTGGTACCCCTCCACCCGCACCTGCACGACCTGTGGGGACATCAATCACGACCTGAGACTGGCGGACCGAACCTGGACCTGCCACTGCGGCGCGGTCCACGATCGCGATGGCACGGCTGCCATCAATCTCCTACGGCTTGCTGTCTGAGAACGGCTGGTCGCCGGGCAGTTCCCCGGAGACCCAAAACGCCTGTCGAGACCACGTGAGACCCCACCACGGTGAGGCAGAGGTCAATGAAGCAGGAAGAGAATCACGTAGATTACTCGAACGGTGAATAATCTCCGGGTGCCCCGCGTTGGCGCACGAGGGCCTGAACTCGGGCCCGCGAACCACCCGCAGTCGAGAGGGCAACCTGAACTGATGAATGACGTGCTGTACGTGAACGGCGGGACCCCGCTGGACGGGACGATCACCGTGCGGGGCGCGAAGAACTTCGTGTCCAAGGCGATGGTGGCGTCGTTGCTGGGCGAGTCGCCGAGCGTGCTGCGCAACGTGCCGCAGATCCGCGACGTGGGCGTCGTGACGGGACTGCTCGAGCTGCACGGCGTGGCCGTGAAGTCGGACCCGGACGCCGGCGTCCTCGACCTCGACCCCTCCAACGTCGAGTCCGCGCACGTCGCGGACATCGACGCCCACGCGGGCTCGAGCCGCATCCCGATCCTCTTCTGCGGGCCGCTGCTGCACCGCCTCGGCGAGGCGTTCATCCCCGACCTCGGTGGCTGCCGGATCGGCGACCGTCCCATCAACTACCACCTCGACATCCTGCGCCAGTTCGGCGCCGTCGTGGACAAGCGCGAGAACGGCATCCACATCCGCGCCCCGCGCCGCCTCCAGGGCACCAAGATCGCGCTGCCCTACCCGTCGGTCGGCGCGACGGAGCAGCTCCTGCTCACCGCCGTGCGCGCCGAGGGCATCACCGAGCTCTCCAACGCGGCGATCGAGCCCGAGATCATGGACCTCATCGCCGTCCTGCAGAAGATGGGCGCGATCATCTCGGTCGACACGGACCGCGTGATCCGCATCGAGGGCGTCGACCGCCTCGACGGGTACACGCACACCGCGCTCGGCGACCGCATCGAGGCGGCGTCGTGGGCGTCGGCCGCGCTCGCGACCGGGGGCGACATCACCGTCAAGGGCGCGACGCAGCCCGAGATGATGACGTTCCTCAACACGTTCCGGAAGGTCGGTGGCCGGTTCGACGTGCAGGACGACGGCATCCGGTTCTGGCACCCGGGCGGGGACCTGTCGCCCATCGTGCTCGAGACCGACGTGCACCCCGGCTTCATGACGGACTGGCAGCAGCCGCTCGTCGTCGCGCTCACGCAGGCCAAGGGCCTGTCGATCGTCCACGAGACGGTCTACGAGAACCGCTTCGGGTTCACCGACGCGCTGCGCGGCATGGGCGCGACCATCCAGGTCTACAAGGAGTGCCTCGGCGGGCGCGACTGCCGGTTCGGGCAGCGCAACTTCCACCACTCCGCCGTCGTCTCCGGCCCGACGCCGCTCTCCGCGGCCGACATCGAGGTCCCCGACCTGCGCGGCGGCTTCTCCCACCTCATCGCCGCGCTCGCGGCCAAGGGCACGTCCACGGTGCGCGGCATCAGCCTCATCGACCGCGGCTACGAGAGCTTCCAGGACAAGCTCGTGGCGCTCGGCGCCGACGTCAGCCGCGACTGACCCGCGCCGCCGCACCTCATGACGCCTGTCACGCCCCGCGGACCGCGGGGCGTGACAGGCTGGGGACCGTGAGCAGGCCCCGCACGTTCCTCGAGTCGTGGTCGCGTCGTTCCGCGCCCGAGCGGTTCGACACGTACACGCGCGGCTCGCTCTACTTCCTGTCCGCGTTCGAGCCCTTCTTCGCGCTGTCGATCCTGGGCGCCGACCCGACGTTCGACCGCGACCTCGTCCTGCCGTGGCTCCTGGTCGTCGTGGCCCACACGACCGCGTGCGTCGCGCTGCTGCGCGCCGGGATCTCGCAGTTCCTCGGGGGACCGCCCGTGCGGCCGTGGCTGGGCACGGCGGCCGTCGTGCTGACGGTCGCGCTCGTGGTCGTCGCCGTCCCGACGTTCCCCGTCGGCGACGGTGACGAGGGCGCGGTCGCCGGGCGGTTCTTCGCCGTCCTCCTCGGCGTCATGCCGCTCCTTGCCGCGGCGTCGCCGCTGCTGCTCTTCCGGCACCTGCTCCTCGCGGTCCTCGGCGCGACCCTGTTCACGGTGGGCGCGACCGTCGCGACGGCCGCGGCGGGCGGCACGGACCCGTCGCGCACGTCCACGCTCGCGAGGGTCGCCGTCTCCATGGGTCTGGCGACGTTCTTCATGGCGGTCGGGATCGTCGGGTCCTACCGGGTCTCCATCTGGATGCTCGGCGTCGTGTGGGAGCAGGACCGCACGCGCGTCCTGCACGCGCGCCTCGCCGTCGCCGAGGAACGGCTCCGGTTCTCTCGCGACCTGCACGACGTGTTCGGCCGGACGCTCTCCGTCGTCGCCGTGAAGAGCGAGCTCGCCGCCGAGCTCGCGGCCCGTGGCCGGCCGGGGGCCGAGGAGCAGATGCTCGAGGTGCGCCGGATCGCGCAGGACGCGCTGCGCGAGGTGCGCGCCGTCGTCGCCGGGTACCGCAGCGCCAACCTGGGCGCCGAGCTCGCGGGCGCGCGCTCCGTCCTGCGCTCCGCCGGCATCACGACCACCGTGCACGGCGACGAGACGCCCGTCGGGCAGGAGGCGCAGGAGGCGCTCGCCTGGGCGGTGCGCGAGGCCGTGACGAACGTCGTGCGGCACTCGACCGCCACCACGTGCGTCATCACCGTCCACCGCGACGGCGGGTCGAGCGTCGTCGAGGTCGTCAACGACGGCGTGCCCGCCACGGCGCGCGCGGGCCGGGGATCCGGCCTCGTCGGCCTCGCCGAGCGGCTCGAGGGCGCGGGCGGTGCGCTCGAGACCTGGGTCGACGACCGGCGCTTCGGCCTCGTGGCGCGCGTGCCCGACCCCCGCCCCGACCGCCCGTCCACCCAGCCCGAGAGGACCGCCTCCGCGTGATCCGCATCCTGCTCGCCGACGACGAGAACCTCATCCGCGACGCCGTCGCGTCGCTCCTCGCGCTCGAGGACGACCTCGACGTCGTCGCCCAGGCGGCGTCGGGACCCGAGGCCGTCGCGGCGGCGCTCAAGCTCGCGCCGGACGTCGCGGTGCTCGACCTCCAGATGCCCGGGCTCGACGGGGTCGAGGTCGCGCAGCAGCTCGCTCGAGACCTGCCGGGGTGCGGGGTCGTCATCGTCACGAGCCACGGCCGCCCCGGCTACCTCAAGCGCGCGCTCGAGGCGGGCGCGCGCGGGTTCCTGCCCAAGACGGTCTCGGCGCGCGTGCTCGCCGACGTCGTGCGCCAGGTGCACGACGGCGGCCGGTACGTCGACCCGGAGCTCGCCGTCGAGGCGATCGCGGCGGGGGCGAGCCCGCTCACGCCGCGCGAGGCCGACGTGCTCGAGCTCGCCGCGGACGGCGCCCCCGTCGAGGAGATCGCCGCGCGCGCCCACCTCGCCCCCGGCACCGTCCGCAACTACCTGTCGTCGGCGGCGGCGAAGCTCGGGGCGGCCAACCGTCACGAGGCCGCGCACGCCGCGCGGCGGCACGGCTGGATCTGACGGCGGGCTGCGCCCGGTAGGCTCGGGGATCGTGCCGAGCCTTCCCCCGACCCCGCGCGCGTACAAGATCCTCGCGTTCTTCCTGCGCCCGATCCTCTTCGCGATCACCCGCCGCGACTGGCGGGGCGCCGAGAACCTGCCCGCACGCGGCTTCATCGCCGCCGCGAACCACGTCACCGAGGTCGACCCCGTGACGCTGGCGCACTTCCTCTACGACCAGGGCCGGGCACCGAAGATCACGGCGAAGGCGTCGCTCTTCTCGGTCCCCGTCCTCGGCGGCATCCTGCGCCGCACGGGCATGATCCCGGTGCACCGCGGGACGGCCGGCGCGGCGCAGTCGCTCGTGGACGCCACGGCGCGCCTGGACGAGGGGGAGTGCGTCGTGTTCTTCCCCGAGGGGACGCTCACGCGGGACCCGGACGGCTGGCCGATGGTCGGCAAGACCGGCGCCGCGCGCCTCGCGCTGGCCAGCCGCGCGCCCGTCGTGCCGATCGCGCAGTGGGGTGCCGAGCAGCTGCTCGCGCCCTACGGGAAGGTCTTCAAGCCGATCCCGCCGAAGCACGTCGCCGTGCACGCGGGACCGCCCGTCGACCTGTCCGACCTGTACGACCGCCCGCTGGACACCGCGACGCTGCGCGAGGCGACCGAGCGCATCATGGCGGCGATCACGCGCCAGCTCGAGGAGATCCGCGGGGCCCAGGCGCCCGCCGAGCGCTTCGACATGCGCAAGAACCCGGGCTCGGAGGGCCGCCGATGAGCGGGGACCAGACCGTCGAGATCAGCCCCGTGCCGCTCGGCGCCGACGACGCCCCCGCCGCCGAGCGCGTCGTCGCCGCCGTGCTCGGGTCGGGGAGCTGGGGCACGACGTTCGCCGCCGTGCTCGCCGACGCCGGCTGCGAGGTGCGCCTCTGGGGCCGCGACCCCGAGGTCGCCGCGCAGGTGAACTTCTCCCGTCGCAACGAGAAGCGGCTTCCGGGGATCGAGCTGCCCGCGGGCATCCGCGCCACGACCGACGCGCGTGACGCGCTCGCCGGGGCGGGCCTCGTCGTCGTCGCGATCCCCTCGCAGGTCGCGCGCGCGACGCTCGCGGAGCTCCGGCCGCACCTCGCGCCGGACGCCGTCGCCGTGTCGCTCATGAAGGGCGTCGAGCTCAGCACCGACCGCCGCATGAGCGAGGTCGTCATGGAGGCCCTCGACCTGCCCGCCGAGCGCGTCGCGGTCGTCTCCGGCCCGAACCTGGCTCGCGAGATCGCGCACCGGCAGCCCACGGCGACCGTCGTCTCGTGCGTCGACGAGGAGACCGCGCGCTACGTGGCGCGCGCGTGCTCGTCGTCGTACTTCCGCCCGTACACGAACCGCGACGTCGTCGGGGTCGAGCTGTGCGGCGCGGTGAAGAACGTCATCGCGCTCGCCGTCGGCATCGCGCAGGGCCGCGGGTTCGGGTACAACACCACGGCGACGGTCATCACGCGCGGTCTCGTCGAGATCACGCGCCTCGGGCTCGCGCTGGGCGCCGACGCCGAGACGTTCCCGGGCCTCGCGGGCATGGGCGACCTCGTCGCGACGTGCTCGTCGCCGCTGTCCCGCAACCACACGCTCGGCAAGCACGTCGGCCAGGGGCTGAGCCTCGACGACGCGATCGCCGCGACCGGGGGCACCGCCGAGGGCGTGAAGTCCTGCCGCTCGGTGCTCGAGCTCGCGCAGAAGGTGGGCGTCGAGATGCCCATCACGGCCGGTGTGGTCGCCGTGCTGCACGAGGGCATGCCCGTCGACGAGATGGCGCGCGGCCTGCTCGCCCGGCCGCAGAAGGCCGAGGGCATCTCCGCGGAGCGCTGAGCGCTCAGCCGTCGTCGCGGACGTCGACCACGACGCGCGTCGGGTCCTCGAGCGCGAACACGCGGAACGGGCGCCGTTCGTCGTCGACGCCGACGAACGCCTGCGTGTACCCCTCGAACACCCCGAGCAGGCGGACCTCCTCGACCTCGCCGTCGTCACCCGCACGCACGGGGTTGGGGCCCGCGTACTCCTCGACGCCGGTGTCCATCGGGTACCCCGAGCCGGAGATCATGACCTGGAGGTACGCGTCGCCGTCCACCGCGACGACGTCGCCCTTGCCGTCGCCGATCGGCTGGTCCACGTACTCGACGCGCCACCCCGGGGTGCCCGTCCCGCCGAGCTCGAGGACCACGCGGTCGAACCCGTCGTGGTGCCCCACGCGCACGTCGGTCACGGTGAGGGCGGCGTCCGCCGACGGGTCGGCGGTGTCGGGCTCGGTGTTCGCGGGGAACGGCACGGGTGCCTCGGTCGCGTCGTCGGACGGCGTCGACGCGTCGTCGGTGGGGCTCTCGTCCGCCGTGCCCGAGTCCGACGGCGTCGGGTCGGGCGCGTCGCTCGTCGCGCTCCCCGACGGCGAGGGCGGGTCGTCCGACCCGCCCTGCGTGCAGGCGGCGAGCGCGAGGGCGAGGACGGCCGCGGACGCGGCGCCGACCCGGCGCGCCGCGGGCACGACCGGGTGCCGCCGTCGTCCGCCGTCGCCCCTGCGCACCGCTCGTCGAGTCGTCATGCGTCGATCCTAGAAACCGCAGGTCACGCTCGCGCGGCGGCCCGGGCACGGTCCGGTCCCGGTCGGGTCACGACGCGGTCTCGGCGGTCGTGCGGGCCTGCTGCGAGCGCACGGGCCGCCGGGCACCGATGCCGGGACCGCGTCGCCGCCCGCGCGCTGGGCGACCCCACGGGGTAGCGCGTCAGCCGGCCGCGGCGCGCAGCGCCCGGTCGAGGTCGCGCCACAGGTCCTCGACGTCCTCGATGCCGACGGACAGGCGCAGGAGGTCCTCGGGCACGGTCGGCGACTCGGTCGCGAACCGGCGACGGCGCTCCAGGCTCGACTCCACGCCCCCGAGGCTCGTCGCCGGCACCCACAGCCGCACCGCCCCCACGACGGCGTCGGCACCGGCCGCACCGCCGCGCGGGCGCACCCCGAGGATCGACCCGTAGCCCGTCATGAGGCGCGTCGCGCGCTCGTGGCCGGGGTCGCTCGGCAGGCTCGGGTGGCGGACCTCGACGACGTCGGGATGGTCGGCGAGGCGTCGTGCGAGCTCGGTGGCGCTCGCCTGCGCGCGGTCGACGCGCAGCGCGAGCGTGCGCAGGCCGCGCAGGGCGAGCCACACCTCGAACGGGCCCGGGATCGAGCCGTGCAGGGTCCGGTAGGCGCGCAGCGCCGCGGTGAGCTCGGGCGTGCGGGCGACCGCCGCGCCGAGCACGACGTCCGAGTGCCCGGCGAGGTACTTCGTCACCGAGTGCACGACGACGTCCGCGCCGTGGTCGAGCGGGCGCTGGCCGAGCGGCGTCGCGAACGTGTTGTCGACGGCGGTCAGCACGCCCCGCTCGCGCGCGGCCGCGAGGAGGACCGGCAGGTCCGCGACCTCCAGCATGGGGTTCGTCGGCGACTCGACGAGCAGGAGGGACGCACCGTCGAGCGCGGCGACCACCTGGTCCGTGTCGGCGACGTCGACGCGCACGACCCGCACGCCCGCGCGCGTCGCGAGGTCGTCCGCGAACCCCAGCGTCACCTGGTACGCGTGGCGCGGGAGCACGACGGTCCCGCCCGCGGGCACGAACGAGAACACGGCCGCGATCGCCGCCATCCCGGAGCCGAACGCCACGCCCGGGTGCTCGCCGCCCTCGAGCGCGGCCAGCGCCTCCTCGAACGGGTGCCACGTCTCGGTGTCCATCCGCGTGTACAGGAGCTCACCCGGTTGCTGTACACCCTGCGAGACGTACGTCGAGGACAGCACGATCGGGGGGTTCACGGGCGCGCCCTGCGCCCGTGGGGGCCGTCCGGCGGCGACGGCGACGGTCGCGGGCGAGAGGGCGTCGGGGGCGGTCGCGTCGGTCATGGCGGCAGCGTACGCCCGCGCCCGAGACGAGTGCCCCGGGCGACCGCCCACTGACCCCGGACCTGGCGACCGTGCCGGCCGAACATGTGGTTCTGGCCCGTCCCGCCGCCGGGACGGGCCAGAACCGCATGCTCGGCGCGGTGGCCCGTCAGTCGAGCGGGCCCAGGAGGGACTGCGCGACGGTCGAGTGGGCGGACTCGTCGTCGGACGGGTGGAAGATCCCCGCGAGCACGTCGCGGTACAGCCGGCCCAGCTCGTTGCCGGAGAAGTAGCTGGACCCGCCCGCGACGCGGACCGCCTGGTCGACGACGGTCTTCGCCGTCTCCGTCGCGCGCACCTTGAGGCCCGCGGTCGCGCGGAACCAGCCCGCGCCCCGGTCGACCAGCGCGTCGAGCTCGCCCGCGACCGTGTCGATCTGCGGCCAGACGGCGTCGAGCGCGAGCGCGGCGTCCGCGAGGCGCCAGCGGATGTCCGGGTCCTGGGAGAGCGGCGCCCCGTCGTTCTTCATCGACGTGCGGCGGCGCGCGGCCGCGACGGCGAGCTCGAGCGCACGCTCGGCGATGCCCGTGTACACCGACGCGAGCAGGGTCTCGAACGTCGTGAAGATCCCGACGACGAGCGGGTCGAGCGTCGGCCCGGGTGCGAGGCGCCGCACGACGCGGTCGGCGGGGGCGTGCGCGCCGTCGAGCACGGTCGAGCGGGACTGGGACGCGCGCATCCCCATCGTGTCCCAGTCGTCGAGCACCTCGACCCCGGCGTCCCGGGTGACGAACGCGTGCACGAGGCGCGGGGCGTCGTCGGACGTCGAGTCGAGCCCGAGGACGCCGAGGCGCGTCCACGCGGGCGAGTTCGAGGTGAAGATCTTGCGGCCGTGGAACGTGTAGCCGCCCGCGCCGTCGGGCCGCGCCTCGGTGCGCGAGCCGAGCAGCACGAGGTCGTTGCCGCCCTCGGAGTAGCCGAACCCGAACACCTCGCCGCGCCCGGCCTCCTCGAGCAGCCAGTCGAGCGAGGAGTCCCCGCGCTCGTGCAGGTAGCGCGCGACACCCGTCCACACGTGGTGCATGTTGACCGCCAGAGCCGTCGCGGGCGCCGCGCCCGCGAGGCGCGCCTGCTCGTGCGCGACCTCGCGCAGCCCGAGACCGGCGCCGCCGAACGACTCCGGGACGAGCGCGCGCGGGTAGCCGGCCCGGGTGAGGGCGTCGAGGTCCTCGGTGAAGAACGCGTTGTCGCGGTCGTAGCCGGCCGCGCGACCGCGGATCTCGTCCAGGAGGTCGTCGGCGAGGAGAGTGCGGGCGGCGGGGAAGGGTGCGGCGAAGGGCGCCGGGGACGGGACGGGCGTGGACATGGCCTGCCTTCGGTCGGACGGACGGCTCGGGCCCCGGCGACCGAGGTCGCCGGGGCCCGTCCACCGTACGCCGGTCGGTCAGCCGACGAGGGCCGCCGAGGGCTCGTCGGGGTGCGGCAGGATGCGGCGCAGCACGTCCGCGAGCGTGACGACGCCGACGAACCGCTCGCCGTCCATGACGACCGCGAGCTGCTCGCTCGACTCGCGCATGCGCGCGAGCGCGGCGTGCACGGTCGTGCCCGAGGGGAGCACGAAGCCCGGGCGCGCGAGGTCGCGCGCGGGGCGGTCGTCCGGCTCGAGCAGCGTGTCGCGCACGTGCACGACCTTCGGCACGACGCTCCCGTTCTGCACGAGGATGCGCAGGTGCCCGGACCGGGCGGACGCGGCGCGCACGTCGGCGGCCGTGGCCGTGGACGGCACGGACGTGGGGTGCGCGCCCGCCGGCACGAGCGCGTCGACGGTGAGCGTCTCGAGCTCGATGACGCCCGAGATCTGGGCCCGGTAGGACGCCTCGAGCGCACCGACGTTCGCCGAGTGCTCCACGAGGTGGCGCAGGGTCGCGGCGTCCTGCCCGCCGCCCTCGACGTGCTCGACCGGCTCGACGCCCACGGCGCGCACGCAGCGGTTGGCGAGCGAGTTGAGCCAGCGCAGGAGCGGTCGGGACGCGGCCATGAAGCCGCGCATGGGCAGGGCGAGCAGCGTCGCCGAGCGCTCGGGGTGGGCGATCGCCCACGACTTCGGCGCCATCTCGCCGACGACGAGGTGCAGGAAGGTGACGATCACGAGCGCGAGCACGAAGCCCGCGACGTCGGCGGCCCACAAGGGTGCGCCCCACGTCTCGAGGACGGGCGTGATCCAGTGGTGCACGGCGGGCTTGGTGATGGCGCCGAGCGCGAGCGTGCACGCGGTGATGCCGAGCTGCGCGCCCGCCATGAGGAGCGTGAGCTCGTTCGAGCTGCGCAGCGCGGCGCGCGCGGCGCGGCTCCGGGGGGCGGCGTCCTCGAGGCGGTGCCGCTTGGCGCCGAGGAGCGCGAACTCCACGGCGACGAAGAACGCGCTGAGCGCGATGATGACGACGGTCGCCACGACGACGACCCAGGGGCTGCTCATCGGGTCTCCTCCGTCGCGTCGGTCGGGTCGGGGGCGTCGGCGTGGGGGACGTCGCCGCGCTGCTCGACGAGGCGCACGCGCACGAGGCGCGGCACGTGCCGCTCGACGGACAGGACGTCGACGACGAGCGCGCGGTGCACGGGCTCGTCGTGGACGAGGTCGGCCGGGTCGTCGGGCAGGGGCACCTCGACCGTGTCGCCCGCGCGCGGCAGGGCGCCGTGCTGGGAGATGAGGAGGCCCGAGACCGTCTCGTGGTCGCCGCGCGGCAGGTCGTGCCCGATCGCGCGCTCGGCCTCGTCGAGGTGGACGTCGCCGCCCATGACCCACACGCCGTCGGCCTCGGCCGTGACCGTGACCGGCTGCTCGGGGTCGTGCTCGTCGGTGATCTCGCCCACGAGCTCCTCGGCGAGGTCCTCGACGGTGAGCACGCCGGTGAAGCCGCCGTACTCGTCGATGACGCACGCCAGCTGGTTGCGCGTGGCGTTGAGCTGCGCGAGCGCGTCGGGCAGCGTCATGAGCGTGGGCAGCACGACGGCGGGCCGCATGATCGCGGTCACGGGGGCGTCGTCGGGCAGGTCGGTCGCGAGGACGTCGGCGAGCTGGACGACGCCGAGCGGCTGGTCCGTGTCGTCGACCACGGGGTAGCGCGTGTGCGCGCGGGCCATGAGCCCACGGACCTCGGCGACCGTCGCCTCGGGCCGGACGGTGCCCACGCGCGAGCGCGGGATCATCGCGTGCTCGACGTCGCGCTGCGGGAAGTCCAGCACGCGGTCGAGGAGCACGGAGAGCTCGTCGGGCAGGTCCCCGCTCTCGCGCGAGTCGGCCACGATGTGCTCGAGGTCGCGCGCCGTGGCGGTGGTGTCGACGTCGTGGACGGGCTCGATCCGCAGCATCCGCAGCAACGCGTTGGACGCCTTGTCGAACACCGCGATGAGCCAGCCGAACACCGTGAGGTAGGCGGTCGTGGACCGCGCCAGGCCCTTCGCGAGCGGCTCGGGGCGCGCGATGGCGAGGTTCTTGGGGAACAGCTCGCCGAACAGCATCTGGACGATGGTCGACAGCACGAGCGCCAGGACGGTGCCGATCGCGACGCCTGCGCCCGCCGGGACGCCCAGGCCGCCGAGCAGGGTGCCCAGCGACTCGCCGATGAGGGGCTCGGCCACGTAGCCGACGAGCAGTCCCGTCACGGTGATGCCGAGCTGTGCCCCGGACAGGACGAAGGAGGTGCGCCGGGTGACGGCGAGCGCGCGCCGGGCCGACTCGTCGCCGGCCTCCGCCTTCGCTCCCAGACGGGAGCGGTCGACGGTCATGTAGGCGAACTCCTGGGCGACGAAGTAGGCCGTCGCCGCCGTGATCGCGAGGACCACGAGGAGGCCGAGCAGGAGGGACAGGACCGTCGTCATCGTGCCCGCACCGCCCTCCGGTCGCCGGTGACGCGCAGGTGCGTCCGCCGGGTGCCGGGGCCGGTGCGGCCGGGACTATGGTCGGGGTCGTCGGCCGCGGGGGCCTCGAGAGTCGTGTCTTCCACGGCACTCCCAACGCGGCGGCGCGCGCGATCGTTCCCGTGGCGGTCGTCACGGGCCTGCCAGGGCGGTCCTCAGGAGCCCGCACGCGCGCGTCCGCGCGGTCCTGCGTCCGGTAGGGTCGTCCGCGATGTCCAGCCAGAGCCCCGACCGGTCCGTGCCGTCCACCGACGAGCGCCCGACCGGTACGCCCCGCAAGCCCCGCGTCCTCGTCCTGTTCGGGGGCCGCTCGGGCGAGCACGCCATCTCCGCCGCGACGGCGGCGGGCGTCCTGCGCGCGATCGACCGGTCGCGCTACGACGTCGTGCCCGTCGGGATCACGCCGTCGGGGGAGTGGGTCCTCGCCGCCGACGAGCCGGCGCGCTGGGAGATCACCGCGGGCCGGCTGCCGCAGGTCGAGGCCACGGGCGAGGAGGTCATCCTCCCGTTGTCGACCGGTCGCCGGGACCTGCGCGTCCTCGCGCCGGGCGAGGTGCCGCGCGTGCTCGGCGAGGTGGACGTCGTCTTCCCGCTCCTGCACGGGCCGTACGGCGAGGACGGCACGCTCCAGGGCATGCTCGAGCTCGCCGACGTGCGCTACGTCGGCGCGGGCGTGCTCGCGTCCGCGGTCGGCATGGACAAGCACTTCATGAAGCTCGTGCTCGCGGGCGAGGGGCTGCCGATCGCCCCGTACACCGTCATCAAGCCGGGCGCGTTCGAGCGCGACCCCGAGGCGTGGACCCAGACCGTGGCCGCGCTCGGCCTGCCCGTGTTCGTCAAGCCGGCGCGCGCCGGGTCGAGCCTCGGGATCTCCAAGGTCGACGACCTCGCGGACCTCCCCGCGGCCATCGCCGCCGCGCAGGAGCACGACCCCAAGGTCGTCGTCGAGGCGGGCGTCGTGGGCCGCGAGATCGAGTGCGCGGTGCTCGGCGGGCGCGGCGGGGAGCGCCCGCGCGCGTCGCTGCCGGGCGAGATCGTCGTCACCGGCGAGACCCACGACTTCTACGACTTCGAGGCCAAGTACCTCGACGAGGCCGGGGTCGAGCTGTCGTGCCCCGCCGACCTGCCCGAGCACCTCGTCGAGCGCGTGCGCGAGATCGCAATCCGTACGTTCGAGGCCGTCGGCGCCGAGGGGCTCTCCCGCGTCGACGTGTTCGTCACGCCCGACGAGCAGGTCGTCGTCAACGAGATCAACACCATGCCGGGCTTCACGCCCTACTCGATGTACCCGCGCATGTGGGAGAAGTCCGGGCTGAGCTACCCCGAGCTCATCGACGAGCTCGTCGCGCTCGCGCTCGAGCGGCCCACCGGCCTGCGCTGAGCCGCCCGGCTCAGCCCAGGTCGCCCGTGCCGACGCACGCGCGCGTCTGCGGGACCTCCATGACGGCGCGCCCGAGGTCCGCGACGAACGACGTGGAGTGCTGCTCCGTCACGGCCGGGGGCACCACGACCTGCACCGCGGGGTCGCGCCCGTAGGTCGTGAAGGTCCACGTGCCGTCCTCCTCGACGACGAGCCAGTCCACCGTGCCGCCGTCGGACTCGACGCTCTGGCACGCCGTCGTCGTGGGCCCGGGCACCTCGACGCCGCACCGCAGCGTCACCGCCGCGCCCGGCTCGCCCCACGCGGCCGTGGCCTGGCTCGTCGTCCCGACCTGCGGCAGGTCCTCGCCGAGCGACTCCGGCAGCGCGAGCACGACGTCCGCGCACAGCGGGTTCGCCGCGTCGTCCGCGACCGGGACGCCGATGCGCGGCGCGCACGCGGCGGTCGCGGCGACGGTACCGAGGAGCGCGGGCACCGCGAGCACGCGGACGAGGGGCCGTCGGGACGCGCGGCGGGCCCGGGGCGACCTCGGGCGGGCGGAGGTGGGACGGGGAGGGACGACGTCGAGCACGCGACCACCGTAGCGGCCCCCGGACGGTGCCCGTGACCGGCCGGGCGGCGGCTAGGGTGGCCGCGTGAGCGAGACGCCCCTGCTGGTCCGCGACGTGCCCGAGGAGGCGCTCCTCGCCCGGATCTTCCCTCTGCTGCCCACCGCGCCGACCACGCTCGTCGGCCCCGGCGACGACTGCGCCGTCGTCGCGGCGCCCGACGGGCGCTACGTCGTCTCGACCGACGTGCTCGTCGAGGACCGGCACTTCCGCCGCCGCTGGTCGTCCGGGTACGACGTCGGGTGGCGGGCCGCGGTGCAGAACCTCGCCGACGTGGTCTCCATGGGTGCGCGCCCCGCGGCCCTCGTCGTCTCGCTCGTCATGCCGGGCGACCTGCCCGTCGACTGGGTCACGGGCCTCGCGCGCGGGCTCGCGGACGCCTGCACGCCCCTGGGCGCGGCGGTCGTCGGCGGGGACCTGTCCGGGGGAGACCAGGTCGTCGTCGCGGTGACCGTCCACGGCGACCTCGAGGGTCGCGCCCCCGTGCTGCGCTCCGGTGCGCGCCCCGGGGACGTCGTGGCGCTCGCCGGATCCCTCGGCCGGTCCGCCGCGGGGCTCGCGCTGCTCGACGCGGGCCGCGGCGACGTCGACGACACGCTCGTCGCCGCCTACCTGCGGCCCGACCCGCCGCTCGCGGCCGGCCCGGTCGCGGCCGACGCCGGGGCGAGCGCGATGATGGACGTCTCGGACGGGCTGCTGCGCGACGCGGGCCGGATCGCCCGCGCGAGCGGCGCCGTCCTGGACCTGGCGCCCGCGACGCTCGGCGCCGACCGCGACCGGCTGCGAGCGGCCGCCGGTGCGCTCGCGAGGCACGCCGGCGCCGCGGGTGACGTGGACGACGCGCCCGGGGCGAGGGCTGCCGGAGACCGGGCCGAGGGCTGGGTGCTGTCCGGCGGCGAGGACCACGCGCTGCTCGCGACCTTCCCCGCGGACGCCACGCTGCCGGCGGGGTTCCGGGCGATCGGCGTCGTGCGCCCTGCGGACGACGACGGCGCGGGCGTGCGCCTCGACGGCGCGGTGCCGCACCGGGCGCCCGGGTGGGACCACTTCCGCGCCTGAGGCGCGGGACTCAGCTCCGGCGGTAGCGGACCGCGGTGAGGTCCTTGCCGCCGATGTCGTCGCGGCGCTCGACGCCGTCGGGGACGAAGCCGTGGCGGCGGTAGAACCGGCGCGCGCGCTCCGCGTCCTCGAGGACCCACAGCGTCACGGTCGTGCCCGGGGGAACCTCGCCGAGCATCGTGCGCATGAGGTCGCGCGCGACGCCGCGCCCCCACGACTCCGGGTCGAGGTAGATGGCGTAGATCTCCAGGTCGCCCGGCTCGGCGTCCTCGTCGCGGCTCGGGCCGAGCGTGGCGAAGCCGATCGTGCGGCCGTCGGCGTCGGCGAGCCACGTGCGGGCGCCAGGGGTCGACAGGCTCTGCACCCAGTGCTTCTCGCGCTGGTCGTGGTCGAGCGAGGCCAGGTACTCGTCGGGCACGATGCCCGCGTACGCGCCCCGCCACGACGCGATGTGCACGGCCGCGATGGCGCTCGCGTCCGCGGGACCGGCCGGGCGGATCGTTACCTCGCTCAGTTCCGTCACCATGGACAAAGACTGCCACCGCGCCCGGGATCCACCAAACCGGTTTGTCCTGATCTCCAGGAGATCTCCGCAAGCCGACGGTCGTGCCGCGCGCGTCGGTCGACCGCCACGTCACCGGTCCACGAGGCTCACGACGGCCCCGCGCGGCCCCCCGCACGCGGTTCCGTGCGGGTGGGCGACGACCCGATAGTCCGGCTCGACGGCGCGCTCGGACACGACGGTCCCCGCGGCGTCGAGGACGCGCACCTCGACCAGGTCGGGGGTGTTGACCGACGCGAACCAGCGCGGCCCGGACGGGTCCTCGTCCTCGCCGAGCCCGCAGTCCGGCTCGGCGTCGGGGCAGCTCACCTCGACCGCGTGCGCGTCTCGGTCGGGCCAGCCGTCGAAGAGCCGCACCTCGAGCGTCGTCCCGTACCCGACGGCGGGGCAGGTCCCGCCGGCCGAGCAGCCCGAGCCCAGGGCCGCGAGCGTCGCGGCGAGCACCGCCGCGACCGCCCCTGCTGGTCCTCGCACGACGCCCCCGCTCGCTCCGCCCGGCATCGCCCGGGCCACCGTGGTCACCCTGGCACGCCGCGCACGGTCGCGTCACCCGGGCGCAGACGACGAGAGCGCCTGCCGGACGACCGGCAGACGCTCTCGTGGGAAGTCTCGCGAGACTCAGGCGGGGCGGGTGACCTTCCCGGCCTTGAGGCAGGAGGTGCACACGTTGAGACGCTTGGGCGTCCCCGCGACCACCGCGCGCACGCGCTGGATGTTCGGGTTCCAGCGGCGCTTCGTGCGGATGTGGGAGTGCGAGATGCTGTGCCCGAAGCCCGGGCCCTTGCCGCAGACGTCGCAGTTGGCAGCCACGGTTTCTCCTGATCGTCGTGCACGTCGCGCACGCAGCGGCGACGTCCTGAATGGTCTGTAGGGTGTCTCGCCCGGTGTTCCTCGGCGGCTCCTCGACGGTGTCGAGGGCGCGCGAAGCACCCGGGCAACCTCGTCAGGGTATCCGATCCGGCGGCCCGATCTCAAACCGGCCCGGGTCGGCCCGACCTCGCTCGCCTTCGCATGGACCTCCGCGTGGGCGGCTCGGCCCCGGCACCGCGCTCGGGTGACTACCGTGGTCCCGACGACCCGACCGGTCGTCCGGCCCGTCGACCGTACGACGGGCCGCCCCCGAGCGCGAGGAGCCGGTCCGACGTGAGCCCCGGAGCCGACGTGGTCGACGCCGCGGTCGTCGTCGCGTGGGGCGGGGCGGCGGTGCGCGCCCTCGCGGCCGCGCGCGAGCCGCTCGACCGGGTCAACGTGTTCCCCGTCGCGGACTCCGACACGGGCACGAACATGTACCTCACGCTGCTCGACGCGGTCCGCGCGCTGCCGGCGGGTGGGGCACCGGGCAGCGTGGCCGGGGACCTGCTCGTGCGGCTCGCCCGCGGTGCGCTCGTGGGCGCGCGCGGCAACTCCGGCGTCATCCTCAGCGAGTACCTGCGCGGGCTCGCGCTCGAGCTCGCGGAGCGCCCGGTCGTCCCGGGCGACGCGCTCGCGGCCGGTCTGGACCGCGCCGCGCGCACCGCCCGGGGTGCGGTCGCGCGACCTGCGCCCGGGACGATCCTCACGGCCGCCGACGCCGCCGCGCGCGCCGCGCTCACGGCC
>NZ_WMKA01000064.1 GCF_009711085.1 Cellulosimicrobium composti
GACCGCGCTCGTCACGGGCGCGTCCCGGGGCATCGGCCGCGCGATCGCGGTCGGGCTCGCCGCGGCCGGCCTCGACGTCGCGCTCCTCGCGCGCGACGCCGACCGTCTCGCCGGGGTGGCGGCGGAGATCGCCGCGCTCGGCGAGCGGGACGACGCAGCGGGTCGCGCCGCCGTCGTGACGGCGGACGTCACGGACGCCGGCGCGGTCGCCGCCGCGGTGCGCGCGGCGGAGGACGCCCTCGGCGGCGTCGACCTCCTCGTCAACAACGCGGGCCGCGTCGACGCCGAGGTGCCGCTGTGGGAGGCGGACCCCGACGAGTGGTGGGCGATCGTCGAGACGAACGTCCGCGGGCCGTTCCTCCTCGCGCGTGCGGTCGTGCCGGGCATGCTCGCCCGGGGCGGGGGGCGCGTCGTCGACCTCAACAGCGGCGCCGGCTCGCACGACATGGACGGCGCGAGCGCGTACAACGCGAGCAAGACGGCGCTCCTACGGATCGGCGCGAACCTGCACCGGTCCGGGTTCGACCGCGGCCTGCGCACGTTCGAGGTCTCGCCGGGCGTGGTGCAGACCGACATGACCGCGTCGATGACCATGCACGAGGGCCGCACCGAGTGGACGCCCGTGGAGCGCACGGTCGAGATGGTCGTCGCGATCGCGGCGGGCGAGCTCGACGCGTTCTCCGGCGCGTTCGTGCGCGTCACGCACGACTCGCCGCAGTCGCTGCGGGCGGCGCTCGTGGCGGGGGAGCGCGACGGGCGCGCGGTCCCCGGCCAGGACGGGCGGCGCCTGCGCGTCACGCGCTGGGGCGACGACGACCCGATGCCGGGCGCGCTCCCGGCGCGCTGAGGGGCGCGACAGCACGAGGTGGACGGAGCCCGTCCCGGCGACGCCGGGGCGGGCTCCGCCGCGTCGCGGACGGCCTGCCGGGGCCGGCGCGCGGCGTCGTAGGATGCGGTGACCGACACGGGGTGCCCCGCGCACGCGGGGCTGAGATCACACCCGTCGAACCTGCTCTGGCTCGTACCAGCGAAGGGATGTCCGCCGATGCCGCTCACCGTGCCCTCCGTCACCCCCGCCGTCGCGCCCGGACCCGGGAGCGCGACCTCCGACGACGCGCCCTCGCGCCCGCGCGTGCTCTCGGTCGCCGGGACGGACCCGACCGGCGGGGCGGGCATCCAGGCCGACCTCAAGGCGTTCTGCGCGCACGGCGCGTACGGCATGGCCGTCACGACGGCGCTCGTCGCGCAGAACACGCACGGCGTCCGGTCGGTGCACGTGCCCGGCCCGGGGTTCCTGCGCGAGCAGCTCGACGCCGTCTCCGACGACGTGCACGTCGACGCGGTGAAGATCGGCATGGTCGCCGACGCGGCGAACGGTCGCACGATCGCGGCGTGGCTGGACGCGCTCGTCGCCGAGCGGGCACGCACGGGCGCGCCGCGGCCCTGGGTCGTGCTCGACCCGGTCATGGTCGCGACGTCGGGCCACCGGCTGCTGGACGAGGGCGCCGAGGACGCGGTGCGCGACCTCGCGACGCGCGCGGACGTCGTCACGCCCAACCTGCCCGAGCTCGGGGTGCTGTCCCGCCGCCCCGCCGCCACGACCTGGGACGACGCGCTCGCGCAGGCGGCCGCGTACGCGCGGGCGAGCGGCGCCGGCGTGCTGCTCAAGGGCGGGCACCTCACGGGCGGCGCCTCGCCCGACGCGCTCGTCGTCCCGGTCGCGGACGACGTGCGCGTGACGACGTTCGACGCCGAGCGCGTCGACACCCCGCACACGCACGGCACCGGGTGCTCCCTCTCCGCGGCGCTCGCGGCCCTGCGCCCGCGCCGCGCGAGCTGGGAGGACGCGGCGCGCGACGCGAAGGCGTGGCTCACGGGCGCCCTGCGCGCGGGTGCGGCGCTGCGCGTCGGGAGCGGGCGCGGTCCCGTGGACCACCTGCACGCCGTGGCCACGCCCGTCGGCGTCTAGCACCGCCGGGCGGCTCGCGACGGTGGCGCGCCGGGCGAGCCGGTGCTACACCGTCCTCCATGACGAACGACCTCGGTGCTCCGGCCCCGTCGCGCGGCCGCCTGCTCGCCGCGCGCGCCGTCGCCGTCGTGGCGGCGCTGTTCTGGGGCGTCCTCTTCTTCGGCCTCGTCGACCTCGCGACCGTCGTGCTGCAGGACGAGCGGTTCGCCCGGCACTACCTTCTGGAGGCGGGCTGGGGCCTGCTCTACACGGGCCTCGTCATGCTCCCGCTCCTCGTGTGGGCCGTCCGACCGCGCGCGACGGTGCTGCTGCAGGGGGTGCTCGTGACGGGGGCCGCCGTCGCGCTCGCCGGGCTCGCGGCGGGCGCGTTCGGGCAGCTCCTGCCCGCGCTCGGGCTCGCGGCGTCGGCGCTCGTCCCCGCCGCCCTCGCGCGGCAGGACCTGCGCCCCGCGCGCGTCACGGCACGGGCGGTGCACCCCGCGCTCGCCGGGCTCGCGCTCGTGGGCGTGGGCGGTGCGGTCGCCTACGCGGTCGCCGTGCTGCGTGCGGCCGCGGCGGGCGAGCCCGACGACGAGACGTGGGGTCTCCAGCACCTGCCGATGCAGGCCGGGCTGGCGCTCGCGCTCGCGGGCTGCGCGCTCGCCGTCACCGTCGCGCGCGCGGGCGGCACGACGCGGTGGCGCGCCGGGGTGGTGCCGCCCGCGCTCGTGGCCGTGTCCCTCGGCGCGTGCTCGGTGCTCTACCCGGAGCACCTCGCGAGCCTCGGGACGGTGGGCGGGGTCGCGTGCGTGGCCTGGGGTGCCGCGCTCGGCGCGTGCGGCGTCCTGGTCCCTGACGCGCGCGTGCTGGGCCGCGACGCGCCAGCGACCCCGCGCCGCTGATACCGGCAGGCGTCACACCCCCTGGGGGACCTCCCGGACACCCGCCGACCAGGCGGGCTCGACGTCGGCGAGCGCGGCGTGCACGACCGCGACGGTCGCGCGCGCGACCGCGAGGCGCTGCGCGGGGGACGCGTCGAGCGGGCGGGTCGTGACCTTGGCCCCGACGACGGGGACCGGGCCGCACGCCGCGAGGAACGCCCGCACCTCGTCGGGCCCGAGCATCGACTCGTCGGGGCCGGGCAGCGCCGGGTCGGGGCCGTGCGGCGGCACGTGCGCGTCGTCCCACGGCCCGCCCCAGCGGCCCGCCACCCCCGCGGCCCCCGAGAGCATCGCGCTCGCGAGCAGCCCGGCGCCCGCCGCGGCGCGCGCGTGCTCGACGGGCGTGGCGGCGCCGCGGCCCTCGATCGCGGAGCGTCCCCAGTTGAGCCCGACGTGCAGCGGGTGGCCCGTCGCCCGCGCCGCGCGGCCGACGGCCTCGATCTCGTCCTCGAGCGGGAGGAAGCCCTTCTCGGCGACGCCCCACGGGCGGGGAGCGTCGCAGTGCTCGACGACGAGCGGGAGCCCGGCGGGCGCGACGGCGGCGAGCTCGACGAGGCTGCGCTCGAGCGCGGTGGCCGAGCCGGTGCCCGGACCGGGAGCCGACTGGAGCTCGACCGCGACGACCCGGCGGCCGTCGTCGGCGAGGCGCCGGGCCGCGTCGAGCACGCGCGCGACGCCCTCGACCGCCTCGCGGCGACCGGCCTCGTCGTCGGACGCGAGGCCGTAGGACCGGTCCGCGGTGGCGCGTCGCGCCGTCGCCGCGACCGTCGTCGGCATGAGGGACCAGCGCGCGGGGAGGGCGGCTGCCACGGTCGCGAGGGCTGCGACGTCGTCCGGGTCGACGGGGTGCTCGATCCCGTCGAGCCCGTCGTCGTCGAGCGCGGCGTACCAGCCGCCCGGGTCCGGGACGCCCGCGAGGGCGTAGGCCCCCAGGAGCACGTGCGGGCGGGGGTGCGGCGTTCCAGGCATGGGTCCTCGTCGTGGGTCGTGGGTCGTGGGTCGGTCGGTGGGGTGCGCGGTCAGGCGCGCGCGACGTCCTCGTCGGCGGTCGCGTGCTCGCAGTCGTAGCCCGGTGGGAGCCAGCGCCAGGTCGCGTGGACGTCGCGCGCCTCGACGCCCGCCGGGCGGTCGGCGACGCACGCGTCCGCCTGCTGCCGCACCGCGACCGTCAGGTAGTACGCGACGAGCACCCCGGTGAGCAGCACGACGAGCACGGTGACGGTGCGCCGCAGCGCGGGGGAGGGACCGCCGTCGGACCCGTCCTCCTCGCCCGGGCGCGCGGGCACCCAGTCCCAGCTCACGCCGTCGTCGGCGCGGAGCCGGGCAGGAGCAGCACCTTGCCGGTCGTCGCGCGGCTCTCGAGCGCGCGGTGCGCGTCGGCGGCCTCGGCGAGGGGGAAGGTGGCCCCCACGCGCACGTGCAGCGTGCCGCCCGCGACGGCGCCGAGCACCTCGGTCGCGCGCTCGACGAGCTCGGCGCGGGTCGCGGTGTGGTCCGACAGCTTGGGCCGCGTGAGGAAGAGCGACCCTCCGGCGTTGAGGCGCTGCGGGTCGAACGGGGGCACCTGCCCGGAGGAGCCGCCGTAGAGGACGAGCGTGCCGCGGCGGCGCAGCGACGCGAGCGACGCGTCGAACGTGTCCTTGCCGACGGAGTCGTACACCGCCGCGACGCCCTCGCCGCCCGTGAGCCCGCGCACGACCTCGGGCAGCTCGGCGGTGAGGTCCGCGAACGCGGTGTACTGGATCACGTGCTCCGCCCCGGCGCCGCGCGACAGCTCGGCCTTCTCGGGGGTCGACACCGTCGAGATCACGTGCGCGCCCCGCGCGACGAGCATCTGGGTGAGGAGCAGGCCGACGCCGCCCGCGCCCGCGTGCACGAGCACGCGGTCGCCCGGGCGCACCGGGTAGGACGACGTGCACAGGTAGTGCGCGGTGAGGCCCTGGAGCGCGACGGCGGTCGCGTCCTCGAGCGGCACGGCGTCCGGCACGTGCAGCGCCTGCTCGGCGTCCACGAGGACGAGGTCCGCGTACGACCCGGGCGCCTCGGTCCACACGACGCGGTCCCCGACGGCGAACCCCTCGACGCCCTCGCCGACCTCGGCGACGACGCCCGCGCCCTCGCTCCCGACGACGTGCGGGTACTCCATCGGGTACACGCCCGCGCGCTTGTACGTGTCGATGAAGTTCACGCCGGCCACCGCCGACCGGACGAGGACCTGGCCCGGGCCCGGCGTGGGGTCGGGCAGCTCGGTGTACTCGAGGACCTCGGGGCCGCCCGCCGTGCGGGCCACGATCGCGTGCATGGGCTCAGCCTAGGGTCGTGCGGGGGTCATGGGGTACCCGCCCTTCTGTCGCACGAGATCGGCACGCCGTGCCTGGATCGGCAGTCCGGGCTGCCGATCCCACGCGGGGCTGCCGATCTCCTGCGTGGCTGCCGATCTCGTCTCGACGCGCCGACCCGGAACGCCGTTGCATAACTATGTATAGTTCTGCATATGACGATCAGAGTCGCGGTCGCGGGTGCGTCCGGGTACGCGGGCGGGGAGACGCTCCGCCTGCTCGCCGGCCACCCCGAGGTGGAGATCGGCGCCGTCACGGCGCACAGCAACGCCGGGACGCCCCTCGGGGCGCACCAGCCGCACCTGCGATCCCTCGCCGACCGCGTGCTCGTGCCGACGAGCGTCGAGCACCTCGTGGGGCACGACGTCGTCGTCCTCGCGCTCCCGCACGGCGCGTCGGGCGAGATCGCGGCGCAGCTCCCGGACGACGTCCTCGTCCTCGACCTCGGCGCCGACCACCGGCTCGCGTCGGCGGCGGACTGGGAGGCGTTCTACGGGTCCGAGCACGCCGGGACGTGGCCGTACGGCCTGCCGGAGCTGCTGCTCACCCACGAGCCCGGCGCGGCCGCGACGGAGACGAAGCAGCGCGAGCGCCTCGCGGGCGTGCGCCGCATCGCCGTGCCCGGCTGCAACGTCACCGCGGTCACGCTCGGCATCCAGCCCGGCGTCGCGGCCGGCCTCGTCGAGGCCCGCGACCTCGTCGCGGTGCTCGCCAACGGGTACTCCGGCGCGGGCAGGTCGCTCAAGCCGCACCTGCTCGCGTCCGAGGCGCTCGGGTCGGCCCAGCCCTACGCCGTGGGCGGCACGCACCGGCACATCCCCGAGATCGCGCAGAACCTGCGCGCCGCGGGCGCCCCCGACGTGAGCATCTCCTTCACCCCGACCCTCGTGCCGATGTCCCGCGGCATCCTCGCCACGGTCACCGCGCGCCTCGCCGACGACGCCGCGCGCCTCGACCCCGCGGCGCTCGACGCGCGCGTGCGCCAGGCGTGGGAGGACGCGTACGCGGGCGAGCCGTTCGTGCGCGTGCTGCCCGCGGGCCAGTGGCCGACGACCGCGATGACCCTCGGCGCGAACACCGCGCTCGTCCAGGTCGCCGTCGACCACGCGGCGGGCCGCGTCGTCACCGTCACCGCGATCGACAACCTCGTCAAGGGCACCGCGGGCGCCGCGGTGCAGTCCATGAACATCGCGCTCGGCCTGCCGCAGACGGCGGGCCTCACGACCGAGGGGGTCGCCCCGTGACCGTCACCACCCCGCAGGGGTTCCGCGCCGCCGGCGTCGCGGCCGGGCTCAAGTCCACGGGCGCGAAGGACGTCGCGCTCGTCGTCAACGACGGGCCGCTCGACGTCGCGGCCGCCGTGCTCACGAGCAACCGCGTGTTCGCGGCACCCGTCGCGTGGACGCGCCAGGCGGTGAGCGACGGTCGCGCGACGGCGGTCGTGCTCAACTCGGGCGGCGCCAACGCGTGCACCGGGCCGGAGGGGTTCGCCGACACGCACCGCACCGCCGAGCACGTGGCCGACGTGCTCGCGACGTCCGCGGGCGACGTGCTCGTGTGCTCGACGGGCCTCATCGGCGTGCGCCTGCCCATGGACCGGCTCCTCGCCGGGGTCGACGCCGCCGCGGCGGCGCTCACGGACCCGGCCGCCACGGTCGACGGCGGCGGCGACGCCGCGCTCGCGATCATGACGACGGACACCGTGCCGAAGACGGTCTCCGTGGTCCGCGAGGTCACGGACGCCACCGCGACCGACGGCGCCGCGACGTGGTCCGTGGGCGGCATGGCCAAGGGCGCGGGGATGCTCGCGCCGGGCCTCGCGACCATGCTGTGCGTGCTCACGACGGACGCCGTCGTGGACGCCGCGACGGCCGACGCCGCGCTGCGCGCCGCGACCCGCACCACGTTCGACCGGGTCGACTCCGACGGCTGCATGTCGACGAACGACACCGTGATCCTGCTCGCCTCGGGCGCGTCCGGGGTCGAGGTCGGGCTCGACGCGCTCACCGACGCCGTCACCGAGGCGTGCGCGTCCCTCGCGCGCCAGCTCGTGGCCGACGCCGAGGGCGCGAGCCACGACGTCGCCGTCACGGTCGTCAACGCGTCGAGCGAGGACGCGGCCGTCGCGGTGGCGCGCGCCGTGACCCGGTCGAACCTGTTCAAGACCGCGATCTTCGGCAACGACCCGAACTGGGGCCGCATCGTGTCCGCCGTCGGGACCGTCCCCGAGGACGTCGCCCCGTTCGACCCGCTCCTGCTCGACGTGACGGTCAACGACGTCCAGGTCTGTCGGGCCGGGGGAGTCGGCGAGCCGCGCGAGCTCGTCGACCTCGCGGCCGAGCGGGAGGTGCGCGTCGAGATCGACCTGCACGCCGGCTCCGCGACCGCGACCGTCTGGACCAACGACCTCACGCACGACTACGTCCACGAGAACAGCGCGTACTCCTCATGAGCGACCCGACCACCCCCACGCCCCACCCGGACGACGCCGCGTTCGACACGCGCACCGACCTGCGCCCCGAGCAGAAGGCCGAGGTGCTCGTCGAGGCCCTGCCGTGGCTCCAGGAGTTCGCCGGTGCGCTCGTCGTCGTCAAGTACGGCGGCAACGCCATGGTCGACGACGCGCTCAAGGCGGCGTTCGCGCAGGACATGGTGTTCCTGCGCCGCGTCGGCCTGCGGCCGGTCGTCGTGCACGGCGGCGGCCCCCAGATCTCCGCGATGCTCGACCGGCTCGGCATCGAGTCGGAGTTCCGCGGGGGGCTGCGCGTCACGACGCCCGAGGCGATGGACGTCGTGCGCATGGTGCTCACGGGCCAGGTGTCGCGCGAGCTCGTCGGCCTCATCAACGCGCACGGCCCGTACGCCGTCGGGCTCTCGGGCGAGGACGGCGGCCTCCTGCAGGCCCAGCGCCGGCACGCGACCGTGGACGGCGAGCCCGTCGACGTCGGGCTCGTCGGCGACGTCGTCGAGGTGCACCCGGCCGCGGTCCAGGACCTGCTCGACGCCGGCCGCATCCCCGTCGTCTCGACGATCGCGCCCGACCTCGACGACCCGACGCAGGTGCTCAACGTCAACGCCGACACCGCCGCCGCGGCGCTCGCGGTCGCGCTCGGCGCGAAGAAGCTCGTGGTGCTGACCGACGTCGAGGGCCTGTACACGTCGTGGCCGGACCGGGGCTCGCTCGTCGCGCAGATCTCCCGCTCCGAGCTCGCGGCGCTCCTGCCGTCGCTCTCGGCGGGCATGGTCCCCAAGATGGAGGCGTGCCTGCGCGCCGTCGAGGGCGGTGTGCCGGCGGCCACCGTGATCGACGGCCGCGTGCCGCACTCGACCCTGCTCGAGGTCTTCACGACCCAGGGCAACGGGACGATGGTCGTCCCCGACGCCGCGCCCGCGGCGACCCCGACCGCCGGAGGCGCCGCGTGACCGAGCCCACGACCGGCGGGACGCCCGCCACGACCCCCGCCCAGGACGTCGCCGCGCCGGCCGACGGCTCCGTCGCGCAGTGGACGGACCGGTACACCCACGCGGTCATGGACACGTTCGGCCCGCCGCAGCGCGTCCTCGTGCGCGGCGAGGGCGCGTACGTGTGGGACGCCGACGGGAAGCGGTACCTCGACCTCCTTGCGGGCATCGCGGTGAACGCGCTCGGCCACGCGCACCCGACGCTCACGGCCGCGATCTCGGCCCAGCTCGGCACGCTCGGCCACGTCTCGAACTTCTTCGGCACCCCGACGCAGATCGCGCTCGCCGAGCGCCTGCTCGCGCTCGCCGAGGCACCCGAGGGCTCGCGCGTGTTCTTCACGAACTCGGGCACGGAGGCCAACGAGGCGGCGTTCAAGATGACGCGCCGTACGGGACGCACGCGCGTCCTCGCGCTCCAGGGCGGCTTCCACGGGCGGACCATGGGGGCGCTCGCGCTGACGTCGAAGGCCGCGTACCGCGAGCCGTTCGAGCCGCTCCCGGGCGGGGTCGAGTTCGTCGCGTTCGACGACGTCGCCGCGCTCGAGGAGGCGTTCTCGCCCGCGGCCGTGGCCGAGCGCGGCGAGGTCGCCGCGCTCGTCGTCGAGCCCGTGCAGGGCGAGGCGGGCGTGCGCGGCCTCTCGCCGGGCTACCTCGTCGCCGCGCGCGACCTCACCGCCCGGCACGGCGCGCTGCTCGTGCTCGACGAGGTGCAGACCGGCGTCGGGCGCACCGGCTCGTGGTTCGCGTACCAGCAGCCCGAGGTCGGCGGTGGGATCGTGCCCGACGTCGTCACGCTCGCCAAGGGCCTCGGCGGCGGCTTCCCTGTGGGCGCGGTGATCGCGTACGGCGAGCGCGCCGCGACGCTGCTCGGCCGGGGCCAGCACGGCACGACGTTCGGCGGCAACCCCGTCGCCGCCGCGGCCGCCCTCGCGACGCTCGGCGTGATCGAGCGCGACGGCCTGCTCGACAACGTCCGCACGGTCGGCGCGCTCCTGCGCGAGCGGATCGCGGGCGCGGGCAACCCACTCGTCGCGGGCGTGCGCGGCCGCGGGCTCCTGCTCGCGGTGCAGCTCGCGCGGCCCGTCGCGGCCGACGTCGCGCGCGCGGCGCTGGACGCGGGACTCGTCGTCAACGCCGTCGCGCCCGACGCGATCCGCCTCGCACCGCCGCTTGTCCTCACGCCCGAGCAGGCGCGCGACGTCGTCGCGTTCTTCGCGACGGTGCGCGTCCCCGGGAGCGAGGACGCCACGGGCGCCCCGGCGACCGACCCCACGACCCCCGCCACCCCGACGACGAGGAGCTCCTGATGGCCCCCCGGCACTTCCTGCGCGACGACGACCTCACGCCCGCCGAGCAGCGTCAGGTCCTCGAGATCGGCCTCGCGTTCCGCGACGACCGCACGTTCCGCCAGCCCCTCGCGGGCCCGCAGGGCGTGGCCGTGCTGTTCGACAAGCCCACGCTGCGCACCCAGCTGTCGTTCGCGACGGGCATCGCCGAGCTCGGCGGCTTCCCGGTCGTCGTGGACGGCCGCCTCGCCCAGGTGGGGGTGCGCGAGTCCGTCGCGGACGTCACGCGCGTGCTCGACCGGCAGGCGTCGGCGATCGTGTGGCGCACGTTCGGCCAGGACCGCATCGAGGAGATGGCGTCGATCAGCCGCGTGCCCGTCGTCAACGCCCTCACCGACGACTTCCACCCGTGCCAGATCCTCGCGGACCTGCTGACGATCGCCCAGCTGCGCGGCGGCACGGGGGCCCTCGCGGGCCAGACGCTCGCCTACGTCGGCGACGGCGCGAACAACATGGCGCACTCCTACCTGCTCGGCGGCGCGACCGCGGGGCTGCACGTGCGCGTCGGGACCCCGGAGGGCTACCCGCCGGACGAGCGGGTCCTCGCCGACGCCGAGCGGGTCGCCGCCGAGACCGGCGGGTCGGTGCTCGTCACGGCCGACCCGGTCGAGGCGGTCGCGGGCGCCGACGTCGTGGCCACCGACACGTGGGTGTCGATGGGCGACGAGGACGAGGCCGAGCTGCGTGCCCGGCCGTTCGTGCCGTACCAGGTGAACGACGCGCTCCTCGCGCACGCGAAGGACGACGCGATCGTGCTGCACTGCCTGCCCGCCTACCGCGGCAAGGAGATCACCGCCGAGGTCATCGACGGCCCGCGCTCCGCCGTCTGGGACGAGGCGGAGAACCGTCTGCACGCGCAGAAGGCGCTGCTCACGTTCCTCCTGGAGCGGTCGTGACCGAGGCCCGCACCGCGACGACGAAGACGGCGCGCCACGCGCGCATCGCCGAGATCGTGCGCCGCACGGAGATCCACTCGCAGGCCGAGCTCGCGCGCGAGCTCGAGCGCGAGGGCCTGTCCGTGACGCAGGCGACGCTGTCGCGCGACCTCATCGAGCTGCGCGCCGAGAAGGTCCGCGGCGCGTCGGGCGCCCTCGTCTACGCGCTGCCGGGGGAGGGCGGCGACCGCAGCGTGCAGACCGCGGAGTCGCCGGAGTACCTCGCGGCCCGGCTCGCCCGCCTGTGCTCGGAGATGCTCGTCTCCGCGGAGGCGTCCGCGAACCTCGTCGTGCTGCGGACCCCGCCGGGCGCGGCCAACTACCTCGCGTCGGCGATCGACCACTCGGTGCTGCCGGGCGTGCTCGGGAGCATCGCGGGCGACGACACGATCCTCGTCATCGCGCGCGACCCCGACGGCGGCGCCGATCTCGCGCGCCGCTTCCTCGACCTCTCCGGACCGGTCGGGCCGGGCGCGTGACCCGGGCGCGCGACTGCCACACTGGACACCGACCCACCCGCACGCCAGAGAGAGATCCGTCATGACTGAACGCGTCGTGCTCGCCTACTCGGGCGGGCTGGACACGTCCGTCGCCATCGGCTGGATCGCCGAGGCCACGGGCGCCGAGGTCGTCGCCGTCGCGGTCGACGTCGGCCAGGGCGGGGAGGACCTCGAGGTCATCCGGCAGCGCGCCCTCGACTGCGGCGCCGTCGAGGCGCACGTCGCGGACGCGCGCGACGAGTTCGCGACCGAGTACTGCATGCCCGCGCTGCGCGCGAACGGCCTCTACCTCGACCGGTACCCGCTCGTCTCGGCGCTCTCGCGCCCGGTCATCGTCAAGCACCTCGTGCGCGCGGCCCGCCGGTTCGGCGCGACGACCGTCGCGCACGGCTGCACCGGCAAGGGCAACGACCAGGTGCGCTTCGAGGTCGCGACGACGTCGCTCGCACCCGACCTGAGGACGATCGCGCCGGTGCGCGACCTCGCGCTCACGCGCGAGAAGGCCATCGAGTACGCCGAGCGGCACGCGCTGCCCATCGCGACGACGAAGCACAACCCGTTCTCGATCGACCAGAACGTGTGGGGCCGTGCGGTCGAGACGGGCTTCCTCGAGGACATCTGGAACGCGCCGACCAAGGACGTCTACCACTACACCGACGACCCGACGTTCCCGCCCGTCGCCGACGAGGTCGTCGTCACGTTCGAGCAGGGCGTCCCCGTCGCGCTCGACGGCGTCGCCGTGACCCCGCTCCAGGCGGTCCAGGAGATGAACCGCCGCGCGGGCGCCCAGGGCGTCGGCCGGATCGACATCGTCGAGGACCGCCTCGTCGGCATCAAGTCGCGCGAGGTCTACGAGGCGCCGGGCGCGATCGCGCTCATCACGGCCCACCAGGAGCTGGAGAACGTCACGCTCGAGCGCGAGCAGGCCCGCTTCAAGCGCGGCGTCGAGCAACGCTGGTCCGAGCTCGTCTACGACGGCATGTGGTTCAGCCCGCTCAAGCGGTCGCTCGACGTGTTCGTCGACGACACCCAGCGCTACGTGTCCGGCGACGTGCGCCTCGTGCTGCACGGCGGCCGGGCGACCGTGACGGGCCGCCGCTCGGAGACGAGCCTGTACGACTTCAACCTGGCGACGTACGACGAGGGCGACTCGTTCGACCAGTCGCAGGCCAAGGGATTCATCGAGATCTACGGTCTCACCGCGAAGCTCGCCGCCGCGCGCGACGAGAAGTTCGGCAACGGTGCGGACCTCGGGGCAGGAGCACAGTGAGCACGCACGACGACCAGCACGGCACGGACACCCCCGCGGACGCCGCGGCCGGCGAGGGGACGGCGCCCGCGCGCGTGAGCCTGTGGGGCGGCCGGTTCGCCGGCGGCCCCGCGGACGCGCTCGCGGCGCTGAGCAAGAGCACGCACTTCGACTGGCGCCTCGCGGGCCAGGACGTCGCGGGGTCGAAGGCCCACGCGAAGGTCCTGCACGCCGCAGGCCTGCTCGACGACGACGAGCTCGAGGGCATGCTCGCCGCGCTCGAACGGCTGCGCGAGGACGTCGCGTCGGGCGCGTTCGTCGCGGCCGACGACGACGAGGACGTGCACACCGCGCTCGAGCGCGGGCTCATCGAGCGGGCCGGGCCCGAGCTCGGCGGCAAGCTGCGCGCGGGCCGCTCGCGCAACGACCAGATCGCGACGCTCACGCGCATGTACCTGCGCGACGAGGCGCGCACGATCGCGCGACTCGTGCTCGACGTCGTCGACGCGCTGATCGAGCAGGCCGCCGCGCACCCGGGCGCCGCGATGCCGGGGCGCACGCACCTGCAGCACGCGCAGCCGGTGCTCCTCGCGCACCACCTCCTCGCGCACGCGTGGCCGCTGCTGCGCGACGTCGACCGGTTCATCGACTGGGACGTGCGCGCCGCGCGCTCGCCCTACGGGTCGGGGGCGCTCGCGGGCTCCTCGCTGGGGCTGGACCCGGCGGCGGTCGCCGCCGAGCTCGGGTTCGACGGGCCGGTCGAGAACTCGATCGACGGCACCGCGTCGCGCGACGTCGTGGCCGAGTTCGCGTTCGTCGCGGCGATGCTGGGCGTCGACCTGTCACGTCTCGCGGAGGAGGTCATCCTCTGGGCGACGAAGGAGTTCGGGTTCGTCCGCCTGCACGACTCCTACTCCACGGGGTCGAGCATCATGCCGCAGAAGAAGAACCCCGACGTCGCCGAGCTCGCGCGCGGAAAGGCGGGCCGCCTCATCGGCGACCTGGCGGGCCTGCTCGCGACGCTCAAGGGCCTGCCGCTCGCGTACAACCGCGACCTCCAGGAGGACAAGGAGCCGGTGTTCGACCAGGTCGACACGCTCGAGGTGCTCCTGCCCGCGTTCTCGGGCATGGTCGCGACGCTCGAGTTCGACACCGAGCGCATGGCGTCGCTCGCGCCGCAGGGGTTCTCGCTCGCGACGGACGTCGCCGAGTGGCTCGTGCGCGAGGGCGTGCCGTTCCGCGTCGCGCACGAGGTCGCCGGCGCGTGCGTGCGCGTGTGCGAGGAGCGCGGCATCGAGCTCTGGGACCTCTCGGACGACGACCTCGCGGGCATCTCCGAGCACCTCACGCCGGGTGTGCGCGACGTGCTGAGCGTCGAGGGCTCGCTCGCGTCGCGCGACGCCGTGGGCGGCACGGCGCCGGTGCGCGTCGCCGAGCAGCTGGAGGCGGCGAAGGAGCGCTCGGCCGAGTACCGCTTCTGGGCCCAGGGCTGACGCGGCCCGGGCCGGGGTGAGCGCATGAGCGTCGGTCCCGACGTCCTCGCGGACCTCGTGCGCCGCGTGCGCGCCGCCGTCCCGCGTCTCGGCGGGCCGCCGTCACGGCCCGGCCACCACCCGGGCGAGCCGGCCGCGCCGGGCGCCGGGCCGTCGTCGGGCACGCGGCTCGTCGTCGTGGACGGTCCGGCCGGCTCCGGCAAGACGACGCTCGCCGCCCAGCTCGGCGACGCGCTGCCCGCGCAGGTGCTCCACATGGACGACCTGTACGAGGGCTGGCGCGGTCTCGAGCCCGCGTGGGGACGTCTCGACGAGTGGGTCCTCGCGCCGCTCGCCGCGGGCCGCGCCGGGCGGTACCGGCGCTTCGACTGGGCTCTCGACCGATTCGCCGAGTGGCACGACGTGCCGCCCGCGCCCTACCTCGTGGTCGAGGGCTGCGGGGCCGGCCGGCGCGAGGCCGACGCCGTCGCGGCGCTGCGCGTGTGGGTCGAGGCACCCGACGACGTGCGGCTGCGCCGCGGGCTCGAGCGCGACGGCGAGGACCAGCGCGCGCACTGGCTCGCCTGGATGCGCGACGAGCGCAAGCACTACGCGCGCCACGCCTCGCGCGAGCGCGCCGACGTCGTGCTCGACGGCTGGGGGAACGTCGTCCGGGCCGCGCCGCGGTGACGCCGGCCCCGGGGCCCGGCGACCGCCCGGCCCCGCCGGGCGTCCGCGCGGGGGCGTACATTGCCCAGGACGGAAGGTGGTGCGGATGACGACGGACGCCCTGACGGGGACGGGCCCCGAGGACGCGCGCGTCCTCGGGCCGTGGGACGTGCCGGCGCGCGGCTGGTTCGCGCGGGACGTGCACGACGTCGCGCGCGACCTGCTCGGCTCGCTGCTCACGCGTCGCAGCGACGCGGGCGACGTCACGCTGCGGATCACCGAGGTCGAGGCGTACGACGGCGAGCAGGACCCGGGCTCCCACGCCTTCCGCGGGCGCACGGAGCGCAACCGCGCGATGTTCGGCGAACCGGGTCGGCTCTACGTGTACCGGCACCTCGGCCTGCACCACTGCGTCAACGTGGTGTGCGGCCCGGTCGGGCGCGCGTCCGCCGTCCTGCTGCGGGCGGGCGAGGTGACCGACGGCGTCGGGCTCGCCCGCGCACGACGGACGGCGTCCGGCCGGTGCGACTCCGACCGCCAGATCGCGCGCGGTCCCGCGCGCCTCGCCGTGGCCCTCGACCTCGACCTGCGCCAGTACGGCGCCGACCTCACCGACCCCGAGGGCGAGCTCGTCCTGCACCGGCCGTCGAGCGGCTCGTTCCGGCCCGCGGTCGCCTCGGGGCCGCGCGTCGGCGTCTCCGGGGTCGGGGGAGACGGCGACCGCTACCCGTGGCGCTACTGGCTCGCCGGCGACCCGACGGTCTCGGCGTACCGCCGTGTGAGCGCGCGGGCGCGCTGAGCGCGCACGGGGCCCGCGGAGCGCGGGGGTCCGCGGGGTGTCGGCGGCCCCGGGGGCGCCCGCGTCGTGGGCGGTGGCCGGACGCGGTCGCGCGGCACGGCAGACTAGGACCCGCGGGCCGTACGGGCCGCACGGACCGTGCCCCGGCCGGGGCACTCGACGAAGGAGCAGAAGTGAGCGACGTTCTCGACGAGCTGCAATGGCGAGGCCTGGTGGCGCAGTCCACCGACGAGGCCGCGCTGCGCGCCGCGCTGGCCGAGGGCCCGATCACGTACTACTGCGGCTTCGACCCGACCGCGCCGAGCCTGCACCACGGCCACCTGGTCCAGCTCATCCTGCTGCGCCACCTCCAGCTCGCGGGGCACCGCCCCATCGCCCTCGTGGGCGGCGCGACGGGCATGATCGGCGACCCGCGCCAGTCCGGCGAGCGCGTGCTCAACTCCAAGGAGACCGTCGCGGAGTGGACCGAGCGCCTCAAGGGCCAGGTCTCGCGGTTCCTCGACTTCGAGGGGGAGAACGCCGCGCGCGTCGTCAACAACCTCGACTGGATCTCGGGCCTGTCGGCGATCGACTTCCTGCGCGACGTCGGCAAGCACTACCGCCTGGGCACGATGCTCGCGAAGGACACGGTCGCGCGCCGCCTCCACTCGGAGGAGGGCATCAGCTTCACCGAGTTCAGCTACCAGATCCTCCAGGGCATCGACTTCCACGAGCTCTACCGCCGGCACGGGGTCACGCTCCAGACCGGCGGCAACGACCAGTGGGGCAACCTGCTCTCGGGCGTCGACCTGATCCGCAAGACGGAGGGCGCCTCCGTCCACGTCATGACGACGCCGCTCATCACGAAGGCGGACGGCACCAAGTTCGGCAAGACCGAGGGCGGCGCCGTGTGGCTCGACCCGGACATGATGAGCCCGTACGCGTTCTACCAGTTCTGGCTCAACGCCGCGGACGACGACGTGGTGCGCTTCCTGAGGATCTTCACCTTCCGCACGCGCGAGGAGATCGCCGAGCTCGAGGCCGCCGTGCGCGAGCGGCCGGGCGCGCGCGAGGCCCAGCGGGCGCTCGCGGCCGACGTCACGACACTCGTCCACGGCGCCGCCGCGACGGAGGCCGTGATCGCGGCGAGCCAGGCGCTGTTCGGGCGCGGCGAGCTCGCCGCGCTCGACGAGCGGACCCTGGGTGCGGCGGTCGCCGAGCTCCCGCGCACCGCGGCGGCGGTGGGCGACCTCGTGGTCGACCTGTTCGCGTCGTCGGGTCTGGTGGCGTCGAAGGCGGCCGCGCGCCGTGCTGTCGCGGAAGGAGGCGCGTACGTGAACAACACCAAGGTCGCGAGCGACGACGCCGTCCTCTCCGCCGCCGACCTGCTGCACGGGCGCTACGCGCTCCTGCGCCGGGGGAAGAAGACCCTCGGCGTGGCGGTCGCCGGCTAACCAGGTCGGGTCGTCGTCCCGCGGCGGGCGATCATCACCGGAGGAGGGGCCGGACCGCGTCGAGCGGCCCGGCCCCTTCGCGCGTCGTCGCGGCCGTGCGTCCGCGCTCCTCGCACGCGTGGGGCCGCGTCCCTGCGGGCCTCTCGGTCGCGGCACGGAGCCGATTTGGCACGGCCGCGGACCGCGTGTAGTGTTCTCGACGTTCGCCCGGCAGGGAGGAACGGACACGGGTCTCGATCGCACGAGACGGTGGCTGGTCCCCCGGGCGTTCCCCCTTCGAGGAACAGCACGGAGCTTCGCGCGCCGTGCCGGTCCATGAAGGCTGCCTGTTCCACGGCCCTTTCCGCTCGGATCACCGAGTTGGAGCGGACACCAAGGATCTGGTAGATTGGAGAAGTTGCCCCAAGCGAGGTTCTGCCCGGTCGGGTGGTGC
>NZ_WMKA01000065.1 GCF_009711085.1 Cellulosimicrobium composti
CGACGCGGCCGGTCCGCCGCGTGCCGGCGGCGACGGGCGAGCTCGTGCCGTCGAACGGCGCGCGCACCGGACGCCCCGCGGGCCGTGGCGCGGCCTCCGGACGCGGTCCGGCGGGTCCCGCCGCACCCGTCGGGGTCGTGTCGCACGGCATGGCCGCGCGCCTCGCCGAGCGCGACGCCATGCGGCGGCACCGGATCCGCACGCGCGTGCTCGCGTGGACCGGCGGGCTGCTCGTGGTCGCGGGCCTCGCCTGGGTCGCGTTCTTCTCGTCCGTGCTCGGGCTCGACCTGGAGGACGTGACGATCGCGGGCGAGGGGACGGTCGTCGACCCGGCCCAGGTCGAGGCCGTCGTGGCCGAGTCCGCGGGGGTCCCGCTGCCGCGGCTCGACACGGTCGCGCTGCGCGAGCGCGTCCTCGACCTCAACGGCGTGCGGGACGTCGAGATCCGGCGGGTCTGGCCGTCGGGGCTCGCGGTGCTCCTGGAGTCGCGCGAGCCGGTGGTCGCCGTCCCCGTGGACGACGGCTTCGCGCTGCTCGACGCCGAGGGCGTGCACGTGCGCACCGACCCTGCCGTGCCTGAGGGGCTCCCCGAGATCGACGCCCCGCTCGACGAGCAGGGGGCGCGCGCGCTCGACGCGGCGCTCGTGCTGCTCAACACGCTCCCGCCCGACCTGCACGCGCAGGTCGCGGAGGTCTCCGCGCCGACGCGCGACGCCGTCCGGATGACCCTGCGCGACGGCGTGGTCGTCGAGTGGGGGAGCTCCGAGGAGGCCGCGCTCAAGGTGCGCGTCCTGCAGACGCTGCGGGCCGTGCCGGAGAACGCGGGCGTCACCGTGTACGACGTCTCGGCGCCGACGATGCCGGTGACGCGGTGAGCGCGCACGGCGATCGCCGACACGCGCGAGACGGTCGTTGATGATGGGCACGTCGACACCTACGGTCGACCCATGAACGACCTGACATAACTATAACCCTCTAGTTGAGGGTGAAGGTTCAGGGCTGACCGATCGAGAGGCATTGACGTGGCAACTCCGCAGAACTACCTAGCAGTGATCAAGGTGGTCGGCATCGGCGGTGGGGGCGTGAACGCCGTCAACCGGATGATCGAGGTCGGCCTCAAGGGCGTCGAGTTCATCGCGATCAACACGGACGCGCAGGCGCTGCTCATGTCGGACGCCGACGTCAAGCTCGACGTCGGCCGCGAGCTCACGCGCGGCCTCGGCGCCGGCGCCGACCCGGAGGTCGGCAAGAAGGCCGCCGAGGACCACGCCGAGGAGATCGAGGACGTGCTGCGCGGCGCGGACATGGTCTTCGTGACCGCGGGCGAGGGCGGCGGCACCGGCACGGGCGGCGCGCCCGTCGTCGCGCGCATCGCGCGCTCGCTCGGCGCGCTCACCGTCGGTGTCGTGACCCGGCCGTTCACGTTCGAGGGGCGCCGCCGCTCGGTCCAGGCGGACCAGGGCATCGAGAACCTGCGCAACGAGGTCGACACCCTCATCGTCATCCCCAACGACCGCCTCCTGTCGATGTCCGACCGCAACGTCAGCGCGCTGCAGGCGTTCCACCAGGCCGACCAGGTCCTGCTCTCCGGTGTCCAGGGCATCACCGACCTCATCACCACGCCGGGCCTGATCAACCTCGACTTCGCCGACGTGAAGTCGGTCATGCAGGGCGCGGGCAGCGCCCTCATGGGCATCGGCAACGCGCGGGGCGACGACCGCGCCGTCCAGGCCGCCGAGATGGCGATCTCGTCGCCGCTGCTCGAGGCGAGCATCGACGGCGCGCACGGCGTGCTCCTGTCCATCCAGGGCGGCTCCGACCTCGGCCTGTTCGAGATCAACGAGGCCGCGCGCCTCGTCCACGAGGCGGCGCACACCGAGGCGAACATCATCTTCGGCGCGGTGATCGACGACGCGCTGGGCGACGAGGTGCGCGTCACGGTGATCGCGGCGGGCTTCGACGGCGGCGCGCCCCAGGTCCGCGGCGACGCGCGGGCGCTCGGCCAGGTCGCGGGCGCGCAGCGTCCCGCGACGAGCGCGATCCCCGCGGTGCCCGCCGCGCGCCAGACCCCGCCGGTGCCGGCCCCCGCGACCGGGGCGCACACGCTGCCCCGCCCGGTGGTGCCGATCCAGCCGGAGGCCGACGACGTCCCGGTCACGCTCGACGGCGGCCCGGGCCCCGTGCCGGTCCAGCCCGCGACGCCCGCGCCCACCTTCACGGTCGTCGGGTCCGACGACGCGGCGGGTGCGGCGAACCAGAACGCCGACGCGGCCCCCGGCGGGCAGAACCCCGGCGTCGAGGTCCCGCCGCGGATCTTCGACGAGGAGCCCGCGCGCCGGAAGGTCGAGGAGCTCGACGTCCCGGACTTCCTCAAGTGACGGGTCGCGGGCGGCGATGAGCGTCGGCCGGATGCAGCACGGGAGGGGCGGCGTCGACGACGCCGCCCCTCCCGTCGTGCTCGAGGTCGACCTGGGTCCCGGGGTGCGCGCGGGCTTCACGACACGGGCCGGCGGGGTGTCGCCCGAGCCGTGGCAGTCCCTCAACCTCGGTCTCAACGTCACCGACGACGCGGCGCGCGTGCGCGCCAACCGGGCGCGCGCGGGCGCGTGGCTGGGGGCGCCGGTCGCGTTCGCGAGCCAGGTGCACGGCACGGACGTCGCGGTCGTGACGGACCGGGGGAGCGCCGCCGACTCGGTCGGCGAGGCCGACGCGATGGTCGCGGTCGCGGCGGGCGTCGGGCTCGGCGTCCTCGTCGCCGACTGCGTCCCCGTGCTCCTCGCCGACGTCGAGGCGGGCGTGGTCGGCGTCGCGCACGCCGGGCGCCGCGGCCTCGCCCACGGGGTCGTGCCCGCGGTGCTCGACGCGATGCGCTCCGCGGGGGCGAGCGTCGGGCGCGTGCGCGCCGCCGTCGGCCCGAGCGCGTGCGGCCGCTGCTACGAGGTCCCCGCGACGATGCGCGACGAGGTCGCGCTCGCGCGGCCGGCGACGTGGTCGACGACGACGTGGGGCACGCCCGCGCTCGACCTCCCGGCGGGCGTCGTCGCGGACCTCGAGGCCGCGGGCGTCGCGGACGTGGTGCACGTCGGGGCGTGCACGATCGAGGACGAGCGGTTCTTCTCGCACCGCCGGGCGGCCCGGGGCGGCTCGACGACGGGCCGCTTCGCGGGTCTCGTGGCCCTCGCGGGCGCGTGAAGGGCACGACCTCGACCTGCGGGTGAGGTTGACAGGTCCGGGCGTGTCGCTCCGGGATCGCCCGATCCCCTCGGTTAGCGTGAACGCACCGGTCCGACAGCCGGTGGACCGACGGATCGATCGAGGACGGAGCAAGGCCCATGGCGGGAGCGCTGCGCAAGACCATGCTGTATCTGGGCCTCGCTGATGATCGTGGCGAGGACGGGCAGGACGAGTACGTCGACGAGCTCGACGAGACGGGGGCGGACGTGTCGCACGACTACCAGGCCCAGGTGACGCCGCTGCACCGGGCGCTCGGCCCGCGCGAGGTGCCGCAGACGAGCATGACGGCGGCCGAGCTGCGCCGGATCACGACGGTGCACCCGCGCTCGTACAACGACGCGCGCGTCATCGGCGAGGCGTTCCGCGGCGGCACGCCGGTCATCATGAACCTCTCGGACATGGACGACGCGGACGCGAAGCGCCTCGTCGACTTCTCCGCGGGCCTCATCTTCGGCCTGCACGGCGCGATCGAGCGCGTCACCAACAAGGTGTTCCTGCTGTCGCCCGAGCACGTGGAGATCACGGGCGAGGAGCAGGCCGCCTCGCCGGCGCCCGGCCGCGCCGGGTTCTACAACCAGAGCTGACGGTCCTCGCGGCACGGCGCCCCCGCCGACCGCCCGCCGCACGGACCGCACCGGAGGGACGGGCGCGCCGCGCCCGTCCCTCCGGCGTGCGCGGGGTCGAGCGCCCGCGTCGCGTGTCCCGCGCCCGGGGCGGGCGCGCTCGTCTGGCACAGTTGACCCGTGATCTGGGACCTCATCACAGGGATCGTCGGATTCCTGCTCTGGCTCTACCTGCTGCTGCTCATCGGTCGGCTCGTGTTCGACTGGGTGCAGTTCTTCGCGCGCGAGTGGCGGCCGAGAGGCGCGGTGCTCGTGCTCGCCGAGGTGATCTACTCGGCGACCGACCCGCCGCTGCGCGCGCTGCGCCGGCTGATCCCGCCCCTCACGCTGGGGCAGGTGCGTCTCGACCTGGCGTTCATCATCCTGTTCTTCGCCGTGACCATCGCGGCGCAGATCGTCTCCGCGCTCTGAGACGCTCGTCACTCGCCGGGCCGGCGGTCGGCCCGAACCGCGCCGCTACGTCCGGTTCGCCCCGCCCCCTGTCCGCACCCCGACGGCGCCCGCCCGCACCCCGCGGCGCGCGACCACGGGGCCGCTCCCGGCTCCCCGGGGCAATGTCCGCTACTTTGGAGTCTTGGTGATCGCGAGGTCGCCCGGACCGACACGCAAACGCTATGAGGTGAACCGATGGCACTGCTCACTGCAGAGGACATCCTGAACAAGAAGTTCTCGGCGACGAAGTTCCGCGAGGGGTACGACGTCGAAGAGGTCGACGACTTCTTGGACGAGGTGGTGAGGACCCTCAACTCCGTGCAGGAGGAGAACGAGGACCTCAAGTCGAAGCTCGCTGCCGCGGAGCGTCGTATCGCCGAGCTCAGCCGGGCCGACGCGTCCAGCGCTGCGGTGCAGGCTCCGGTCGTCGACGCGCCCCAGGCCCCCGAGCCGGAGCCGGCTCCGGCCGCGCCGATCTCGCAGGCCGTCGTCTCGAAGAACGCGGCGGAGCCCGAGTCGGCCACGGGCATGCTGCAGCTCGCCCAGAAGCTGCACGACGACTACGTGCGCTCGGGCCAGGAGGAGGGCGACCGGCTCATCGCGGAGGCGAAGGAGGAGGGCTCGCGCATCGTGCGCGAGGCCGAGGAGACCTCGCACCGCACGCTCTCGCAGCTCGAGCAGGAGCGCTCGCTCCTCGAGCGCAAGATCGACGAGCTGCGCATCTTCGAGCGCGACTACCGCACGCGCCTCAAGAGCTACCTGCAGAACCTGCTGGGCGACCTGGACAACCGGGGCAGCGCCCTCCCGCCGCGCAGCAACGTCGGCGGGGCCGCCCGCACAAGCGACCTCGCTCCCGGCCTCTAGCACCTGCGTCGACCGTCCGGCAGCGGCCGGTACGCCTCGCACCTGCCTTCTCCGCTCCGGCGGACCGGCGTGGTGTGTTGTGCGTACCGGCCGCTGCGTCTACTCTCGCGTGACTCGAACTTGGAGGGGCGACATGACCAAGCTCACCACCGCGGCCCGGTCGGCCGTGCGCGACCGCTTCCCGAACCTCGCGAAGGACGTCAAGTCCTTCCCTGTGCGCGACGGGGAGGACCCCTGGACCCTGCGCGAGGTCGAGGAGCTCGCCGCGGAGCTCCTCGCCGAGAAGGAGCGCCTGGAGGGTGAGCTCGCCGCCGCGGACGAGGAGCTCTCGAACCTCCTGCGGCACTCCGGCGACGGCGCGGGCGACGACCAGGCGGACTCCGGGTCGAGCGCGCTGGAGCGCGAGCAGGAGCTCACGCTCGTCAACAACGTCCGCGACCTGCTCGCCCAGACGACGCACGCGCTCGACCGCATCGCGGCCGGGACGTACGCGACGTGCGAGGAGACGGGGCTGCCGATCGGGAAGGCCCGCCTGCAGGCGTTCCCGCGCGCGAACCTGTCCGTCGAGGCGAAGCAGCGCGCCGAGCGCCGCTGACGCCGCCACCCGGGGGACCCCGGCGGGCCGACGACGTGGCAGACTTGCCGCCGATGTCCACCTCCGCACGCCCCGAGCCCACCGACCCCGCCGAGCCCGTCGCGGCGTCCGCCCCGGAACCGTCCCGCCACGGTCCCCGACGCGCCCTCGTGGTCTGGACGGTCGTCCTCGCCGCCCTCGTCCTCGTGGCCGACCAGCTCACCAAGTGGTGGGCCGAGTCGAGCCTCACGCTCGGCGACGACACGATCCCGCTCGTGGGGTCGCTGCTCGGCCTGCGGCTCGTCTACAACCCCGGGGCCGCGCTCTCGATCGCGACCGGGATGACGTGGGTGCTGACGATCGTCGTCGTCGCCGTCGTGGTCGTCATCGTGCGGATGGTGAGCCGCATCGGCTCGCGTGCGTGGGCCGTCGCCCTCGGGCTCCTGCTCGGCGGCGCGCTCGGCAACCTGCTCGACCGGTTCTTCCGCGAGCCCGGGTTCGCGCGCGGTCACGTGGTGGACTTCCTCGCCTACGGGAACTGGTTCGTGGGCAACGTCGCGGACGTCGCGATCGTCGGCGCCGCCGTCATGATCGCGGTCCTGTCGGTCCTCGGGATCGGCCTCGACGGGTCGCGCCACGGGCACGACGCCGCCGACGACACGGACGCCGAGCGGTCCGCGGCGGACGCCGACGCGTCGGCCGAGCACGCCGGCCCGGGCGAGGTCCCGACGGTCGCCTCGCCGGACCCTGCCCCGGAGGCTCGCGACAGCAAGGCTGCGGGTGCCGGCACGCAGGGGCCGGCCGCTGACGCCGGCACCGCGCCCACGACGGCCGAGCGCGAGGGGGACCGGTGAGCCTGCGGTCCCTCCCCGTGCCCGACGGCCTCGCGGGCGAGCGCGTCGACGCGGGGCTGTCCCGCCTCCTCGGCCTCTCGCGCACGCGCGCGGCCGAGCTCGCCGCCGCGGGCGCCGTGCGCCTCGACGGACGGGAGGTCGGCAAGTCCGACCGCCTCGTCCCCGGCGGGTGGCTCGAGGTCGACGTGCCCGACGCCGCCCCCGCGGCGGTCGAGGTCGTCGCCGAGCCCGTGCCCGGCATGGGCATCGTCCACGACGACGACGACGTCGTGGTCGTCGACAAGCCCGTGGGCGTGGCCGCGCACCCGTCGCCCGGGTGGACCGGCCCGACCGTCGTGGGGGCGCTCGCTGCCGCGGGCTACCGGATCTCGACGTCCGGTGCCGCCGAGCGCCAGGGCATCGTGCACCGCCTCGACGTCGGCACGTCCGGCCTCATGGTCGTCGCGAAGAGCGAGGTCGCGTACACGGCGCTCAAGCGCGCGTTCAAGGAGCGCACGGTCGACAAGGTCTACCACGCGCTCGTCCAGGGCCACCCCGAGCCGACGACCGGGACGATCGACGCCCCGATCGGGCGGCACCCGAGCGCCGACTGGAAGTTCGCGGTCACCGCCGAGGGCAAGCCGTCGGTGACGCACTACGAGGTCCTCGAGATGCTCCCCGCGGCGTCGCTCGTCGAGGTGCACCTCGAGACCGGGCGCACCCACCAGATCCGGGTCCACTTCTCCGCGCTGCGCCACCCGTGCGTCGGCGACCTCACCTACGGCGCGGACCCCGTCCTCGCCTCGCGCGTCTCCCTGACCCGGCAGTGGCTCCACGCGGTGCGGCTCGGCTTCGAGCACCCGACGACCGGGCAGTGGCTCGAGCTGACCAGCGAGTACCCCGACGACCTCGCGCACGCGCTCGAGGTCCTGCGCGGGGCCTACGCGTGAGCGCGACCCGACCCGTCCCTCTCCCGGAGGGCGGGCGGCTCGTCGTCGAGCGCGTGTCCGACGACGCCGGGCTGGCCGCCGCGCACGCGCTGCGGCTCGCGGTGTTCGTCGACGAGCAGGGCGTGCCCGTCGAGGAGGAGATCGACGACCTCGACGCCGCGCCGACGACGACGCACGTCCTCGTCCGCGACCGCGAGCGGGACGGCGAGGTCGTCGGGACGGGTCGTCTGCTCACCGACCCGGCGCACCCCGGCGAGGTGCACGTGGGCCGGGTCGCCGTCGCCGCGTCGGCCCGCGGCACCGGGGCGGGCGCCGCCGTCATGTTGGCCCTGGAGCGCCTCGCGCTCGCCGAGCACGCGGTGCCCGGCCCCGACGGGCGGTCCGCGGTGCGGGTCCTGCTGTCCGCGCAGGTGCAGGCGATCGGGTTCTACGAGCGCCTCGGCTACACCGTCTCGGGGCCGGTCTACCTCGACGCCGGCATCGACCACCGCGACGCCGCGAAGACCGTCACCGTCGACGCCTGACGCCGTCGCCGGGGCGTGTGCGTCGTGGCACAGCACACGCCTGCCGAGGGTGGGCGGGAGCGTGGGCGGGCCGACTTAGGATCGACGCATGCCGACCGCCACCGAGGACTTCGTCCATCTCCACGTCCACACCGAGTACTCGATGCTGGACGGCGCGGCCCGGATCGGGGACCTGTTCGACGAGGTCGAGAGGCTCGGGCAGAAGGCGATCGCGACGACCGACCACGGGTACGTGTTCGGGGCGTTCGAGTTCTGGTCGCGCGCGCAGGCGAAGGGCATCAAGCCGATCATCGGCGTCGAGGCGTACATCACGCCGGGCACGAGCCGGTTCGACCAGACGCGCGTGCGGTTCGGGCAGCAGGGCCAGGAGGCGGACGACGTCTCGGCCCGCGGTGCGTACACGCACATGACGTTGCTCGCGAAGGACAACGAGGGCCTGCACAACCTGTTCCGCGCGTCGTCGCTCGCGTCGCTCGAGGGGCAGATGGGCAAGTGGCCGCGCATGGACCGCGAGCTTCTCCAGACGTACGGCAAGGGGCTGATCGCCACGAGCGGGTGCCCGTCGGGCGAGATCCAGACGCGGCTGCGGCTCGGCCAGTGGGACGAGGCGGTGCGGACCGCGGGCGAGCTGCAGGACATCTTCGGTCGCGAGAACTTCTTCGTCGAGCTCATGGACCACGGGATCGAGATCGAGACCCGGGTCACCAAGGACCTGCTGCGCCTCGCGGAGACGATCGGCGCGCGGCTCGTCGCGACGAACGACCTGCACTACGTGCGCGAGGAGGACGCGTCGAGCCAGGAGGCGCTGCTCGCGATCAACTCGGGCTCGACCCTGGACGACCCGGACCGGTTCAAGTTCGACGGCACCGGCTACTACGTGAAGTCTGCGGCGGAGATGCGCCGCGTGTTCGCGGAGCTCCCCGAGGCGTGCGACAACACGCTCCTCATCGCGGAGCAGTGCGACGTGTCGTTCGACACGAACGCGAACTACATGCCGAAGTTCCCCGTCCCCGAGGGCGAGGACGAGACGAGCTGGTTCGTCAAGGAGGTCGAGCGGGGCCTGCACCGGCGCTACCCGAACGGCATCCCGGACGCGGCGCGCAAGCAGGCGCAGTACGAGACCGAGGTCATCATCCAGATGGGCTTCCCGGGGTACTTCCTCGTGGTCGCCGACTTCATCAACTGGGCCAAGGAGCAGGGCATCCGTGTGGGGCCCGGGCGCGGCTCGGCCGCGGGCTCGATGGCGTCGTACCTCATGGGCATCACGGAGCTCGACCCGCTCGAGCACGGCCTGATCTTCGAGCGGTTCCTCAACCCCGAGCGCGTGTCGATGCCCGACGTCGACGTCGACTTCGACGAGCGCCGGCGCGGCGAGGTCATCCGGTACGTCACGGAGAAGTACGGCGACGACCGCGTCGCGCAGATCGTCACGTACGGCACGATCAAGGCCAAGCAGGCGCTCAAGGACTCGGCGCGCCTGCTCGGCTTCCCGTTCGCGATGGGGGAGAAGCTCACCAAGGCGATGCCGCCGGCGGTGATGGGCAAGGACATCCCGTTGTCCGGGATCTTCGACCCGAAGCACGAGCGGTACGCCGAGGCGGCGGAGTTCCGCCAGCTCCACGACTCCGACCCGGAGGCGCAGCGCGTCGTCGAGCTCGCGCGCGGCATCGAGGGCCTGAAGCGGCAGTGGGGCGTGCACGCGGCGGGCGTCATCATGTCGAGCGACCCGCTCATCGACATCATCCCGATCATGCGCCGCCCCCAGGACGGTGCGGTCATCACGCAGTTCGACTACCCGACGTCCGAGGGCCTGGGGCTCATCAAGATGGACTTCCTCGGGCTGCGCAACCTCACGATCCTCGACGACGCGCTCGAGAACATCACGATGAACGGCAAGGACCCGATCGAGATCGAGTCCCTCCCGCTCGACGACAAGGCGTCCTACGACCTCCTCGCGCGCGGCGACACGCTCGGCGTGTTCCAGCTCGACGGCGGCCCGATGCGCGCGCTGCTGCGGCAGATGAAGCCGGACAAGTTCGACGACCTCTCGGCCGTCATCGCGCTGTACCGCCCGGGCCCGATGGGCATGAACTCGCACACGAACTACGCGCTGCGCAAGAACGGGCTGCAGAAGATCGAGCCCATCCACCCCGAGCTCGCGGAGCCGCTCGCGGAGATCCTGGACGAGACGTACGGCCTCATCGTCTACCAGGAGCAGGTGCAGCGCGCCGCCCAGATCCTTGCGGGCTACTCGCTCGGCCAGGCCGACCTGCTGCGCCGCGCGATGGGCAAGAAGAAGAAGGAGATCCTCGACAAGGAGTTCGTCCCCTTCCAGGCGGGCTGCCGCGAGCGCGGCTACTCCGACGCGGCGATCCAGGCCGTGTGGGACACGCTCGTGCCGTTCGCCGGGTACGCGTTCAACAAGGCGCACTCGGCCGGGTACGGGCTCGTGGCGTACTGGACGGCGTTCCTCAAGGCGAACTACCCGACCGAGTACATGGCTGCGCTGCTGCAGAGCGTGCGCGACGACAAGGACAAGCTCGCGCTCTACCTCAACGAGTGCCGGCGCATGCACATCACGGTGCTCCCGCCCGACGTCAACGACTCCGCGGCGAAGTTCACGGCCGTCGGGACGGACATCCGCTTCGGCCTCACGGGCGTGCGCAACGTCGGCGCGAACGTGGTCGACGCGATCATCCGCACGCGCGAGGAGAAGGGCGCGTTCACCTCCTTCACGGACTTCCTCGACAAGGTGCCCGCGGTCGTCTGCAACAAGCGCACGATCGAGTCGCTCATCAAGGCGGGCGCGTTCGACTCGCTCGGGCACGCGCGCCGCGCGCTGCTCGTGGTGCACGAGCAGGCCGTGGACTCGGTCATCAGCGTCAAGCGCAAGGAGGCGGAGGGCCAGTTCGACCTCTTCGCGGACTTCGGGGGCGCGGACGACGAGGACGGCCTGTCCTTCTCGGTCGACGTGCCCGACCTGCCGGACTGGGACAAGAAGCAGCGGCTCGCGTTCGAGCGCGAGATGCTCGGCCTCTACGTCTCGGACCACCCGCTGTCGGGGCTCGAGCACGTCCTGACGCGCGCGGCGGACACCGGGATCGCGAACCTCCTCGCGGACGAGGGCCGGCCGGACGGGTCGACGGTGACGATCGCGGGTCTCATCACGTCGCTCCAGCGCAAGATGAGCAAGAACGGCAACCCGTGGGCGGCCGTGACGATCGAGGACCTCGAGGGCGCCGTGGAGGTCATGTTCTTCGGCGAGACGTACCTCGCGTACTCGACGATCCTCGCCGAGGACCAGGTCGTCGTGCTGCGCGGGCGCGTCCGCCGCCGCGACGACACGATGCAGCTGCAGGCGATGGAGGTCTCGCTCCCGGACATCACCGTGGGCGCGGAGTCCCCGCTCGCGGTCAAGGTGTCGCACACGCGGTGCGTCGAGCCGGTCATCCTGCGCCTGCGCGAGGTCCTCGCGACCCACCCCGGCTCGGCCGAGGTGCACGTGCAGGTGCTCGAGCCCGGCAAGACGACGATCGTGCGCGCGGGCGACGGCCTGCGGGTCGAGAAGTCGCCCGCGCTCTTCGGCGACCTCAAGGCCCTGCTCGGGCCGTCGTGCCTCGTCTGACGCGGTCGCGGCGGCGCGCCGCGGCGGCGGACCTAGACTCGCGAGCGTGATCCGACTCAACCCCGAGCAGCGCGTCTTCGTCACCGAGCGGCACCTGGCCACGCTCACGACCCTGCGGGAGGACGGGAGCCCGCACGTCGTGCCGGTCGCGTTCACGTGGGACCCGGACGCGGGCGTCGTGCGGATCACCACGAACCGCGGGTCGGTCAAGGCCCGCAACGCGCGCCGGGCCGGGCCGGACGGGGCACGCCCGCGTGCGGCCGTGTGCCAGGTCGACGGCGGGCGCTGGCTCACGCTCGAGGGCACGATCGAGGTCGTCGAGGACCCGGACGAGATCGCCGACGCGGTCGCTCGGTACGCCCGCCGCTACCGGCCGCTCGAGCCGAAGACCGAGCGTGTCGTCCTGCGGCTCACGCCCGACAAGGTGATGGCGTCGACCTACATGGCGTGACGCCGGCCCGCAGACCCCACTGGCACCACTGGCTCCGCGGGACGGCCGCGGGGGGCTCAGGCGACGGTCGCGCTCTCGGAGCCCTGCGGCCGGTCCACCGAGACGACGTCCCCGCGGTGGAGCTGGCGGCCCCGGCGCGTGTCGACCTCGCCGTTGACGCGCACCTCACCCTCGGTGACGAGCTCGCGCGCCTCGGCGCCGGACTCGGCGAGCCCGGCGAGCTTGAGGAACTGCCCGAGGCGGATGACGTCGTCGGAGATCTCGACCGGGCGGGCGTCGCGGGGGAAGCTCATGGTGACCATTGTCCCCGGCCGTGTGCGCGGTGACGACCGCCCGGCATGCGCGGTGCGTCGCGACCGGTGGACGGGACGCCTCGTCGCGCCGGTGCGCGGGCTCCTAGACTCGTCCCATGATCACCCGCATCGATCTTCGAGGGCGTTCCCTGTCCGCACGCGAGCTCGCCGAGACCCTGCCCCGCGCGGAGGTCGGCGTCGAGGACGCGGCGCATCAGGTGGCGCCCATCATCGAGGCGGTGCGGACGCGCGGTGCCGAGGCCCTGCGCGAGTACGCCGAGCGCTTCGACGGTGTGCGCCCGGAGCACCTGCGGGTGCCCGCGGACGCGATCGCCGCGGCGCTCGCGGACCTCGACCCCGCCGTGCGCGCGGGTCTCGAGGAGGCGATCCGGCGCGTGCGGCTCGTGCACGCCGCGCAGCGTCCGCAGGACTTCTCGGTCGAGCTCGGGCCCGGGGCGCGCGTGCGCCAGCGCTGGGTGCCCGTACGCCGGGTCGGGCTCTACGCGCCGGGCGGGCTCGCGGTGTACCCGTCGTCCGTCGTCATGAACGTGGTCGCGGCGCAGGAGGCCGGCGTGCGCAGCCTCGCGGTCGCGTCCCCGCCGCAGCGCGACGGCGCGGGGCTCCCGCACCCGACGATCCTCGCGGCGTGCGCGCTGCTCGGCGTCGAGGAGGTGTACGCCGTCGGGGGAGCCCAGGCCGTCGCGATGTTCGCGTACGGGGCCGCGGGGAGCGAGCCGCAGGACGGCGACGTGCTGTGCGAGCCGGTCGACGTCGTCACCGGCCCGGGCAACGTGTTCGTGGCCGCGGCCAAGCGGCTCGTGCGCGGCGTCGTGGGGATCGACGCCGAGGCGGGCCCGACCGAGATCGCGATCCTCGCGGACGGCACCGCCGACCCGGGGCACGTCGCGGCCGACCTCATCAGCCAGGCGGAGCACGACCCCCTGGCCGCGGCGGTGCTCGTCACGCCCTCCGTCGAGCTCGCGGCCGCGGTCGAGGCGCGCCTCACCGATCTCGTCCCGGCGACGAAGCACGCGCAGCGCGTCGCGCAGTCGCTCGCGGGCCCGCAGTCCGCGGTCGTGCTCGTCGACGACCTCGAGCACGGCCTGCAGGTCGTCGACGCGTACGGCGCGGAGCACCTCGAGATCCAGACGGTCGGCGCGTCCGAGCTCGCGGACCGGGTCACGAGCGCGGGCGCGATCTTCGTGGGCCCGTGGGCGCCCGTGTCGCTCGGCGACTACATGGCCGGCTCGAACCACGTGCTCCCCACGGGCGGGTGCGCGCACTTCTCCAGTGGCCTCGGCGTGCACAGCTACGTCAAGGCGGTCCAGGTGATCGAGTACGACCGCGACGCCCTCGAGGAGCTCGCGGACCGGATCGTCGCCGTCGCGAACGACGAGGACCTGCCGGCCCACGGCGAGGCGGTGCGGGCGCGGTTCCTGTGACCCGGCCGCGCGGGGTCGGCGTGCCGGTGCGGCGCGCCGTCCCGCGCGACGCCGACGACCTCGTCGGTCTACGCGTCCACCTCATGCGCGCGATGGGTGAGCGGGACGCCGACGACCCGACGTGGCAGGCGCGTGCCCGCGCGTGGTTCGCCGACCGCCTCCGGACCCCCGACGTCGTGGCCTTCGTGGTCGACGGGTCGGACCGCGTCGCCGCGTGCGCGCTCGTCGAGCTGCACCGGTCGGCCCCGTCGGCGCGCAACCCGCACGGCACGACGGCGCACCTGTCGAACGTGTGCACCGTGCCCGGCGCCCGCGGCCGGGGGTACGCGCGCGCGTGCGTCGAGGCGGCGCTCGACTGGGCGCGCGAGGCCGGCGCGGACTCCGTCTCCCTGCACGCGACGCCGGACGGCGAGCGGCTCTACCGTGCGCTCGGGTTCGTCGACACGACGTACACGGAGCTGCGGCTGCGGTGGTGAGTCGCGCCCGGCGCGCTCAGCGCACGCCGAGCACGAACGGGTGCACGGCCGCGGCGCCCGCACGGCGCAGGAGCCGCGCCGCGACCGTGAGGGTCCACCCCGACTCGGTGTAGTCGTCGACCAGGAGCACGCGCCGGCCCGCGAGCCCGGCGAGCGCCGCGTCCGGCAGCTCGAGCTGCAGGCGCCCCGCGACCCCGGCGAGGCGCGTCGCGGAGTTCACGTCGTGCCGGCCGGGCTCCTCGCGCCCGGGGACCGGGCCGACGGCGCCGATGAGCGGGCGCCCGAGGTAGCTCGCGAGGCCGTGGGCGAGGTGGAACGTCAGCCGGGGGCGGGTCACCGACCGCACGGCCACCACGCCGTCGACGAGGAGCCGGCGCTCCGGTACCGCTCCCGCTCCCGCCCCCGCGCCCGGGGCGCCGTCCTCCGGGCCCGCCTCGGCCCCTTCCTCGGCCGTCGGGGTCTCGTACAGGTCGGGCCACTCGTCGAGCACGCGCGCCGCCGCGCGCCGCAGCGCGACGGGCGTGTCGTCGTCGGGCGTCGTGGGCGCGAACAGCTCGCGCAGCGGGGCCGACCAGCCCAGGCCGTCGAGCCGCGCCACGGCGCGTCCCGTCTCGGCGAGCTCGTCGGGGCCGAGGCGGCCGCGCAGGTCGAGCCCGAGGCGGTCCATGCCGCTCGGCCACTGGCGGCGCGCCACGACCTCGACCCCCGGACGGTCCATGTCCGCGCGCGCGGCCGCGACGGCCTCCGCGTCCGGCAGCGCGGGCAGGGTCACGCCGCCGCACGAGTCGCAGCGGCCGCAGCGCCACCCGTCCTCGAGCTCCGGGTCGTCGAGGGCGGCGCGCAGGAACGCCATCCGGCACCCGTCGGTGGCCTCGTAGTCGAGCATCGCCTGCTGCTCGGCCGAGCGCGTCGCGTCGACGCGCTCGTACCGCTCGGCGTCGTACGTCCACGGCTCGCCGGTCGCCTCCCAGCCGCCCTTGACGCGCCGCACCGCGCCGTCCACGTCGAGCACCTTGAGCATGCCCTCGAGGCGCGAGCGCTTGAGGTCGACCTGCGTCTCGAGCTGCGCGACCGACTGCGTGCCGCCAGCGGCCAGCGCGTCGAGCGTCGCGCGGACCTGCGCCTGGGGCGGGAACGCGGTCGACGCGAACCACTCCCAGATCCGCCGGTCCTCCTCGCCCGGGAGCAGCACCACGACGGCCGAGTCGACGCCGCGCCCGGCGCGGCCGACCTGCTGGTAGTAGGCGATGGGCGAGCTCGGCGCCCCGAGGTGCACGACGAAGGCCAGGTCCGGCTTGTCGAAGCCCATGCCGAGCGCGGACGTCGCGACGAGCGCCTTGACGCGGTTCTCCTTGAGGTCCTCCTCGAGGCGCTCGCGCTCGGCCGGGTCCGTCTGACCCGTGTACGACGCGACGGCGAGGCCCGCGGCCCGGAGCTGGCTCGCGACCTGCTCCGCGGCCGAGACGGTGAGGCAGTAGACGATGCCCGAGCCGTCGACGTCCTGCAGCGCCTCGGCGAGCCACGCGACGCGCGTCGGCTGGTCGGGCAGGCGCAGCACGGCGAGGTGCAGCGACTCGCGGTCGAGCCCGCCGCGCAGCACGAGCACGTCCTCGTGCCCCTCGCCCGGCGCACCCGCGGCGTGCGCCGCGCTCACGCCGAGCTGCTCCGCGACGTCCGCGGTGACGCGCGCGTTCGCCGTCGCGGTGGTCGCGAGCACGGGGATGCCCGGCGGGAGGTCGGCCAGGAGGGTGCGGATGCGCCGGTAGTCGGGCCGGAAGTCGTGCCCCCAGTCGGAGATGCAGTGCGCCTCGTCGACGACGACGAGCCCGGCGTCGGCTGCGAGCCGGGGGAGCACCTCGTCGCGGAAGCCGGGGTTGTTGAGCCGCTCGGGCGAGCACAGCAGCACGTCGACCTCGCCCGCGGCGATGGCGCGGTGGACGTCGTCCCACTCGGTGACGTTCGCGGAGTTGATCGTCACGGCCTTGATGCCGGCGCGCGCCGCCGCGGAGATCTGGTCGCGCATGAGCGCGAGGAGGGGGGACACGATGACGGTGGGGCCGGCGCCGCGGTCGCGCAGGAGCCGCGTGGCGACGAAGTACACGGCGGACTTGCCCCACCCGGTGCGCTGCACGACGAGCGCGCGACGGCGGAACGCCACGAGCGCCTCGATCGCGCGCCACTGGTCCTCGCGCAGGGCCGCGTCGTCTCGTCCGACGAGCGCGCGCAGCGCGGTCTCCGCGTCCTCGCGCAGGGACTGGCCGTCGAGCAGCCCGCGCAGCATGGCGAGCTTGGCCCGCCTGGCGGCCTCCCCGCCGTCGGACGCCGGAGGGGAGTCCGGGGCCGGCGCGGTCGCGGTGGCCCGGCCGCCCTCGCGCGGCGCGCCGTCGGCCGGCTGCGCGTCCGGCGCCGGC
>NZ_WMKA01000066.1 GCF_009711085.1 Cellulosimicrobium composti
TTCGACTTCGCCAGCTCCACGTAGTCCGGGTCGTCGGCCGAGGGCGCGTCGCCCGCCTCCTCGGCGGCAGCGGCGGCACGCACGCGCTTGTAGTGGTTGTGCACCGCGACGGCCAGCGCCCGCTTCGCGCCGTCCTGCCCGACGACGTACCGGCTGAGGTGCGCGAAGATCTCGTGCGGGGTCGGCAGCGGCCCGTCACCGGTGACGACGTCCTGCGCGGCGGCCTCCGTCTCGCGGTCCTCCTCGACCATCTCGAGGCACAGCGCGACGCACTCGTCGCAGATGAACACGCCCGCCGGTCCGGCGATGAGGCGCTTGACCTGCCGCTGGGACTTGCCGCAGAACGAGCACGTGAGCGCGTCGGCCGCGCGTGGCCCGCGCTGGCCGCGGGGTGTGCCGTCGTCGGTGCCGTCGGAGCGTGCCACGGGGGCCTCCAGTCGGTGGGGGTAGCGGTCGACTGCGGCCGATCGTAGCCCGCGCCCATGACATGCCGGGCGACGCCCCGCGCCGTCCGGCGCGGAGCCTCAGGCGCGCGACGCCGGGGCGACCTCGCGCGCCCGGACCGGTGCGACGACGTCGCGCACGTCCGCAGGCACGGCCGCCCGGGCGGCGCGACGTCGCGCCGCGGACCGGCGCACCCCCTTGTCCGCCTCGACCACGAGCGGCACGACGAGCGACACGACGAGGCACGCGAGCCACTGGCCCGACGTGAGGCTCGTCGTCTGCAGCAGTTCCTGGAGGATGCGCGACTCGACCATGAGGATCGTCAGCACGACCGGCACGGTGAAGATGAGGAGCGGCTTGAGCACCGGGGTAGTGAGCCCCGACTCCGGGTCGCGGCGCATGGCGAGCCCCCCGAGCACGGACCCGAGGGCCATGACGACGAACGCCATCGTCACCGGGACGGACGGGCCGTCGGAGCGCATCTCTCCGGGCGCCAGGAGGAGGGTGGCGAGCGTGACGCCGAACAGGACCACCCCGTAGAGGAGCCAGCGGCTCACGGCGTGCGCGTTGGTGATGGTGACCTTCGGGTCGCGCGGCGGGCGGCTCATGATCGCGTCGCTCGGCGGGTCGAGCATGATGACGATCACCGGGAAGAGGGTGACGAAGAAGTTGAGGAACAGGACCATGAGCGGCGACAGCGGCACGCCGTCGTTGATGTCGAAGACGCTCGCGGTGAGGAACAGCAGGACCAGCCCGAACAGCCCGGCCATCTGGTACCGCACGTAGGACACGATCTTCTCGTAGATGCTGCGGCCGAGGCGGATCGCGGTGACGAGCGTGCCGAAGTTGTCGTCCGTGAGGATCATCTTCCCGGCCTGCTTGGTCACCTCGCTCCCGGAGCCCATCGCGACGCCGATGTCCGCCTGCTTGAGCGCCGCGGCGTCGTTCACGGCGTCGCCCGTCATCGCGACGACGAGCCCCTCCGACTGCATGAGCCGCGCGAGCCGCAGCTTGTCCTGGGGCGTGACGCGCCCGAACACGTGGAGGTTCGGCAGCGCGGCCAGCAGCTCGTCGTCCGTCATCGCCTGGACGTCGGCGCCGCTCGCGGCGCCCGGCCCGAGCCCGAGCTCCTTGCCGATCGCGGCGGCGGTGATCGCGTGGTCGCCCGTGATCATGCGGACGTCGATCCCGGCGCCCTGCGCGACGCGCACCGCCTCGACGGACGAGGGTCGCAGCGGGTCGATGATCCCGACGAGGCCGACGAAGACGAGGTCGGTGACGAACGACATCGGGTCGGCCTGGACGTCGGCGTCGGGCACGTCGAGCCGGCGCACGGCGAACGCGAGGACGCGCAGGCCCTGCTCCGACAGCTCGCGGTTCGCGTCGAGGACCTCCTCGCGCGCCGTATCGATCCCGACGACCGTCCCGTCCGGGCGCAGCATCCCCGAGCACCGCGCGAGCACGACGTCCGGCCCGCCCTTGACGACCCCGGCGAGCCGCGTCTCGCCCTGGAACGGCACGTGGTGGAACGTCGCCATGAACTTGTAGTCGGAGTCGAACGGGACCTCGGCGACGCGCGGGTAGGCGCGGCGCGTCTCCTCGGCGTCGACGCCCATCTTCGCGGCGAGCACGACGAGCGCCGCCTCGGTCGGGTCGCCGACGACGTCCCCGGCGTCGGACACGGTCGCGTCGCTGTCGAGGCACAGCCCGTACGCGAGGTAGGTGAAGTCGGGCGCGGGCGCCCCGGCGGCCTGCCGGATCGTGCCCTGCTTGGCGTACCCCTCGCCCGCGACGGTGTACCACTCGCCCCGGAACCACAGGGACCGGACCGTCATCTGGTTCATCGTCAGGGTGCCGGTCTTGTCCGAGTTGATGGCGCTCGTCGCGCCGAGCGTCTCGACGTCGGCGAGGTTCTTCACCACGGCCTTCGCGGCGGCGAGCTGCTTCGCCCCGTACGCGAGCATCCCCTGCACGAACGTGGGCAGGCTCGTGGGGATCGCGGAGATCGCCATGGAGATGCCGAGCAGCAGGAGCGCGGTGATGCTCTGCCCGCGCGCCAGGCCGATCACCACGATGATCGCGACGGCGCCCCACGCGACGAGGCCGAGGACCCTCGTCAGCGAGTCGAGCTCGCGCTGCAGCGGCGACCGCGTGGTCCTCACCGCCGAGAGCATGGACGCGATGCGGCCCATCTGCGTGCTCATGCCCGTCTCGGTCACGACGATCGTCGCCGTGCCGCGCGTGACGGACGTGTTCTGGAACGCCATGTTCACGCGGTCGCCGAGCGCGACGTCCGTGGACGCGAGCGCGGGCGCGGACTTGCCGATCGGCGCGCTCTCGCCGGTGAGCGCGGCCTCCTGGGTCTCGAGCGTCGCGGACCGCAGGATGCGGCCGTCGGCGGGCACGACGTCCCCCGCCTCGAGCTGCACGACGTCGCCCGGCACGAGGTCGACCGCCGGCACGCTCGCGACGGAGCCGTCGCGCACGACGCGCGCCTGCGGCGTCTGGGTGCGCGCGAGGGCGTCGACCGTCGCGCGCGCCTGCACCTCCTGCCGCGTGCCGAGCACGACGTTGAGCACGACGAGCGTCGCGACGATGACACCCACGGGGTGCTGGCCGATGGCGACGCTGACGACCGCGACCGCGACGAGCATGATGTTCATCGGGTCCGCGAGCTGCCCGAGCAGGATCCGCCACCGCGACGGCGGGGGCTCGGCGACGATCTCGTTGGGGCCGTCGCGCTCGAGGCGCGCGCGGGCCTCGGCGGCGGTGAGGCCGTTCTCGGCGTCCGACCCGAGGGCCGCCACGACGGCGGTCGCGTCCTGGGCGTACCAGGCGGGACCCTCGGCGGACCCGGTGCTCGACGTGCTGGGGGAGCCGGAGGCGTGCGGGCCGGCCTCCGGGGCCGTAGCGCTCATGGCCCGATCGTGGCACCGAAGGCCGCGGACGGCGCGGGGAACGACGCCGCCCGCCCGCGGACCGCGGGGCTGCGGTCGGGCGGGCGGGCGGTGGCCGGGGGGAGGCGGGTCAGGCGCGCCGGTCGCGCAGGGCCTTGACCCAGACGTCGACGACGTCCCACGCGGCGATGACCACGGTCCCGGCGATGACGACGTTCGGGAGCCACGTGAGGGAGTCGCCGCCGGACGCCTCGAGGAACGCGGGGTTCACGAGGCGGTCGACGCTCGCGAGCCACACGACGACGCCCGCGAAGAGCACGGCCGTGACGGTGTTGACGACGGCGAGCCCCACGGTCCACCGGCCCCGGACGTACGTGAGGATCGTGAGCACGACGTCGACGGCGACGACCGCGAGGAGCGCGAGCGTCCACGTCGGCCACATGTCCGGGTGCAGCACCGGGATCGCCGTGCCGTCGGGCTCGTGGAACCACGAGACGGTGCGCTGGAGCAGGAGCGCGGCCGCGACGAGCGCGAGCAGGCCGACCGACACGACCGTGTCGACGAGCGAGACGGCGCGGGGCGCGCGCTCGGCGGGGAGGCGGTCGACGGTCCACGGGCCGCCGGTGAGGTCCTCCGGGCCCCGGGGATCGCCGTAGCGCTCGAGGAGGACGAACACGAGCGTGGTCCAGAACGCGATCTGCAGCGCGACGTTCGCCGCGGTCCAGACGCCGCTCCAGATCGCCGACCCGACGGCGTCGCCCTCGACGAGGCCCGTGGTCAGCACGATCGCGCCCGGGACGAGGCTCACCCAGAGGAGCAGCCTGAGCAGGCGCAGCCAGTCGAGGTAGTACGCGGGGCCGATGAGGTGGAGCGGCCGGTCGGCGAGGTCCGCGGCCAGGCGGTCCGGGTCGCCGAGGTCGTTGAGGACCTCGGTCTCGGCCCGGTCCGGGTCGGCGCCCGCCTCGACCTTGGCCTCGATCGCGTCGGTGACGGACGCGCGCAGCTCCGGCTCGAGGTCCGCGTGCTGCGCGGCGGGGACGCGGCGCAGCGTCGCGGCGACGTAGCGGTCGGTGAGCGTCATGACGTGCCTTCCTGGGAGTCGATGGTCTGCAGGCTCCGTGCGGTGGCGAGCCACTCGTCGAGCAGGGAGCGGGCGAGCGCGTCGCCCTCGGGGGAGGTCCGGTAGAACTTGCGCGGCCGGGCCTCGTCGGTGTTCCACTCGCTGACGAGGAGGCCCTGCTTCTCGAGGCGGCGCAGGAGCGGGTAGAGCGTGTTGGCGTCGACGGGGACGCCGGCCGCGGCGAGCGACTCGAGGAGCCCGTAGCCGTAGCCGGGCCGGCGGAGCAGGAGGAGGCTCGCGACGACGACGGAGCCGCGGCGCACCTCCTGGCTGTGCCCGGCGAGGATCTCGGGATCGGTCATGACTGACACCATAGTGTGTATCGCACACTATAGGCAAGGGGCACAACATCGTGCAGCAGTGCGGGCGCTAGACTGGAACGGTTCCAGAGAAGAGTGCGTCGTACCTGCCGCGGGAGGGCTCGTGACCGACCTGATCGACACCACCGAGATGTACCTGAAGTCGATCTACGAGCTGCAGGAGGAGGGCATCCCCCCGCTGCGCGCGCGCATCGCCGAGCGCCTCGGGCACTCGGGCCCCACCGTGTCCCAGACCGTCGGCCGGATGGAGCGCGACGGGCTCGTCGTCGTCGGCGGCGACCGCCAGCTCGAGCTCACCGCGCTCGGCCGCCAGACGGCCGTGCGCGTCATGCGCAAGCACCGCCTCGCCGAGCGGCTCCTCACCGACGTCATCAAGCTCGACTGGGAACAGGTCCACACCGAGGCGTGCCGCTGGGAGCACGTCATGAGCGACCTCGTCGAGCGTCGCCTCGTCGGCCTCCTCGACCACCCGGCGCACGACCCCTACGGCAACCCGATCCCCGGCCTGCGCGAGCTCGGCGAGGACCTGCCCGAGGTCGGGTACCTCCAGGGCGTCGTGTCCCTGCCGGCACTCCTGGCCGCGCGCGGCGCGACCGCGGGCACGGAGGTCCGCGTCGTGCTCCAGCGCATCGCCGAGCCCGTCCAGGTGGACGTCGACCTGCTCGCGCGGTTCGCCGAGGCCGGCCTGTTCCCGCGCCAGACCCTCGTCGTCACGGTCGGTGACGGCGTCGTCACCGCGTCCGGCGAGGGCGCGACGACGGTGCTCGACCTGCCGATGGACGTCGCGCGCCACCTCTTCGTCACCGCGGACTGAGCGCGGGCGCCGTCCCGGGCCTCGCGTCCGCGCCGCACGTCGAGGGCAGCGGGTGAAGTCTCGCGCTCGTGTGTCCGGCCGCGCCCCGGCTCCCTAGCCTGACGGTAGACCCGGACGACGGCGCCGGTCCGGTGGACCGGTCGCCGCGTGCGGGTCCCCGGGGCCGGCGCCCGCCGCCCCGGTCGGACGACAGCAGGGGGACACGATGACCGACACGACGACGGTGGACAAGGAGATCCTGGTCGCGGACTTCGCGCGCGCCACGGAGGGCGCGCTCGACCCGGAACTGGTCGAGGCGGCCTCGGAGCGGCTGCGGAGCCTGACCACGGCCCACTCCGCGCAGGGGTCCGTCGCGAGCATGATCTTCTACCTGCAGGTGGCGGTGGACATCGAGGGCGGCAAGAGGTTCCGCGGGCACGCCGGCGGCATCTCGACGCCCGGCGGCGGCGGCGCCTGGGGCGACGTCTACACCGACGACCTCGACCGGCTCTACTCCTCGACGAAGAGCTTCCAGTTCAACGCGACGCCGGTCTACTTCAACGTGAACTTCTTCGACAAGAGCTCGCACCTGCTCGGCCACTTCCAGGCCGGGGCGTTCTCGACCGCGCTCGGCACGGGCGGCGGCACGGGCTCCTGGTCGTAGGCCACGGCCCGGACGCGACGGACCCCGGTCCGCGCGGCGCCTCGTGGGGCGTCGTGCGGCCGGGGTCCGGGTCGTGGGGGGTGTCAGGCGGGGACGATGAGCCCGGCGGTCTGGGTCTTGGCGCGCTGGAGGCGGGCCTCGGCGTCGGACCAGTTGACGAGGTTCCACCAGGCGGTGACGTAGTCGGCGCGCACGTTCTGGTAGTCGAGGTAGTAGGCGTGCTCCCAGACGTCGAGCAGGACGATGGGGGTCAGGCCGAGGGTGAGGTTGCCCTGCTGGTCGTAGAGCTGGACGGTGACGAGCTTGGAGCCGATGGAGTCCCAGGCGAGGATGGCCCAGCCGGAGCCCTGGACGCCGGCGGCGACGGCGGCGAACTGCTTCTTGAAGGCGTCGAAGGAGCCGAAGTGCTCGTCGATCGCGGCGCCGATCTCGCCGGTGGGCTCGCCGCCGCCCTCGGGGGAGAGGTTGGTCCAGAAGGCGGAGTGGTTGACGTGGCCGCCGAGGTTGAACGCGAGGTTCTTCTCGTGGAGGTTGATCGCGGCGAAGTCGCCGGACTCGCGGGCCTCGGCGAGCTTCTCCAGGGCGGTGTTCGCGCCGGTGACGTAGGCCTGGTGGTGCTTGGAGTGGTGCAGCTCCATGATCCGCCCGGAGATGTGCGGCTCGAGCGCACCGTAGTCGTAGGACAGCTCGGGGAGAGTGTAGACAGGCATGGTTCCTCAGGTTCCTTCCGTCGGTATGCGGCCACGCTAGGACCTCGACCACGGTTGAGGTCAAGGTGGGCGCGCTGTGATCTTGCAGGTCGGACCCGCCCCACGCCTCCCGGGACGCCCGGCGCGCGCCCTGCCGCGACCCGCGTCGCCGAGATCGACGCGCCGCTCGACCGCTGACCGCCGGAGCCCGAGCCCCGACCGGGCGGGCCGGTCTTCTGGGCCGCGCGGGCGCCGTCGGGCAGGATGGACGGGTGCCCGACGACGCCCGCCCCGGCCTGCGCGTGACGCCCGCCCTGGTGGTCCCCGAGGCGGAGCTGTCGTGGCGGTTCTCGCGCTCCTCGGGGCCAGGAGGGCAGGGCGTCAACACGACCGACTCGCGCGTCGAGCTGTCGTGGGACGTCGCGCGCTCCGCGGTGCTCACCGACGCGCAGCGGGCGCGCGCGCTGGAGCGCCTGGGCCGCCGCGTCGTAGGTGGCGTCGTCACCGTCGCGGCGTCCGAGCACCGCGAGCAGCGGCGCAACCGCGAGGCCGCGCGCGTGCGCCTCGCGGCCCTGCTCGCGGACGCGCTCGCGCCGCCCGGGCCGCGCCGCCGGGCGACCCGGCCCACGCGGGGCTCGGTGGAACGGCGGATCGCCGCCAAGAAGCGGCGGACGGATGTCAAGCGCCTGCGCCGCCCGCCCCAGGACTGACGCGCCGGCAGGTCAGAGCCGCCGCGCGAGCTCCGGGTAGTCGACGACGATCCCGTCGGCGTCGACCGTGAGGTCGGCCGCGACGTCGCGCGTCGCGCTCGTGTACGTGACGACGCCCCGCCCGGTCGCCGGGTCGAGCGGCGAGCGGGCCGCGTACCGCTGGTCGCTGCGCAGGACGCGGAGCGACGGCAGCTCCACCCACGCCATGACGAGCTCCGTCTCACGCGCCGGCGGGGCGTCGCCGAGCAGCCCGAGCCGCAGGATCGGCATCGTGTTGGTCACGGGGCACAGCGCGACGTCGCAGTCGAGCGCGCCGTCGAGCGCGGCCGGGTCGTCGATCCCCGGCGGGGCGAGGTCCGACGGCGCGGTCCCCGACTCGCGCACGTCGGCGCTCCATACGCCGTCGGGAGTGCGGACGAGGTCGAGGTGGCGCGACCAGCCGACCCCGTGCACCGACACGTCGAGGTGCTCGGTGACCCACCCGGGACCCGTCCGGAGCGCCCACGACGTCGCGTACGTCGTCGCGCGCGACGTGCCCAGCGCGGCGAGCCGGTCGCCCCGCACGACGACGGTCGCGGCCTCGAGCCGGTCCGGGTCGTCGTCCCACCCGGTCCACGCGACGTGCCTCGTCGAAGCGCCCACGGCGGCCAGTCTGGGACGAAAAGCCGGTGCCCGCGCGCCGAGGGCGTGGGAGGGTCGCGCGCATGACGTCACGGATCTCCCACACCACGTTCGACGCGCGCGACGCGTACGCCCAGTCGGTCTTCTGGGCCCAGGTCCTCGGGTACACCGACGTGCCCGGCGACCCCAACCTGCCCGGCCACGAGGAGTGCATGATCGTTCCGCCCGCGGACGCGACGACGCCCGTCGAGAGCCGCGGCCACGTCCTGTTCGTCGAGGTCCCCGACGACAAGCAGCTCAAGAACCGCGTGCACCTCGACCTGCGGCCGACGGACCGCACGCGCGAGGAGGAGGTGGAGCGGCTGCTCGCGCTGGGCGCGACGCAGGTCGCGGACCGCCGCACGCCGGACGGGTTCGGCTGGGTCGTGCTCGCCGACCCGGAGGGCAACGAGTTCTGCGTGCTGCGCAGCGACGCGGAGGTCGCGGCCGCGGGACGCTGAGCGCTCAGCGGTCGGTGATGCGGATCCAGCCCCGCTGCGCCGCGCGCGCGCCCGCCTCGAACCGGCTCGTCGCGCCGAGCCGCCCCATGAGGCCCGCGGCGTGCCGCCGCACGGTGCGGGGGGAGACGCCGAGGCGCGCGGCGACGGCCGAGTCCGTCTTGCCCTCGGCGAGGAGCCGCAGGAGCGTGTCCTCGGTCGGGGCGAGCGCGTCGTCCGCAGGCCGCGCGCGGTCCCACTCCGACTCGGCGAGGGCGCGCAGCGCGAGGACCGCGTCGCGGTCGGTCACGGCCCGTGCGCGTGGCGTCCGGGCGACGAGCACGACCGTGTCGTCGAGCGCGACGAGCGACAGGGGGAGCGCGGGCGTGACGCGCAGGGCCGCGTCGGCGCGGTCCGGGGCGACGCCGTCGTGCGGTCCCGGCTCGGCGTCGGTCACGTCGCGGGGCGCGCCGTGCTGCGCGTGGTGATCGGGAGTCGCCGTGACGACGCGCACGCGCGCGTCCGGGCGGGCGCGGTCCCGCACGCGCACCCACAGCGGGTCGCCGGCGCCGTGGCGGCCGTCGTCGAGCACGAGGACGTCGCGCGCGCGGCGCAGCGCGACCGCCCGCGCGGAGCGCCTGGCGCCGAGGACCGGGTCTCGTTCCGACGACGTCACGCGGGGTGACTGTAGCCGAGCCGCCGCGACCGGTCCCCGACGTCCCGGCGGCCGGACCGATGTGACGAAACCAGTGGTCAGCGGCCATTTGTCCGCTTCCGGACACTTCCTATTTGTTTACACCGCGATCGTTCGCTGCCAGGCTTCCCCCGGACCGCCGGGTCATGCTCCGCGCTGCCCCGGCGTCCTCGCGCCGGGAGGGTCCCGGCGCCGGACGACGGACGGGGGCGACATGGGCGCGCGGCCAGACCATCTGACCCTCCTGGACCTCGTCCGCGGGCACGCGCGGGACCGCGGGGACCACGCCGCCGTCGTCGTCGTGCCGGAGGCGGGGGAGCGGCGCACGCTCACCTACGCCGAGCTCGACGCGCGCGCTGCGGCGCTCGCGGCCGACCTCGTCGCCCGGCACGAGCCGGGCGACCGGGCGCTCGTGCTGTACTCCGCGACCGAGTCGTTCGTCGTCGCGCTCGTCGGGTGCTTCGCCGCGGGCCTCGTCCCCGTCCCGTCGCCCCTGCCGGGCGGGCAGGCCTACCAGCGCGAGCGCGTGCGCGGCATGCTCGCCGACTGCGACGCCGCCGCGGTGCTCGTGGACCCGACGGCCGCGGCCGAGACGCAGGAGTGGGCCCGCCCGCTGCGGCGCGCCGACGGGCGTCCCGTCGCCGTGACGGTGCTCGACGCCGCGACCGCCACCGCCACCTCCACCACCGACGCCGTCGCGGCGCCGACCCGGCACGACCACCGCCCCGCCCCGCAGGACGCCGCGTTCCTGCAGTACACGTCGGGCTCGACGAGCCGGCCCAAGGGCGTCGTCGTCACGCACGCGAACGTGCTGCACCACCACGACGCGTTCACGACGGCGCTCGGCCTCACGCCCGACGACGTGTTCTGCAGCTGGCTGCCCGGCTACCACGACTTCGGCCTCGTCGGGATGCTGCTCGTGCCGCTCGGCCTCGGCGCGACGGCCGTCATGGTGTCCTCGACGTCGTTCCTCAAGCGCCCCGTCCGCTGGCTGTCGGCGATGACGCAGACGCGCGCGACCGTGACGGCGTCGCCGAACTTCGGCTACGACCAGTGCACGCGGCGCGTGCGCGACGACCAGCTCGCCGACCTCGACCTGTCCCGCCTGCGGTGGGCGCTCAACGGCGCCGAGCCGGTCGACGCCGCGGTCCTCGAGGCGTTCACGCGCCGCTTCGAGCCCGTGGGCTTCCGCGGGTCGGCGCACGGCCCGGGGTACGGGCTCGCGGAGGCGACCCTGACGGCGACGTACCCGGACCGGAGCCGCCCGCTCGTCGTCACGGTGGACGACGCCGCGCTCCGCGACGGCCGCCTCGTCGTGCTCGACGAGGAGTCGGGCCTGTCCGCCGTCCCGGGCGAGCAGGTCGTCCCGGTCGCCCCGGACGCCGGACCGCAGGACGCGGCCGCGGACGCCGGGGCCGGGCTCGGCACCGCGCGCACCGGGACGCGGCTCGTGTGCTGCGGCGTGCCCCACGGTGTCGAGCTGCGTCTCGTGGACGAGCGCGGTGAGACGGTCCCGGACGGGACGGTCGGCGAGGTCTGGCTGCGCGGCGGCGCCGTCGCGTCCGGGTACTGGGGCGCCTCGGGCGCCGAGGCGACGGCCGAGACGTTCGGCGCGACGGCGGCGGACGGGACCGGCCCGTGGCTGCGGACGGGCGACCTGGGCGCGCTGCACGACGGCCAGCTCGTCGTCACCGGGCGCATCAAGGAGCTCCTCCTCGTCGCCGGGCGCAACCTCTACCCGTACGACCTCGAGCGCGAGCTGCGCGCCCTGCACGCGGGCGCCGAGGGGCGGCCGGGCGCCGTCTTCGAGGCGGAGGGCCTGCCGGGCGCGCTGTGCGCGGTGCAGGAGTTCCGCCCGACGCCCGGCGCGCGCGAGAGCGGCGGCGACGAGCTGGACGACGCGGTGCGCCGCATGGCGTCCCACCTCGCGTCCGTCTCGGGTGCCGCGGTCCACGACGTCGTCCTCGTGCGCCCGGGCCAGGTGCCGCGGACCACGAGCGGCAAGATCCAGCGCGGCCGCGCGCGCGACCTGCTCGGTCGCGGCGACCTCGCCGAGCTCCACTCGCTGCGCGCGTCCCGCGGGCGCGCGCGCACCGACCACGCAGGGACCCGACCATGACCTCACCCCGACCCGACTCGTTCGACGACCTCGTGCTGCGGCACGTCGCCGCCGCCCTGGGGGTGGAGCCGGGCGCCGTCGACCCGGCGGCGGACCTCACGGGCCTCGGCCTCGGGTCCGTCCAGGTGCTCGCGCTCCTGGGCGACCTCGAGGACGCGCTGGGCGTGGACCTGGACCCGGAGACCGTCGCGGACAACCCGACGCCCCGGGCGCTCGCGGAGCACCTGCGCAGCGTCGTCGACGTCCCCGGGACGGCGGCATGACGACGCTCGTCGACGTCGGCGCGCACGTCCCCGCGACGCGCGTGCCCATCCGCGACCTGGCGGACGAGCTGGGCCTCGACCACCTGGAGCTCGGCGTGTTCGAGCGGTTCTTCGGGCTGCGCGAGGTGTGCACCGCGCCGGGCGAGGACCTCGCCGACCTGCTCGTCGCCGCCGCGCGCGCGGTGCCCGGCCTCGCGGGCAACGAGCACCGCGTGCGCTACGTGCTCGGCGCGCGGACCATCGCGACGGTCGCCCCGGTCGGGGTCAACCCGCTGCACGACGCCGCGACCCGCCTCGGTCTGGACCACGCGGTCGTGTGGACCCTCACCCAGCACGCGTGCGCGTCCGCGCTGCTCGCGGTCGACGTCGCGGGCCGCCTCCTCGCGTCCGACGGCGATCCTGACGCGCTCGCGCTCGTCCTCACGGGCGAGAAGGCGTTCAGCCCCGGCTCCCGCCTCATCGAGGGCACGACGATCATGGGCGAGGGCACGGCGGCCGTGCTCGTCGGGGCGGACGGCTCGGCCCGGCGGGCCGGGAGCCCCGTGCTCTCCTACGCGACGCGCACGCTCGGCGAGTACCACCAGGTCCCGCTCCCCGAGGAGCTCGCGGGGCCGTTCGGCGTCGCGTACACCGAGGTGCTCGCGGAGGTCGTGCTCGAGGCGGTCGAGCGCGCGGGCCTCGTGCTCGACGACCTCGCGCTCGTGCTGCCGCACAACGTCAACCGCGTGTCGTGGCGCCGCCTGTGCTCGCGCCTCGGGCTCCCGATCGCGCGCGTGCGGCTCGACGACGTGCCGGTGACCGGGCACTGCTTCGGCGCCGACTCGTTCATCGGCTACGCCGCCGCGCGTGCCGAGGGTCGCCTGCGCCCGGGCGACCCGTTCCTCATGGTGGCGGTCGGCCTCGGGGCGACGTTCTCCGCCATGGTCCTGCGCTACGCGCCCCACGAGACGGAGGAGCCCGCATGACGGTCGAGCAGGTGGCGGAGGCCGCCGCCCCGGAGGCCACGGCGCGGGCGGGCCGCGAGCCGTTCCGTACCCGGACCAAGCGCGCGCTCGCGGGCGCGCCCGACGCACCGCTCGTGCTGCTCGGCAACTTCGAGGTCGAGGACGCGTGGGCCGTCGGGGAGGTGGGCCTGCCGTCGGTCGGCGGCGCGTCGGCGACGGCAGCCCTCGTGAACCGCATGGACGAGCTCGCACTCCTGCTCGCCGGGCCGGGCGACCACGTGGTGCTCAAGGGCGAGCCGGACCCGGACCACCTCGCGCACCTCGACGCGCTCGGCGTCGGGCTGCCGACGGTGCACGTCGCGGAGTCGAGCGACCCGCTGCGCACCGTCACGCTCGACGCGCTCGACTCGCCCGCGCTGCTGGCGAGCCTGCGGGGGCTCGCGGCGGACGGGGTGCGCCTGCTCGCGCACGGGACGTCGTCGGCCGAGGAGGACCTCGCCGTCGCGACGGGGCTGCGGTCCGTGCTCCCCGGCGTCGCGACGACCAAGGCGGTCAACAGCAAGGTGTACAGCCGCGGGCTGTGCGACGAGCTGGGGATCGAGCAGGCGCGCGGCTGGGCGTGCCGGACGGTCGAGGACTTCGAGCGCGCGTGCGCCGAGGCGGCGCGGCTCGTCGCGGACGGCGCGACGGTCGGGGTCAAGGACGCGTACGGCGTCTCCGGCAAGGGGATCCTCGTCGTCGACGACCCGCGCCGGCTCGACCAGCTCGTGCGCATGGTCACGCGCCGCGCGGCGCGCTCGGGCGACGACCGCCTCGCCGTCGTCGTCGAGGTGTGGGCGGACAAGGCGACCGACCTCAACTACCACTTCACCGTCGCGCCCGACGGCGCCGTGACGTTCGACTTCGTCAAGGAGGCGATCACCGAGGGCGGCGTCCACAAGGGGCACCGCATCCCGTCGCGCCTGCCGGCGGAGCAGGTCGACGAGCTCGCCGGGCTCGCCGAGCGCCTCGGCGCACGCCTCGCCGCGGACGGCTTCCACGGCCTCGTCGGGGTCGACGCGCTCGTGCGCACGGACGGCGGCCTCCTGCCCGTCCTGGAGATCAACGCGCGCAGCAACATGTCCACGTACACCGTCCCGCTCCAGGAGCGGTTCCTGCCGCCGGGGTGGGTCGCGCTCGCGCGGCAGTACCCCCTCGTCCTCGACGCGCCGCTGCCGTTCGCCGCGCTGCACGACCGCCTGGGCGACCTGCTGCCCGGCGCGCCGGGCGAGGCGGGCCTCGTCGTGCAGGCGACCGGGACCGTCAACGCGGGCGCGGCGTCCCGCGCCGCCGGCGGCACGTTCGCCGGGCGGCTCCACGGGCTGCTCGTCGCGCCCGACGACGACGCGCTCGCCCGCCTCGACGCCGCCGTCACGGAGCGCCTGGCCCCGATCCCCGCCGGCGCGACCGGCCGACCCACCGGAGGAGACCCCCGATGACCGCGACCCCGAGCCGCCCCGGCCCGACCGGGACCGCCGACCTCGCCGCGGTCGCGGAGGAGTTCGGCACGCCCGTGTACGTGTACGACGGCGACGTGCTCGCCGCGAACTACCGCGCGCTGCGCGAGCGGCTGCACCCCGCGCTCGGCATCTTCTACTCGCTCAAGGCGAACCCCAACGTCAGCGTGTGCGGGCTCCTGCACGCGCTCGGCGCGAACGCCGAGGTCTCGTCGCTCACGGAGCTGCGCACGGCGCTCGCGGCGGGCGTCGCGCCGCAGGACGTCCTGTTCCTCGGGCCGGGCAAGAGCCGCGACGAGCTCGTCGCGTGCCTCAACTCGGGCGTGCGCGCGATCATCGTCGAGTCGCTGCCGGAGCTGGCGCTGGTGGACGAGCTCGCGCGCGCGACGGGGCGCCCCGCGCGCGTCGTGCTGCGCGTCAACCCGTCGTTCTCCGTCAAGGGGTCGGGGCTGACGATGGGCGGCAAGCCGCGGCAGTTCGGGATCGACGAGCAGCAGCTGCTCGACGCGCCCGACCTGTGCGCGGGGCTGAGCGCCGCGCGCGTCGTCGGCGTCCAGGTGTACATGGGCACGCGCATCCTCGACGAGGGCACGATCGTCGAGAACACGGCGCGCATCTTCGAGCTCGCCGAGCGCCTCGCGGCGCGGCTGGGCTTCCCGCTCGAGCTCGTCGACGTGGGCGGCGGGCTGGGCGTCGCCTACTTCGAGCGCGAGCGGGACCTCGACGTCGACGTCCTCACCGCGGCGCTCAACCCCGTGGTCGAGGCGTTCGTCCAGCGCCACCCGGGCACGGACCTCGTCATGGAGCTCGGCCGCTACCTCGTGGCGCTGTGCGGCACGTACGTCGCGCGCGTGCGCTACGTGAAGGAGTCGATGGGCGAGCGGTTCGCCGTCGCCGACGGCGGGACCAACCACCACATGGCGGCCGTCGGCATCGGGTCGTTCGTCAAGCGCAACTTCCCCATGCGCCGCGTCGGCCCCGCGACCGCGGCCGAGGACGTGCCGTGGAACGTCACGGGACCGCTGTGCACGCCGAACGACACGATCGGCAAGGCGGTGCCGCTGCCCGCGGACCTCGCGCCCGGCGACCTCGTCGCGGTCGACCGCTCGGGCGCGTACGGCGCGACGGCGTCGCCCGTGCACTTCCTCAGCCACGGGTACCCGGCCGAGGTGCTGACCCTGGGCGACGAGGCGTTCCTCGTGCGGCACGCGGACACGCCCGACGACCTGCTGTCCCGGCAGGTGTTCCACGACCTCGGAGCGCGCGTCGAGCCGGTCGCGGCCGTCGTCCCCTGACCTTGCCCGCCGCCCGCGCCGCGGGCGCCCGACCCACCACCGGAGGAACCATCGTGAGCACGTCCACGAACACCGAGTCCCAGGAGGCCCTCGGCCGCGACCGCGTCGTCGGCGCCGTCGTCGAGGCGCTGTCGAGCGTCCTCGGGCGCCCGCTCCCGGACGTCACCGACGCGACGCGCCTGTTCGACGACCTCGACCTCGACTCGACGAGCGTCCTCGGTCTGCTCATGGCGCTCGAGGACTCGCTCGACATGGAGGTGGACCCGGAGTCGCTCGAGCAGCACCACCTCGAGAGCGTGGGCTCGCTGACGGACTTCGTCGTCGAGCACTCGACGCGGAACTGACGTGACGCTCGGGGGTGGGCCGCGGGCCGGCGCACGGCCGGACGACGCGGTGCTGAGGGTGCGGGCCGTCGTCGACGTGCCCGTGGACGACCTCGTGCCCGTCGGGGAGGGCACACGGCGCTCGGTCGCGGAGGACCTGCGGTACGTGTACGGCGAGGGCCAGCCGACCGACTGGCTCGACGCGGGTCCCGGGCGCGACTACCCGACGATGATCCGCGCCGCGCGTGCGGCGCTGGCGGAGCGCGGCCTGCTCGACGACGTCCGGCTCGTCGTGCTCGTCGTGACGACGCCGGACCTGCAGCACGAGCGCCTGCTCGGCGGGTTCGTCGCGGACCTGTTCGACGGCCGGCCGTACACGTTCTGCGTGACCGAGCAGGGTCTCGCGGGGCCGTTCACGGCGTTGCGGCTCGCGCACGAGGAGCTGCGGCACGGCGGCCCGGCCGGCACGGGCCTGGGGGGCAGCGCGCTCGTGCTCGTCCTCGAGCAGTGCACGCTCCCGCCCGCGCCCGTGCGCGTGCCCGCGCGTGACCGCGTGGTCGCGCTCGTCGTCGGGCACGACGGGCCGGGCCGGCCCGTGGAGGCGCTGACGGTCGCGCGCGCCCCGCGCGGCGCGCGTCCCGC